>NZ_JBWKIQ010000013.1:0-252091 GCF_056432645.1 Streptomyces sp. NPDC045021
TCGGGGGCCCGCGGGGAAGCCCGCCCGCGCCCCGGTGCACGCGCCCGCCCCCCCAACCCCCGGGGGGGGGGGGGGCGGCCGGCCCCCCCCCCCCCCCCGGGGGGGCGGCGGCCCGGGGGGGCCCCCCCCCCGGCCTCTTCGCGTGCGTACGGGGCGCGCGTTGCTTCAGGTTCGCGTGCGTAGGGGGCGGGCGTTACTTCAGGCCGAGCACCAGCGCGTCCGGCACCGAGCGCCAGACGGCGCGGGCCTCGGCGAAGCCGCCGTCGCGGAGCGCCTGGGCGTGCCATTCGACGGAGTGCGACTCGCCGTCGGCGTGCGAGCCGAAGATCTCGTACCGCTCCGCGACCGGTCCGGCCAGCAGCTCGTCCTGGCGGGCCAGGTCCCACCACTCGGTCCAGTCCAGGACGCCGTCCGCCTTCTCCCGCTCCATGCGCGCGTGACGCAGGGCCCGCTCCGCTTCGTTGATCCGGGGCGTGGACCCGTCCGGCGCGTGGTCGGCGTTCATGAAGACCCCGCCGGGCCGCAGGACTCCGGCGACCTGGCCGTACAACTCGCGCAGCGGATCCGTCTGCAGCCAGTGCAGGGCGGTGGCGGTGAGGACGGCGTCGTACTCGCGGTGCGGGAGCCGGTCGGTCCACCGCGGGTCGCGCAGGTCTGCGGTGACGAACTCGATCCGCGACTCGCCCGCGAAGTGCCCCCGGGCGATGGTCAGCAGGGCCGGATCGAGGTCGACGCCGGTGGATCGGGCATCGGGGAAGCGCCGCAGCACGCGGTCCGAGATACTGCCCGTGCCGCATGCGAGGTCCAGCACCTTGGGCGCGGGCCCGACCAACGCCTCGACCATGTCCAGCATCACCCGGAACCGCTCCTCGCGGTCCGGCAGGTACCACTCCTGCTGGCGGTCCCAGCTCTCCTGCCAGCCCTGCCAGTCCGCGGTGCGCACCACCGGTGCCGTCGGTGTCGCCGGTGTACCCGTCATCGCTGCCTCCCCAGTTTGTAATACCCTGATAGCTACCTCGACCATTACTGAGCCTAGAACGCATGCGTAAGGATCACAAGTGGAACTGGCCTATTACTCGGACTACGCCGTGCGCCTGGTGAACAGCGAGGAGCCGGAACGCGGGACGGACGACCTCACCGGCGTCGACGCCGTCCGCGCGCTCTTCGGCGCCAGCACCCAGGCCGCCGCGCGCAGCACCGATGCCGACGTGCCCCGGCTGCGCGCCGTCCGCACCCGGCTGCGCGGGGTCTTCGAGGCCGCCGACGAGGGCGACGAGGTACGCGCCGTGGACCTGCTCAACGCGCTGCTGCTGGAGTTCCCGGTCAGCCCGCAGATCTCCGGGCACGAACACCTCGACGAGACCGGCCGGCCCGACTGGCACATGCACCTCGCCGACCATGCCGCGACCGCCACCGCCGGGTACGCGGCCACCGCCTGCATGGGCCTGGCCTTCCAGTTGACCGAACTCGGCGTGAACCGGCTGGGCATCTGCGAGGCGGCACCCTGCCGCAACGCCTATGTCGACACATCGACCAACAGGTCCCGCCGCTACTGCTCCGACCGCTGCGCGACCCGCGCGAACGTCGCGGCCTACCGGGCCCGCAAGCGCCTGGAGAACGAACGGTCCGCGCTCAGCGTCCGCACGCAGGACGCCGCCCAGGACAGCGCCCCGGCCACCGACCTCTGAAGCTCCCGGGGCGGCCGGAACCGCGCCAGGGCGCGGGCGAGCACCAACTCGTCCGGCACCGTGCCGAACACGCTGCTGTCGGCGATCGGTCCGAAGGGATTGTCGGCCAGCACCCACCAGCCGCCCTCGCGGCGCTCCACCGCACGTTTCACGATGAGCAGATCCTGCTGCAGCGGGTGTCGCAGGACCACGACGTCACCCTCTCGGACGTCGGCCGGACCGTTGATGTTTCGCACGAACAGCCGATCGCCCTCGCACAGCGTCGGGACCATCGACGGACCGGTCACTTCCACCATGTAGCCCAGTCGGACTCGCCGCTCCCGCATGCCGTGCCTCCCTCGTCCCTTCCTCCACCAGCCCCAGGGTGACACCAGACTTTTGTCCTAAGCCACATGGGGCACCCGAGAAAACGACTCTCCTAGGGAGTAATCTCCCACCTGGAAAGACGATCACAAGGAAGGACAGCCATGTTCTCTCGCCTGTTCGCGCCGAAGGTCAAGGTCAGCGCCCACTGCGACCTGCCCTGCGGCGTATACGACCCGGCCCAGGCCCGCATCGAGGCCGAGTCGGTCAAGGCCGTCCAGGAGAAGTACCAGGCCAACGAGGACCCGGACTTCCGGACCCGCGCCATCATCATCAAGGAGCAGCGCGCGGAGCTCGCCAAGCACCACATCTCGGTGCTGTGGAGCGACTACTTCAAGCCGCCGCACTTCGAGAAGTACCCGGAGCTGCACCAGCTCATCAACGACGCCCTCAAGGCAGGCAGTGCTGCCAAGGCGTCGAACGACCCGAAGACCGGTGAGAAGCTCCTCGAGCTGATCGCCCAGATCGACACCATCTTCTGGGAGACCAAGAAGGCCTGAGCTCCACCTGGGCCCTCCGGCCTGTGACAACACCACGGTCACAGACCTGTCGCCCGTACCCGGTTCGCGTTCGCGGACCGGGTACGGGCGTTTTCACGTTCCCGGCCCGGGGGTTCAGGAGCGGTCGCTCTCCAGCGCCTCGTGCGTGACTCGCAGCGCGCGGTCGGACTTCTCGTAGGTACGCTGCGCCACGCAGACGAAGAGGCAGTCGACGACGACCAGTTGGCTGATCCGACTGGCCATCGCGCCGGGCCGGAAGGTCGTCTCGCGGCCCGCCGACGCCAGGACGAAGTCGGCGAGGCGGGCAGCCGTGGACTGCGGGTGGTTGGTGATGACGATGGTGGTCGCGCCCTCGGCGGCGGCCCGGCGCAGCGGCTCCAGGACGTCGCGGCTCTCGCCGGAGTGCGACACGGCGAGGAAGACGTCACCGGGGCCGAGGAGCACCGCGCTGGTCAGCGCGGACTGGGAGTCGCCGTGTGCGTGACACGGCCGGCCTATGCGCTGCAGCTTCTGGTGCAGGTCCTGCGCGACCAGTCCGGACGCGCCGACCCCGGCGATGTGCAACTGGCCGTCGCCGCAGACCGCGAGGACGGCGCCCAGCAGCTGCCGGGGATCGAGCTGGGTCTCGGTCTCCAGGACGGCCTGGGACTCGGTGTGCACCAGCTTGGCGATCACTTCCGCGGGCGAGTCCCGCCGGGTGATCCCGGAGGTCAGGGTCGAGCGCGGGGGCTGCCGGGCGGCCGAGGCGGCCAGCGCCAGCCGGAGTTCGGGGTAGCCGGAGAAACCCAGCGCCCGGGCGGTCCTGACGATCGACGAGTCGCTGGTGCCCGCCAGCGCGCTCAGTTCGGAGATCGTGCTGCGGGCGACCTGGGCGGGGTCCTCGACGATCAGCCGGGCGATCCGCGCGGAGGCGGGCGTCAGCGAGGGCAGCAGCCCGCGCACCGTCGCGGCGAGCCCGTCACCGGGCCCGGCAAGGGATTCCCGCTCCCGGTCCCGCTCCCAGTCTTGGCTCTGGCCCCGGTCCTGGCCCCGGTCCTGGTCCCGGTCCTGGTCCTGGTCCACGCCGCCGAAGGTGTCCGTGCCGTTCGTGCCGTCCGTCTTCACGTGAGAAGAATGCACCGGGGGCGGTCGGTTTCGGGAGCTTCTTCCTCGTCCCGAGGGCTTTCTGAGGTCATTGCGGGGGTTTGTGAATCGCGGGCTGCCGACCTCACCCTTGCGGGTGACAATGACCAGGTGACCGCCCCCGGCCTCCCGCTCGACGCGCTGCGACCCCGGCTGCCCTCGCCGCTGGTGGCGATCGAGGACGCGCGACTGGCGCGGCACGGCGTGCGGCTGTCGCTCAAGCGGGACGACCTGATCCATCCGGACCTGCCGGGCAACAAATGGCGCAAGCTGCGGCTCAACCTCCAGGCCGCCGCCGACACCGGCCACGACACCCTGCTGACCTTCGGCGGCGCCTACTCCAACCATCTGCGCGCGACCGCCGCCGCCGGGCGCCTGCTCGGCTTCGCGACGATCGGCGTCGTACGGGGCGACGAGCTGGCCCAGCGCCCGCTGAACGCGTCCCTCACCCGCGCCGCGGCCGACGGCATGCGGCTGGCCTTCGTCGACCGGACCACGTACCGCCGCAAGGCGGAGCCGGACGTCGTCGAGCAGCTGCGGGAGCGCTTCGGCCGCTGCTACGTGGTGCCCGAGGGCGGCAGCAACGCGCCGGCGGCGCGCGGCTGCGCCGACCTCGGCCGGGAGCTGCGCGGTGCGGCCGATGTCGTCGCGGTGGCCTGCGGCACCGGCGGCACGCTCGCCGGGCTGGCCGCGGGGCTGACGCCCGGCGCCCAGCGCGCGATCGGCTTCCCGGTCCTGAAGGGCGGCGGCTTCCTGAACGGCGCCGTCCAGCGGCTGCAGGAGGACGCGTTCGGCGGACGGCGCGGCGACTGGCGGCTCGACGAGCGCTTCCACCACGGCGGCTACGCCCGCACCAGCCCCGATCTGGACGCCTTCGCCGAGGACTTCGCCGACCGGCACGGCCTGGTCCTGGACCGCGTCTACGTGGCGAAGATGCTGCACGGCCTGTTCACCCTGGCGGACGAGGGGGCCTTCTCCCCCGGCACCCGCCTCGCGGCCGTCGTGACCGGATGAGACCGCCCTGGACGCCCTGGAACGCGAGAACGTCGCCGTGCGCACACCATGAGCCGCGCAGAGGGCTTCCTGACGGCCTTCCGCGAGATGTTCCGGCAGCCCGGGCCTGTACGTGATGGACGAGCCGGAGGCGGCGCTCTCGTTGCACGTCCTGCCCGCACCTGGTGGGGCTGATGCACGAGCTCGCCGGGACCGGCGCCCAGGTGATCTGCGCCACTCACTCGCCGCTGCCGACCGCGACCCCGGGCGCCGCGATCGTCGAAATCGGCGAGGACGGAGCCCACCCCGCGCGCTGGGAGGAGCCGGCCGTCGTCGACCACCGGCGCCAATATCTGTCCGATCCGAACGCTTACCTGCGCCACATCATCGGGACGTAACCTTGGCTCATGATCCGAGCCGCCACCCCCGCCGACGTTCCGGCGATCCACGCCATGATCCGCGAACTCGCGGAGTACGAGAAGGCGCTGGAGGAGGCCCGTGCGACCCCGGAACAGCTCCACGACGCCCTCTTCTGCGAGCACCCGGCGATCTTCGCGCTGATCGCCGAGGACGATGCCGCCAACGGCGCCGCGGACGCGCCGGGGGGTGAATCCGGTGATTCGTCCGGGGACGGCCCGGTGGGATTCGCCCTGTGGTTCCGGAATTTCTCCACCTGGACGGGCACACACGGGGTGTACCTGGAGGATCTGTATGTAAAGCCCGAATCGCGCGGCGGCGGCCACGGCAAGGCACTCCTGGCCGAACTGGCCTCGATCTGCGTCACACGCGGCTACGAGCGCTTCGAATGGGCAGTACTGGACTGGAACGATCCCGCGATCGGCTTCTACCGCTCCATCGGCGCCCTCGGACAGGACGACTGGACCGTGCAACGACTGACCGGCGAACCGCTGCGCACCCTCGCCGACCTGGCCGTCCACCCGCACCCGGGCAACGATGCGACATCTCTTTCGAATTGAGACCGCATACCCCTAGCCACGTTGCGTACTCATACGCTTACCATGGGTGACAGTCGTGGAGGGTCGGGCCAGGGCTCACTCATGGCGGCGGCAGTGCTCCGTCCGGGCGACATCGGGGCACAGATCGCGATAGCGTCGCTGGCGAACCAGAGCAATCACTGTGTGCCACCTTGGAGGTGAGGGTGTCCCAGATCGCAGGCGAGCCCGGGACGAAGGACTTCGTTGAGGTCCGGCTGCCCGCGGCGGGGGCCTATCTGTCGGTGCTGCGTACGGCTACGGCCGGTCTCGCGGCACGGCTGGACTTCACCCTCGACGAGATCGAAGACCTGCGCATCGCCGTGGACGAGGCGTGCGCGATCCTGCTGCAGCAGGCCGTTCCCGGCAGCGTATTGAGTTGCGTCTTCCGACTCGTCGGAGACGCTCTGTGGGTGAGAGTGTCGGCGCCCACGACCGATGGTCGCGCTCCGGAGCGGGACACCTTCGCCTGGACGGTGCTCTCCGCACTGGCGGGCGAGGTGGATGCCACGGTCGCGGAGGACAAGACCGTCAGCATCAGCCTGCACAAGAAGCGCGGTGCCGGCCCCGGACAGTCGTGAGGTCCCCAGATGCAGGCAGCCCGCAGGCGCGGACCCGAAGCAGGTCAGCGTGTCCCGGTCCCCCGAAGGGCCGGTAACGGTACAACCGTGCACGGAACGGGGAAACGCCATGAGTGCTGATCTTTCCCGGGAGGCAGCTCCCGGACCCCCGGCGGACAGCGGCGCGCCCGCGGTGCGGGGCCGTGCCGCCGTACCCGCCCAGGCGTCGCCCGCCGGGGCGGTCGGGCGGTATGCGGCCCGGCAGCACCCCGGGTCCCGTACGGATGGAATGGACGCGGCGGAGCAGGCGGATCCCATGGACCAGCAAGAGCAGCACGACCCGCATGACCGGGCCGGCGCCCGAGCGCTCTTCGTGGAGCTGAGCAAGCTCCCGGACGGCTCTCCGGAACGCGCCGAGCTGCGCAACAGGCTGGTGCGTATGCACCTGCCTCTGGTGGAGCATCTGGCGCGGCGTTTCCGCAACCGCGGGGAGCCGCTGGACGACCTCACACAGGTCGCCACCATCGGTCTGATCAAGTCCGTCGACCGCTTCGACGTGGACCGCGGCGTGGAGTTCTCCACGTACGCGACTCCCACGGTCGTCGGCGAGATCAAACGTCACTTCAGGGACAAGGGCTGGGCCGTCCGCGTCCCCCGCAGGCTCCAGGAGCTGCGGCTGGCCCTCACCACCGCCACCGGTGAGCTCTCCCAGCGCTTCGGCCGGGCGCCGACCGTGCACGAGCTGGCGGTTCAGCTCAAGATCACGGAGGAGGAGGTGCTGGAGGGCCTCGAATCCGCGAACGCCTACAGCACCCTGTCCCTCGACGTTCCGGACACCGACGACGACTCCCCCGCCGTCGCGGACACCCTCGGTGCCATGGACGAGGCCCTCGAAGGCGTCGAGTACCGGGAATCGCTCAAACCGCTCCTGGAGTCACTGCCGCCCCGGGAGAAGAAGATCCTCATGCTGCGGTTCTTCGGCAACATGACCCAGTCCCAGATCGCCCTGGAGGTCGGCATCTCCCAGATGCACGTCTCCCGGCTCCTGGCGCGCACCCTCATGCAGCTCCGCGAGAAGCTCCTCGTCGAGGAGTAGCCCGTGACGTCGGCCGGACAAGCCCTCCGGGGCCTGTCCGGCCGACGCACGTCCGGGCCCGGCCACATCCGCGCCGGCGCACGTCCAGCCGACAGGCTCTAGCCGCGGTCGCCGATACCGAGGGCGGCGGTCGTGGCGGGGTGAACGAGCAGGACCAGCCCGACCAGTGCCACGAGGGCGAGGGCCACGCCGGCCGCGACGAGCGGCCCCGCGCCGTGGATGAGCGTCCAGGCCACCGGGAGCGCCAGCAGCTGGATGACCAGGGCGGGGCCGCGGCTCCAGCGCCGGGCGTGCAGCAGCCCGTAGGCCGCCGTCAGCGGGATCGCGCCGAGGGCGAGAACGGTGAGTGCGCCCACCACGGCGTTGCGGACGTTGCCGGTGTGACCGGTCAGTGCCAGCACGAGCAGCACGACTCCGCAGCCGGCGAGAGCGAGCCCTTCGAGGGCGGCGAGGCCCGCGGCGGCGGTCAGCCGGCGCGGTTTGAGTGACGAGGTCGGGGGGATCTGGCTCACACGGGCCAGCGTAGCCCGGTGTACTTATGGGTAGGTACGCTTCCCCTCATGCGCGCACTTCTCGTGGTCAATCCTGCTGCCACCACCACCAGTGCGCGGGTCCGTGACGTTCTGGCCCACGCACTCGCCAGCGATCTGAAGCTGGAAGTGGCCGCCACCGAGTACCGCGGCCATGCCCGGGACCTCGCGCGGCAGGCGGCGGAGGGCGGCGAGATCGAACTGGTCGTCGCGCTCGGCGGCGACGGCACGGTCAACGAAGTGGTCAACGGGCTGCTGCACAACGGCCCGGATCCGGACCGGCTGCCGCAGCTGGCGGTGGTCCCCGGCGGATCGACCAATGTCTTCGCGCGCGCCCTGGGACTGCCCAATGACGCCGTCGAGGCGACCGGCGCGCTGCTGGACGCCCTCCACGACCAGTCGTCGCGCACGGTCGGCCTGGGTCTGGTGAGCGGCACGCCCGGCACGGAGGACGAGGGAGTGCCGTCGCGCTGGTTCACCTTCTGCGCCGGGCTGGGATTCGACGCCGGTGTGGTCGGCCGGGTCGAACAGCAGCGGGACATGGGGAAGCGCTCGACGCACGCCCTGTACATGCGCCAGGTGATGCGCCAGTTCCTGGCGGAAACCCACCGGCGGGGCGGTTCGATCACCCTGGAGCGCCCGGACGAGGACCCGGTCACCGGGCTGGTGCTGGCGATAGTCTGTAACACCGTCCCCTGGACCTACCTGGGCAATCGTCCGGTGTACGCGTCCCCCGAGGCCTCCTTCGACACCGGCCTCGACCTGCTCGGAGTGACGAAGATGTCGACGACGTCAGCGATGCGTTACGCCACGCAGCTCCTGCGCTCGACCCCTGATCGAGGACCGCACGGCAAGCATGTGGCCTCTCTGCACGACCTGACGGACTTCACCTTGCATTCGCAGGCTCCACTCCCGTTCCAGGTGGACGGTGACCACCTGGGGCTGCGTACCAGCGCAACCTTCACAGGCGTACGCCGTGCACTGCGTGTGATTGTGTAAGCGGAAGAGCCCAAAGTCCTTTTACTCGAACGTTTAGACTGCCCTGCACCCCATGGAAGTACGGCTGTGATGCAGGCGACACCGAGGAATCAAAAAAAACTTTCCTGAAGGGGTTGTATCCGCAGCCCAGGTTTGCGAGTCTCTACATGGCGATCGGGACGGCCAACAACCGGAGTCCCTTGAGAGCCCGAATCCACCACCTCACACCAGCGGGACTGCACCAGGTAACTGGGCGTAGTGCCGTGTCCTGTGAGGGGATTCGTGAAAGCGTTCACATTCACAAGCAACGTGCTTGTCACAAAGGAGTTGGAGCAGCCATGGACTGGCGTCATCGCGCCGTTTGCCGCGAGGAAGACCCGGAACTCTTCTTCCCCATCGGCAACACCGGTCCTGCGCTGCTGCAGATCGAGGAAGCCAAGGCCGTCTGCCGCCGCTGCCCCGTCATGGAGCAGTGCCTGCAGTGGGCGCTGGAGAGCGGCCAGGACGCAGGCGTCTGGGGTGGCCTCAGCGAGGACGAGCGTCGCGCAATGAAGCGCCGCGCCGCCCGCAACAGGGCCCGCAACGCCAGCGTCTGACGCCCCCGCTTTACCCCCGAGCCGCAGCGCGCAGCACCCGAATTCGTACGCGCAGCACACAGCATCCAGTAAGCCCCGACCGCCTGGCGGTCGGGGCTTACTGCTGTTCGCCCCCGACGGCCGCACCTCAATCGCTAGGCCTCGGCGGGGAGTTCCAGTACGACCTTGGTACCGCCGTCCGGTGCCGGGACCATGTCGAACGTGCCGGCCAGTTCGCCGACGACCAGGGTGCGGACGATCTGCAAGCCCAGGTTTCCGGCCCGCTGCGGGTCGAAGTCGTCCGGAAGCCCGCGGCCGTCGTCCTGGACGGTGATGATCAGCTTGTCGCGGCTTGCCGCCGCTCCCACCTCGACCGAGCCGCTCTCCCCCGGTCCGAAGCCGTGCTCCAGCGCGTTCTGCAGCAGTTCGGTGAGAACCATCGCCAGCGGGGTGGCGACCTCGGCGGTCAGGATGCCGAAGCGTCCGGTGCGGCGGGCCGTGACGCGACCGGGTGAGATCTCGGCGACCATCGCGAGCACCCGGTCGGCGATGTCGTCGAACTCGACGCGCTCGTCGAGGTTCTGGGAGAGCGTCTCGTGCACGATCGCGATCGAGCCGACCCGGCGGACCGCTTCCTCCAGCGCCTCGCGCGCCTTGTCGGAATCCATCCGGCGGGCCTGCAGCCGCAGCAGCGCCGCGACGGTCTGCAGATTGTTCTTCACCCGGTGGTGGATCTCCCGGATGGTGGCGTCCTTGGTCATCAACTCGCGCTCACGGCGCCGCAGCTCGGTGACGTCGCGCAGCAGCACCAGCGAGCCGATGTGGGTGCCCTTGGGGCGCAGCGGGATGGTGCGCAGCTGGATGACGCCGTCGCCGCCCTCGACCTCGGCCTCACGCGGTGCCCAGCCGCTGGCGAGTTTGACCATCGCCTCGTCCACCGGGCCGCGGGCGGGGGCGAGTTCGGCGGTGGTGGCGCCGAGGTGCAGTCCGACGATGTCGGCGGCGAGGCCCAACCGGTGGTACGCAGAGAGCGCGTTGGGGCTGGCGTACTGCACGATGCCGTCCGCGTCGAGCCGGATCAGACCGTCGCCGGCGCGCGGCGCCGCGTCCATGTCGACCTGCTCGGCGGGGAACGGGAAGGAGCCGGCGGCGATCATCTGCGCCAGGTCGGAGGCGCTCTGCAGATAGGTGAGCTCGAGCCGGCTGGGGGTGCGGACGGTCAGCAGGTTGGTGTTGCGGGCGATGACGCCCAGCACCCGGCCGTCGCGGCGGACCGGGATCGACTCGACCCGGACGGGGACCTCGTCACGCCATTCGGGGTCGCCCTCGCGGACGATCCGGCCCTCGTCGAGCGCCGCGTCGAGCATGGGACGGCGGCCGCGCGGCACCAGATGGCCCACCATGTCGTCCTGGTACGAGGTGGGCCCGGTGTTCGGCCGCATCTGGGCGACCGAGACATAGCGCGTGCCGTCCAGCGTGGGGACCCACAGAACGAGGTCGGCGAATGACAGGTCGGAGAGCAGCTGCCACTCGGAGACCAGCAGGTGAAGCCATTCGAGATCGGAGTCGTCGAGGCCGGTGTGCTGGCGTACGAGGTCGTTCATGGAGGGCACGTCTGCGAGCGTACAGGCCTATTCGCGCCATCCGCGCCGAGCCTTTTTCCACTGTTGGCCGCGATTTCATGGACAAGGACGAATGGTCTAGTCCACAATGGGACCGAACAGACCTCCATCCTCCCCGCACAGGAGGATGGATCGAGGCCAGGCGTTCTCTGCCCTGACTACGCCGCGGCCTCACCGGTCGGCCCTACCGGGCCACGGGGAACCGCACACCCCGTCGGCCACGGCGTCGACAGCAGCTCCGGGCTGCGGTGCTGGAAGGGCTGAGGGTCCCTTCCCGGCGCCGCGGCCCGTGGCGTTTTCCGGAGCCCGACGGGCGACGGGCCGAGCGGGCGACGGACCGGCCGGACGGACTCGGCGGTCAGTGCGTCTCGGTCACCTTGGCGAGGGCCCGCGGGGCGTCCGGGTCCTGGCCGCGGGCGATGGCGACCTCGTAGGCCAGCATCTGCAGCGGCAGGATCTCCAGGATCGGCTGGACCTCCTCGGCGACGCCCTTGGTCGGCAGAGCGAAGCCCGCGGAGGCGGCGTCCACCTGGGCCTGCGGCCCGATGACCATCAGGTCCGCCCCCCGGCCGCGCAGCCGGTCGAGGACCGGCTGGAGGGCCTCTCCGCCCCTGCCCTCGGTGACGATGGCGATCACCGGCGAGATGTTGTCGACCATGGCCAGCGGGCCGTGCAGCAGATCCGCGCCCGAATACGCCAGGGCGGGAATGTAGCTGGTCTCCATCAGCTTCAGCGCGGCTTCCTTGGCGGTCGGATAGCCGTAGCCGCGGGAGGTGATGACCATGCGCTCGGCGAAGCGGTAGCGGCCGGCCAGCGCCTTGACCTCGGCGCCGCGCGCCAGAATCTGCTCGGCCAGCTCCGGGAGTACGTCGGCGGCCGACCCTCCCCCACCCTCCGGGCGGGGAGACCCCCAACCCCGCAGGCCCTCGACGAACAGGTACAGGGCCAGCAGCTCCGCGGTGTACGTCTTGGTCGCCGGCAGCGCCTTCTCCGGGCCTGCCAGCACATCGATGTGGAACTCGGAGACCTCGGCGAGCGGGGACTCCGGATTGTTCGTCACCGAGACGGTGATCGCCCCGGCCTCACGGGCCGCCCGGGTGGAGGCCACCAGGTCCGGCGAGCCGCCGGACTGGCTGACGGTGATGACCAGGCAGTCCGTCAGGTCCGGCGTCGCGCCGTACGCGGTGGTGGTGGACATGGAGGTCAGCCCCGCCGGCCTGCCGAGCAACACCTCGATCAGGTACTTCGCGTACAGCGCCGCGTTGTCGGAGGTCCCGCGGGCGGTGAGCAGCACGAAGCGCGGGTTGCGCGCCGCGACCTGCGCGGCGATCTCGCGGATCCGCGGCGCGCCCCGCCGCAGAATGCGACGGAGCACGGCGGGCTGCTCGGCCATCTCACCGGACATGATCCGGCCCGGCGTACGGGTCTGCCGGTCCGGCGTCGGGGCGGACATGCGGTGGGCCTCCAGGCTGTTGCGTATCCCTCCGCGCCGGTCAGACCCCGGCTTCCTTGCCGGCGATGACCTCCGCGGCTGCTCGCCCGCACACGCGGGCCGCACCGTGGGTCGCGATGTGCAGCGCGCCGGACGGCGGCGCCTGGGGCACTCCCATCTCCACCACGACCGTGTCGGGCCGGGCGGTGAGGAGGGCGTCCAGTGCGTCGGCCATCCACGTGTGGCGGTGGACGTCACGAACCACTGCGACGATCCTACGGTCGGACGCGGACTGCAGCACTTTCGCGCAGAGAGCGTCCACCCCGCCGCCGTCGGCGTCCGCTTTCCGGAACGTACCGGTCACGGTGCCCGGGAGCAGCCGCTCCAGTTCCGCCGCCACACCCCAGGGCGTCTCGGCGCCGACCGCGATGTTCGCGACCGGGGTGAAGGCGGCCACGTACGGGGCGGTCGCGATCGGTACGTACTCCTCCGTCCGGGTCACGCGCACGGCCCGGCGGGCCGCGATGAGGCCGACCTCGGGGTCGGGTGCGGTCCCCTCCGCCGCACCCGACCGCTCGGCCGTCCATGCCGCGAGCGATCGCACCCGGGCGGCGGCGTCGGCGAGCCGCTCCTCGGGCAGGTCGCCGTCGCGCACCGCACGCACGATGGCGTCGCGGAGCTGCAGCACGGTCTCCTCGTCGGCGAGACCTCCGCCGACACAGATGGCGTCGGCGCCGGCCAGCAGCGCCATGACGGTGCCGCGCTCGATGCCGTACGTCGCCGCGATGGCCTGCATCTCGATGCCGTCGGTGACGATCAGGCCGTCGTAGCCGAGGCCGCCCTCGGCGACGGGCGCGCGCAGCAGCCCGTTGAGCGCGCTGGGGCTGAGGGTGGCGGGCCGGTCCGGGTCGAGGGCCGGCACCAGGATGTGGGCGCTCATCACGGCCTTGGTCCCGGCGGCGACGGCGGCCCGGAAGGGCACCAGTTCACGGTCCTGCAGGGTCTGCAGGCCGACCTCGATATTGGGCATCGAGTGGTGCGAGTCGACGGCCGTGTCGCCGTGGCCGGGGAAGTGCTTGGTGCAGGCCGCCACCCCGGCGGACTGCAGACCGGTGATGTACGCGGCGGTGTTCCGCGCGACCAGGTGCGGGTCGGAGCCGAAGGACCGCACGCCGATCACCGGGTTGCCGGGGTCGGAGTTGACGTCCGCGGACGGCGCCCAGTTGAAGTTGACCCCGCAGGTGCCGAGCCGGCGGCCGAGCTCCGCCGCCACCTCCTGCGTCAGGTCCGAGTCGTCGACCGCGCCGAGCGCGAGGTTGCCGGGGAACGACGATCCGGTACGCGCTTCGAGGCGGGTGACGTCGCCGCCCTCCTCGTCGGCCGCGACCAGCACGTCCGCCCGTACCGCCCTCAGCTGCGCGGTGAGCGCGGAGAGTTGCTCGGGCGTTTCGATGTTCCGGGCGAAGAGCGCCACGGAGCCGAGTCCCTCGGCGAGCCGCTTGAGCAGCCACTCGGGCGCGGTGGTCCCGATGAATCCCGGCTGCAGGACGGCGAGCGCGTCCCGGATGAGGGTGTCGGGGGCGGAGTCGGTAGAAATGACGGTCATCCCTTCACCGCCCCGGCGGTCAGACCGGAAGCGACCTTGCGCTGGACCATGACAAAGAAGATCACCACGGGCAGGGCCACCAGGATGGAGCCCGCCATCAGCGCGCCGAAGTCGGTGCCGCGCTGGCCGGTGAAGTTCAGCAGCCAAATGCTGAGTGTGTACTTGTCGTTGTCCTGGAGGAGGACGTAGGCGAAAAGGTATTCGTTCCACGCGGTCATCAGGGCGTAGATCGAGGCGGCGACCAGGCCGGGGGCGAGCAGCGGGAAGACCACGCGGCGGAAGGCGGCCATCTGGCTGCAGCCGTCGACCATGGCCGACTCCTCCAGCTCCTTGGGGATGTTGACGATGAATCCGCGCAGCATCCACACCGAGAAGGGCAGCGTCGTCGCCGCGTACACGACGATGACACCCCAGTACTGGTTCAGCCCGCCCATGTCGTTGAGCTGGATGTAGATGGGGATCAGCATCGACGTGCCAGGGATCATCTGGATCAGCAGCAGCGTGATCATCAGTCCGCGGCGGCCCCAGAAGTGGAAGCGGCCCAGCGCGTAGGCGGCGAGCAGGCCGACGCCGATGGCGATGACGACGCTGAAGAGCGAGATGATCACGCTGCTCTTCACGTTGTCCCAGAAGTTGGGCATGTCCATCGCCCGGTGGAACTGGTCGAGCGTGACCGAGCTCGGCCACAGCTTCTGGTGGTAGCTGAGGATCTCGCTGCTCGGCCGCAGCGCGGTGATGACCATCCAGTAGACCGGGAAGCCCATGACCACGAAGGTGATCAGGCCGAGGATGTTCCAGCCGGTGCGGTTCTTCTTCTTGCTCTTGTAGGTGACCTTCGCGGCGGTACTCACTCGACCTCTCCGATCTTCATCAGCTGGCGCAGGTAGTAGACGGAGACGCCGGACAGCATCACCACGGTGATGATGGAGATCGCGGCACCCGTGCTGAAGGAGTTACTGGTGAACGCCTGGGTGAAGGAGTAGAGGCCCAGCAGCTGGTAGTCCGGCTCCGGGTGGTTGTTGCGCATCAGCAGCACCTGGCCGAGCACGCCGAAGTCCCAGATGATCGACAGCGTCGTGGTCATCACGAAGACCGGCTTGATCACCGGGAAGGTGACGAACCGGAAGATGCCGAAGCCGCTGGCGCCGTCGATCCTGGCCGCCTCCTCCAGCTCCTTGGGCACCTGGGTGAGCGCCGAGTGCAGGCTGATCGCGATGAACGGGATGGCCGCCCAGATCACCAGGGCGGCGATGATCGCCAGCCCCGAGTTGGGGTCGAGGAACCAGTTGTGCCCGGCGTAGTCGACCCCGGGAAGCTTGCTGAGCAGCTCGTTGACGAGTCCGTAGTCCGAGTCGAACATGAACTTGAAGACCGAGGTGGAGACCAGCAGCGGCATCGCCCAGACGGCGACCATCGCGCTGGTGATCATCACCCGGAGCCACGGCGAGACCCGCTGCAGCAGCATGGCTATGAGCAGCCCGAGCACCATGGTGAAGAAGACACAGACGGCGACGAAGACGACCGTACGGATGAACACGTGCCAGAACTCGGAGTCGCCGAGGATCGTCGTGTACTGGTCGAAGCCGACCCACGGGGGTGTCGTACCGCCCCACAGGTTGTTGCGTCTCATGTCCTGGAAGGACAGCACCACGGTGTCGATCAGCGGCCAGCCGAGCACGCCCGCCATGACCACCAGGGCCGGGGTGATCAGCAGGTAGGGCAGGGTTCTGTTCTGCCGGCCGGCCGACCGGCGGCGAATCCCCCGCCCGGATGCGGGCCGGTCCTGAGCCGGCGGCGGGCTCTTCGCGAGACCCCGCTCCAGCGGCTCGGTGGCATGCGTGTCGGCGGCACTCATCTCGCTGACCTTTCTTCGTCGTCCATGCCGGGTGCGGGTGCGGACGGCCCACGACTGTGGACCGTCCGCCCCTTCGGCGCCTGTTTCCCCACCCCCCACGGGCGGGACCTGGGATCAGGAGGCGTTGTTGATCAGCGAGTTGATCTTGTCGTCGGCCGCCTTGGTGGCGTCCGCGATGGACTTGCCCTTGATGATGTCGAGCAGCATGTTCTTGAGGACGTTCTGCTTCTCGATCGTGGCCCAGCCCGGAGCGATCGGGGTGAACCAGGCGTCCGGCACCGCGTTGGCGATCGGCGCGGTGGCGGGGTCCGTCTTCAGCGGCTCGAGCTGCTTGGTGTTGTTCGGCAGGATCTTCTTGCCCGCCAGCACGGCCTCGGACTTCTCGCTCGTGAAGCTGGCGATCCACTCCTTGGCGAGGTCCTGGACCTTGGACTTGCCGACGACGGCGAGGTCCGAGCCACCGATGAAGGACGGCAGCGCCTTGCCGTTCGGGCCGGGCATACCGGCCGTCTTGATGGCGTCCTTCAGCTTCGGGTTGCCGGGCGCCTTGGTGTCGACGACGCTGCCGGACTCCCAGCCGTTGCCGTAGATCAGCGCGGTCTTCTCCTGGGCCATGACCGCGGCGTGGTCCGCCTCGTCCTTGGTCTTGTCACCGTGGTTGTACTTGTTGACCAGCTCGATGAAGTGCTTGAGACCTTCCTGGGCCTCGGGGGACTCCAGGGTGCCGGTCCACTTGCCGCCGTCGTACTTGGCGATCTGGCCGCCGTACGCCTTGACGTAGGACATGGCCGCGTACCAGTACTCGCCCGGCAGGTAGAGCGGCGAGTACGCCTTGTCGCCGCCCTTGGCGGCCTGGATCTTGTCCAGAGCGGCCGTCAGGTCGGCCTCGGTCTTCGGCATGTCGGCGGAGCCGGTGGCGGCCTTGAAGACATCGGCGTTGTAGATCGCCACGCGGGCACCGGCGTAGTACGGCACGCAGTAGAGCTTGCCCTGGTACGAGCAGGTGTCCTCGAGGCCCTTGATCCAGGTGGCCGAATTCTCGAACTTGGTCTTGTCGACCTCGGCGAGGGCACCGTTGAGGATGTAGGTCTGGGTCTCGGTGTTGCCGAGCTCGACGACATCCGGAGCGCTGGAGCCGGAGAGCGCGGCGTCCAGCTTCTGGACCTTGTCGCTCCACTGCTGGTACTGCACCTTCACGGTGACGTTCGGGTACTTCGCCTTGAACTGGTCATTGACGCTCTTGACCAGCTCCGGCCAGGTGCTCTGTGCGTCACTCATGAGCCAGACGGTCACGGTGTCCTTGCGGTCCGCCGGCTTCGCGGCCGCGTCGTCCTTCTTGTCGCCGCCACACGCTGCGACGCCCGCGATCATGGTCGCGACACCGATTGCCGCGATGAGCTTGCGCTTCATGCCACCCTCCTCAGGATGCCCGAAACCACCCCCCACCGCCCGAAAAGTCGGCTGCCGCGAGACACGGCAAATGCCGCGTCCTGCTTGTGGGTCTGGGATTGGTCTTTAATGGTTTAGACCAGTGAGCGCAGCTTGGCCTAGACCTTTAGGGGTGTCAAGGGTGTATAAGAAGCGCTGTTAGGTCTGTTATCGGACCGACACCTGAGGGGGACGTCACCTGCCATCGCCTCCCTGGACCACAGCAGCCCGTGCCACCATGTGAGCCGCGATAGACGGAGGAGCCGGTGACGGCAGCACGACAGCAGTCGGGAGTAGACGTCATGGACAGCGACGGGGGCGGCGGCACGCCGGCATCGGACGTGCCGGAGACGGCGGGCGCCGCCGGGCGCACCGCACGTGTGCCCAAGTACTACCGCCTCAAGCGACATCTGCTGGACATCACGCAGACGATGCCGCCCGGCACACCGGTCCCGCCCGAGCGCACGCTCGCGGCGGAATTCGACACCTCCCGCACCACCGTGCGGCAGGCCCTGCAGGAACTGGTCGTCGAGGGGCGCCTCGAACGCATCCAGGGCAAGGGCACCTTCGTCGCCAAGCCGAAGGTCTCCCAGGCACTGCAACTCACCTCGTACACGGAGGACATGCGCGCCCAGGGCCTGGAGCCCACGTCGCAGCTCCTGGACATCGGCTACATCACCGCGGACGACCGGCTCGCCGGGCTCCTCGACATGAAGACCGGCGGCCGGGTCCTGCGCATCGAGCGGCTGCGACTGGCCAACAGCGAGCCGATGGCGATCGAGATCACCCATCTGTCCGCGAAGCGCTTCCCCGCGCTGCGCCGCAGCCTCGCCAAGTACACCTCGCTGTACACGGCGCTGGCGGAGGTCTACGACGTACGGCTGGCCGAGGCCGAGGAGACCATCGAGACCTCGCTGGCAACTCCCCGCGAAGCGGGCCTGCTCGGCACGGACGTCGGCCTGCCGATGCTGATGCTCTCCCGGCACTCCATCGACACCACGGGCGAACCGGTCGAATGGGTACGTTCGGTATACCGCGGCGACCGGTACAAGTTCGTCGCCCGGCTGAGCCGCCCCACCGACTGACCGCCGGCCGATTCCGGCCCGAACCCGCCCTGATCCACCCGATCCTGTGCTCGTCCGGGATCGAGTCCGTACCGATATACGGACTGCTAGTGACGTGTGGCGGAGTGCTGCCCTAGATTTCCTGCGCATTACGCAGGAGATTCGCTCTAGGGGACGGAGCCGAGACGATGTCAGCACCACCCGAAACACCCAGTTCGCCCAGCCGTGCACCGGTCGTCACACCTTCGCGTGTGGTGGCCGGTGTCTGCCTCGCCATCCCACTGGTCGCGATGCTGTGGGTCAGCTCCTACTCGCGTCTGACGCCGGAGTTCATCGGCATCCCGTTCTTCTACTGGTACCAGATGGCCTGGGTCTTCATCTCGGCCGGACTGACCACGATCGCCTACCTCCTGGTCCGTCGTGAGGAGCGCGTACGCAAGGGGGCCGCGTCATGACCGGTGGTGTCAACGGTGTGGCGCTCGGCGTCTTCATCTTCTTCTTCGTGGCGGTCACCGTCCTGGGCTTCCTGGCGGCTCGCTGGCGGCGCGCCGACAACGCGCTGAGCCTCGACGAATGGGGCCTGGGCGGCCGGAGCTTCGGCACCTGGATCACCTGGTTCCTGCTCGGCGGCGACCTCTACACCGCGTACACCTTCGTCGCCGTCCCGGCGGCGATCTACGCGGCGGGCGCGGCCGGCTTCTTCGCGGTGCCGTACACGATCATCACGTACCCGCTGGTCTTCCTCTTCCTGCCGCGGCTCTGGTCGATCTCGCACAAGCACGGCTACGTCACGTCCTCGGACTTCATCCGCGGCCGCTTCGGCTCCAAGGGCCTGTCGCTGGCGATGGCCGTCACCGGCATCCTCGCCACCATGCCGTACATCGCGCTGCAACTCGTCGGGATCCAGGCGGTCCTGGACGTGATGGGCGTGGGCGGCGGCGAGAACGCCAGCTGGTTCATGAAGGACCTGCCGCTGCTGATCGCCTTCGGGGTGCTCGCGGCGTACACCTACTCCTCCGGGCTGCGCGCGCCCGCGATGATCGCCTTCGTCAAGGACGCCCTGATCTACATCGTCATCGTGGTGGCGATCATCTACATCCCGTACAAACTGGGCGGCTTCGACGACATCTTCGACAAGGCGGGCAAGGCGTACTCCACCATCAACCCGGCGACCGGGAAGCCCAAGGGCTCGCTGATCTCCGGGCCCCAGGCGCAGTGGGCGTACGCGACCCTGGCGCTCGGCTCGGCCATGGCGCTGTTCCTGTACCCGCACTCGGTGACCGCGGTGCTGTCCGGCAAGAGCCGCAACGTCATCCGCCGCAACACCACCATCCTGCCGCTGTACTCGCTGATGCTGGGCCTGCTGGCCATGCTCGGCTTCATGGCGCTGGCGGCCGGCGTCGGTGTCGGGGTGAAGGGCTTCAACCCGCAGACGGCGATCCCGCAGCTCTTCGAGAACATCTTCCCCGACTGGTTCGCGGGGGTGGCGTTCGCCGCGATCGGTATCGGCGCGCTGGTGCCCGCGGCCATCATGTCGATCGCCGCGGCGAACCTGTTCACCCGCAACATCTACAAGGACTTCATCAAGCCCGACGCGACCCCCGAGCAGGAGACGAAGGTCTCCAAGCTGGTGTCGCTGCTGGTGAAGGTGGGTGCGCTGATCTTCGTCCTCACCATGGACAAGACGGTGGCCATCAACTTCCAGCTGCTGGGCGGCATCTGGATCCTGCAGACGGTCCCGGCGATCGTCGGCGGCCTGTTCACCCGGTGGTTCCACCGCTGGGCGCTGCTGGCGGGCTGGGCCGCGGGCATGGTCTACGGGACCTGGAAGGCGTATGTGCAGCACACGCCGACGCAGTCGCACTTCGCCGGGAACGCGGACCTGATCCCGTACATCGGTGAGAAGGGGTACATCGGCCTCACCGCCTTCGTGATCAACATAGTGGTGGCGGTCGTCCTGACCTTCGTCCTGAAGGCGGTCAAGGCGCCCGAGGGCATCGACGAGACCTCGCCCGCCGACTACACGGCCGACTCCGGTGAGCCCGGCGTCAAGGAGGACCTGCCGCTGGCGGTCTCCTGAGCCGTCGGTTCCTACGGTTCGAGGTTTCCTTCCGGTTCACCTGGACCCGGTGTCACGCGCTCCGCGCGGGCACCGGGTCCCTGAACGTCCGGCGGTAGGACTGCGGAGTGGTGCCCACCCACTGGGCGAAGTGGTGGCGCAGGGTCGCCGCGCTGCCGAACCCCGCGCGGCTGGCGATCGCGTCCATCGTCTCGTCCGTACCCTCCAGCAACTCGCGCGCCAGCAGCACCCGCTGGCCCAGCAGCCAGCGGTACGGCGTGGTGCCGGTCTCCTGCTGGAAGCGGCGCGCGAAGGTGCGCGGCGACATATGGGCGCGGGCGGCCAGTTCCTCGACGGTCACCTCGCGGTCCAGATGGCGCTCCATCCAGCTGAGCACCGCGCCCACCGTGTCGCACTGGCCGCGCGGCAGCGGCCGGTCCACGTACTGCGCCTGCCCGCCCTCGCGGTGCGGCGGCACCACCATGCGCCGCGCGATACCGGTGGCCACCGCGCTGCCCTGCTCCTTGCGGACCAGGTGCAGACAGGCGTCGATACCCGCTGCCGTACCCGCCGACGTGATCACCGGGTCGGCGTCCACGTACAGCACGTCCGCCTCGATCCGCGCGAGCGGGAAGCGGCGCGCGAGCGATTCCGTGTGCCGCCAGTGCGTGGTGCAGCTCCGGCCGTCCAGCAGCCCGGCCGCGCCCAGCACGAACGCTCCCGAGCAGACGCTGAGCACCCGGCCGCCCCGCTCCACGGCGGCACGCAGCGCGCGCAGCAGCTCCGGCGGGTAATCCGCCCGCTCGGGATAGTCGCACCCGGCCGGAACGGCGATGAGGTCCGCCTCCTCCAGCCGGTCGACGCCGTACGGCGTCGAGACGTCCATGCCGTTGTGCATATGGATGGGGGACGCACCGACCCCGACGACGGCGAAGTCGTAGACGGGCAGTCCCTGATCGCTGCGGTCGATGCCGAAGACTTCGCAGACAACGCCCAGTTCGAAGGCGTGTCCGCCGTCCATCAGAACCACTGCCACGTTTTCCAGCATGACCCCAGCATCTCACTTGGCAGTAATTTGCGGTAGTGAGTCAGTCCTGCCACTCCCGGGGCGGGGCGGCCCTCGCGAAAATAGATGCATGAACACATTCCTCGGCCTCCTGGCCGCCACCGCCCTGATCGTCCTCGTCGCCCTGCCGGCCCTGATCGGCTTCCGCATCGAGCTGCGCATCTCCCGGCAGATCCGCGCCGCGCGGGCTGCGGAGCGGCGTCGCGAGGAGCAGTCCGCGCCGGCCCGCCCGTCGACAGAGGCCACCCGCAGCGCCTTCAGCCCGGTCGTCTGAACGCACCCGCCGCACTCCCCCGCGGGCCCGCGGCAGTCATGCGGCAGACTGCGAGGATGGACATCACCATCCGCCCCGCGCGAGCCGACGAGCTCGATGAGGCAGGCCGCATCACCGCCGACGCCTTCATAGCCGACGGCCACACCGCGCCGGACGGCACCTACGCCCCGAAGCTGCGGGACGCCCGCGCCCGCTCCGTGGCCGCGGAGGTGCTCGTCGCGGTCGACACGGCGGACGACACGCTGCTCGGCTGCGTGACGTTCGCGCCTCCCGGCAGCCCCTGGGGCGACATCGCCCGGGATGGTGAGGCGGAGTTCCGGATGCTCGCCGTCGACCCCGCCGCACGCGGCCGCGGCACCGGCGAGGCACTCGTCCTGGCGTGCGTGGAACGGGCCCGCGCCCTGGGCGTCCGGCAACTGGTGATGTCCACGCAGCAGTCGATGACAGGCGCCCATCGGATCTACGAACGGCTCGGTTTCCGGCGCACCCCGGAGCGCGACTGGTCCCCGATCCCGGACGTCCATCTCTTCACGTACGCCCTCCCGTTGTAACGCATACCGTCCACCGCGCAACACACCAGACACAACATCTGGGGTTACCGCTGCGAGGCGCCACTAGATGTATGCTCAGGACCGCTGTCCACGCAGGGGAAGCCGGTGAGAATCCGGCACTGCCCCGCAACGGTGAGCGGTCGTGCCTGCGCACGCCCGCACAGTCCGGCCACCTGCCGACAGCGCACCCGGTCCTGCCTTCCGGGTGCAGTGTTGTCCGGGCCTCGCGGGTTGGGTCGGCGGACGCGAATCGGCACACCCCTGCCCTGATGCGGTGTGCCCGAACGCGCCTGCTCCTCCCCTCGCGACGCCGTCGCCGCGTTCGAGGGAGAGAGCACCAACGTGACCATCGCGCCCGCAGCCCCCGCATCAGCAGGAACCATCCTGCTGCACACCCTGACGGAACTCACCGTCGACCTCCCCGACACCGACCCCGGCCGTGTCGCCGCTGCCGCGCTCCGCGGCCGCAACGCCGGATCGGACGAGGCCGAACTGCGGGCGCTGGCCACCGAGGCCGCCGCCGGGCTGATCTCCGAGGACCCCCAGTACAGCCGGCTCGCGGCCCGGCTGCTGGCCCGCGCGGTCGCCGACGAAGCGGCGGGACAGGGCGCCGTCTCCTTCTCCGCCTCGATCGCCGTCGGGCACCGCGAAGGCCTGATCGCCGACGCCACGGCCGAGTTCGTCCTGCTGCACGCCGCTCGCCTCGACGCGATGATCGACGACACCGCCGACGACCGCCTCGAGTACTTCGGCCTGCGCACGCTCCACAGCCGCTACCTGCTCCGGCACCCGATCACCCGCCAGGTCATCGAGACCCCGCAGCACTTCATGCTGCGCGTCGCCTGCGGGCTGGCCGAGGACCACTCGGTGCGCGCCCTCGTCGAGGTCGGTGAGCTCTACGCCCTGACCAGCACGCTCTCCTACCTCCCCAGCTCCCCCACGCTCTTCAACTCCGGTACCCGGCACCCGCAGATGTCGTCGTGCTACCTGCTGGACTCGCCGCTCGACGAGCTGGACTCCATCTACGACCGCTACCACCAGGTCGCCCGCCTGTCGAAGCACGCCGGCGGCATCGGCATCCCGTTCAGCCGGATCCGCTCACGCGGTTCGCTGATCCGCGGCACCAACGGGCACTCCAACGGCATCGTCCCGTTCCTGCGCACCCTCGACGCCTCCGTCGCCGCCGTCAACCAGGGCGGCCGGCGCAAGGGCGCCGCCGCCGTCTACCTGGAGACGTGGCACGCCGACATCGAGGAGTTCCTCGAACTGCGCGACAACACCGGCGAGGAGGCCAGGCGCACCCACAACCTCAACCTCGCGCACTGGATCCCCGACGAGTTCATGCGCCGCGTCGACGCCGACACCGACTGGTCGCTGTTCTCCCCCTCAGACGTACCCGAGCTCGTCGACCTGTGGGGCGGCGACTTCGACGCCGCCTACCGCAAGGCCGAGTCCGCCGGTCTGGCCATCAAGACCATCCCGGCCCGCCAGCTCTACGCCCGGATGATGCGCACCCTCGCGCAGACCGGCAACGGCTGGCTGAACTTCAAGGACTCCGCCAACCGGACCGCCAACCAGACGGCGCTGCCCGGCAACGTCGTCCACTCCTCGAACCTGTGCACCGAGATCCTGGAGGTCTCCGACGACGGCGAGACCGCCGTCTGCAACCTCGGCTCCGTCAACCTCTCCGCGCACCTGGGCACCGACGGCGATATGGACTGGGAGAAGCTCGACGCCACGGTCCGCACCGCCGTCACCTTCCTCGACCGCGTGGTGGACATCAACTTCTACCCGACCGACCAGGCCGGCGCGTCGAACTCCCGCTGGCGGCCGGTGGGCCTGGGCCTGATGGGCCTGCAGGACGTCTTCTTCAAACTGCGGCTGCCCTTCGACTCCCCCGAGGCGCGGACGCTCTCCACCCGCATCTCCGAGCGGATCATGCTCGCCGCGTACGAATCGTCCGCCACGCTCGCCGAGCGGCACGGCCCGCACCCCGCCTGGGAGCAGACCCGCACCGCCCAGGGCGTCCTGCACCCCGACCACTACGACACCGCCGACTCGCTCTGGCCCGAGCGCTGGACCGCGCTGCGCGCCCGGATCGCCAAGACCGGCATGCGCAACTCCCTGCTGCTGGCCATCGCGCCGACCGCGACGATCGCCTCGATCGCCGGTGTCTACGAGTGCATCGAGCCGCAGGTCTCCAACCTCTTCAAGCGCGAGACGCTGTCGGGCGAGTTCCTCCAGGTCAACTCCTACCTGGTGAACGAGCTCAAGGAGCTCGGCGTCTGGGACGCCCAGTCCCGCGAGGCGCTGCGCGAGTCGAACGGCTCCGTCGAGGGCTTCACCTGGATCCCGGCCGAGGTACGCGCCCTGTACCGCACCGCCTGGGAGCTGCCGCAGCGTGCCCTGATCGACATGGCCGCGGCGCGCACCCCGTACCTGGACCAGAGCCAGTCGCTGAACCTCTTCATGGCCTCGCCCACCATCGGCAAGCTCAGCTCGATGTACGCGTACGCCTGGAAGCAGGGCCTGAAGACCACGTACTACCTGCGCTCCCGGCCGGCCACCCGGATCGCCCGCGCCGCCGCGGCAGCGCCGTCGGCCGCCGTACCCGCACCCATCCCCGTCCAGCAGACGACCGACGACGACGCCGTCGCCTGCTCCCTGGAAAACCCCGAGTCCTGCGAGGCCTGCCAGTAATGTCCCACCCGTCGCCCGACCTCCACCCCTCACCGACGGCGCTGCGCGCCGGCACCTCGTCTCCCACCACGACCCAAGAGAAGCACCTCCTCGACCCGGGCTTCGAGCTGACCCTGCGTCCGATGCGCTACCCGGAGTTCTACGAGCGCTACCACAACGCGATCAAGAACACCTGGTCCGTCGAGGAGGTCGACCTGCACTCCGACGTCGCCGACCTCGCCAAGCTCTCCCCCGGCGAGCAGCACATGATCGGCCGCCTCGTCGCGTTCTTCGCGACCGGCGACTCGATCGTCTCCAACAACCTCGTGCTGACGCTCTACAAGCACATCAACTCGCCCGAGGCCAGGCTCTACCTGTCCCGCCAGCTCTTCGAGGAGGCCGTGCACGTCCAGTTCTACCTGACGCTGCTCGACACCTACCTCCCCGACCCGGACGACCGGGCCGCCGCGTTCGACGCCGTCGAGAGCATCCCGTCGATCCGCGAGAAGGCGCAGTTCTGCTTCAAGTGGATGGACTCCGTCGAGAAGATCGACCGCCTGGAGTCCCGCTCCGACCGCCGCCGCTTCCTGCTCAACCTCATCTGCTTCGCGGCCTGCATCGAGGGCCTCTTCTTCTACGGCGCCTTCGCGTACGTCTACTGGTTCCGCTCACGAGGCCTGCTGCACGGCCTGGCGACGGGCACCAACTGGGTTTTCCGTGACGAATCCATGCACATGGACTTCGCGTTCTCCGTCGTGGACACCGTCCGCGCCGAGGAGCCCGATCTGTTCGACGAGCAGATGGGCAAGGAGGTCACGGCGATGCTGGAGGAGGCCGTCGAGGCCGAGCTGCAGTTCGCCCACGACCTGTGCGGCGAAGGCCTTCCCGGCATGAACACCGAGTCGATGCGCGAGTACCTCCAGTGCGTCGCCGACCAGCGCCTCGCCCGCCTGGGCCTGCCGGTCCGCTACGGCTCGGAGAACCCCTTCTCCTTCATGGAGCTCCAGGGCGTCCAGGAACTGACCAACTTCTTCGAACGCCGCCCCTCCGCCTACCAGGTGGCGGTCGAGGGCACGGTCGGCTTCGACGACGACTTCTAGGCGGCACAGCCGTCAACGCGTAAGGGCCACGCTCCATGAGCGTGGCCCTTACGCGTTGTCCCGTCCGCGACGGTCAGAGGTTGGGGACCGTTTCGAACTTGGGGGTGGCTTCTTCCATCTGCCGCAGGACGTCCTTGCGGTCGCGCTTGGAGAGGCGGTCGATGTAGAGCCGGCCGTACAGGTGGTCCGTCTCGTGCTGGAGGCAGCGGGCGAAGTAGCCGGTGCCCTCCAGGGCGATGGGGTTGCCCTTCAGGTCCTGGCCGCGGACGATCGCGTAGTCCGGACGGGCCAGTTCCATGTAGGCGCCGGGCACCGAGAGGCAGCCCTCGTTGGAGTCGTCGAGCACGCGCCGGTCGGCGGGGATCTCGTCAAGGACGGGGTTGCAGATGGCGCCGGTGTGGCGGCGGCCGTCGTCGTCCGGGCAGTCGTAGACGAAGACCTTGAGGTCGACGCCGATCTGGTTGGCGGCGAGGCCGACACCCTCGGCGGCCTTCTGGCTCGCGAACATGTCGTCCACGAGAGCGGCGAGCGCGTCGTCGAACTCCGTGACGTCGCGGCACTCCTTGTGGAGCACCGGATTGCCCACGACGGTGATCGGGCGGGCCGTCCCGCGCTCGCGGTACGCCAGCTCGCGCGCCTCGGCGTCCGTGATGTCGTCGAAGAACTCCGACGCTTCATCGTGCTCGTGCGCGTGCCGGTCCTGCTGCTTCTCGGTTTCCTGCTGCGACATGTTCCGCCGTACGCCTTCCCAATACCGTCATAGACCCGTCAAGCGTACGGGGCCGCGCAAGGTCAGCAGACCTCTTCCAGATCACGCCAGTCCCGGGTGTCGGGGCTGTCGGCGATCCAACTGTCGAGAAGGCCTCGTACGAGGGCGGCGGGTGCCGCTATGCCGCACTCACGTTCGGGGACCCACAGGGAGCCCGCGCTGTGGTGGCTGAGGTGGCCGGGGTGGCCGGGTTCGCCGTGGTCGTGGGGGTCGCGGGAGGTCGCGGAGCCGTCGTCGGTGGGCATCCGGCTCTCCGAGCAGGTGCGGCAGAGCAGCCGGACGGAGGACGACCAGTCCTCGGCGGCGAAGCCGGCGTCGGCGGCGAGCCGCTCCAGGGCGTCGCGGTCGGCCGCACTGGCGGCCTCCAGCAGGACCAGCCAGGTGGGAACCGGCGAGGGCGCCCACAGCTCGATCTCGTCGAACACCGGGTACACGGACTTCGCGGACCCCTCCGCGGTGGCGCGCTCGCCGTGCGGGACGCCGTCGTGCAGGACGACCTCGCCCCAGCGGCGGCCGGAGGACGGCAGCGGGATGCTCAGGACCTCGATCCTGGCCGGATCCAGCCGGCGGCCCCAGACGACCTCCGCCTCGCCCTCGGGCGACAGCCGCACGGCGGCGCTGCCCAGCGCCAGACGGACCGCCTCCTCGGACGCGCTCTCGGCGGAGCCGGACGGCAGCCGCAGCCCGTACGCCTGCCAGGAGCGGCGGGCCAGCGGCCAGTCCTGCAGGGCGGTGGCGGCGATGCCGAGGTTCCACCAGTCCGGGGCGCCGGAGTCGCGGTCCAACAGGGCCACCGCGCGCAGCCCGGCCGTGCGGGCCTGCTCCCAGTCGTGGCGGAACTTGTGCAGCAGGGCGAGGTTGTACCAGGACTCGGAGAGCCACGGTTCCATGTCGGCGGCGCGGGTGAGCAGCGCCCCCGCGTCCTCGTAGCGCCCGTCGCCGATGAGCGTGAAGGCGCGATCGGTGGCCTGCCGCCACGTAGGGGAGGGCCGGTGCCGCACTCTGCCGAAGATCCTCACGATTCCCGCCTGCCTGCTCAGCCGATCACGGCCGGGACGTCGCCTTTCCGCACCACGTCCCCCTCGGACACCTTCAGCCCGGTGACGATTCCCGGCATCTCGGTGGGTACCGGGGTTTCCTGCTCCACGGTCTCCAGCATGACGACGCTCCCGTCCCCCCGCAGGTTGTCCCCCCGCTCACTGACAACCTTCCACATTTCGGCTCTGGTATCAGCCCGGATTCTGGTCCTCACCACTCCTCCTTGCCATCCCCAGCCGCATCCAACCATGCCGGTCGGGAGCGCCGCTCATTACCGTCCGGTTCCCCGCCGGCCGCCCGGACCGCTCCGCCACGGGCGAGAACCCGGGTCAGCGCGTCCACGACGCCCGGATCGTACTCCCGGGCCGTGGAGAGCCGAAGCCGCTCCACGGCCGCCAGACGGCGGTCCAGGGCCGCTGTTCCGCCGGTCAGGTCCTCGTACGCGTTGACGGCCCGGACGATCCGGCCGGCGAGAGGCTGTTCGCGGTACGGGTCGGCCTGGCGCTCCACGATCACGGCGACCTCGGCGGGGACGCCGGTCTGGCGGACCACGACTCCGCCCAGCAGCGCGATACGGCGCCGCTCCTCGGGTTCGAGCGGCTCGGTGGCCCCACCGGGGACGGGGTCGACGAGGGAGAGCTGGCCGATGTCGTGCATGAGGGCGGCGTACTCCAGGAGGAGCAGCTCGCGCTGTGCCATCCCCAGTTCCCGGCCGACCTCCCGGCTCAGGGCGGTGACCCGGCGCGCGTGGCCCGTGGGGGTGTAGCCGGCCACCTCGGTGGCGCGGGCGAGGGAGGCGATGGTCTGCCGGTAGGTGGCGCGGATCGCGGCGTGGCGGCGGAACGAGACCTGGGTGAGCAGCAGCGGAAGGCTGAAGGCGGGCAGCGCCCAGAGCCCGGCCACGCCGACCGCCAGGGCCATCACGACACCGCCGGCGCAGACGGCGGAGCCGATGGTGGGCAGGGCCCGCAGCTCGTCGCGGAGTACGGGTTGGAAGGGGTGGCCGGTCCTGGCGGCGGCGAGGGCGGCGGCCAGAACGGCGTCGCACAGCGCGGTGAGGGCGAGCAGCGCGAACAGGAAGAGCGCGTAGAGCGGGCCGGGGTCGAAGAAGCGCAGCAGCAGGCCGGAGTTGTAGAGCGGCTGGAAGCAGGTGGCGGCGAAGGCCACGGCGAGGACGCGGCGGGCGGCGTTGTCGAGGGACCGGGAGTCGGCGGTGTCGGGGATGCCGTGGATCCGCGGGGTGCGGGGGCGGGGCGTGCGGTGAGTGCCGGGAGTCGGCGTCCAGGTGCCGGGCAGCGCGTTGGCCAGCCGGCCGAGCGCGCCGGCCACCACGACGACCGCGACGACCTGCAGCACGCCGTGCGAGGTCCGGCCGCCGCCCGCCTCGCCCAGCAGCGCGTACGCCAGCGCCCCGGCGGTGGCCAGCGGCGCGGGCTCGCGGTCCCCCGGCAGCGGGATCCGGGCTGCCTCCCCGACCGCGATCAGCGCCCCGAAGGCGGTGGCCGTCGCGGGCTCGGCGACGCCGGTCCATGCCGTCCAGCCGATCGCCACGACGGTGAGCAGCGCGGTGGCCGCGTACGCCGCCCCCACGACGATCAGGGCGCGCGGGCCGGCTCCGGTGCGGGACGGGCCCCGGCCGTGCCGTCCGTGCCGCGGCCGACGGCCGGGGGGCCATCGGGGTGGCCGGGCCGCCGGGTCGTCACGGTGGGTGGTCATGGCCGGTGGTCCGGCGCGGCGGCCGTGGCGGTGCGGTCGGCGGGGCGCGGCAGCGGCAGCGCGGGCTCCGGGGCGCCCGGTGCGGGCATGTCGGGCACGTCGGCGGTCGCGGTGGGGGTCCAGCCGTGCCGGCCGAGGGCGCCGATGAGGCCGGTGACCATGGCGGGGTCGAACTGGGTCCCGGCGCAGCGGCGGAGTTCGGCCAGGGCCTCGTCGACGCCCCTGGCCCGGCGGTAGCTGCGGGTGGAGGTCATGGCGTCGAAGGCGTCGGCGACGGCGACGACGCGGGCGAATTCGGGGATCTGGTCGCCGGTGAGCCCGAAGGGGTAGCCGCTGCCGTCGATCCGTTCGTGGTGGTGCAGGATCGCGGCGCGGGCCTCGCCGAGGAACGCGATGCCGCGCACCACCTCGTGGCCGTACTCCGGGTGCAGCTCGATCACCCGGCGCTCCTCGGGGGTGAGCGGCCCGTCCTTGCGCAGCAGCCGGGTGGGGACGCCGATCTTGCCGATGTCGTGCAGGATGCCGGCGAAGCGCAGCGCGTCGACCCGGTCCTCCGCCATGCCGATCTCGCGGGCGATGAACACCGAGGCACGGCCGACGCGTTCGCTGTGGCCGCGCGTGTAGCGGTCCTTGATCTCGACGGCCTGTACGAGGGCGCGGACCGTCGCCCGGTGCGCGGCGTGTTCGCGGTGGACCTGCGCGAAGACCCAGCAGGCGATGTACATGGGGAGCAGCACCAGTACGCCGGCGAAGGCCCCGTACGAGCCGCGCCACAGTGCCGCCATCATCAGGCCGACCATCCCGTAGGTCAGGTGCGGTGCGATCGAGGCTGTCAGGGGGGTGCCCCAGGCGGCGCGCGGCGGGCAGCGCTCGGCGGTGACGAGCACTCCGCCGACGAGGGTGGTGGCGACCAGGCAGAAGGTGAGTGCGGCCGCGGCTGCCGGAAGCAGCAGGTACGGGAAGTCGAGGTCGTCCAGGGCGCGTTCGCCGCCCAGCAGCCGCTGCGCGTGGCCGGCGGCGAAGGTGGCGACGGCGAGCTGGCCGGCGCGCCAGCAGCGGCGCAGCCACCGCGGGCTCTGCCCGACCCGGCCGGCCAGCGATCCGGGCAGGGCGACGAGGGCGGCGGCGGACGGCGGCAGCATCAGCGCCGAGGCGAGCAGCACGGGATAGAACGAGCCGATCCCGGCGGGTTCCTCGTGCCCGGAATCGCGGCCCCGGTCACGCCCCCGGTCACGCCCTCGGTCACGCCCTCGGGCGCGACGTCGTTCGCGGTCCAGGCCGGGATCGCGGCCGACGGCCGACAGGGTTCCGAGCCCCGCGGGCAGAAAGCTGAGCTCGCAGACCGCGTAGAGCGCGGCGAGAAGCGTGACCGTGGCCCAGGGCGTCCGGCCGTTCAGTGCCGGGGTCGCACATAAGCAGGCGGCGAGCAGGACCACCGCGATGTAACCGCGGGCCGCCGGTGGCAGGGTCCGCAGGCTCACCCCGACCCTTGACCGCAGGCCGCCCGCCCGGATTCTCGAATCCAGCACCTTGCCTCCCAGTGCCTGCGACGGGCGCGGCTCAACCCCCGTTGAGTTCTCGGAGGATAGAGCCGCGCCCGTCGGGCGGGGGGCCGATATGCGGTTTGGGCGGAATGGGCCTGCGTCAGTCACCCCTACGGGTGAGCTTCGGCTCCGCTCCCGGCGATGATCTCGGGTGCCTGGTCGGGCAGCAGCGCGATCTCGCCGGAACGGATCAGCTCGATCCGCATCATGACCTTCGACCGCAGGTCGGTGGGAACGTCGTCATGGCCGCAGCAGCGCTTGACGAGCTTCTTCACCGCCTGTTCGAGGCCGTACTTCTCCAAGCAGGGGTGGCACTCGTCGAAGTGCTCCCTGAACTTGGCGCAGGCGTCGTCGGACATCTCTTCGTCGAGATACTCGTAGAGGTGGTCGAGCACCTCGGAGCAGTCCGTCTCGTGTGCGTTGCCGCAGCTCATGTCCCTGAGCCCTTCTCGTCTCCCGCGCCGGCCGGGACGAGCCCGCGCTCACGGGCGTAGTCCTCGAGCATCGAGCGCAGCTGGCGCCGCCCGCGGTGCAGTCGGGACATCACCGTGCCGATGGGTGTCCCCATGATGTCGGCGATCTCCTTGTACGCAAAGCCCTCGACATCCGCGAGATAGACCGCGATACGGAATTCCTCGGGGATCGCCTGCAGCGCCGACTTCACATCGGAGTCGGGCAGGTGGTCGAGTGCCTGGGACTCGGCCGAACGCAGGCCGGTCGACATGTGCGACTCGGCGCGTGCGAGCTGCCAGTCCTCGATCTCCTCCGAACCGCTGCGAAGCGGCTCGCGCTGCTTCTTGCGGTAGGAGTTGATGAAGCTGTTGGTGAGGATGCGGTAGAGCCACGCCTTGAGGTTCGTTCCCTCACGGAACTGGTGGAAGGACGCGTACGCCTTCGCGTACGTCTCCTGCACCAGGTCCTCGGCGTCCGCCGGGTTGCGGGTCATCCGCAGCGCGGCCGAGTACATCTGGTCGAGGAAGGTGAGGGCGTCACGCTCGAAGCGCTCATTGCGCTCCGCGGAGCTCTCCTGTGCTTCCTCGCCGGCCGTGCCCGCAGCACCCGCTGTGCTGTCGTCGGTGCCGGTGACCGGAACCACCTCCTCCAGAACGGTCACGGGCCCAAAACCGGACCCGCTCGGTTCGGAGGATATCCCGCTGGAGATCGGCGTGCCGGGCGTGCCGGTCCTGCCGCCTGTCGCAGGCCACTGGGCCCAGTCCAGGTAGGGCGCCTTCGCCGTCGCGTTTGCGCGTGGCTGGCATGCGGCTGAAACCATGCGGCTGCCTTCCTCACTCTGCGTTTTCGTACCGGTGATCCGGACAACGCACGGATCCCGGCCGTCATTCCCGCCGTTCCCGCGCCCGGGTGCGAACCGATGTGTGTCCGAGCGCGGACAGCCAGTCGCCGACACCGTTTGTGATCACGGTGAGCGCGTCCTCCTGGGAGAGATCCGCCTTCTTGGGGACGGCGAAGCCGTGGTCGGCGTACGGCACCGCGACGATCTCCGTCCCGGCGGGAAATTCCTCCGGTGGTCCGAACGGATCCCGCCCGCCCTGCACCACCAGGGTCGGAACGCCCGCGTCCAGCAGCTCGGCGGCCCGGGACTTCTCCGGCCTGCCCGGCGGATGCAGCGGGAACGACAGCGCCAGCACGGCGACGGCCCCCAGCTCCACGGCCGTACGGGAGGCCACCCGGGCACCGGCGCTCCGGCCGCCCGCGATCACCGGCAGACCGGGCTCGGCCAGGGTCGGCCACAGCGCGCGCCAGGCCACGTCCAGCGTCTTCGGCGCGGGCGCGACCTTCTTCCCCGCCACCCGCCACGGCTGCTCCACCAGCGCCACGGTCACGCCCAGGGCGGGCAGCGCGGCCGCCAGCGCGACCAGGTCGCGGGCCTCGATGCCGCCGCCGGCGCCGTGTCCCAGCGCGAGGACCGCCCGCGCCTTGGGCCCGCCGTCATGCCACGTCACGCGGGCCTCGCCCGCAGGTGTGTCGATCACCCGCCCCATCCTGCCGTCAAGGTCAGAAAAGGGTCTCCTCCTCAGGGGCGACGAGCGCGTCGGTCAGCTGCGGACCGTTGTTCCTGACGTTGCTGACGTCCGTGCCCACCGGGTACACCCGCGCCAGTCCGGCCGCCGGCGGCACGAGCATGCCGCGCACCTCGTCCGCATCGGTGGTGGCCGGATTCAGCCAGGCGTCCCAGCGGTCCGGGGTCAGCACCAGCGGCATCCGGGGGTGGATCTCGGCCAGCGAGGCCGGCCCCTCGCCCGCGAATCCGGCGGGCGGGGTCGTCTCCGCCTCGGTCGTGATGACCGTGCAGGTGGACCACCACTCCTGCGGGTGGTCGTCGGGCAGCGTCCGGTCCCGCCAGAACTCGTACAGCCCGGCCATCGCCATCACCGAGCCGTCCGCGGGGGTCACGAAGTACGGCTGCTTGCGCGCCCGCTTCTTCTTCCCTTGCTCCTCCAGCTGCCGCTCGTCCTTCGCGGTGACCCACTCGTAGTAGCCGTCGGCGGGTATGAGGCAGCGGCGGGCGCTGAAGGGGCGGCGGAACGACGGCTTCTCGTGCACCGTCTCCGCCCGCGCGTTGATCATCTTCACGCCCACGTCCGGCGTCTTCGCCCAGGACGGCACGAGCCCCCACCGCAGCATCCGCAGCTGCCGCACCGGCTCGACGGACTCCGCACCCTTGATCGGGCGCTCCAGCACGACGTACACCGAATCCGTCGGCGCCACGTTCCAGCTCGGCGCCAACTCCTCCTTCAGCTCCCGCTGTTGGACCTCGAAAAGAGCCGCCAGGTCCTCGGGTTGCCGGCTCGCCGCATATCGACCACACATGAGTGCCAGACTGCCACGGCACTCCGACATGCCGCCGCTCGTTGCAGGGGAACGATGGATATCAACAGCTTCACGGACGTATGGGACCGCGTGGTCGGTACCCAGCCCGATCCGTCGTCCTGGCTGGTCGGCGGTACGGCGCTGATAGCGCTCGCCGCCGTGCTGCCGGACGGCATATGGCGGCTCAGCCGCAACGCGATCACGATCGCCCACGAGGGCGGCCACGGCCTGCTCGCGCTGCTGACCGGGCGCAGTCTGGAGGGCATCAGGCTGCACTCGGACACCTCGGGCCTGACCGTCTCGCGCGGCAAGCCCTCGGGGCTCGGCATGGTGCTGACGGCCGCCGCCGGGTACACCGCACCGCCCCTGCTGGGCCTGGCCGGGGCCGCACTGCTGGCCGCCGGGCACATCACGGCGCTGCTGTGGGGGGCCACGGCCCTGCTGCTGGTGATGCTCATCATGATCCGCAACGCGTACGGGGCGCTCACGGTCGTGGTGACCGGTGCCGCGTTCCTACTGGTCTCCTGGCTGACCGGGCCGCAGGTGCAGGCGGCCTTCGCCTACCTCGTCGTCTGGTTCCTGCTGCTCGGCGGCTCGCGCCCGGTCTTCGAGCTGCAGCGCACCCGCAGACGCGAACGGTCGAACACCTCGGACGCGGACCAGCTGGGCCGGCTGACCCACACCCCGGTGGGCCTGTGGCTGCTGCTCTTCTACGCGACGGCCGCCTGTGCGCTCGTCGGCGGCGGCCGCTGGCTGCTCGGCCTGTAGGGCGCCAAGAGGTCGTGGGGCCCCACGGGGTCAGAGGGAACCCACGGGGTCGCAGAGGTCCCACGCGGTCCGCGCCGGGCTCCGGTACGGTTCCCCGCGGCCTGCTGCCCGGCTCCCGCGCTCCGGGCGGGCACGCCGCCAGCCACTAGGCTTGGTGCCCATGACCGACAGTTCCCCGCACACCGCTCTCTGGCCCGCCCCCGTCGCCTCCGGCCCCGTCGACGCGACGGTCATCGTGCCCGGATCCAAATCGGTCACCAACCGCGCGCTGGTGCTCGCCGCGCACGCCTCCGAGCCCGGCTGGATCCGGCGCCCGCTGCGCAGCCGCGACACCGTACTGATGGCCGACGCGCTGCGCGCCATGGGCGTGCAGATCGACGAGCAGGTGAACACGGGCGGCGGCGGCGAGGCCTGGCGGGTCATCCCGGCCGGGCTGCACGGCCCGGCGCGGATCGACGTCGGCAACGCCGGCACCGTCATGCGCTTCCTGCCGCCGGTCGCGGCCCTGGCCGACGGCCCGGTCCGCTTCGAGGGCGACCCGCGGGCGTACGAGCGGCCGCTGCAGGGCGTGATCGACGCACTGCGCACGCTGGGTGCCCGGATCGACGACGAGGGACGCGGCGCGCTGCCGCTGACCGTGCAGGGCGCCGGCTCGGTGTCCGGCGGGACGGTGGAGGTGGACGCCTCGTCGTCCTCGCAGTTCGTGAGCGCGCTGCTGCTGTCGGGGCCGCGGTTCAACCAGGGCCTCGAGCTGCGTCACACCGGCCACACGCTCCCGTCGCTCCCCCACATCCGCATGACGATCGACATGCTGCGGGTCGCGGGCGCGAAGGTGGACGCCCCGCAGGACGGCGGCGAGCCGAACGTGTGGCGGGTCGCACCGAGCGCGCTGCTCGGCCGGGACCTGACGGTGGAGCCCGATCTGTCGAACGCGGCGCCTTTCCTGGCCGCGGCGCTGGTCACCGGCGGCCGGGTCACCGTGCCGGACTGGCCGGAGCGGACCACCCAGCCGGGCGACGCCCTGCGGGAGATCTTCACCCGCATGGGCGGTGCGTGCGAGCTGACCGCTCAGGGGCTGACGTTCACCGGCACAGGCCGGATCCTGGGCATCACCGCGGACCTGCACGAGGTCGGCGAGCTGACGCCCGTCATCGCGGCGGTCGCCGCGCTGGCCGAGTCGGAGTCCGTGCTGTCGGGCGTCGCGCATCTGCGGCTGCACGAGACGGACCGCCTCGCGGCGCTCGTCACGGAGATCAACGGCCTGGGCGGCGATGCCACCGAGACCGAGGACGGACTGCGGATCCGGCCCCGCAAGCTGCACGGCGGGGTCTTCCACACGTACGAGGACCACCGGCTGGCGACGGCGGCGGCCGTGCTCGGCCTGGCCGTGACCGGCGTCCAGGTGGAGAACGTCGCCACCACCGCCAAGACCCTCCCGGAGTTCCCGGAGTTGTGGACCGAGATGCTCGGTGCCACCGTCACGGCGGGGCGGGGCTGACCGCGCCATGCGTCGCTACGGCAAGAACCCCGACGAGGACGACATCCGGGTCCGCCCGAACACCAAGGGCAACCGTCCCCGCACCAACATCCGGCCCAAGCACGAGGACGCGGCCGAGGGCATGGTCCTCACCGTGGACCGCGGCCGGCTGCACGTACTGATCGGCGAGCGGACCATCGTCGCGATGAAGGCCCGCGAGTTGGGCCGCAAGAGCGCCGTGGTCGGCGACCGCGTCGCGGTCGTCGGCGACCTGACCGGCGACAAGGACACCCTGGCGCGGATCGTGCGCGTCGAGCCGCGCAAGTCCGTGCTGCGGCGCACCGCCGACGACGACGATCCGTACGAACGCGTCGTCGTCGCCAACGCCGACCAGCTCGCGATCGTCACCGCGCTGGCCGACCCCGAGCCCCGCCCCCGCATGATCGACCGCTGCCTGGTGGCGGCGTACGACGCGGGCCTGGAGCCGCTGCTCCTGCTGACCAAGTCCGATCTGGCATCGGCGGACGCGCTGCTGGAGACGTACGCCACGTTGGGTGTCTCCTACGTGGTCACCAACCGGGACACCTTCCTGACCGGCGGGGTGGACGCGGTCCGCGAGCGGCTCAAGGGCCGGATCACCGCGTTCGTCGGGCACAGTGGTGTCGGCAAGACCACGCTGGTGAACGCGCTCGTCGAGCGACAGCGCGCCACCGGCATCGTCAACGCCGTCACCGGCCGCGGCCGGCACACCACCACGTCGGCGCTGGCCCTCCCGCTGCCCGAAGACGATCACGGCTGGGTCGTGGACACCCCAGGGGTGCGCTCGTTCGGCCTGCACCACATCGATCCGTCGCGCGTCATCCTGGCCTTCCCCGAGCTGGTGCCCGGGACCGACGAGTGCCCGCGCGGCTGCAGCCATGACGAACCGGAGTGCGCGCTGGACGCGTGGGTAGCCGCCGGTCACGCCGAGCCGGCCCGGCTCGACTCGCTGCGCCGGCTGCTCGCGACCCGCGAACGCCGCGAGGGCGACTGATCCCTGGCTCTTTCGTCCGTCCGTTCGCCCGTTTGCCCTTCGTCCCAGGAGCATTGCCGCCATTTCTGGGCATGCTGTGTGATGATCCATCAGTCCGACAGCAGCGCCTCGGACGGCAGGCAGGGCGACGGAACGGGAGGCACCTCGATGGCATGGCTGCTCGTGGTGGTCGCAGGCATCCTGGAGACCGGCTTCGCGGTCTGTCTCAAGCTCTCCCACGGGTTCACCCGCCTCTGGCCGACGGTCGCCTTCGCGGTCTTCGCCCTCGGGAGCTTCGGCCTGCTCACCCTCTCCCTGAAGAAGCTCGACGTCGGTCCCGCGTACGCGGTGTGGACGGGGATCGGCGCCTCGGGCACCGCCATCTACGGCATGGTCTTCCTCGGCGACATCGTCTCGACGCTCAAGATCGTCTCAATCTGCCTGGTGCTGGCGGGCGTTGTGGGCCTTCAGCTGTCGGGCTCATCGCACTGACCCCTTGCTGGCCCGGTACCGATCCCGCACTCATCACGCACTGATCGCGCGAAGGGGGCCGTCCGGCGGTTTCGCCGGACGGCCCCCTTTCCGCTGTCCCGATCCCCGGGGACTCAGCGGGCGACCGCCTCCGAGGCGCTGCCGTCGACCGGAGCTTCGGCCGAACCCCCGTCGTCCTCAGCGCCCTTGGCGGCGGGCGCCGGCACGTGGCGGAGCAGGACGGCCGCGAGGACCGCGGCGGTGAAGGTGACGAGCGCGGCGCCGAAGGCGGCGGCGTGGACGCCCGCGGTGAACGCTTCCCGGGCCGTGTCGAGCAGTTCGGTGCCGGCCCTGCCGGGCAGTTGGGCCGCCGCGGCGACCGCGCCGCCGAGGGTCTCGTGCGCCTCGGGCGACGTACCGCTCATCCGGTCGTGGTAGACGGCCGTTCCGATGGTGCCCAGGATCGCCATGCCGAGCGCACCGCCGAACTCGCTGCCGGTCTCGGACAGTGCGGAGGCGGAGCCGGCCCGCTCGGGCGGCGCCGCCGCCAGGATCAGGTCGGCGGTGAGGGTGCTGCCCACCAGCAGTCCGGCGGCGACCAGCCCGGCGCCGGTCAGGGCGAGCGCGACACCGGAGTCTGTCCTGACCCGGGTGAGCACCAGGGCGCCGACGGTCGTCAGCAGCAGCCCGCCGGCCAGCAGGTGGGCGGGGCGCACCGTGTTGGCGAGGATGCCGGAGGCCGTCATCGCGATCATGATGCCGGGCATGACGGCCATGGACCACAGCGCGGCGTGGAACGGGCTCTTGCCGAGGACGAGTTGCAGGTACTGGTTGGTGTAGAGCGTGATGCCGATGAAGGCGAACATCGCCAGCACGTTGATCAGCATGGCGGCGCTGAACGCGCGCTGCCGGAACAGCTCGATGTCGATCAGCGGGTTGGCGCAGGTGCGCTGCCTGCGGACGAAGAGCCAGGCCACCGCGAGCCCCACGACGACCGAGAGCGCGGGCACCGGCTCGACGCCGTGCACGGCCATCTGCTTGATCCCGTAGATGACCGGGAGGACGGCGGCGAGCGACAGGAAGGCGCTGAGCACGTCGAACCGTCCGGCCTGCGGGGCGCGGTGCTCGGGCAGCAGTACCGGCGCGAGGATCAGCAGCAGCACCATGGCGGGCACGTTGATCAGGAACGCGGCGCCCCACCAGAAGTGCTCCAGGACGAAGCCGCCGACGATCGGCCCGACGGTGGCGCCGCCGACCATGGCGCCGGTCCAGATGGAGATCGCGGTCTTGCGCTGCTTGGCGTCGTGGAACATGTTGCGGATCAGTGCGAGCGTCGAGGGCATGAGGGTGGCGCCGCCGAGGCCGAGCAGCGCGCGGGTGGCGATCAGCACCTCGGCGCTGCCGGAGTACGCGGCGACGACGGAGGCGATGCCGAAGGCGGTGGCGCCGATGAGCAGCAGGCGGCGCCGGCCGATCCGGTCGCCGAGCGCGCCCATCGTGATCAGCATCCCGGCCAGCACGAAGCCGTACATGTCCATGATCCACAGCTGCTGGGTGCCGCTGGGCGCCAGGTCCTCGCTGATGAACGGCAGCGCGAAGAACAGCACGCTGATGTCCATCGAGATGAGCAGGGTGGGCAGGAAGAGGACTCCGAGGCCCGTCCATTCCCTGCGGCCGGCCAAGGCCGTGCTGTTCGACGTGCCGGTCCCCGTCATGGCGTACTCCCTCTGGGTGGTGTGGGCCGGACGCTGTGGCGTCCTGGCTCACACACTCCAAGAGGGCGCTGACCGCTCGCGCACCGCTCGCTGACCGGCCGCCCGGCGCCTCACCAACCGTGCGCCAGCAGCCCGCGGACCAGCCGTGCCACCTGCAGGCAGGCGTCCTCGTCGGAGGTCGAGGGCGCGACGACGTAGGCGAGCGTGAGCCGGACCGCGGCCTCGCAGGCCCAGCCGATGTCGGCCAGATCCAGCTTGGGGTGGCCGTGTTCGAGAGCGCCGACGGCCCGGTTGCGGATCTCGATGACGAGTTCGGCGGGCGAGGGCGCGGTCTCCGCCACCGGGGGGTGCGACGCCGAGGTGTGCGCGGCGGCGACACGCGCGGCGTGCGGCGAGCGCTGGCCCGGGATCCCGGCGACGGCCGCGGCGGGTAGCCGCTCGCTGCGGCAACCCGTAAGGGTGGCGCGGACCAGCGGGCTGCGGCGCGCGATGTGCAGCGTCCAGGCCGCGGCGGCGGCGAAGCAGTCGCCCGCGTCCGCGCCCTGTCGTTCGGCTTCGGCGAGGGCCTTCTCGACCCCGGCCAGAAACGCGTCGGCCTCGCGTCGCGCGAGCGCGCGGGCGAGGCCTTCCTTGCTGCTGAACTCGTTGTAGAGGGTCTGCCGGGACACCCCGGCCGACACCGCCACATCGACCATCCGCACCGCCGCCCACGGCCGGGCGCCCAGCGCGGCCAATGCCGCATCCAGTAATGATTCCCGTGCAGTAGGCATCATTGGCTCCAAGCCCCCGCATATGTCCCGGACAGCGGCCGTGGGCAAAGAATTGACGTGTCACAGACCCCTGTCAAGGCTCCGCGCACCGTCCACGTGACCTCGGCCGGTTGCGATCGCTACTGTTCGCCTTATGCCCGACTTCAACGACGACCTGCGCCTCGCCCACATCCTCGCGGATGCCGCCGACGCCACCACCATGGAGCGCTTCAAGGCTCTGGACCTCAAGGTCGAGACCAAGCCCGACATGACGCCGGTGAGCGAGGCGGACAAGGCGGCGGAGGAGCTGATCCGCAGCCAGTTGGGGCGCGCCCGCCCCCGGGACGCGGTGCTCGGCGAGGAGTACGGCAGCCATGGCGTCGGCCCGCGCCGGTGGATCGTCGACCCGATCGACGGCACGAAGAACTACGTGCGTGGCGTGCCCGTCTGGGCCACCCTCATCGCGCTGGTGGTGCGCGGCGAGAACGGTGACGAGGGTGTGGTGGGCGTGGTCTCCGCGCCGGCGCTCGGGCGGCGCTGGTGGGCCTCCAAGGGCGGCGGTGCGTACAGCGGGCGCAGCCTGTCGGCCGCCACCCGGCTGCATGTGTCGAAGATCAACAAGCTGGAGGACGCGTCCTTCGCGTACTCCTCGCTCAGCGGCTGGGAGGAGCAGGGCCGGCTCGACGGCTTTCTGCACCTGTCCCGGAACTGCTGGCGCACCCGCGGCTACGGCGATTTCTGGCCGTACATGATGGTCGCCGAGGGCTCGGTCGACATCTGCGCCGAGCCGGAGCTGAGCCTGTGGGACATGGCGGCGCCCGCCGTCATCGTGCAGGAGGCCGGCGGCCGGTACACCAGCCTGGAGGGCGAGCCGGGACCGTTCGGCGGGAACGCGGCGGCCTCGAACGGGCACCTCCACGAGGAGCTGCTGGGTTACCTGGGGCGCACGGGCTGAACGAACCGGCGGCGTACCTCCCCTTGCTGCGCGGAGCGGAGCATGTGAACATGAGAATGCCCGAGCTTGTGAACTTGTGAACGCATTCTCTAGGGGTAGCCCATGCTCGTCCGAGACGCCATGAGCACCGTCGTCCTGACCATTGGACCCGCCCACACCCTCCGCCAGGCCGCCCGCCTGATGGCAGTCCGCCGGATCGGCGCGGCCGTCGTCCTCGACTCCGACACCTGGGGACTCGGCATCCTCACCGAGCGCGACATCCTCAACGCCATCGGCGCCGGTCTGAACCCGGACGTCGAGACCGCCCACGACCACACCACCACCGACGTCGTCTTCGCGACGCCCGAGTGGACCCTGGAGGACGCCGCGTCCGCCATGGTGCACGGCGGCTTCCGGCATCTGATCGTGCTCGACGGCCGCGACCCGGTCGGGATCGTGTCGGTCCGCGACATCATTCGCTGCTGGGCCCCGGTCCGGGCCGTCGCCGGAGCGCAGGGCGCACTGGCCGGCTGAGCCCGGCCCGAACCCGCGCCGCGGCGGCACCCGCACCCGCACCCGCCGGGGACGGCGAAGAGGCCGGAGCCCCATGGCGTCCGGCCTCTTCGGTTCACGACCTGGGGAGCGATACGGATCAGGCTCCTCATCGCACCCCAGGTTGTTACGGCAAGCGTCCGGTCAGCCGCGGAGGGCCTGGACCGCGGCTTCCAGCCGCTTGCCGTAGTCGGAGTCCGCCTGGCGGAAGTTGTTGATCGCGCGGTCCGCTATGTCGTCACGCGACACCTTGGCGATGAAGCCCGCCAGGTTGTCGATCAGGCGCTCCTTCTCGTCCTCGGACATGGCGCGGTAGAGGTTGCCGGCCTGCACGAAGTCGTTGTCCTCGGCGTGCGAGGGCGCCTCGGGAGTGCCGGTGACACCGGAGACCGGGGTCGGCTGCCACAGCGGCTCGTTCGTCTGCTGCGGGCCGCCGAAGCTGTTCGGCTCGTAGTTCTTCGCGCCCTTGTGACGGCCGTCGTACAGGTAGCCGTCACGGCTGTTGGTGCGCGCCTCGGTGGCGTGCGGGCGGTTCACCGGCAGGTGGTCGGCGTTGATGCCGACGCGGTAGCGGTGGGCGTCGCCGTACGCGAAGAGCCGGCCCTGGAGCATCTTGTCCGGGGACGGTCCGATGCCGGGCACGAAGTGCGCCGGGGAGAAGATCGACTGCTCGACCTCGGCGAAGATGTTCTCCGGGTTGCGGTTGAGCTCCAGCTTGCCGATCTCGATCGGCGGGTAGTCCGCGTGCGGCCACACCTTGGTGAGGTCGAACGGGTTGAAGCGGTACTTCTCCGCCTCGGCCGCCGGCATGACCTGGATCTGCACCGTCCAGGACGGGAAGTCGCCGCGCTCGATCGACTCGCGCAGGTCGCGCTGGTGCGAGTCGGGGTCCGCACCCGCGAGGACGGCCGCGTCCTGCGACGTCAGGTTCTTGATGCCCTGGTCGGTCTTGAAGTGGTACTTGACCCAGAAGACCTCGCCCGCGGCGTTGTTCCACTGGTAGGTGTGCGAGCCGTACCCGTTCATGTTGCGCAGCGTCGCCGGGATGCCGCGGTCGCCGAAGAGCCAGGTCACCTGATGCGTGGACTCGGGGCTCAGGCCCCAGAAGTCCCATACGTTGTCCGCCTCCTGGGAGCCGGTGTACGGGTCGCGCTTCTGGGTGTGGATGAAGTCGGGGAACTTGATGGCGTCCTTGATGAAGAACACCGGGGTGTTGTTCCCGACGAGGTCGTAGTTGCCGTCCTCGGTGTAGAACTTCAGCGCGAAACCGCGGGGGTCGCGCACCGCGTCCGCCGAGCCCAGGTTGCCCGCCACGGTGGAGAACCGCAGGAAAGTCTCGGTCTCCTTGCCGACCTCGGACAGGAAAGCCGCCCGGGTCCACTGCGAGACGTCACGCGTCAGCGTGAAGGTGCCGTACGCACCGGCGCCGCGGGCGTGCACGATGCGCTCCGGGATGCGCTCGCGGTTGAAGTGCGCGAGCTTCTCCAGCAGCGACTGGTCCTGGACCAGGACCGGGCCGCCCAGTCCGGCGGTCTGGCTGTTCTGGTTGTCCGCCACCGGGGCACCGGCCTCGGTGGTCAGCGGGCCCGTTTCCTGAACCGTCACGTGCGTCTCCCTGGATCCTGATCGGCCTGTCCCTTGGCTGTCGCCGGAATCGATCCTATGATAGACAGAGTCTAAGTCAAGAAGAGACCCATCCCCGGACCTATTCGGACATCGGACCGACCACTGTTAGGCTTCCGCGCATGAGTGACCTTCTGGAACGACTTCGCGAACGCGGCTGGCGGCTGACCGCCCAGCGGCGCGTCGTGGCCGAGGTCCTCGACGGCGAGCACGTCCACCTGACCGCCGACGAGGTGCACGCCCGCGCCGCCTCCCGGCTGCCGGAGATCTCCCGGGCGACCGTCTACAACACCCTGGGCGAGATGGTGACCCTCGGTGAGGTGATCGAGGTCGCGACGGACGGCCGTGCCAAGCGGTACGACCCGAACGCGCACCAGCCGCACCAGCACCTGGTCTGCTCGAGCTGCGGCACGATCCGCGATGTGCACCCCTCCGGCGACCCGCTCGCGAGCCTCCCTGCGACCGAGCGCTTCGGCTTCACCATCGCCGATGTCGAGGTCACCTTCCGCGGTCTGTGCCCCGACTGCTCCTGACCGCCGCGGCTCCCGCGCCCGTCGCGAGCCGCTCGGCGGCCCTGCGCACCGCCGGCTCGGTACGGGTCCTGCCCACCCAGACCGTTTCTGCCGGCACCTGCCCGGCCACCCGCACCAGCGCCTCGAACACCTCCCTGGCCACCCCCGGATCCGGGTCGAGCGCCAGCGGCGCCAGCAGCCGCACCAGATCGCCCGGGGGCGCGAGCCGCCCCAGCGCCCGCACCGCGCAGCGCCGTACCCGTGCCGGCCGCCCTGCCGGCTCCGGCTCGGTGAAGCGCAGCAGCGCCGGTACGTCCGTCGCGTCCCCGCATTCGCCCAGCCCCGCCAGCAGCCCGGCCACCAGCCCCTCAGGACTGCCGGGCCCGCACCGGCCGAGCTGCCTGCGGTAGACCCGGGCGGGCGGCTCACCGCGCCGGTAGAGCTGCCAACGGGCCTGCGCCCGCACCATCCGGGCCGGATCCGCGAGCGCCCCCACCAGCCGCGCGGCCGGCACGTCCACGGGCAGCGCGGCCACCGCCAGCTCCCGCACCGCCGCGCTGCGCGCCCGCATCAGCCGTCCCGCCTGCTCCGGATCGAGCTCCAGCAGCCGTTCCGCGCACAGCCGCCGGCAGACCTGGTCCCGGTCACGCAGCGCGGTCCGCAGCAGATCACCGCGTACGTACTCCCCCAGCTCCAGGGCCAGTTCCATCCCGAAGCGACGGGTCCGCAGATCGCCGTCGGCGGCCAGCGCCCTGACCGCCCGCCGGTACCCCGGCTCCGCGAGCACCGCGCGGTACGCGGCCAGCCGGCCGGCCGCCCGGCGCCTGCCGCCCAGCCTCAGCAGGACCCGCAGGGCGGCCGCCACCTCGTCGGGCGCGGTCCGCGCGGGCAGCGCCGCGACGGCGCGCTCCCGTACGGCGGGCACCCAGTCGACCGTACGCAGGGCCAGCGCCGCCGCGGCCGGCGGCCCGCCGACCCCCGTCAGCGCCTCCACCGCGGCCTGCCGCACCCGGCCGTCCCGGTCCATCGAGGCGAGCAGCAGTCGGAGCGGATCGGTGCCGCCGGGGCGGTACGGCACGGTCGTGCCGCCCCGGGCCCGGACGCCGCGGTCCAGGTGCGGCAGCAGCTCGGGCGGCGACTGCAGCAGCGCGTCGAGCGCCGCGGCGCGGTCGTACGGGAGGCCGCCCTCCACCGCGGCCCGCAGGGCGTCCAGCAGCGCCCCGACACTCTCCTCGCGGCCGCTCACAGCGGCCCGGCACAGCCCGCTCCACCGTTCCGCGTCGATCACCCGGGCCGGCGCCGGCCCGTCACGCCGTCGCAGCACGGTCCGCCCAAACCGTCCGCGCAGCAACCCCGCCTCCTCGCACCACGTAGGAGTCCAGGATCGCGCCGGTACGGAAGGCTTCCAAGGCTGTTTGCGCGCTTTTGCCCGAACGATGTCCGAGGCACTACTCCGGGGGCGCGGACCGGGGGAACGACGAAGGCCCGGTCCCTGATGTCTCAGGGACCGGGCCTTCGTACTGAAGTAGCGGGGACAGGATTTGAACCTGCGACCTCTGGGTTATGAGCCCAGCGAGCTACCGAGCTGCTCCACCCCGCGTCGTTGTGCCCTCACTGTAGACCAGCGGCGCTGAGCAGTGCAAATCAGTTGCCGGGCAGGGCGGAGGCCGGACCGGGGCAGGGCCGGGGCCCGCCCTCGGTGGCCCCGGCTACGCCGTGAGCTCGTGCTTCACGGCGTCGGTGAGCCGCGCCGCGCGCTCGGCGACCTCGGCCGGGCCGCACTCGACCGCGCGGGCGCACCAGCCCTGGGCCTCGGCCAGCTCGCCGTGCCGGGCGGCGAGCAGCGCCATCCGCAGCGCGGCGCGGCCGTGGCCGGCGTCGGCGGCGCGGGTCCACCACAGGGCGGCCTCGGGCTCGCTGCCCTCGCGGGCCAGCAGCAGCCCGAGGTTGAACGCGCCGTTGCGGCTGCCCGCCTCGGCGGCCTCGCGGTACCAGTGCGCCGCGTCCACGACGTCGCCGCGCTTGGCGGCGCACATGCCGAGCCGCACCTGGGCCCGCCGGTGCCCCTGCCGGGCGGCGCGGGCGTACCACTCCTCGGCCTCCTCCTCGGCCTCGTCGGCGTCCGCCCGGTCCAGCAGCGCGCCGAGCCGGAAGGCCGCCTCGGGGCTGCCGCCGCCCGCGGCGCAGCGCAGGTGGCGCTCGGCGCCGTGGCTGTCGCCCTCGCGCAGCAGCACGATGGCGATCTGGAGCGCGGCCTCGGTGTGGCCGGCCGCGGCGGCCCGCTCGTACCAGCCGCGGGCGGCGGCCTCGTCGCCCCGGTTGGTGTGCAGGATGCCGAGGTTGAAGGCGGCGTCGATGCTGCCGGCCTCGGCCGCCTTGGAGAACCACGGCTCGGCGCCGGCCGCGTCGCCGCGCTGCAGCAGCAGGACGGCGAGCGCGTTGGCGGCGTCGCGGTGCCCGGCGTACGCGGCCTTGCGGTACCACTGCTCGGCCTGCGCGGTGCGGCCCTGGCCCGCGCAGAGCAGGCCGAGGTTGAACGCCCCGTTGACGTCGCCCGCCGCCAGGGCGCTGCGGTACCAGCGCTCGGCGGTCTGCGTCTCGCCCTCCTCCGCGTGCAGCGCTCCGAGCGCGTTGGCGGCGTTGCCGTCGCCCGCCTGGGCGGCGCGCCGCCACCACGTGGCGGCGGAGTCCACGTCGCCCGCGTCGCGCAGCAGGAAGGCAAGCGCGCAGGCGGCGCGCGCCTCGCCGTCACGGGCCGCGGTCAGGTACCAGTGGCCGGCTTCCTTGAGCTCGCCGCGCTCCTCCAGGAGCGTGCCGAGGCGCAGCGCGGCGCGGCGGTGCCGGCGCGCGGCGGCCTGCCGGTACCACTGCTCGGCCTCGCGCTCCTCGCCGCGCTCGGCGCAGATCCGCGCGATGCGGTACGAGGCCTCGCGGTGGCCGTGCTCGGCGGCGACCCGGAACCAGCGCTCGGCGCCGACGTCACGCCGGTGGTCGAGCAGGTCGGCCAGGGCGTACGCGCCCAGCGTGTGGCCCGACTCGGCGGCCTGGCGCAGCCAGTACTCGGCACCGGGCTCGTCGCCGCGCTCGCGGTAGTGCCGGCCCAGGGCGTGCGCGGCCGGCGCGGAACCCGCGACGGCGGCGATCCGCCACCAGTTGGCGGCCTCGTCCGGGTAGCCGCGCTGATGCAGCAGCAGGGCAAGGTTGTTGGCGGCGGCGCGGTCGCCGTTCGCGGTCGCGGCGCGCAGGTACGGCTCGGCCCCGTCCAGGTCGCCGCGGCGCAGCAGCAGGGTGCCCAGCACGCTCATGGCGGCGGGGTCGCCGTGGTCGGCGGCCCGGCGGTGCCGGACCTCGATCTCGGCCTCTTCACGCACCGCGAGGCTCTGCTCGTCGGCGAGTTCGGCGGCCTCGGAGGCCTCGGGCAGGTCGGACAGCTCGGTCTTGGCAACGGGAAGCGACTCGGCGGCGCGCGGCGCCGGCAGCAGGCTGGCGACAGCCGGAAGGAGCCTGGACGCGGACGTCGACAGGTCACCCGTCGACCCGCGATCATGGATCTGACGAGTATTCAGCAGTCTTGCACCATCCCCCATAAGGTCCATCGTCGCACCACCCGTTACCGCCGTACACCTGGTATACCGCAACCCAATTGGTCACTTCAGCGTTTTGTCGACTTCCCGACTTGGCGCCTTACCAAACGCAAAGCTCTGAGCGTCCCCTAAATAAGTGAAGAGGCCCGGAGTCTGTTGACTCCGAGCCTCTTCTACAGTAGCGGGGACAGGATTTGAACCTGCGACCTCTGGGTTATGAGCCCAGCGAGCTACCGAGCTGCTCCACCCCGCGCCGTTGTGTCCCAACCGTACCACGACGCGCGGTGTGTCTGATCAGCCCTTCTTTGGTGTCTTCTGCTCCGCCGCCACTGCCCTCTGCAGCGCCGCGGCCAGCTGCTTCTGCGCCTCGCCGTACTTGGCCCAGTCACCGGCCTTGAGCGCCGCCTGGCCCGCGTCGAACGCCTTCTGGGCGTCCGCGAGGGCCGCAGCGACCGTCGGATCGGGTGTCGGTTGCGTCGGCTGCCCGGTACTCGGTGGTGGCTGGGTGCCGCCCTCGCTGTTGAACACCTCGTTCAGCGCCTCACCGAGGGTGTCCTGGAAGCCGATCTGGTTCCCGTAGGTGACCAGAACCTTCCTGAGCAGCGGGTAGTTGGTGCCCGCGCCCCTGACGTAGACCGGCTCCACGTACAACAGGCCGCCGTTCAACGGCACCGTGAGCAGGTTGCCGTACTCGACCGTCGAATCGCCCCCGCGTTTGAGCAGGTTGATCTGTGGCGCGACCTTGTTGTCGGAGTTGAGCTTGCTCTGCACCTGTTTCGGCCCGTCCACCGTGGTGTTCGGTGGCAGTTGGAGCAGTCTGATCGCGCCGTAGTCCTTGCTCGTCGCATCGGCGTCGACGGCCATGAACGCGCTCAGGTTGTCCCGCCCGTTGGGCGTGAACGTGGTCGTCAGCGAGAACGACTGCGCGCTCTGGTCCGGCATCTTCAGGCTCAGGTAGTACGGCGGAACCGCCTTGCCGGTCTTCGCCGCCGGGTCGTCCGGGACCTGCCACACCTCGCTGCCGCTGTAGAACGTCGACGCGAGCGTCACGTGGTAGCGGGTCAGCAGCTGCCGCTGCACCTTGAACAGGTCCTGCGGATACCGCAGGTGCGCCATCAGGTCGGGACTGATCTCGCTCTTGTCCTTGACCGTGCCGGGGAAGGCCTTCATCCAGGTCTTCAGTACCGGGTCCTTGGCGTCCCACTGGTACAGGGTGACGGTGCCGTCGTACGCGTCCACGGTCGCCTTGACCGAGTTGCGGATGTAGTTGACCTGGTTCTGCTGCGCGAGCACCGTGCGCTGGCCGTCGGTCAGCGAGTCGGCCGTGGTGTCCCCCAGCGTGGTGCGGGAGGCGTACGGATAACCGTTGGTGGTCGTGTAGGCGTCCACGATCCACTTCACATGGCCGTCGACGACCGACGGGTACGGGTCGCCGTCGATGGTGAGCCACGGCGCGACGGCCTCGACCCGCTCCTTGGGCGTCCGGTTGTAGAGCACCTTGGAGCCCTTGCCGATCGCCCCCGAGTACAGGATCTGCGGCTCACCGAAGCTCACCGCGTACGCGGCCCGCGTGATCGGGTTGTCGAGCCCGACCCCGCTGTTTCCGGTGTAGGTGTACGCCTTCTCACCGCTGCTGTCGGTGTAGTCGATCTCCTTCGTCGGGCCGCCGACGATCGAGTACTGCTTGGTCTGCTCGCCGTAGTAGATCCGCTGCTGGTACTCGGGGAGGGTGCCGGTGGCCGGCAGGTTCTTCTCCGTGAAGTCCGGCGAGCCGTCCGTCAGCGCGTTCGTCCCCTTGGCCGCGACCATTCCGTACCCATGGGTGTACTTGAAGTGGTCGTTGATCCAGTTGTTCTCGGGGATGCCGCTGACGTTCAGCTCGCGCAGGCCGACGACCGTGTCCTGTTCCTTCTTGTCGGTCGTGTACCGGTCGACGTCGAGCGTGGACGGGAAGGCGTAGTAGCCGCGGGTCTGCTGCAGCTGCTGGAACGTCGGCGAGACCACGTTCGGGTCCAGCAGACGCACGCTCGCCGTGGTGTTGGCGTCGGCGCGCAGCACGTCCTTGTTCGGGTTGGCGGGGGTCCCCGGGTAGGGGCTGACCTTGCTGTCGTCGATCCCGTAGGCCTCACGCGTCGCGTCGATGTTCTTCTGGATGTACGGCGCTTCCTTGGCGGCCTCGTTCGGCTGCACCTGGAACTTCTGCACGATCGCCGGGTACAGCCCGCCGATCAGGATCGCGGAGAGCACCATCAGGCCGAAGCCGATCATCGGCAGCGACCAGGTGCGCCGCCACAGCGTCGCGAAGAACAGCAGCGCGCAGATGATCGCGATGGCGAAGAGGATGTTCTTCGCCGGCAGATACGCGTTCGCGTCCACGTAACGCAGGCCGGTCCAGTTGGAGGTGGCCTTGAAGTCGCTCGACTTCACCGCGAGGCCGTACCGGTCCAGCCAGTACGCGACGGCCTTGAGGGACACGAAGATGCCCAGCAGCACCGACAGGTGGCCGGTGGCCGCCGCCGTGGCGCGCCCGCCGGGCGAGGTGATCCGCAGCCCGCCGTACAGGTAGTGCACCAGCGCGGCCGCCACCAGGCCGAGGACCACGGCCGCGAAGCCGAAGCTCAGCAGGAAGCGGTACCAGGGCAGGTCGAAGGCGTAGAACGCCACGTCCTTGTGGAACTGCGGATCCTTCGTGCCGAACTGTGTGGCGTTCGTGTACAGCAGCCACGTACGCCACTGGCCGGAGGCCGAGCCGCCCGCGATGAGGCCGACCATGGCGCAGACCGCGAGCAGCACCCACTTCTTGTAGGGCGCGATGCCCATGCGGTATCGGTCCAGGCTCTGCTGCTCCAGCGACATCGCGCTGAGCGGCGGCCGGAGCCGGTGGGCGAGGTAGATGTTGATCCCCACGGCGGCGGCCATCAACAGGCCGAAGGTGAAGAACAGGCCGATCTTCGTCCACAGGGTGGTGGTGAAGACCGATGAATAATGGACTGAGCGGTACCAGAGCCAGTCCGTCCAGAAGCCCGCGAACATGACGAACGCGATGGCGAGCACGATCAGCGCGCCAAGCGTCATCAGTAGTGTCCGCGTACGCCGGGACGGACGGCCGAGTCTGATCCGCGGCCCCGTCGGACCTCCGCCGCGATCCGGCATCTGGAATACCAAGGTGCGCACCTCGAAGTGTCGGTGTCTGCGGGCGTCCCGGGTCGGACCCCCACTGGTGCAACTTACTCACGCTTTACTCGGTTCCCGATTTTCGCCCGGGAACAGGCAGGATATTGACCATGTCCAACATTGCGACCGATGGAGCACCTCTCGCGGCCAGCCCGCTGACCCGTGCCGTACTGGAGATCGACGAATATGCGTCCGGTCTCGGCTGGGACCGGCCCGCGCGGCTGTTCGCCCTGGTCGACACCGCACGCCTGCGTACACAGGAGCCGGGCCTGGCCGACCAGCTGGGACTCGACGGAAAGAACGCCGGGGCACTGACCCCGGTCGAGCAGGACGAGCTGCCCGAGGGCAAGGCGCTGGACGAGTTCCTCGCCACCATCGCCTGGCCGGACGTCATCGCCGGCTGCGCGATGACGGTGGAGCGGCTGATGCTGCCGCCGTCCGCGGAGGCGGCGATCCCCGAGGGGCTGAACGACGCCAAGCTCGCGAAGTGGGTCGCCGAGCACCCGGAGCGCCAGGAAGTGCGGATGACGGTGGCCGTGCTGCGCAACGGTGCCCGTGAGTCGGCCATCAGGCTCCGGTCCAAGGACACCGCCACCGAGGTCCTGACCGGCTCCGACCTCGTACCGGGCCTGGCGGAGGCACTGGCCGCCACGTTCGAGAGCTGAGCTCCGGTCGAGGGCTGAGGCCGTTCGAGGGCCGAGGCCCCGGTCGAGCCGAGGCCTTCCGGGCTGAGCTCCGGCAGCCGGGCGGGGCCGTTTCGGGCCCGCCCGGCGGGGGTCAGCTCTTCGAGCAGCTCGGCAGACCGGCCGTCCGGTCGGCCTTGATGTTCTCCAGGGCCGACATGGCGTCGTCGATCGTGCTCACCTTGACCAGGGTGAGGCCGGAGGGGACGTCCTTGGCGGCCTCGGCGCAGTTGTCGGCCGGGGTGAGGAAGTACTGCGCACCCTGGCCGCGCGCCCCTATCGTCTTGAGCCCGATACCGCCGATCGGGCCCACCTTGCCGTTGTCGTCGATGGTGCCGGTGCCGGCCACGAACTTCCCGCCGGTCATGTCGCCCGGCGTGAGCTTGTCGACGATGCCGAGGGCGAACATCAGGCCCGCGCTCGGACCGCCGACATCGGCGAGCTTGATGTCGATGGTGAACGGGAAGAGGTGCTCCACACCGGCCTGGATGCCGACGACCGCCCGCGCCTGCCCTTCGTCGGTCGACTTCCGGGTGGTGACCGCGACCTCCTGCGAGGCGCCGTCCTTCTTCTTCGCCGCCTCCTCCGGGATCACGGTGAAGACGACGTTCTGACCCGGCTGGTGCTTGGTGACGAGCTTGGCGACATCGCCCGGCTCCTTCACCGCGGTGCCGTCCACCGCCTTGATCACATCGCCGGCGTGCAGCTTGCCCTCGGAGGCACCGCCCTTGACGACCGCGCCGACGATGACCCGCGAGGAGACCGCGATGTTCAGCTTCCGGAGCGCCGAGACCTTGGCGCTGTCCTGGGACTGGGTGAACTCCTCGGCGTTCTGCTGGTCGGCCTGCTCGGCGGTCTGACCCTGCGGGTAGAGGGTGTCGTGTTCGACGACCTTCTCGTCATGGCCGATCCAGCCGACAACGGCCTCCACCAGATTCATCCGGTAGTCCGCGCCGGTCACCCTGACGGTGGTCATGTTGAGATGGCCGGTCGTCGGATAGGTTTGGTGCCCGGAAATCTGCAGGACCGGTTCACCCCCGTGGTCACCAAGGGTGTTGACGGTCGGCCCGGGTGACATCTCGGCGTACGGCGCAGGCGTCAGAAGGGCGACGCACAGCAGCGCTATCAGCGTCAGGGTCGAGGCGATCAGCGTCGCGGTGCGGCGTGGCATGCCACGAATGTACGGGACCGGTCCGACAAACGGTCCGCTGGGCCGGTCCGTAGGGGTCGGGGCGCCCGGGCCCGGACTATCCGGAATGGGACTTCTGCATCGCCTCACGGAATCGCTCATAGTCCGCCAGCGAGGATCCGTCCCCGGTTGCACGGGTACGCGCGGCCCAGCTGCCCCAGACGGTGGCAACGAGCACGGCCACAAGCGGAATGAGCAACCAAGCGAGCGCTGCCATGAAGTACTCCCGACCCCGCGTACGCCAATTATGGACCTATGAGCAGATTAACCACCCAGTAGGACAACGGTCGGGGCGGGTAAGGAGTTACGCAACCGGAGTCGGCCGTCCGAGCACTCTCCCTGACAGCGCTACGCGCCGACCCACTCTTCTTGGCCGTCCGCGAAGGTCTGGTGCTTCCAGATCGGGACCTCGGCCTTGAGCTCGTCGATCAGCTGGCGGCAGGCCGCGAACGCCTCGCCGCGGTGCGGGCACGAGACTGCCACGACCACCGCCAAATCGCCCACTTGGAGGTCACCCACACGGTGCACCGCGGCCAGCGCCCGGACCGGGTACTCCGCCGCGATCTTCTCCGCGATCCGGCGCATCTCCGCTTCCGCGGTGGGGTGCGAGGAGTAGCCGAGACCGGTCACTTCCGCGCCGGAACCGCCGTCGTGGTCCCGTACGGTGCCGACGAACAGCGCCGTACCCCCGGCGGCCTCGTGCCCGACGGCCGCGAAGACCTCGTCCACGGACAGGGGCGTGTCGCGGATCTCCAGGAGCCGGATCGGGTTCTGCGCGTCAGCGTGCGTCGGTGCCATGCGGCACATGCTGCCTCATCCGCCCGCGATGCGGAAGTTCGATTCCGGTGGTTGCTCCACGAGGGGTGGTGCCCCTTTCCTGGGCCGCGCCGCGCCTAGATTCCGCGCCGCTTGCGGGCCCGGCGCACCAGGGCGGCGGTGCCCACCAGGGCGACCGTCGCGCCGGCCGCGCCCAGGGTGGTGGCGTCCTTGCGGCCCAGTCGGCGGCCCGCGACGGAGTTGCGGCCCGCGACCTCCTCCAGGAGCTGCGCCAACACCTCCTCGTTGGTCCACTGGGGGCGCCAGCCCGCTTCGTGCAGCCGGCTGCCGCTGACCACCCACGGGTGCATCGTGTACGCCAGATCGCCGGCCGGGGACGGGGTGAGGCCGAGGCGGTGCAGGCGGGAGGCGGCGCCGAAGGCGATGGCCGGCGGCAGCTCCATCCGGCGGATGCCCGACAGCTCCTCGACCTCCTCCTGCTCCAGCCAGCCGTCGCAGCCGACCGCCATCTCGCCGTCGACCTTCTCCAGCACCGCGTACTCCAGCGCCGACACCAGGTCCTCGACGTGGCAGAACTGCCAGCAGGGCCGGCTGCCCGCCACCACCAGCAGTCGAGGCGACTCGAAATACCTGGTCAGAGCGGTGTCCGTGCCACCGACCAGGACGGCGGGGCGCAGGATCGTCACGTTCAGCCCGGGGTGCGCGCGCGGGGCCCTGCGGCCGAGCCGTTCGATCTCCAGCAGGTCGTCGACGAAGCTGGCCTCGGCGGTGGCCCGCAGCGGGGCGTCCTCCGCCAGCGGTACATCGTTGTCGGCCTGGGCGCCGTAGACCATCGCCGAGGTACAGAGCACCGCACGGCGTACCCCGGCGGCGGCCGCCGCGGTGAGCACGGTCTGGGTGCCGCGCACGTTGAAGGCGGTACGCGCCTTGGGGTCCGACTCCAGATCGAGGTCGAGGCCCAGATGGACGACGACGTCGACGCCGCGCAGCTTCTCAGCGATGGCCGGGTCCCGCACGTCGAGCACCCGCCACGTCGCGCCGGGCACGTCTCCGCGGCGTTCGTCGATCGCGACGACCTTCTTGACCTCGTCGGACTCGACGAGCCGCAGCGCGAGGAGGTGGCCGAGGCCGGACGCCGCACCGGTGATCGCCACCACAGGGCCCGCGGGGGCCTTGGACGGGCTCCGCTCTGGGCGAACGTGTGCTTCTGGGGAACTCACCGGGTGTCTCCCACGGTTGTTTCTGGTACGAGGTGCGCACTTGGTACGCAGCCATCCTGCCTGACTGATGTCTAGGCTGGAGGGACAGCCCACAACACACAGCCCCAACACATAGAGCCGAGGAAACCCGTGAGCGACCACCCATTCGGATTCGGCGTCCCTCCCGAGGAGCCCGAGGACGGGGACGAGGGCAAGAACCAGGGCGGCGGCGGGCCGGGGCAGGGGCCTGCCAACAATCCCTTCGGTTTCGGTGGCGTCAACCCGTTCGGTGGCGCCGGCGGGGACAACCCCTTCGCCGCGATGTTCGGCTCCCTGAACCCCAATGACCTCGGCGCCGCCTTCCAGCAGCTCGGCCAGATGCTCTCGTACGAGGGCGGCCCGGTGAACTGGGACATGGCCAAGGACATCGCGCGCCAGACGGTCGCGCAGGGCACCGCGGACGGCGTCAAGGACGCGAGCGTCGGCCCGGCCGACCGCTCCTGGGTCTCCGAGGCCGTCCGGCTGGCCGACCTGTGGCTGGACGGGGCGACGTCACTGCCCTCCGGCTCGGGCAGCGCCGTGGCGTGGAGCCGCGCCGAATGGGTCGAGGCGACCCTGCCGGTGTGGAAGGAGCTGGTGGACCCGGTCGCGGAGCGGGTCGGCGCCGCGATGGGCGATGTGCTGCCCGAGGAGATGCAGGCCATGTCCGGCCCGCTGCTCGGGATGATGCGCTCCATGGGCGGAGCGATGTTCGGCAGCCAGATCGGCCAGGCGCTGGGCACCCTGGCGGGCGAGGTGGTCGGCTCCACCGACGTCGGTCTGCCGCTCGGCCCGGCCGGCAAGGCCGCGCTGCTCCCCGCGAACATCGCGGCCTTCGGCGAGGGCCTGGGCGTCCCGCAGGAGGAGGTGCGGCTGTACCTGGCGCTGCGCGAGGCCGCCCACCAGCGGCTCTTCGCCCATGTGCCGTGGCTGCGGGCGCACCTGTTCGGCGCCGTCGAGGGGTATGCGCGCGGCATCAAGGTCGACACGGCGAAGCTGGAGGACGCGGTCGGCCAGCTCGACCCGTCGAACCCCGAGGCCATGCAGGAAGCGCTGGCGCAGGGCATGTTCCAGCCCGAGGACACCCCCGAGCAGAAGGCGGCGCTGGCCCGGCTGGAGACGGCGCTCGCGCTGGTCGAGGGCTGGGTGGACGCCGTGGTGCACGCCGCCGCGGCCCCGCACCTGCCGTCCGCCGCCGCGCTGCGCGAGACGCTGCGCCGCCGCCGGGCGACCGGCGGCCCCGCCGAGCAGACGTTCGCGACGCTCATCGGTCTCGAGCTGCGCCCGCGCCGGCTGCGGGACGCCTCCCGGCTGTGGGCCTCGCTGACCGACGCCCGCGGTGTCGACGGCCGTGACGGCCTGTGGGAGCACCCGGACATGCTGCCCACCGCGGAGGACCTGGACGATCCGGACGGCTTCGTGCACCGCGAGAGCGCGGACTTCTCCGAGCTCGACAAGATGCTCGGCGAGGCCGCCGAGAAGCGCCTGACCACGGACGGGACCGAGAAGGACGGGACGAAGAAGCCGGACGACGGCTCCGGCGCTCCCGACCTGGGCAAGGACGACGAGGGCAAGTGACTCTGCACGCGGACGCGGTGCGCGTCCTGAAGGAGTGGGACGCGCCCGATGCCGGCCAGGAGCGCCTGCGGCTGGCCTACCTCGATCATCTCGACAGCACTCCCGACGGCATGTGGAAGGCGTCGCAGCCGGGGCACATCACCGCCAGCGCGCTGGTGGTGGACCCGACGACCGGGCGAGTGCTGCTGACCCTGCACAAGAAGCTGAAGATGTGGCTCCAGATGGGCGGCCACTGCGAGCCGGAGGACGCCACCTTGGCGGCCGCCGCGCTGCGCGAGGCCACCGAGGAGTCCGGCATTCCCGGGCTGACGCTGCTGCGTCCGGAGCCGGTGAACCTGGACCGGCACTCGACGCCCTGCGCCTGGCACCTGGATGTGCAGTACGCGGCGATCGCGCAGGCCGGCGCAGTCGAGGCGATCAGCGAGGAGTCGCTGGACCTGCGCTGGTACGGCTACGACGAGGTCGGCTCGGTCGCCGACGGTTCGGTCGAAACGCTGCTGGCCCGTACCCGCGCGCTGCTCTGAGGCGGCGCGCGGGCACGGCCCGCACCAACCCGGTTCAGCGGTTGTTGGTCCAGATGTTGCCCTGGTTCTGGGCGTGGGCGCCCTGCTGGCCCACGCCGTACTGGGCCAGCAGGCCCTGGCCGAGCTGCGCGTTCTGCGGCGGCATCAGCTCACTGGGCTGCACCAGGACGTACCCCTGGCCCACGAAGTTGAGCTCCCAGCCCTCGCCGGTGTTGCCCCGCCGGCGGTAGACCGACGAGCTGCTGGTCTGCGCCTGCATCTGGACGCGCAGCGAGGAGGACCAGGCGACCACCGCGTCCGCGTCGCAGGACACGTACTTGTCCGGGGTGACCGGCATCAGCAGCGGCTTGCCCGAGGTCATCAGCGCGACCTTGCCCTGGCCCGAGATGTTCAGGTTGTAGGCGCCGGTGCCGGACAGGCCGAACTGGCTGTCCACGGCGATCACGTCCCAGTGCAGCCCGGAGTCGAGGGCGAGCACGTAGGCGCTGTCCACGGTGAGGCCGTCATGGTCGACGTCCACCACGTGGATGTGCTGGGCCAGGTTGGCGAGGTAGACCGTGCCCTGCCCGGAGCAGCGCATCAGGTCCAGGCCCTCGCCGGTGGCCATGCGCGCGCCGCCCTGGTTGCGCGACTGGTACTCGCCGTCGAATTCGATCATGCCCTGGTAGGCGACCATCGAGCCCTTGCGGGCGAGACAGTCACGGCCGGAGTTGCCCTCCAGCTTGACCCGCAGCAGGTACGGGTTCTGGAGTGCGTAGAGGTCGTTCGACTGGACCTCGGTGTTCGCGAAAAGCGGGCTCTGCATATCGGTCGCTCCCCCTCAGCCCCGTGCCCGGAGGCGGTCTGTGCTGTCCTCGCTGGGCTGTACGACGACGAAGCCCTGGCCGGAGAACGCGATCTGGAATGCCTCGCCGCTGCCCCGCCCGATCAGGGAGGACGCCTTGAAGCTGCGCTTGGCCTTCATCTTGAGCCCCGACGACCAGGCGACGAGCGCGTCCGGGTCGACGTAGGTCTCGTCGGCGCCGCTTCCGCAGTCGACGACGATCGGCGTGCCGCGGGAGGTGATGGCGACCCAACCGGTGCCCTTCACCCCCACGTTGAACAGGCCCTGGCCGGCGAACTTGGCGAGCCCCTTGACCCGCTCGACGCCCCACTGGAGGTGCGCGTCGAAGGCGAGCAGGTTGGTGCCGTTGACCGACAGGGACTCGTTGTTGAGATTGACGCACACCACGTCGGCGCCGTAGTCGGCCAGGTAGAGCAGGCCGTCGCCGGTGCACTTCATCAGCGGGGCGCCCTCACCGGTGAGCCACTGCGACGCCATCTGCCGGACGGCGGGCGGGTTGGGCTCGTACTGGACGAAGCCCTCGTACGCGACCATCGAGCCGGTGCGGGCGAACAGGTCCTGGCCGGTCTGCATGGCGACCTTGAGCATCGCCGAGCCGTGCGTCTCCATCCGGGCGGACACCGGGGTCGGTGCGTAGCCCGCGATCATCTGCTGGTCCATTGCGGGTCACACCTCGTAGGGCTGGACGACGATGAAGTTGCCGGGAGCGCCGCGGAACTGGAGGTTCACGGTCTCTCCGCTGTGGCCGGGGTAGGCGTTCCTCCGCAGCCGGACCTGGCTGGAGATGATCACCTGGGACGCCGCCGACCAGGCGACGATCGCATTGCAGTCCGCGTACGTGGTCGGGGTTACCGGCAGCACCACGGGGGTGCCGTGGGTCTTGACGATGATCGTTCCGGTGCCCTGGAACTGCATCGTGAAGAGCGCGCCGCCGGGGATGCCGTGGCCCTCGATCCTGCGCACCTCGTACTGCAGGCTCTCGTCGAACGCGAGGACGTTCTCGGAGGAGACGCAGATGGCGTCTCCCTGGAGCTCGATGGGGTGCAGATGGGCGCCGTTCTCCGCGAAGAAGACCTGGCCCTGCCCGGTGCAGCGCATCAGCTGCATCTCCTGGCCGGTGGCGCCGCCGACGATCCGGCCGGCGAACCCGGCACCCTTGTAGCTGTAGTCGACCTTGCCCTGGTAGAGCACCATGCTGCCCTGCCGGGCGAGCACCGGCTGGCCGCCGGCCTGCGAGAGGTCGGCCCGCACCATCTTGTTGTTCTGCTGCGTCCACCGCTGGCCGGTCGGCGTCTCACGGAACTTCTGCATGGCGCCGGAGATCCCGCCGGCCGGCTGGCCCGCCTGCGGCTGGCCGTACGGTGCCGGCTGGCCCGGTACCTGGCCGAACTGCGGCTGGCCCGGCGGCTGCCCGAACTGGGGCTGCCCGTACTGCGGCGGGCCGGGGGGCTGGCCGAACTGCTGGCCCGGCACCTGTCCGGGGGGCGGCTGCGGCGGCGGGACCTGGCCGAACGGCGCCTGGCCCGGCGGGGTCGCCAGCGGCGCGATCATGGTCTGCTGCTGGTGGATCGACGGGTTGGCCGGGGGCGGCGTGAACCCCTGCGCGGCGGCGGGCTGCGGAGCGCCGAAAGCGGGCGCGGGCTGCGGGGCCCCGGGCGGAGCGCCGAAAGCGGGTGCGGGCTGCGGCGGTCCGGCGGGCGCGCCGAAGGAGGGGGCGGGTGCGGCGCCACCGGGCGGCGGCGCGAAGCCCGGCGCCCCGGTCTGCTGCGGGGACGCGGCGGCCGGCGCCTCTTCGGCGACCTCGCCGCCGAAGTTGCGCAGCAGCGCGTCCAGTCCGCCGTCGAAGCCCTGGCCGACGGCGGCGAAGCGCCAGACGTCCTTGAGGTACACGTCGGCCAGCATCACCGCGCGCTCGGTGCTGAACTCGGCGCCGGTGAAGCTGTAGCGCGCGACTTCCTCACCGCCGGCGACGATCCGGATGTACCCCGGCCCCACCTGCGACATCTGGCCGTTGCCGTCGATGGTCGCGGTGAAGGAGAGCTTGCGGATCTTGGGGGGAATCCGGTCCAGCGTCACGCGGAAGGACTCGCTGTCCCCCGCCTGCGCGCCGAGTTGCTGGATGGATTCCTCGGGCGACTTGGGCTGGTTGAAGAAGATGAAGTAACTGTCGTCCGACAGTTGCTCCTTCTCGTCGAGCCCGAAGCAGCTGATGTCGAACGACAGGCCGGGTCCGGCGATCTGCACACCGATGTACAGATCCGTCCCCGCCGTGAGATCACTGATCTTGGCCTTGTGGCCACGTTGGAATTCCCTGGCCATACGAACGACCGTCCCCCATCCCGTAAATACATGTGCGTTGCGACAGGCTAGCCCCTGACCCCGACAGCGGCTATTCCTCTCGGACGGTGGGCAACTGCGGCAGCCGGCCGGCCGCGACGACGCCCTCCAGATATCCGCGGGCCCGCTCGGTCCGCGGATACGACTCCAGCAGCTTCCAGAAGCTCGGACCGTGGCCCGGCACCAACAGATGGGCGAGTTCGTGCAGCAGTACGTAGTCGATGACGTACTCGGGCATGCCCTGCAGTCGGTGCGAGAGCCGGATGCTGCCCTCGGACGGAGTGCAGGACCCCCAGCGGGAGTTCTGGTTGGTGACCCAGCGGACGGAGTCCGGCTCGGCGCGGCCGTCCAGATACTGCTCGGAGAGCTGCGCGGCGCGGGTCGACAGCTCGTCGTCGCCGAGGATCCGCTTGCTCTCCTGCGCCTCGAGTTTCTCGAGCATCACCGTCACCCAGCGTTGCTCCTCGGCCACCGACATCCGGGCCGGGATGAGGACCACGGTGCGGTCTCCCTCGCGGTAGGCCGAGACCGTCCGGCGCCTTCGGGCGCTGCGGCGCACTTCGACCTCACTCGTCCGGGAGGTGAGGGACTGCTGGCTGGAGAGGTCATGCGCTGGGTCGGCGGACACGCTCCGACGTTACCGGGTGGGGGTCCGGGAAGTCCCGTCCCCGGGCCGGTTGGCCCGGGAATCACCTCGCTTCGTGCGCATATTGAACGACTATCCCTCACAACCTGTGGATAACTTTTCGTCACTGTCGGCGCCCGCATGCATTCTGTGACTGCCGCATTACGGCGATGCCGAACGAGCGGATCATGAATGGATCCGCGGATGATCTACCGGGGGTGGCCATGCGTCCCATGCTCAAAACCGCCATGCGGCGCAGTTGGCGCAACCGCGAGAGCGTGCAGTTCGGAATTGATCCGGCCCACGCGGTCGTCCTGGACTCGGTCGACGGCGCGGCGGCGGGATTCCTCGATCTGCTGGACGGCACCCGCGGGGCGGCCCTGCTGACCCGGGACGCCGAGGCGCTGGGGCTGGGACCGCAGCAGGTGCGGCAGCTGCTGGGGCTGCTCGCCGAGGGCGGCGTGCTGGACGACGCGGCGGCGCACGCCCGGCTCTCCGAGGCGGTCCGGCACCGGACGGCGGCGATCGACCGGCTGCGGCCCGACCTCGCCGCGCTGTCCGTCGTGCACGCGGGCCCCGGCGGCGCGGCCGGCCGGATGCGGGAGCGGCGGGCGGTGCGGGTGCGGGTCCGCGGGGCCGGCCGGGTCGGGGCGGCCGTCGCCGCGCTGCTGTCGGCGGCCGGCGTCGGCCGGGTCGAGGTGATGGACGGCGGAAGGGTCGAGCCGTGGGACGTGAGCCCGGGCGGGATCCCCGCCGAGCACATCGGCGAGCGGCGGGACGCGGCCGCCCGCGGGGCGGTGCGCCGGGCCGCGCCCGATCCGCGCGCGGCGGCGCTCGGCCGGCGTGGTCCCCGGCCGGGGCGCGGACCGGGTTCCGGGTGCGGGCCGGGACAGGAGCCGGAGGATCCCCGGCTGGCGCTGGTCGTGGTGGCCCCGCGCGACGGGCTGGCGGCCTACGCGCCGGAGCCCCGCGAGGCGGAGCGATTGCTCGCGGCGGGTATTCCGCACCTCCATACGGGCGTCGTCGAGGGCATGGGGGTGGTGGGCCCGCTCGTCGTTCCGGGGCGTACCGGCTGCGCGGGCTGTCTGGCACTGCGGCTGGCGGACGAGGATCCCGCCTGGCCGCGGATGCTGGCCCAGCTCAGGTCGGGCCGGGCGCCCGCGGTTCCGGCCTGCGACATCGCCCTGGCGACGACCGTCGCGGGACTGGCCGCGGCCCACGCGCTGGCCTTCCTCGACGGCGGAAGCCCCCCGAGTTCCGGGGCCCGGGTGGAGCTGGCGCTGGCCCGGCTTTCCATGGAAGTACGACCGGTGCCGGGTGACATCAGATGCGGCTGTGGTGCGGGAAGTGACGCGAGGGCGGTGCTGCCCGCAGCGCCGCGAGTGCGGAGAGGCACAATGGCCGGGTGACCGACGGGAATGAGGGGCGTATGTCTGATCTTCCTCGTAAGGCGGTGACTCGCACCGCGAAACTGGCCGCGCTCCCCCTGGGGTTCGCGGGCCGCGCCACACTCGGGCTGGGCAGGCGGCTGGGCGGTCGTCCCGCCGAGGTCGTCGCGAGCGAACTACAGGAACGCACCGCCGAGCAGCTGTTCAAAGTGCTCGGAGAGCTCAAGGGCGGGGCCATGAAGTTCGGCCAGGCGCTGTCGGTGTTCGAGGCCGCGCTGCCCGAGGACGTGGCCGGTCCCTACCGGGCCGCTCTCACCAAACTGCAGGACTCGGCACCGCCGATGCCCGTCGCCACGGTGCGCAAGGTGCTCGCCCAGCGGCTGGGCACGGATTGGCGGGAGCTGTTCACCGAGTTCGACGAAACGCCGGCAGCGGCCGCCTCGATCGGCCAGGTGCACCGCGCGGTGTGGCACGACGGCAGGGCTGTCGCGGTGAAGGTGCAGTACCCGGGTGCCGGGGAGGCTCTTCTCTCCGACCTGTCCCAATTGGGCCGGGTGGCCCGGCTGTTCGGCCCGATGATCCCGGGGATGGACATAAAGCCGCTGATCGCGGAGTTGCGCGCCCGCGTCTCGGAGGAGCTGGACTACGAGCTGGAGGCGCAGGCACAGCACGCTCACGCAACGGAGTTCGCCGACGACCCCGATGTGTCGGTGCCCGATGTGGTGCACCAGGCCGATCAGGTCCTGGTCACCGAGTGGATGGACGGCGTGCCCATGGCCGAGGTGATCGCCAAGGGCACGCGGGAGCAGCGGGACCGGGCGGGACAGCTGCTGGCGCGCTTCCTGTTCGCGGGCCCGGCGCGTACCGGGTTGCTGCACGCCGACCCGCACCCGGGAAACTTCCGGCTGCTGGTGGACGACGGCCCCGCCGAGGGCTGGCGGCTGGGCGTGCTGGACTTCGGGACGGTGGACCGGTTGCCCGACGGGCTGCCGCTGCCGATCGGCACCGCGCTGCGGCTGGCGCTGGAGGGCGACGCCGAATCGGTGCACGCGATGCTGCGCCAGGAGGGGTTCGTCCGCCCGTCGATCAAGCTGCGCCCGGACGCGGTGCTGGATTATCTGCGGCCGATCATCGAGCCGGCCGGGTCCGAGGAGTTCACCTTCGTCCGCAGCTGGATGCGAGCCCAGGCGGCACGGATCGCCGATCCGCGCTCACCCGCCCATCAGTTGGGCAAGCAGCTGAACCTGCCGCCGTCGTATCTGCTGATCCACCGCGTGACGCTGAGCACCATCGGGGTGCTGTGCCAGCTGGGCGCGACGGTGCGGCTGCGCGACGAACTGCTGGAGTGGCTGCCGGGCTTCGACGCCGGTGGGGCGGCGGAGTCGGCATAGTGCCAATCCGGCGGCGCTACCACCAGGAGGAGTCGAGACGACCTTCGATACTGCGGAGGTTCTCCCGGCCGCACCGGTCACAGAAGTAGACGCGCCGGCTGTTCTCCACGGAGCAGGTCCAGGTGATCGGCAGACCCTCCTCGACGGCACCGCAGCGCGCGCACGTCGTTGTCTGGGCAGTCCCGACCCGGTTGTGCTGAGTCTTCTGGTCCACTTGGTGACGATACCTCTACCCGTGCCCGTTGATGCGCCGTAACGCACCGCGGGGCCGGTCCTTTCGGACCGGCCCCGCGGTGTTCGTTGTGAGCACGGAGTGGTGGTACGCGGCCGCGGGTGGGCGGCCGTTGGTGCGTGTTACTGCATGACGGCCATCGCCAGCGCACGGCGGGCGCGGAGCGAGACGCGTTCGGCCCGGCGCTGCAGTCGGCGCGCCGACACCAGTCGAAGGGCCTGACGTTCGTGCTCGGCCTCGTAGAGGCGTTGTTGCATATGGGCACGTGCCAAGGCTTCTGGCATGAGTTGCATTTCGAGGTTCCTGTTCTGGCGGGCGCTGTAGGCGCCGGAGGTGTGTCGCGGGGCTTCGGTGGCGTGCGCCACTTCTGTGGAGGGGTTCATGGGGACCTGCTTCTTCGGGTCGTGCGTCAGGGGTCGGTCGATGGTTCCTACGGCGTTGGCGTTCACACCGCTACTGCGTTCTTGCGCGGACGGCCACGGGGGCGCTTGCGGGCTACGACGACGCCCTGGATGAAGAGCTCTCCACCCCAGACGCCCCAGGGCTCCCGGCGGTCCTTCGCACCGGCGAGGCAGGCCTCGCGGACGGGACAGGTCTGGCACAGCGACTTGGCGTACTCGACGTCGGCCGGGGACTCCGCGAAGAAGACCTCCGGGTCGTAGGTCCGGCAGGGGACGGGTACACCGAGGCGCTCGATTTCGTCATCGAGCTCGGTCAGGGGCAGCAACGGGACCTCCGAGTGGACCGCGGGCGGGGGAAGCGGGTCTGTGGGCGATACGGACGGGGCGTGCGGGGTGGCATGCACGGTCTTGGTATTCCTCGTCTGTCTGGTCCGGCCGGTGGGCCGGTTTTCGGCTGGAGAAAACAAAAGGGCCGCGGATCCCGGTCTGGGATTCCGCGGCCCTGGAAGGTGCCGGTCTGATCGTCGATCAGACTGGATCGCTCCAGGGTTCGAGCCCGCGGAAGGCCCACATCGAGAGGTGCTGCTGCTTCTGTCCATTTGTGCTGTGACCGGCACCGCCGGACGTGAAGACATAGGCCGGGGCCTTCGTCTCCCGTACTGCCGGTGCCTTGGTCGCTCGCTCGCTGCGCTCGCGGATCGAGAGTTCCGCGATGGAAGCCAGGCGCAGAGCCGGGGCACCGGACATACCGGTGCCGGGCAGCGGGGAGCCGAGCGGGCAGGTGGCGACGACGACCGGACGATCGGTCAGTTTCACGTTCTCGAAGTTGATGGTCACGGGTCTTCGCCTCCTCTCGGCGTCTCGTAGGGCCTGTGGTGCTTACTCAGTACATCACGATCTCCCCGGCTCTTGGAAGAGCCGCAGTGACCGTGCTCCGGAAGGCTATGGGGACTTCCTCGCCGCGCGCAAACTATTTTCCTGCTTCTTCTGCAACAGCTTCGTCACCGGATCGGGCCGTTCTCCTCGGAGGGGGCCGCGCCGGTGCACAGCGCCAGGACCTCGGCGCCGTACTTGTCCAGCTTTCGGCTGCCGACTCCGGCGATCGCGGAGAGCTCGGCCGGCCCTTCGGGCCGGACCTCGGCGATGGCCAGCAGCGTCTTGTCGGTGAAGACGCAGTACGCGGGCTGGCCCAGCTCCTTGGCCTGCTCCAGGCGCCAGTCGCGCAGCCGCTCGTACAGCCCCTCGTCCAGGTCGGAGGGGCAGTCCTCGCAGCGCATCAGCTTGATCTCACCGGCTTCCGACAGGGTGCGGCCGCAGACCCGGCAGCGCACCGGGCCGCGCTTGCGCTTGGCCGCCGCCACCCCGCGCTCGATGCCACCGGTGCCGGCCGCGGAGCGGTTTCCGGCGCCGCGAGCCGCGGAACCGGGCCGCAGGCCGTCCAGGAAGCGTGAGGGCTTGCGGGTGGCCCGTCCGCCGGGCGAGCGGGAGAGCGCCCAGGACAGAAACAAGTGGAGCCGGGCCCGGGTGACGCCGACGTAGAGCAGCCGGCGCTCCTCCTCGACCTGCTCGTCGGTCTTGGCGTAGGTGATCGGCATCATGCCCTCGGTCAGGCCGACGAGGAACACCGCGTCCCACTCCAGACCCTTCGCGGCGTGAAGTGAGGCGAGGGTCACACCCTCGACCGTCGGGGCGTGCTGGGCACTGGCCCGCTCGTCCAGCTCCGCGACGAGGTCCGACAAGGTGGCTTCGGGGCGAGCCAGCGCGAAGTCGTCGGCGAGCCGGACCAGGGCGGCCAGCGATTCCCAGCGGTCCCGGACCGCGCCCGATCCGGCGGGCGGTTCTGAAGCCCAGCCGCGGGAGCTCAGGACGGCCCTGACGTGCTCGGGCAGCTTCGCGTCATCCATGCCGGGGTCCGAGCCGGCTCCCGCGCGGGCGGCGCCGCGCAGCAGCAGCCCGGCCTCGCGGACCTCGGGCCGCTCGAAGAAGCGCTCCGCTCCGCGCAGCTGGTACGGCACACCCGCGTCGGCGAGCGCCTGCTCGTAGACCTCGGACTGGGCGTTGATGCGGTAGAGGATGGCGATCTCGCTGGGCCGCACCCCGCTGCCGATGAGCTCCTTGATCCGGCGGGCAGTGCCCTCGGCCTCGGTGGGCTCGTCCACGTACTCGGTGTAGCCGGGCTCGGGGCCGGACTCGCGCTGCGAGACCAGTTCCAGCCGGTGCTGGGCCGCCTGGCCCCTGGCCTGGGAGAGCAGCCCGTTGGCCAGCTGCACCACCTGCGGGGTGGAGCGGTAGTCGCGCACGAGCTTCACGACGGTGGCTTGCGGGTGCCGGGAGCGGAAGCCGAGCAGGTAGTCCGGGGTGGCGCCGGTGAAGGAGTAGATGGTCTGGGACGCGTCCCCGACCACGCAGATGTTGTCCCGGCCGCCGAGCCACAGGTCCAGCAGCCGCTGCTGGAGCGGGCTGACGTCCTGGTACTCGTCGACGACGAAGTGCTGGTACTGCGAGCGGATGGTGTCCGCGACATCCGGGCGCTCCTGCAGGACGCCGACCGTGAGCAGCAGTACGTCCTCGAAGTCGATGACGCCGCGGTCCCGCTTGAGCTGCTCGTACGTCGTGTAGATCTTGGCGATCTCGGCCGGGTCCCGGGGGACCTCGCGGCCGGACTTCGCGGCGGCGGCCGGATAGTCCTCCGGGACGGTCTGGGTGACCTTGCACCATTCGATCTCGCCCGTCACGTCCCGCAGCTCGTTGCGGTCCAACCGGATCCGGCAGCGGGCGCCGGCCTCGGCGACGAGCTGGACCTTGCGCTCGACGAGCCGCGGCATCTCACCGCCGATGGCGCGCGGCCAGAAGTACTGGAGCTGGCGCAGCGCGGCGGAGTGGAACGTACGCGCCTGGACACCGCCCGCGCCGAGCTGGCGCAGCCTTCCGCGCATCTCCCCCGCCGCGCGGGCGGTGAAGGTGACCGCGAGCACACTGCCGGGCTGCAGTATCCCCGCCCGGACCCCGTAGGCGATCCGGTGGGTGATCGCCCGGGTCTTGCCCGTGCCGGCGCCGGCCAGCACGCAGACCGGCCCGTGCAGGGCCGTGGCGACCTCGCGCTGCTCGGGGTCGAGCCCTTCGAGCACGGCGTCGGGGGAATCCGGTACTGCTGGGAAGAGCGAGGTGTGCGTTGCTGCGGTCACCCCGCCATGCTGCCAGGTCCGCGGAGGCGGTCGGGAAAGTTATCCACAGCTGAGGTGCGATTGTCGGACCGCCGGCGGTGGGGAACCGGTCACATCGGGGAGCGCAGGAATGCCCGGACCAGGGTTAGCGTTCTCCGGATCGAAGATTCCACCTGCTTGTGAGGAGCGGACACCCATGTCGGGCACTGTGACGATGTACAGCACCACCTGGTGCGGATACTGCCGTCGGCTCAAGGGCCAGATGGACCGCGAGGGCATCGGCTACACGGAGATCAACATCGAGAACGACCCGGAGTCCGCGGCGTTCGTCGAGAAGGTCAACGGCGGCAACCAGCTGGTCCCCACCGTCCTCTTCCCGGACGGGTCGGCCCTGCCGAACCCGTCGCTGGCGCAGGTCAAGCAGAAGCTCGGCGTCTGATCCCACCCGCTGGTTCCAGCCGCTGGTTCCAGCCGCTGATTCCATCCGCTGGTTCCACTCGCTGGTTCCACCCACATCCGCCGGGGCGCGCAGGCGCCCCGGCGGAGTGCTGTGCAGAACGCTCCTAGCCGGCTGCCGGGAACGGGCTGCCGTACCAGAGCTCCATCAGGCGGGCGGCGATCGAGATGCCGCCGGGCGGCAGGATCTCCCCGGACTCGATGCCCTTGCGCAGGTCCTCGCGGGAGAACCAGCGGGCCTCGTGGATCTCCTCGCCGTCGACCTGGATGTCCGGCGAGGTGGCGCGGGCCATGAAGCCGAGCATCAGACTCGACGGGAACGGCCACGGCTGGCTCGCGACATATGTCACGTCGCCGACCGCCACCCCCGCCTCCTCCGCGGTCTCCCGGACCACCGCCTGCTCCAGCGACTCGCCGGGCTCCACGAAGCCCGCGAGCGTCGAGAAGCGCCCTTCCGGCCAGTGCGCCTGGCGGCCCAGCAGCGCGCGGTCCTGGTCGTCCGTCACCAGCATGATCACGGCGGGGTCGGTGCGCGGGTAGTGCTCGGCGCCGCACGCCTGGCAGCGCCGGATGTGGCCGGCGGCGGCGATGACGGTGCGCTCGCCGCAGCGGGAGCAGAAGCGGTGCATCCGCTGCCAGTTCTCCAGCGCGACCGCGTGGACCATCAGGCCGGCCTCCAGCGGGGAGAGCAGCCCCGCCACCTCGCGCAGCCCCGCCGCCCGCGCCACGTCGTCCATCCGGCCCGGCAGCGAGTCCTTCTGCAGCGCGAAGTACCGCACGCCGTCCTCGCCGATGCCGAGGAAGTAGCGGTGGGTCTCGGTCTCGGGCGCGTCGAAGGCCGGGACCATGACGAGCTCGGTGCGGCCGTCCTTCTCCTCGACCAGCACCTGGCCGCCGGAGACCACGAAGACCCGGGTCGTCGGATGGCTCCAGGCGGCGGCCAGCCAGGCCTCGTCGAGACGGTGGTGGGCGGCGCGGTCCACGCCCGCCTGGGCGAGGGCCAGCGGCTCGGTTGACAGGTCGATCTCGGACAAGGCTGCTTCCAACTCCCCGTGCGCACATGAGGTACGCGGTAGCGCGGTTGTCGTTGTCAGTGACAGGTGTCTGTCGGTCGCGCCGGTGGCGCCGGGGGCATCACCCGGTGACCTCGGCGGAGGCGGGGCGCCAGTTCTCGGCGAGGTCGCCCCAGAGGTAGGCGGCGGTCTCCACACCCTTGAAGAGCAGGTCGAGCTCGACCTTCTCGTTCACCGAGTGCCAACCGTCGGACGGTACGGAAATTCCCAGGAACAGCACCGGCACACCCAGGACGTCCTGCAGATCGGCGGCCGGTCCTGACCCGCCCTCCCGGGTGAAGAGGATCTCCTGCTGGAAGGCGCGGCCCATCGACCGGACGACCGACTGCAGCGCCGGGTGGTCCAGCGGGGTCAGGCAGGGGCGGGTGGTGCCCCAGAAGGTGACCTCGTGGCGGATGCCCTCCGGGAGCCGGGCGGCGACCCACTCGGTGACGAGCTGCTGCACCGCGCCCGCGTCCTGTCCCGCGACCAGCCGGAAGGACAGCTTGAGGTGGGCGGAGGCCGGGACGATGGTCTTGCCGCCGGGGCCCTGGTAGCCGCCGTAGATGCCGTTGACCTCGGCGGTCGGCCGGGCCCAGATGCGTTCGAGGGTGGTGTGGTCGGCCTCGCCGAGTGCCCCGTGGGACTTGGCGGTACCCAGCCACCGCGCCTCCTCGAACGGCAGCGCCGCGAAGAGCTTCCGCTCGCGGTCGGTCAGCTCGACGACACCGTCGTAGAACCCCGGGATCGCCACCCGCCGGTTCTCGTCGTGCAGCGCGGCGACCAGCCGGGCGGCCTCGGTGGCGGGGTTGGGCACGGCGCCACCGAACGAACCCGAGTGGATGTCCTGGTCGGGCCCGTACAGATCGACCTGGCAGTCGGCCAGGCCGCGCATGCCGGTGCAGACGGTCGGGGTGTCCTCCGACCACATCCCGGTGTCCGAGACGATCACCGCGTCGCAGGACAGCCGGTCGGCGCGCTGCTGGATCAGCGTGAGGAAGTTCGGCGAGCCGGACTCCTCCTCGCCCTCGATCAGCAGCTTGAGGTTGACGGCGGGCGCGGTCCTGCCGGTCGCGGCGAGGTGGGCGCGCAGGCCCAGCGTGTGGAAGAGGACCTGGCCCTTGTCGTCCGCGGCACCCCGGGCGTAGATCCGGCCGTCGGCGGTGTGCGGCTCGAAGGGGTCGGTGTCCCAGCCGTCCTCGCGGGCGGCGGGCTGCACGTCATGGTGGCCGTAGACCAGCACCGTCGGCGCCTGCGGGTCACCGGACGGCCACTCGGCGAAGACCGCCGGCAGACCGTCGCTCTTCCAGACCTCGGCGGTCGGGAAGCCGGTCTCCGCCAGCTTCGACGCCAGCCAGCGAGCGCTTCCCAGCACATCGTCCGCGCGGGCGGGATCCGCGGAGACGGACGGGATCCGCAGCCACTCGACGAGGTCGGCGAGGAACGCGGAACGGTGGGCGTCGATGTAGGCGTGGACTGCGCTGTCCGGGGCGGTACTCATGACGTCGAGCCTAACCGGCGCTCCGGACACCTCCGGCCCGAGGTGGGGCCGGGGGCAGGGCCAGGGGCAGGGCCGGCGGTGGCTCCGTCAGCTCGGCTCGTCGAGCAGCAGCCGCTCCAGGGCCGCGCGGTCCGGCAGGGACGCGGGCCGGACCACCTCACCGGTACGGACATAGAGGAACGCGGCGGTCACCCGGTGCAGGGGCAGTTGGTGCTGCTCGGCCCACGCGAGGCGGTAGAGCGCCAACTGGAGGGGGTCGGCGGACCGGGATCGGTTGGTCTTCCAGTCGACGATCTCGTAGGTGTCGCCCTCATACGCGTCCCCGTCAGTACCTTCCGTGCCCCCGGTGCCTTTGGTGCCTTCCGTGCGGTAGACGGCGTCGATACGGCCGCGGATCATGCGGCCGGCCAGCGCCAGCTGGAAGGGCGCCTCGACGCGGAACGGCGCGCGGTCGGCGTACGGGGTGCCGAGGAACGCCTCCTTGAGGGCGGCGAGGTCCCGCTCGTCGTCGATCTCGTCCCCGCCCTCGACACCGGGCAGGTCCTCCGGGGCGAAGAGCGGCCGTTCGTCGAAGCGGGACTCGACCCAGGCGTGGAAGCGGGTGCCGCGGCGCGCCGCGGGCTGCGGGGGGCGCGGCATGGGGCGGGCGAGCTCGCGGGCGAACCCGTCCGGGTCGGCGGCCAGCCGCATCAGCTGCGAGGCGGTGAGAACGGGGGGCACCGGCACGTCCCGGACGGTCGCGCGGGCGCGGCGCAGTTCCCCGGCGAGGGCGTCGAGGTCACGGTCCCAGGAGGCGACGAGGCGTGACTCCTCGGGGAGCAGGTGCGCCCGTGCGGGGGCTTCGGCAGCGGGGGCGGCCTCAGCAACCGTGTGGCCGGGATCGACGGGACGCTCCGGCTCCAGCTCCGGATCGGGGTGCTCGGGGTGCTCGGCATGCCCGGGATGCTCGAAGCCTTCGGGACGCTCCGCCGACAGCTCGTCCCAGTCGGCGTCCTCCCACTCCTCCTCGTCGTCCGCCCAGACGGGCTCGTCCTCCACTTCCCCTACCGCTTCCGCGTCCGCGAACGCGTGCTCCTGCGGAGCGTCCAGGTACGCGAGGACCGTCCTGGCCGCCTGGCGGCGCCGCTCCAGAGCGGTGGGGTCGAGCGGGAGCGGCCAGGCGTGCTCGACGGAGGTCGCCAGCGCCGGATTGACGGCGTCCTCCGCGGGTTCGTCGGTCCACTGCTCGATCTCGCCGTGGCCCGCCTCACAGTGCACGCGCAGCGCGTCCAGGAAGTCGGAGGGCCCGTACGGGTTCTTCTGGGTGGGCCCCCACCAGTAGCCGGAGCCGAGCAGCAGCGAGCGCGGACGGGTGAAGGTGACGTAGCCGAGGCGGAGTTCCTCGATCCGGTTGTGCTCCTTCATGGCGTCGCGGAAGGTGTCGAGGCCGGCCTTCGACCACTCGGCGACATCGGGAAGGGTCGCCGCGTCACCCCGCAGCGCGTGCGGAAGCACCTTGGCGTTGGCGGTCCACAGCTCGCGGCCGCGCTCGCTGGGGAAACCCTTCCTCACCAGTCCCGGGACGGCCACGACATCCCATTCCAGGCCCTTCGACTTGTGCGCGGTGAGCACCTTCACCGTGTTCTCGCCGCCCGGGAGCGAGCTGTCCAGGCCCTTCTCGTACTGGGCGGCGGTGCGCAGGAAGCCGAGGAAGGCGAGGAGGGTCGCCTCGCCGTCGAGGGAGGCGAAGTTGGCGGCGATGTCCAGGAACGCGTTCAGCGTCTCCTTGCGGCGGGCGGCCAGCGCGTGCGGGGACGCGGACAGCTCGACCTCCAGGCCGGTGACCGCGAGCACCCGGTGCAGGACGTCCATCAGCGGGTCGGCCAGCGCGCGCCGAAGGTCCCGTATCTCGGCCGCCAGCCGGGCGAACCGGACCCGCGCCTCGGGCGAGAAGGGCAGATCGTCGCCGGGGTCGCCGTCGAGGAAGGTCTCCAGGGCGTCGGCGAGCGAGACCACCTCGGCCGGGTCGACGCCCTCGACGGCCGCCGCCAGCCGCCGCTCGGGGTCGTCCCCGGCGCCGCCCGCCCCGTACCGGACGAGGACCCTGGCCCGGCGTCCGAGCAGCGCCAGGTCCCGGGCGCCGATGCGCCAGCGGGGGCCGGTGAGCAGCCGGACCAGCGACGCGTTCGCCGTCGGGTCGTGCAGGACTTCGCAGACGGCGACCAGGTCGGCGACCTCGGGGAGATGGAGCAGCCCGGACAGGCCCACGACCTCGACCGGGATGTCGCGGGCGACGAGTGCGGCATGGATGTCGGCGAAGTGGCCCGTCGTACGGCACAGGACGGCGATCTCGCCCGGCTCGGTACCGGTGCGCACCAGGTGCGCGAGGGAGTCCGCCAGCCACTCGATCTCCTCGGCCTGGCTGGCCAGCAGCGCGCAGCGCACCAGCCCGTCGCGCTCGGCGCCGGGCGCCGGGCGCAGCGCTTCGACACCTTCGTGGCGGGCGCGCAGTTCGGTGGCGAGGCCGTTGGCGAGGTCCAGGAGCCGGCCGCCGCTGCGGCGGTTCTCGCTGAGCGAGAAGCGGCGGGCCGGGGTCCCGTCGGCGTTCGGGAAGTGGGCCGGGAAGTCGTCGAGGTTGGCGACGGAGGCGCCGCGCCAGCCGTAGATCGCCTGGCAGGGGTCGCCGACGGCGGTGACCGGATGGCCGGTGCCCGCGCCACCGAACAGCCCGGCGAGCAGCAGCCGCTGGGCGACGGAGGTGTCCTGGTACTCGTCGAGCAGCACCACCTTGTACTGCTCGCGCAGGATCCTGCCGACCTCCGGGCGGGTGCGGGCCACGGTCGCCGACAGGGCGATCTGGTCGCCGAAGTCCAGCAGGTCACGGCGCTGCTTCTGCTCGCGGTAGGCGGCGGCGAGCCCGGTGAGGTCCTGCCGGGCCCGCGCGGTCTCCGGCAGCCTGCGCAGGTCCGCGTTGGTGAGCTTGACGGGGGCCAGGGTGTCGAGCCAGCCGGTGTCGTAGGTGCGCAGCCGGTCCAGCGGGACGAGGTGCTCGTTGACCTCGCCCTCCAGCGCCAGGAGGTCGCTGACCAGGGCGGGCAGGCTCTTGGTGAGTGCCGGATACGGGCCGGGCGCGGCCCGCAGAACCTTCGCGGCGAGCTGGTACCGGGTGGCGTCGGCGAGCAGCCGGGCGGTGGGCTCGAGACCGATCCGCAGACCGTGCTCCTTGAGGAGCTGGCCGGCGAACGCGTGGTACGTGGAGATCTGCGGCTCGCCGGTCGGGCCCTCCCCGACCGCGTCCCCGGAACCGGCGGGGCCGATCGGATCCGGATCGGTGATCCCGGCCTGGACGAGCGCCCTGCGGACCCGCTCGGCGAGCTCACCGGCGGCCTTGTTGGTGAACGTCAGCCCGAGCACTTCCTCCGGCGCGACCTGCCCCGTCCCGACCAGCCAGACCACCCGGGCGGCCATAACCGTCGTCTTGCCGGAGCCGGCCCCCGCCACGATCACGTTCGGGGCGAGGGGTGCGGTGACGCACTCCATCTGCTCCGGGGTGAAAGGGATGCCGAGGAGCGCCTTGAGCTGCTCGGGGTCCGTGATGCGTGCCGCCACCCCAGTGAGGCTATCCGGCCCCACCGACAACCAGCGGCCACCCGGGCGGCGCCGCCCGCCGCCCGGGTGCCGGGACCGGCTCCCTCGTCGGGCCGGCCGTCAGACGTTCTTGCCGCCGTCGTCCTTGAGCTTGCTGACGTCCAGCGTCTCAGAGGCGGGCGGGGCCACCGCCTTGACCGGCTTGTTGAAGTCGCTGAAGGAGGCGTGACCCGGCTCGCTGCCCTCATCGATGACGATCTTCAACGGGTACGGCTCGCCCTGGGACGCCACATAGATCGTGGTCTTCTCGCTCTTGCCCTTACGGACCTTCTTCTGAACGATCGTGACGACCGGCTGCCCGTCGATCGTGGTCGGAGCGCCCTTGGTGAAGGTGCTGTCACCGTCGTCCGACGTCAGGTTGTCGAGGAACGAGTCCAGGTCGCAGAAACCCTGCAGGTCCTTGTCCTTGGCGGCGTCGCCCGGCACCTTCACCCACTTGCCGTGCAGCAGCCGGATCGTGGCGTCGTCGTTCTCGCCGCCGGTGTTGCGCCAGAAGGCGTCGTTGGCCTTCATGTAGGTGGTGTGGTGCGTGCCGATGAACTGCATCGTCTCCTTGTCCTCGCTCATCGCACCGGCGCATTCACCCGCCTTGGACATGGCAGCCTTCAGCTGCACGGGCTTGCCGCCGACCACGGCCGCGAAGTCCACCTTCACCGAACCGACGGCCTTGAGCGCCGCCTCGGCCTTGTCCGAGATCTGCCGCGCGGTCAGGGCGTCGAGCCCCGTCGCCGCCGTGGTGCTCGCCGAGACGGACGGCTTCGGCTTGGACCCGATCACCGCGTCGTCCGACTTGTCGCCCCCGCAGCCGGTCAGTCCACCCGCCAGGGCCGCACAGACCAGTGAGGCCGCCACGACGTTCCGCTGTACTGCCACCGGATTCCCCTCCACCCACACGCATCATGCTGATAAGCACAAGATAAACATGCGGGCGCAACGGGTTTGACCCGGCCCGTTTCCCGCCTCTGCCCCCGTCGAACGGGCTCAGACGTCGAGGCTCTTGTCCCCGCCGAACAGGCTGAGGTCGATCGTCTGGTTCGCGGGCGGGGCCGCGACGTGGACCGGTTGGTCGAAGGCGCCGAACGTCATGGTCATCTCCGCCGTGTCCGTCGCGATCTTCAGCAGATACGGCTTGCCCGTGGCCGCCACCGAGAGCGTGTCGGTGGTCCCGTCCGAGTCCTTCTGCCTGATGGTGACGACCGACTTACCGCCGACCGTGCCCGTGCCGCTCTTCGTGGACGAGGAGTGGTCCAGCTTCATCCTTCCGAGGAAGGAGTCAAGATCGCACGATGCGGCCAGCCGCTTGCCCGGGACCGAGGTGGCGGGGAACTTGATCCACCGGCTGCCGGCCAGCTGTCCGATGGACTTGCCCTTGGGGCCCATCGCCGTCCAGTAGGCGGGATCGCCCTTGATGTAGGACGTTCCGTCGTCGGTTCGGATGATCTGCATCGTCCAGTTGCTCTGCCGCACAGCAGCGGCGCACTTGCCGTCGGTGGACATCGCGATCTTCATCTGAGCCGGCTTGGCACGCAGTACTCCGGAGAAGTCCAGCGTCATGGAGCGCGCCGCATTCATCGTGTCCCACATCCGGCGGGAGATCTCCGGCGCGGTCAGTCCGTCCAGCGATCCGTCCGACGTGGTGCCGGTCGCGGTCGCCGGCTTCGACGCCGCGTGGACCGTCCTGCCCCGTTCCGCCGTGCCCTGGCAGCCGGACAGCGCTCCCATGGCCGCAACGCAGACCACTACGACGGCGACAACACTGCGCCTCAACGCCACGACGGCCACTTTCCTTCAACCAACCCGCGCACCCACACACATGCCCTTACGCCGAACTGACGCACGAACAGCTGGAAGGGTTGCACGATCGAGGCACAGGTCACGTGGCGACGTCACGGCCAGCTGCGCGGCTACTCCACCACGTGCCGGCCCTCCGGCTGTGCGCTGCAGGCCGCACGGAACGCGCAGTGCGTGCAGTGTTGGCCGGTGGCGGGGGTGAAGCGCTCGTCCAGGACGCGGCCGGCAGCGTCGGCCAACAGGTCCTCCACCACCCACTCCGCCTCGCCGCCCGCCTCCGTCGGCTCCGAAGGCTCCGCCGGCTCCGTCCGTTTCGCCGCGAGCGGCTGCTGGCGCTGGACGGCCGGCACGGTGTCGCCGCCGTCCTTCTTCGCCGCGCCGAGCCGGAGCTGGACGAGTTCGGCGCCGCCCGGCAGCGGGCGCTCGCCGCCGAAGAGCTCGTCGACCGCGCCCTCGCGGACCGCGAGCTGGTAGACGGCGAGCTGCGGGTGGCGCTCGACCTCCTTCGCCGTCGGCTTGGACTTGCCGGTCTTGAAGTCGACGACATAGGCCTGGCCGTCCGCGTCCGCCTCGACGCGGTCCATGCTGCCGCGGATCCGGACCCGCACCTCGCCCGCTTCGAGGACGACGTCGAAGCCGTGCTCCGTGGCGACGGACGCCCGGCCGCGCTCCATGACGTGCCAGTGCAGGAAGCGTTCCAGCGCGGCCCGCGCGTTCCGCTTCTCCTGCAGGGACTTCCACGGCGCGTCGAAGGCCAGCGCGTCCCAGACGGAGTCCAGCCGGGCCATCAGTACGTCCAGGTCGGCCGGGGTCCGCCCGGAGGCGACCTCGTCGGCCAGCACGTGCACGACGTTGCCGAAGCCCTGCGCGGCGGTCGACGGCGGCTCCGCCTTCACCTCGCGGCCCAGGAACCACTGCAGCGAGCAGGTGTTGGCGAGCTGGTCGAGCGCACTGCCCGACAGCGCCACCGGCTGGTCGCGGTCGCGCAGCGGGACGGCCGAGCGCGTCGGCTCGTACAGGCCCCACCAGCGGTCGGGGTGCGCGGACGGTACGAGCGCGTGGCCTGCGTCGTTCAGCGAGGCGAGCCGGGCCAGCCGCAGCGCGGCGGCCTCGCGCAGTGCCGGGGACGCGGCCGGGTCGACGGTGGTCGCCCGCAGCTCGGCGACGAGCGCGGAGACGGCCAGCGGACGGCGCGCGCGATGTGTGACGTCCTGCGGCTCGACGCCGAGCTCGGTCAGGAAGCGGGACGGCTGGTCACCGTCGTCCGCGGCCGCCTTGACCGCGGTGACCACCAGCCGCTCCTTGGCGCGGGTCGCCGCCACGTAGAACAGCCGCCGCTCCTCGGCCAGCAGGGCGCCGGGCGTGAGCGGTTCCGCGAGGCCGTCGCGGCCGATCCGGTCCGCTTCGAGGAGCGAACCCCGGCGGCGCAGGTCGGGCCAGAGACCTTCCTGCACTCCGGCGACGACCACAAGCCGCCACTCCAAACCCTTGGAACGGTGCGCGGTCATCAGCCGTACGGCGTCGGTACGGACGACCCGGCGGCTCAGCGTGTCGGCGGCGATGTCCTGCGCGTCCAGTTCCTCCAGGAAGTTCAGCGCGCCACGACCACCGGTCCGCTCCTCGGCGCGCGCCGCCGTCTCGAACAGCGCGCACACCGCGTCCAGGTCCCGGTCCGCGTTCCGCCCGGCCGTGCCGCCGCGGGTCGCCGACCGCTCCAGCCGCTGCGGCCACGGCGATCCGTCCCACAGCTCCCACAGCGCCTGCTCCGCCGTGCCGCCGCCCGCCATCAGCTCCCGCGCCTTGCGCAGCAGCAGCCCGAGCCGCTGCGCGCCGCGCGCGTACGCCGGATCGTGCGCCACCAGCCGCTCCGGCTCCCCCAGCGCCTCCGCGATCAGCAGGTCGGAGGCGCGCGGCACCGTACGGCCGGCGGCCCGCTCCTCCTCCCGCAGCGCCCGCCCCAGCCGGCGCAGGTCCGCGGCGTCCATACCGCCGAGCGGCGAGGTCAGCAGCGTGATCGCGTCCTCGACGCTCACGGACGCGGGATCGGGCTCGGGCTCGGGATCTGCCCCCGACTCGTCCGCTTCGTCTGCTTCGTCTGCTTCGTTCGCTTCGGGCTCCTCCGGCTCCTCCTGCTCCTCCGGTTCGCCGGTCCGGGTCTGGGCGGGTACGGCGGGTGTGCCCTGCGCGCCCGCGGCGGCGACGCGCAGCGCCAGCAGGAGCGGGGCGACGGCCGGTTCGTGGCGGAGAGGGAGGTCGTCACCGTCTATCTCGATGGGGACACCCGCTGAGGTGAGGGCGCGGCGCAGCCCCGGGATGGAGCGGGCGCCGGCCCGGACCAGGACGGCCATGTCGCGCCACGGGATGCCGTCCTCCAGATGGGCGCGGCGCAGGGTGTCGGCGATGCCGTCGAGTTCGGCGCCCGCCATGGGGTACGTACGGACGGCGACCGTGCCGCCGTCCCGGACCGCGGTCAGCTCGCGGTGGGCGCGGACGGCCGCGGCGGGCAGCCGCGGCAGGGACATCCGGCGGGTGACGAGGCGGGTGGCGTCCAGCAGGGCGGCGCCGGCGCGGCGCGAGACGGTGAGGACGTGGACGGGGGCGGGCCGGCCGTCGCGCCGCGGGAACGCGTCCGGGAATTCGAGGATGCCGTTCACGTCGGCGCCGCGGAAGGCGTAGATCGACTGGTCCGGGTCGCCGAAGGCGACGAGGGTGCGGCCCTGGCCGGCGAGCGCGCGCAACAGCCGGACCTGCGCCGGATCGGTGTCCTGGTACTCGTCGACGAAGACGGCGTCGTACTGCCCGGCCAGGGCCTCGAAGACCTCCGGGCGCTCCGCGAGCAGCACCGCCCGGTGCAGCAGCTCCGCGTAGTCCACGACTCCCTGGAGGTCGAGCACGTCCAGGTACTCGGCGAGGAAGGAGGCCGCCGCCGACCAGTCCGGGCGGCCGATCCGGTGGGCGAAGTCCTGCAGCGCCGCCGGGCCGAGGCCCAGCTCGCGGCTGCGCGCCAGGACGGCGCGCACCTCGTCCGCGAAGCCGCGCGTGGTGCGCGCGGCGCGCAGGTCGTCGGGCCAGTGGATCCGGCCGCGCCCGTCCTTCTCCAGCGCGCTCTGTCCCGCCAGCAGCTCGCGGACGACGACGTCCTGCTCGGGCCCGGAGAGCAGCCGCAGCGGATCGGCGAAGAGTTCCGGGTCCTGGTGCGCGCGGACCAGGGCGTAGCAGAAGGAGTGGAACGTGGTCGCCTGCGCGGCGGCCGTGCCGCCCATGCGGGCGGCCATCCGGTCCCGGAGCTCGACGGCCGCCTTGCGGCTGAACGTCAGGACGAGGATCCGCTCGGGGGCGGTGCCGCGGCGCACCCGTTCGGCGACCGCCTCGACGAGCGTCGTGGTCTTGCCGGTGCCCGGTCCGGCGAGGACCAGCAGTGGTCCCGTCCGGTGCTCAACCACCGCGCGCTGTGACGCGTCCAGCTCAGGAGGCGCGGTCCGCGCGGGCGGGGTCCGCAGCAGACGGTAGGCGGCCGTGCCCGTGTCGATCCCCCGGTGCGTCGCGCGCTGCGCCGGTCGGAGGGAGGAGGAGGTCACGTGGTTCGCCGGTTCCGTGGGTGCTGTGGGTGGCTCGGGTACTGCGGGTCCTTGTCGTGCTGCGGGTCCTGCGGGTCTTTCCTGTGCTCCGGGCGGCGCGGCTGCCCGGTGATGCCGCCGGTGGCATTGGTGACGCCGGTGCGGTCGGCTGTCGACGCTACGCCTCCCGGCACACGAGCCGCAGCCAGTACCACCCGTGTCCGGGCGTGGACTCGGTCACGTACTCGACCGCGTACTCCCTCACCTCATTCGCGTATGCGTTCACGTACTCCGTACGGACGGCTCGCCGCATATTCCGGTGCGCCATGGCCGAAGCTTGAAACCGTGAGCATCCGGTCGTCACTTTCCCGCGGGCAGGCCGTCCCAGCGGGCCCGCCGCATGTCGATGCGCGGTACATGGCCCTCGGCGGAGCGCGCCGCCTCCCGCAGCGGCGTGCCCTCCTCCCGGTAGTGCTCCAGCGCGCGCAGCTCATGACCGGGCAGCAGATGGCCGTCGGAACGCACCACGCGCCACCACGGCACGGCGCCTCCGTAGAGCGCCATGACGCGGCCGACCTGCCGCGGGCCGCCCTCGTCGAGCCACTCGGCGACATCCCCGTAGGTCATCACCCGGCCGGGTGGGATGGCCTCGGTGGTCTCCAGCACCCGCTCTGCGTATTCGGAGGGCGCGGTCTCCTCGTTCGTCCGCTCACTCATCCGGCCCATCCTGCCTCAGACCACCGACAACGGGGGGTTCAGCGCGCATCCCCGGACCGCTCATGCCACCATCGTGCGCGGGGTGACTGGTGATACGCGAGCAAAACGAGACAGCAGGACAGCAGGACCAGGACGCGGCGGCCGATGCGGCCGGCCGTTCCGCTGCCGTGCCCTCGCCCGATGACAAGACGCCCGGAGCCGACAGCGGCGCCGGTCCGGAGACCGGATCGTCTGCCAAAGACACTGGCAGCGCCGACGGCGCCGACAACGCCGAGACCGAGCCTGAGACCGAGCCCGAGCCCGAGACCCAGACCGAGACCGAGCCCGGGACCGGGACCGAAGAGCCCGCCGTCGTCCACAGCGACGACGTCTCCAGCGACGAGCCGCTGCTCGCGGCCCGCGTGCACCGCCCCGCCGACCTCATGCGGTTCCTGCTCGGCCTGCTCGGCATCGCCGTCGTCATGGCCATCGCCGGTTTCGCCCATGCCACCACCAGCGGCGTCGAGCAGGACATCGCCAAGGGCGCGCGCAACGCGCCCGACGCGCTGAGCACCTTCGCCGGCCTCACCGCCAGCATCGCCGTACTGATCGTCCCGGTCGCCTTCGCGATCGAGCGGCTGATCAAGCGGGACGGGCTGCGGATCGCCGACGGCGTGCTCGCCGCCGTCCTCGCCCACGGCGTGGCGCTCGCCACCGACCTGTGGGTGACCAACGCCGCCCCGGACCCGATCAGGGCCGCGCTGACCCAGCTCGCGCCGAGCGGCGGCGGGATCACCGACCCCGTGCACGGCTATCTGGCACCGGTCATCGCCTATATGACGGCCGTCGGCATGGCCCGGCGCCCGCGCTGGCGGGTGCTGCTGTGGTTCGTGCTGCTGCTGGACTCGTTCGCGGTGCTGGTCGGCGGCTACACGACGCCGTTCTCCATCGTCGTGACGGTGCTCATCGGCTGGACCGTCGCCTACGGCACCCTGTACTCGGTCGGCTCGCCGAACGTCCGGCCCACCGGCCAGAACCTGCTCGCCGGCCTGCGCCGCGTCGGCTTCGCGCCGCTGACCACCCGCCGCGCGGACGACGAGGTCCCCGAGACCCCGGACTCCGAGCGCGGCCGCGGCTATCTCGTCACGCTGGAGGACGGACCGCCGCTCGACGTCACCGTCGTCGACCGCGAGCAGCAGGCGCACGGCTTCTTCTACCGGGTGTGGCGCCGGATCTCGCTGCGCGGCATCAACCAGCGCCGCAGCCTGCAGTCCTTGCGCCAGGCCCTGGAGCAGGAGGCGCTGCTCGCGTACGCGGCCATCGCCGCCGGGGCCAACGCGCCGAAGCTGATCGCCACCTCCGAGCTGGGCCCGGACGCCGTCATGCTCGTCTACGAGCACATCGGCGGCCACCGGCTGAACGGGCTGCCGGACGAGGAGCTCACCGACGAACTGCTCTTCAACGCCTGGCAACAGGTGAAGGCGCTCCAGTCACGGCGTATCGCGCACCGGCGGCTGGTCGGCGAGTCCCTTCTGGTGGATCGTTCCGGCAAGGTCTTTCTGACGGATCTGCGCGGCGGTGAGATCGCGGCCGGCGACATCGTGCTGCGGATGGACATCGCGCAGCTGCTGACCACCGTCGCCCTGCGCGTCGGCCCGGAGCGGTCGGTCAAGACGGCCGTCGCCGTACTCGGCCCCGACGCGGTCGCGGACTCCCTGCCGCTGCTCCAGCCGATCGCACTGAGCCGCTCCACCCGCGCGGAGCTCAAGCAGCTGAACCGCGCGCGGGCGCAGCGCGAGCGGGACGCCGTGCTCGCCGCATCCGCGGCCGACAAGGAGGCGCGGGCCGCGGCGGCCGTGGCCGCTCCCTCGCGCGGCTCGGCCAAGGCCGACAAGCGGGCCGAGAAGCGCGCCATCGAGGTGGCCCAGGACGAGGCTCGCGAGGAGGATCTGCTCTCCCGCATCCGGCAGCAGGTGCTGCTCATCCGGCCGCAGGCCCCGGTGGAGCCGGTCCGCCTGGAGCGGATCAAGCCCCGCACGCTGGTCACCGTCATCGCGGGCGCCTTCGCCGCGTACTTCCTGCTGTCGCAGATCAGCTCGGTGCCGATCGCCGACACGATCTCCCGCGCGAACTACGGCTGGGCGGCCGTCGCCGTGGTCGGCTCCGCGCTCAGCTATGTGGCGGCGGCCTGCGCGCTGGCCGGCTTCGTCCCGGAACGGCTGTCGCTCTTCAGGACGGTCATGGCGCAGATCGCCGGATCGTTCGTGAAGCTCGTCGCCCCGGCTGCGGTCGGCGGCGTCGCCCTCAACACCCGCTATCTGCAGAAGTCGGGCGTCCGGCCGGGCCTCGCGGTGGCGAGCGTCGGCGCGTCCCAGCTGGTCGGTCTCGGCTCGCACATCCTCCTGCTGCTGACCTTCGGCTACATCACCGGCACCGAGAAGACCCCGTCGCTGTCACCGTCCCGCACGGTGATGGCCGGGCTGCTCACCGCGGGTGTGCTGGTACTCGTCGGGACGGCCATCCCGAGCCTGCGCAAGTTCGTCTCCACCCGGGTACGGGCGCTCTTCGCGGGCGTCATCCCGCGCATGCTCGACGTGCTGCAGCGCCCGGCGAAGCTGTTGACGGGCATCGGCGGCACGCTGATGGTCACGGTCACCTTCGTGATCTGTCTCGACGCCTGCGTGCGGTCGTTCGGCGGCAGCCTCAGCTATTCGACGATCGCGGTCGTCTTCCTCGCGGGCAACGCCCTCGGTTCCGCGGCGCCCACCCCCGGCGGCGTCGGAGCGGTCGAGTTCGCCCTCACCGGTGGTCTGATCGCGGCCGGCCTCCCCGGCACGGTCGCCACCCCGGCGGTGCTGCTCTTCCGGCTCCTCACCTTCTGGCTCCCCGTCCTCCCGGGCTGGCTCTCCTTCAACTACCTCAGCCGCAAGGGCGATCTCTGAGCCACCGGGACCGGCGGGCGCTCCCTCCCCAGGCCGTGATCTCCGGGCTGCGGCTCCCTTGATCAACTGACAGGTTCTCGTCAAAGTTTGTCCAAATTCCCTCCTTCCAGGGCCTCTTCCTCCCCTTCCCGTGGTCGGGTCTGGCGTGCACACCTCCGCACCGCCACATCCAGGCCCAACTGGGGAGGAACTGATGTCCGCACCAACCCGCAAGAAGCGATGGCTCACGATCTGCGCCATCACCGCGACGGCCGCGCTCATCGCGGTACCCGCCGGAGCCGCACCCGGCCACGGCAGCGCGAGACCGCACTCCGTCACCGACACCCTCGCCCGTGCCGCCACGGCCGCCGCCGACGGCGACGAGGGAGGTGAGGCCGACGAGATAGCCGAGGGCGCGGATCAGTTCGCCGAGGCCCGCACCTCCCCCGGTGTCATCCGGCCCGGCGCGTACAGCGCCGCCTGGGCGGCCCTCAACGCCCTCCCGAACACCGGCGGGACCTGGCGGCACGACACCGGTGTCGTCTACAACGCCGACGATCCGCGCTATCGCGACATCGTCTCGAACTCCAGTGGCGGCGCCGGCAACGTCACCGGCCGCACCGCGGCCCTGGTCGCCGACAACGCCGGCTATGTCTACGAGGGCAGCGCGGGCGGCGGGGTGTGGCGGTCCCGCACCGGCGGCGGCAAGTGGCAGGCCATCAGCGACGGCCTGCCCGCCCAGACCACCGGAGCGCTCGCCCTGGACGGCGCGGGCAGGCTCTGGCTGGGCACCGGCGAGGCGACGACCAACGCGGACGCCTACCTCGGCAGCGGTGTGTACCTGCTCTCCGACCCACGGCACGGCACGTTCTCGGCGTACAACCGGGTCGGCGGCAAGGAGCTGGACAACACCGCCATCCACACCCTGCGCTTCGGCGGCGACACGGTGTGGGCGTCGACGACCCGAGGTGTGTGGAGCCACTCCATCAGCCGCACCTGGGGCCCCTGGAAACTGGAGTTCGCCCCCAACCCGGACTTCCTGCCCGGAGGTTCGCAGGCGAACGACCCGAACGCGCCGTACAAGAACATCGCCAACGACGTCGCCATCGACCCGAAGAACCCCTCGCGGGTGGTCCTCGCCGTCGGATGGCGCAGCGGCGACACCTACAACGGCTTCTACACCAAGACGAACGGGAGCTGGCAGCGCGTCACGTCGCTCGGCGATCTGCCGACCGCCGCGACCGACGTCGGCAACGTCACCTTCGCCCGCTCGGCCGACGGTTCGCGCTACTACGCGATCGACCAGTCCCCGGCCCAGCAGGCCAGCAACCCGGACAGCTCGCTGGCGGGCATCTACACCTCCAAATCCGGCTCCCCGCTGGGTCCGTGGACGCGGATCGCGGACTATCCCACGCTCAGCGCCGCCGGATCCGCGCTGAACAGCGCCGGCTTCATGCCCGGTGTGCAGGCCTGGTACAACCAGTTCCTGCAGGTGGACCCCAACAACGCGGACCACCTCTACGCGGGCCTGGAAGAGGTCTTCGAGACGACGAACGCCGGCGCCACCTGGTCGGCCGTCGGACCGTACTGGAACTTCAACTTCCCCTGCTGGAACATCGACCCGTCCCGGCAGACCGGCGCGTGCAACCAGACGATCCACCCGGACCAGCACGCGGCGGCCATCGGCAGCTACAACGGCAAGACGTACTTCTACGCGGGCAACGACGGCGGCGTCTACCGCCGCCCGGTGAACGGCTCGCAGGACGCGTCCGGCCACGCCACCGACTGGGCCTCGACCAACGACGGCACCATCGACACCCTTCAGTACTACTCGGTGGGCATCGGCAAGGACCCGGCCCTGCGCGGGGTGGCGATCAACGGCGGTCTGCAGGACAACGGGCAGTCCATTCTGCGCCCGCACGACACCGTCATGGGCTCCAACTTCGGCGGTGACGGCGCCGACACGATCACCGATCCGGCCAACGGCTGCAACATCGCCCAGGAATACGTCTATCTGGCGGTGCAGGTCACCCAGAACTGCGCCGTGAACGACGGCTCATGGACCACCGACCCGACGAAGGCCACCTCGTACTCCGTCGCCCCGGCCGACAACGCCACCGGTGAGGCCCGCTTCATCGCCCCGCTCTCGGCGGACATCAGGAACAGCAACGCCTGGGTGGCCGGCGGCCGGCACGTCTGGACGCAGAGCCACGGCTACACGATCCGCAGCTCCGACGAGTGGACCAACGCCTTCGACCTCGGAGAAGGCCACACCGCCACCGCGGTGGCCGCCTCCGGCGGCAAGGTCTACGCGGCGTGGTGCGGCCCCTGCAACAACCAGGGCTTCACCCGCGGCATCGCCGTGGGCAACGCGGACGGCACCGGCTGGCACCAGATCGACCTCCCGGCGACCGGCGCGGACGGCACCGTACCCAACCGGTACCTGTCCGGCTTCGCCATCGACCCGAAGAACGCCGCCCACGTGTACCTCGCGGTCAACGGCTTCTCCCGGCACTGGACCGAGGGTCCCGGCGCCGGCATCGGCCACGTCTTCGAGTCCACGGACGGCGGCACCACGTGGAAGGACATCTCGTCGAACATGCCCGACGTGCCGTCCGACTCCCTCGTCGCCCTCCCGGGCGGCGGCCTCGTACTCGCCACCGACCTGGGCGTCATCTACCGGGCGCCCGGCAGCACCGGCTGGAAGCGCGTCGGGCACCTGCCCGCCGTGGCCGTCCTGCAGATCAAGACGGGCCCGGACGGGCGCCTGTACGCGGCGACGCACGGCCGCGGCATCTTCTCGCTCGATCTGAGATGACGGTGCGGCCGACCGCCCCGACGGCGCGGCCGGCTCCACCGAAGTGACGGATGTCCTGGCCGGATCGCCGCGATCCGGCCAGGACATTTGTACTGCCGAAGCCCGGAGATCCATCTCTGTCGAGTGAACGGCCCGCCGCGCGAAGCTCTTCCTACAAGAAGTTCTCACGGAGGAGCCGGACATGACGCAGGTGCAGCAGGAGACGAAGACGCAGGCAGCCGGGACCGGGCAGGAGTCCAACCCGCTGGTCACGATGGTGAAGCCGCTCGTCCTCGACATCGCCGTGCCGCTCGGTTCGTACTACCTGCTGCACGCCGGCTTCGGTGTCGGCCTGGTCCCGTCGCTCATGCTGAGCAGCATCGTCCCCGGTGTCCGCACCATCGTCGCGGCGGTCCGGGACCGGTCGTTCAACGGGCTGGCCGGCATCATGCTGGCGGTCAACCTCGTGGGCATCGTCCTCAGTTTCGTCACCGGCGACGCCCGCCTGATGATCGTCAAGGACTCGGCGCTCAGCAGCGTGGTGGGCATCTCCGTACTGGTCGCGGCCGCCACCGGGAAGCCGCTGATGTCCGCCGGGCTGAAGCCCTTCATGACCAAGGGCCGCAGCGCCAGGATCCTCGCCTGGGACCGGCTGTCGGTCGCGGACGCCCGCTTCCGCCGCGCGGAGCTGCTGTTCAGCACGATCTGGGGCATCTCCATGCTCACCGAGTGCGTCGCGCGGATCGTGCTGGCCTTCGTCCTCCCGGTCTCCACCATGGTCTGGCTGTCGACCGTCCTGCTCGTGGCGTCGATCCTGCTCGCCGCGGTGGTCGGCAACATCGCCACCGACCCGATCGAGCGGATGATCGCCGACGAGACGAACGAAGCGGACAAGATGGACAAGGTGAACGAGGACGGGGCGTCGGTGGGGTCCACCACTGTGACGGAGACCGCCCCCCGGTCCGTGCCCGAGACCGCGACGGCCTGACGGCCCAGCCCCTCCCCTCGCTCCCTCTCCTCTCCCGGCTTCTCGAAGGAACTCCCATGCGCGGCAAAGGCATCAACTACGACACGGGCTTCTCCCCCGCCGGCTCGCTCTCCCGCACCGACTTCGACCCGGACGTCGTCCGGCGCGAGATGCGGATCATCGCCGACGACCTGCACTGCAACGCCGTACGGATCTCCGGCGGCGACCCGGAGCGACTCTCCGTGGCCGCCCGGCTCGCGGCCGACGCGGGGCTGGAGGTGTGGTTCGCGCCCTTCCCCTGCGAGTTGACGGCCGATCAGCTCGGCCCGTTCTTCGGGGACTGCGCGGACCGCGCCGAGGAGCTGCGGCGGACCGGCGCCGAGGTGGTGCTGGTGACCGGGTGCGAGCTCTCGCTCTTCTCCTCCGGATTCATTCCGGGGGCTGACCTCGATGCGCGGATCACCGCGCTGACCTCGGGTGACCCGGCGATCTACGCCACCTTCGGCGGGATCACGGCCTCCCTCAACGCGCTGCTCGCCGCGACGGTCGCCGAGGCCCGCAAACGCTTCGGCGGGCGCATCACCTATGCGTCGGGACCGTGGGAGGAGGTCGACTGGACGCCGTTCGACATCGTCGGCGTCGACGCCTATCGAGCCGAGTACAACGCGTCGACGTACCGCGAGGAGATCCGCGGCCACTTCGCCCACGGCAAGCCGGTCGCGGCGACCGAATTCGGCTGCTGCACCTACCGGGGCGCCGCGGCGCGGGGCGGTACGGGCTGGGCCATCCTCGACGAGCAGCGCGAGCTCGACGGCGACTACGTACGGGACGAGACCGAACAGGCCAACTACTTGCGGGAGTTGCTGGCGGTCTTCGAGGAGGAGGGGCTCGACAGCGCCTTCTGGTTCACCTTCGCGAGCTACCACCTCCCGCACTTCCCCGACCCGCGCCACGACCTCGACCTGGCCGCCTACGGCGTGGTCAAGATGGTGCCGGCCGGTCACGGAACGGCCTATCCGGACATGACCTGGGAGCCGAAGGAGTCGTTCGCCGCGCTCGCCGCCGCGTACGGCCCGAAATTCGAGTGATGCGTGCACGGATCTAGGCCGAACCTCCATACCTGACGTACCGTCAGGGAATTCTCGACCGCCGAGGAGGAGGAGACGGCCGTGCCCCAACGACCCGTTCCGCTGGACGAGTACCCCGTCCACCAGATCGCCCGATCCATGCGCCATGTCGCCAGCGGTGACCGCAACGCCTACGACCGGTCGATCTTCCAGGTCTTCGACCACGAGGGCCGGGCGCTGCTCATCACCGGCCTCGGCGTCTACCCGAACCTCGGCGTCACCGACGCCTACGCGACGCTGCTCCAGGGCGACCGGCTCACCGCCGTCAGAGCCTCGGACGCGCTCGGCGAGGACCGAATGCGCCAGCAGGTCGGACCGTTGCGGATCGAGGTGCAGGAACCGCTCAAACGGCTGCGGCTGGTGTGCGAGCAGGAAGAACCGGACTCGGACGGGGACGAGGCTTCGAGCCTCTCCTTCGACCTGCTCTGGGAGGCCGACTTCCCGGCCGTGGAAGAACCGCACCACATCCAGTACACCGGCGACCGGCTCTTCCTCGAAGCCAACCGGTTCTGCCAGGCCGGCAGCTGCCACGGCGTGATCCGTGCGGGCGGCCGGGAGATCACCGTGGAGCGCGGCCGCTTCACCGCCACCCGCGACCGCAGCTGGGGCGTCCGCCCCATCCCCGGCGAGGCGCCCGGCCGGGCCGCCGAGGAGTTCCGCGCCGAAGGCTTCCACTGGCTGTGGATCCCGATCCGCTTCGAGGACCGCTTCGTCATGGTGATCCTCCAGGAGGACGCCGACGGCTACCGCACCCTCGACAGCGCCGTTCTCGTACACCCCGCCGAGACCGGCCGCCCCGACGAGCAACTCGGTCGCGCCCACGTCGACATCACGTACCGCTCCGGCAGCCGGCACCCGGAGTCGGCCGTCATCCACCTCACCGGAGCCGACCGCAAGCCCATCGAGATCCACGCCGAGCTGCTCGGCGGCAGCCCGCTGGCGGTCGGCGCCGGATACCCGCCGGCCGGCGACTGGCAGCACGGCGAGTGGAAGGGCCGCGGCTGGCTGGACCGCCGCACGTACGACCTCGCGGACCCGGCGGGCCTGGGGCTGGCGGCGTACGGCGTCATCGACCACGCGGCCCGCTTCACCTGGGACGGCGCCACCGGCTACGGGATCTTCGAGCACGGCAGCTTCGGGCGGCACAACCCCAGCGGGTTCACCGGCTTCGACTCGGTGGCGCCGTAACCCGCGGGCGCGGCAACCCGTTCAGCCCAGTGACCCCGTCAGCCCCTTGGAGCAGCCCGGCGTACTCCCCGCCGATTCCGGCAAGGAATGGGGAGTAGCCGAAGCCCTGTCCGGCAAGGCCCGCAAGGAGGACCCGTGTCGAGCCCGACCCCACCCCCCGCACCGCACATGACCACCAGCACCCGTGATCCTCAGCTCCTGCGGCAGCGGCTCGACGCCTGGCTGCACGCCCGCGAACCCGGCGCGCACACCCGCACCTTCCTCATCCCGTCCTCCAACGGCATGTCGAGCGAGACCGTCCTGTTCGACATCGCCGTGCCGCACCCGACCGGTACCGCGCGCCAGCAGCTGCGCCGCTGCGTCCTGCGGCTGGCCGCCGACCCCGACGCGTATGCGGCCTTCCCCCTCTACGACATGGAGCGCCAGTACCGCACCATCCAGGCCGTCGCCGAGCACAGCAAGACCCCGGTCCCGGCCCTGCTGTGGCTGGAGACCGACCCGGCGCCGCTCGGCGCGCCGTTCTTCGTCATGGAGCGGGTCGAGGGCCGCGTACCGCCCGACGTCATGCCGTACACCTACGGCGACAACTGGCTCTTCGACGCCGACCCCGCCGACCGCGAGCACCTGCAGCAGGCCACCGTCGACGTGCTGGCCGAGCTGCACACCGTGCCGGTCGAATCGGTCGCGTTCCTGGCCGGGAAGTCCGGCGACGCCCTGCGCGACCATGTGTCGGCCCAACGCGACTACTACCACTGGGTCGTTGACGGCCGCCCCCGTTCCCCGCTCATCGAGCGCGCCTTCGACCGGCTCGACGCCCTGTGGCCCACCGACCCCGGCCCCACCGTCCTGAGCTGGGGCGACGCCCGGATCGGCAACATCCTCTACGCGGGCTTCGACCCTGTCGCGGTCCTGGACTGGGAGATGGCCGCCCTCGGCCCCCGCGAGCTGGACCTCGGCTGGATGATCTACCTCCACCGGTTCTTCCAGGACCTCACCGAACAGACCGGCTACCCGGGCCTGCCCGACTTCATGACCCGTGGCGCCATCGCCGACCGCTACCGCAACGCCAGCGGCCACACCCCCCGCGACCTGGACTTCCACACCCTGTACGCGGCCCTACGGCACGCCAACATCATGCTCCGCATCGGCTACCGCCAGATCCACTTCGGCGAACGCGCCCTCCCCGCCGACCCGGACGACCTGATCATGCACCGCACCTCCCTGGAGGCGATGATCGAGGACCGCTACTGGTGACCGTCCCGGGGGCCCGCCCGGCCGGGCCCCCGCCGTCCCGCTCGCCGGCAGTGACATGAACGTGACGTATTAGGCACAGACCCTCCCTCGATCCCCGTGCGTGACTTGGGTAACGTCGTACGTCCTACGTACGGGGACCACGGGGACGTACAGAGAGCTGACCCGACGGTGCCCACCCACCGACCGGGAGCCCTCCACCTCTATGCGAGCCCCCACAGCGCTCACCGCCGCCGCCCTCGCAACGGCGTCCGCCCTCCTGCTCACCGCCTGCGGCGGGGGCGGCTCCGACGGCAAGTCCGACACGATCGACGGCGTCCCGACGACCGCATCGTCCGCCCCGGCGACGGCGACGCCGTCGGTCTCCGCGACGCCGACTGCGACCGGGCCGGACCTCACGTTGCCGGCAGATCTGAAGCTCGAATTCGCGTGGACGGCGCCGTCCGATCACGCCAAGGCCGTCGCATTGGCCGATGCCGCCAACTTCGTGCAGAGCATCGCGCACGGTGTCGTACAGCGGAACGCGAACGACCCGGGGCTGAAGACCTATTCACGGGACGCCGCCTTGGCGTACGGGAAGTTCCACGTCCAGAACCACCTGACGCACGGCTGGACCCTCACCGGGACCGATCGCTACTACCGTCCGCAGATCAGGGTGGCCGCCGACGGGCAGACCGCCGAAGTGGCGTTCTGCAACGACCAGACCAAGATGTACGGCCGCGAGGTGAAGACCGGCAAGGTCCTCTACACGCAGCCGAGCGACAAGGATCTCTCGTACTACTCCATCATCATGACGAAGCTGCCGACCGGCCCGGAGCTGTGGCAGGCCAAGTCCATTGACGTGAAGGGGAAAGCGACGCAATGCAAGCAGTGATTCCGGCCCGGGTCCTGAGACGCGGCCTGGCCGTATCCGCGGCCGCGGTGCTGCTGTCGGGCGGTGCTGCCTTCGCGGGCGGACCGGATGACAACACCACCCAGCCTCCCCCCGCAGACAACGGCGGCGGCTCGAAGCACGGCGAGATCTACGCCAAGGTCTCCTTCAACCCCGCCAACGGCCACGACGGGCCGGGTCGCGGCCCGCTCAAGTCGACGGACGTGAGCTGGAGTCCGCCCCCTTGCTGGTACGCGCCGATGTACGGCGCGAAGGAGTACAAGGAGGTCTTCGAGAAGGGTTGGACCGAGAACTCCGGTGATTGGCACGGCACGGCCGGCACCGCGATGGGCCAGATGCGCGACCACTACACGGACGGCTATTCGTGGCCCGGTCACCCCGGCTACAAGGACTTCAACGTCGCCGAGGACGGAAAGGGCATGTTCTGGGCGGGAGTGGAGAATCCGGAATCGACGGATGTCCTGGCCCGCGGCTCGTGCTCCGAGATCCCGTTCTGGGTCGAGAACGGCAAGACCCCGCCCATCAAGAACGCCATCTCTCCCGAGCTGCTCTCCCAGCTCGCCTACCAGCGGATGCGTGTCCCGGGCACCAACGTCTCCATGAGCCCGCAGACGAACCAGACCGTCAACCTCCCCACCTGGGTCTGGCTGAGCGGGGACGAGTACGCGCCCGTCACCGTCAGGGCTTCGGTCGCGGGCGGCACCATCTGGGCGGAGACCACGGCCACGCCGTTCAGCGTGCACATTGAGCCCGGCACGGAGGACGCCAAGGTCTACCCCGCCGGCGGGGACTGCCCGATCGGCAAGGACGGCCATGTCGGGACGCCCTACACCAAGGGATCCACCGGCAGTCCTCCGTGCGGCGTGACCTACCTCCGGTCGACCCCGAACGGCTCCTCGTACCAGCTCACGGTGACTGTGACCTGGAAGGTCACCTGGCGGGGCTCCGACGGCCCGGCCACGCACACGCTCCCGGACGGGATCTTCGGGACCCCGACTCCCGTCACCGTGAAGGAGATCCAGACCGTCGTCCGCTGATCACTCCGCGGGCCCGTTCACCGCGCGCCCAGCCGCAACCGCAAGCAGACCTATCCGCCCGTATGGGATCATCCGCGCATTGGGAACGACGGGTGGGAGATCCATGAGCAACGTATGGGTGCGGCGGGACGCGGTGGTGGGTGTCGCGTTGGTCATCGCGCTGGGGGCGGCGGGGTGTACCGGCGGGGATTCGAAGGCCGCGGACGACAAGCCCGCGGCAACGACATCCGCGTCGGGCACCACGCCGCCCGGCGGGCCGGGCGCGCTGCCCGGCTCGCTGACCGGGCAGAAGCTGAGCTGGAAGCGGTGCCCTGCGCCGAGCGTGGCGCAGGGGGCGGACGGGAAGGCGCCGGGGAGCGAGTGGCAGTGCTCGACGCTCAAGGCGCCGCTGGACTACGCGAAGCCGGACGGGCCGACCATCGGTCTCGCGATGATCCGCGCCAAGGCCACGGGCGGCGGCGCCCGGCTCGGGTCGCTGGTCTTCAACTTCGGTGGCCCCGGCGGCTCGGGCGTCGCCGCGCTGCCGTCCTTCGAGAAGGACTACGAGAAGCTGCGGTCGCGCTACGACCTGGTGAGCTTCGATCCGCGCGGGGTCGGCGAGAGCCAGGGCGTGAAGTGCCTGAGCGACCGGGCCACGGACGCCTCGCGCTCGATCGACGGGACCCCGGACACACCCGACGAGGTGCGGGCGCAGCAGGCCGATCTGCGGAAGCTGGTGGCGGCGTGCGTGCAGAACTCGGGCGACGTACTGGCGCACGTGGACACGATCAGTGCCGCCCGCGACATGGATCTGATGCGCCAGGTCCTGGGTGACGACCAGCTGCACTACTTCGGTATCTCGTACGGGACGGAGCTCGGCGGCGTCTACGCCCATCTGTTCCCGCGGAAGGTGGGCCGCGCCGTCCTCGACGGGGTGGTCGACCCGACGCTCGACCCGGAGCAGGCCGGCATCGGCCAGGCGAAGGGCTTCCAGCTCGCGCTGGACAACTACCTGACGGACTGCGCGAAGAACACCGCGGCCTGCCCGACCGGCCGCAGCCGGTCGGAGGGCGACCGGTGGATCGCCGCGTTCCTGGCGAAGCTCGACAGCAAGCCGCTGCCGACCGACGACGGCCGCGAGGTCACCCAGACCATCGCGACGAATGGGATCGCCGCCACCCTGTACTCGAAGGACGACTGGAAGTACCTGACCATGGCGCTCAAGGAGGCCAAGGCGACAGGCAGCGGCAATCTGCTGCTCGCCTTCGCCGACTCGTTCGCCGGCCGGGACCAGAAGGGCCGGTACAACAACCTGATGCCGGCCAACACGGCGGTCAACTGCGCCGACGCCAAGCAGCGTTACACGCAGGACCAGGTGCGGGCGAAACTGCCGGCGTTCCGTCAGGCCTCCCCCGTCTTCGGCGAGTTCCTGGCCTGGAGCCTTCCGGCGTGCACCGGCTGGCCGGTGGCGGGGAACTGGCAGACGCCGGACGTCGGCGCCCCGGGCGCGGCGCCGATGCTGGTTATCGGCAACACCGGTGACCCGGCCACGCCGTACGAGGGCGCCGGGAAGATGGCGGCCGGGCTCGGTGCGGACGTCGGGATCGAGATCACGTACAAGGGCGAGGGCCACGGCGCGTACAACAGCGGCAACGCCTGCATGACGAAGACCGTCAACGCCTATCTGCTGGACGGGACGGTCCCCGCCAAGGGAACCACCTGCTCCTGATCGGACGTGAGGGCCCGCACACCGTTCCCGGTGGGCGGGCCCTCACGTATGCGCAGCCGGCGGTACCGCTAGTACACAGGCTTGTGCGGCTCGATCGTGTGCACCCAGCCGATGACGCCGCCACCGACGTGCACCGCGTCCGAGAAGCCCGCGGACTTCAGGACGGCGAGGACTTCCGCGGAGCGGACACCCGTCTTGCAGTGCAGGACGATGCGCTTGTCCTGGGGCAGGTTCTGCAGGGCGGTGCCCATCAGGAACTCGCCCTTGGGGATGAGCTTGGCGCCCGGGATGGAGACGATCTCGTACTCGTTCGGCTCGCGGACATCGATGATCTCGATGTTCTCGCCGTCGTCGATCCACTCCTTGAGCTGCTTCGGCGTGATCGTCGAACCGGCGGCGGCCTCCTGGGCCTCCTCGGAGACGACGCCGCAGAAGGCCTCGTAGTCGATCAGCTCGGTGACGGTCGGGTTCTCACCGCAGACCGCGCACTCCGGGTCCTTGCGGACCTTGACCTGGCGGTAGGTCATCTCCAGCGCGTCGTAGATCATCAGACGGCCGACCAGCGGGTCGCCGATACCGGCGAGCAGCTTGATCGCCTCGGTGACCTGGATCGACCCGATGGACGCGCAGAGCACGCCCAGCACGCCGCCCTCGGCGCAGGAGGGGACCATGCCGGGGGGCGGGGGCTCCGGGTAGAGGCAGCGGTAGCACGGGCCGTGCTCGCTCCAGAAGACGGACGCCTGTCCGTCGAAGCGGTAGATCGAGCCCCAGACGTAGGGCTTGTCCAGCAGCACGCACGCGTCGTTGACCAGGTAGCGGGTCGCGAAGTTGTCCGTACCGTCGACGATCAGGTCGTACTGGGAGAAGATCTCCATGACGTTCTCGGCCTCGAGGCGCTCCTCGTGGAGAACGACGTTCACGTACGGGTTGATGCCGAGGACGGAATCGCGCGCGGACTGGGCCTTGGAACGGCCGATGTCCGCCTGGCTGTGGATGATCTGGCGCTGCAGGTTCGACTCGTCGACCTCGTCGAACTCCACGATGCCGAGCGTGCCGACACCGGCGGCGGCCAGGTACATCAGGGCCGGCGAGCCGAGGCCGCCGGCGCCGACGCACAGCACCTTGGCGTTCTTCAGCCGCTTCTGTCCGTCCATCCCCACATCGGGGATGATCAGGTGGCGCGAGTACCTGCGGACCTCGTCGACGGTGAGCTCGGCAGCCGGCTCGACCAGGGGTGGCAGCGACACGGGGACTCCGGATCGGTAGGCATACGGGTGTACGGGTGGTTCTCTCCGTAACACTGCCACGCCGGTCTTCATTCCGAGACACCCGGTCCGAGGAGCGAGACCGATGGGGCTCAGATACTGGGCGGTGGCTGCTTTCGTAACGTTCGCACCGATTCGTCCCAGTAACCGGCCAGACCCTCCCACGGGTCGGTGCCGTCCCGGTCGGTGCGGTCCGTGAAGCAGACGGTGGCCGCGCCCTGCCAGCGGGCGATCCGCATCGCCGTCTCCAGATGCGACCGCGGCACGCCGTGGACAAGGTGCGCGAAGCGCTCCGGCGGGTACGCGGCCGTCCACTGCGGCGCCTCCGACCAGCGGTAACGGGTCCACGGGCCGGAGAACGTCACCAGCTGGTCGGCGACCTCGGCGTACCCGGGATACGGGTGCGAGCCGTGCCCCAGCACGATGTGACCGTCACCACCGTCGCCCTGCCCGGCGCCACCGTCCCCCGCCAGCAGCGCCCGCAGCGTCGTCGTCACCCGGCGGCACTCGTTCTCCGCGGAACGCTCCGTCGGCGCGCGGTCCACGTAGAAGCCGTCGACCCGGTACCAGTCCAGGTAGTGGGAGGCGTCCGAGACCAGCTCGCCGAACGGCCGCGTCCCGAGCGCGGCGTCCAGATGGCCGAGAACCGGCACCCCGCTCTCCCGGACCCGCGCCACCGCCTCCGTGTACAGCGGATCGGGCCGGGTGCCGGGGCCGCGGGCCACGTTCAGCACCACCCAGTGCAACGGCGTTCCCGGCCGGGCGAGTTCACCCCACTCGCCAGGTGCCACCAGCGGGTGCGCGTTCACCGGGACCCCGAAGCCGAGCCGGTCATTACGGGCCCGGCCGACCGCTCCCGGGCCGGCTCCGCCGGAACGGTCGCGCAGCCCCGCACCCCAGAAGTGCGGCGGTCTCAGACGCGGCATGCCGCCTCCATCCAGACATCGGCCAGCGATTCCTCGAGGCCGATACGGGGCCGCCAGCCCAGCCGGTCACGGGCCGTCCGTACGTCCGCCTGCTGCCAGATGCCGCAGCCGTCGGGGTACGGCGGCGGGCCGGGCGCGACCTGCGGCTCGTCCAGCTCGTGCAGGGTGCCGTCGTAGCCCGCGACATGCGCGAGCCCGGCAGCCATGTCACGCATACGTACGGCCCGGCCCGATCCGATGTTCACCAGGCCCTGCGCGGCCGACAGCGACGCGGCGTGCACCGCACGCGACACGTCCCGGACGTCGATGAAGTCGCGCTGCACGGCGAGACCGCCGAGCTTGAGCTCGCCGTCACCGCTCTGCATCGCCCGGCGCAGCGCCTCGGCCAACCGCCCCAGCGGTGAGCTCGTCGGCGTGCCGGGGCCGACCGGGCTGAAGACCCGCAGCACCACCGCGTCGAGACCCGAGCCGAGCACCAGCTCGGACGCGGCGAGCTTGCTCACCCCGTACGGGCCGCCCGGCCGCGGCACCGCGTCCTCGGGGGTCGACGCACCGACCGGCGAGGGCCCGTACTCCGACGCGCATCCCACCTGGACCAGGCGCGCGCCGGTGCTGCTGCGCCGCATCGCCTCGCACACGGTCGCCACCGCCACCGTGTTGTGCCGGGTCAGGTCGCGGGCACCGCCGCGGGTCGCACCCGCGCAGTTGACGACGACGCCCGGGTGCACGGCGTCCAGGAACCGCGCCAGCGCGCCCGGCGCCCCGCTCGCCAGGTCGAACCGCACATCCGCGTCATCGCTGCGCCCCAGCGCGGTCAGCTGTACGGCGGGGTCGGCGAGCAGCCGTTCGGCCACGTGCCGGCCGAGGAATCCATCGGCTCCGAGCAGCAGCACTCTCATCGGCCGACACCTCCCTGCCGGTGGCCTTGCCGGTGCGCTGTCCCGCGCGGTGGGGGGAGCGGGGTGGTTCGGTGCGTGATCAACGTTTCTCCTGGTTGGTGTTGCGGAGGTCTGTGGTGCGGAGAGCGGCGGCGGGGGTGTCCGTGCGGGCACCGGTGCCGTGCGCCGAGGCCCGGGTGAGGGCGCGGAAGGCGTGCAGGACGAGGGCGGTGGCGGCGCAGCCGCAGGCCAGGGCGGGTATCGCCGCCGGACCGGCCCATCGGACCGGGGCCGCGAGGGCCGCCAAGCCCGGCACGCGGTGCAGTACGGCCGCGGCGAGCGCGGCTCCTTCGGCGGCGGCCGCAGCGCCGGTCCCCCACGCCGCCGCCCTGGTGAAGCCGTGCACCGCGAGCAGCCGGGCCGTGAACAGCAGCATCCCGAGCGCGGCGGCCCCGGCGACGCCGGCAGAACCGCCCAGCGCGGCGGCGGCCCACAGGACCGCGAGCAGCGCCGAGAGATACAGCGCGAGGGTGCCGGCGAGCAGCGGGCGCACCCGGGCGGCGAACTCCCCGAGCCCGCGGCTCAGCGCGAGCTCGGCCCGCGCCCGCAACGCGAAGCGGTGCGCGCACCACGCCGCGGGTGCCAGCGTGAGCGCCAGCGCCACGAACGGGCCGGTGGCGGGCGCCTCGAACGGTGCGTCGAGCACTCCCGCCAGCAGCGGGCCGCCGCACAGCGCGAACGCCAGCAGCCACACGCCCCACAGCGCCCCGCCGCCGCCCTCGGTACGCAGCGGGCCGCGCCGCAGCGCCGCCCAGGTGGCCGGCGCGACGAGCAGGGCGACCGCAGCGCCGAGGGCGGGTGACCGCGACACGAACGCGGCCGCCGCGGCGCAGCCCGCGCCGGGCAGCAGATGCAGCAGACCGACGCGTACCGGGCCGACGCGGGCGGCCGTCCGCTGTTCGCCGGACCGCTTGCCCGCGTCGCCGTGCGGGACGCGGGCGTACAACTCGTCCGCCAGCGAGAACACGTCCCGGTGCCGGAAGCGTCCCGCCACCCGGTCCGTGACGCCGTGCGCCTCCAGCCCGGCAGCGATCTCCAGCATGTCCACCGCCCCCGCGCACAGCTCCTCATGCCGGTGCATGACCCCGCGCACAGGATCAGCAGGCCCCCGCCGCCGCGCCACCGCGGCCCTCCCGGCGGGTTCGGCCACGGTGTCCGGTGCGTCGGTGTCCTGGGCGTCGGTGGCACGGGCATCGGTGTCCTGGGCGTCCGTGCCAGCGGCCAGAACAGCAGCCTGGGCGGGGCCCCCACCGTCGCCGGACGGCAGGAGCGGCTGCGGCGCCACGAGCATCGTTCCGTCGTCCGCGGCGGCGGCACGGACCGGACGGTCCGGATCCGGCGTGTCCTCCGCCGGCCCGGCGTCCGGCGGCTCCGGCGCGATCGCGCGGCCGTCCGTTCCCGGTCCGTAGCCCAGCGCCGCCACGACCCGCGCACGGATCTCGCCCGCGGCGTCGAGCACGGCGGTCGGCGCCTCCGCGTGCGGGTCGGCCCCGGAGGCGACGTCGCCCTCCGGCCGGGCGATCACGTCATCCGCGGTCACGCGGTCCGGTGCGGCTACGGAATCCACCGCGTCGGAAGGATCGACGCAGTCCCTCAAGCCGTCAGCCGCGGCTTCGGCCATCGCAGCGCCGTCGGCCGGGCCCGGGTCACCGACCCGGCCGGAGTCCGGGAGCTCGACGCAGTCGCCCAAGTCGCCCAAGTCCTCGGCCGCGGCTTCCGCCATCGCGACGCCATCGACCGGGCCCGGGTCACCGACCCGGCCGGAGTCCGGGAGCTCGACGCAGCCGCTCAAGCCCTCGGCCGCGGCTTCCGCCATCGCGACGCCGTCGTCCGGCTCCGGGTCTTCGACCGGGTCGGAGGCCGGGCGGCGGAAGGCCGGGGGGAGGAGGTCGGCGCCGGGGAAGGGCTCGTTGGGGGGCGTCGGATCGGTGGGGGCGTCCGCGAGGATGCGGGCGAGGAGCGCGGCCTGCGCGGATCCATGGGTCGGGGTGGCGGTCATGTGAGGTCACCGCCCGGGAACGGGAAACCCGCGGGTTGCGGGCGGCGGGCCCAGGTGGGGGCGGGCAGGACCGGCGTGAGGCGGCCGGGGACATGCGCCTCGGCGGGCTCCGCGAAGGGGCGCGGCACACCGTCGGTGTCGAGCAGCGGCTCGCGCCGTACGGGACAGTGCGCGACCAGCTCCAGATAGATCTCGCGGAACGCGCCCACGCACCGCTCGACGGTGAAGAGTTCGAGCGCCCGCTCGCGCGCCGCGGCGCCGAGCCGGGCGGCGCGCTCGGGGTCGCGCAGCAGCGCGAGGCAGGCGTCGGCGAGCGCCTTGGGGTTGCGGGGCGGTACGACCAGGCCCGTGCCGCCGATGACTTCTCGGACGGCGCCCACGTCGGTGGAGACCGTCGCGCGTCCGCAGAACATCGCCTCGACGAGGCTCAGCGGGAAGCCCTCGACGATGCTGGACAGGACGACGACGTCGCCGGAGGCGTACGCGTCGGCGAGCTGCGGGGCGCCGGGCGAGCCGATCTCCTCGAAGGTGACGGGACTCTCGCCGACGGTCACCGCGTCCTGGGCCTCGTCGGGGAAGAGTTGGGCGGCCAGCGTGCGGCACCCCGCAAGGTAGCCGTCGACACCGCCGCGGACATGCAGGATCCGGAGCCGTGCGCCCGGTTCCGCTCTGCGTATCGCGTCGAAGGCGTGCAGGAGCGCGATGAGGTCCTTGGCCGGGTCGGGGCGGCCGACCCAGGTGAGGGTGGGGTCGGCGTGCCCGGCGGGGGCGTCCGCGCCGGCCGCCTCCGCGGCTTCGCCGGCGCGGGCGAAGCGGGCGGCCTCCATGCCCGGGTAGACGGTCCGCAGCCGGGAACGGTCGGCGCCGCACCGTTCCTGCCAGCGCCGGGCATGGGTGCTGCCCGGGGTGATCAGAGCGGCCTCGCGGTAGGACTCACCGGCGAGCAGCCGGTGGAACGCGGTGAGGAGGGCGCGGACTTCGGCGGAGAGCCCGGACGCGCGGTGCGCGAGCAGCGCCTCGCGCAGCCGGACGCCGTACTCCGTGACCAGGAGCGGGGTTCCGAAGAACCGTTTGGCCAGCAGCCCGGGAAGGGTCGCGGGTCCGCCGGAAACGGCATGGCACAGATCGGCGGCGCCGAGCTCGTCCGGTTCGTACCAGGGTGCGGAGAGCGGTCTCAGGGCGCGTTCGAGGAGTTCGGCCGCGGTGAGCAGGTCCGCCACGCCGGCGGCGGTCAGCAGGGGTCGTACGCCGGGGGCGCGGCAGGCGTCCTCCAGGGCGCGCAGGGCGTGCTCCGACTGGAGCAGTCCCGGCAGGCCGCCCTCCTCGCGGGCGAGTTCGGCCAGCCCGTAGAGACCGGAGGCGAAACGGTCCGCCCGGGCCCCTCCGTAGCCGTCGGAGCCGGTGTCGGAGACGGCGCCGTCGGCGCAGCCCGCGGCGGATCCCTCGTCGCCGCCCGCCAGCGCGCCGACTAGCTCCCGGTAGTGGTGCAGGAACCGGCGGCGGCGCGCCCGGCGGGCCGCCCGGCCGCGGCAGCCGTCGTCCTCCGGCGGCGCGCCCCACAGCCGTTCGCTGCGCACCCGCCGCACCTGCGACGGCAGTTCGACCTGTCCGCCGGTCTCCGTCCGCTCGGACCTGCTGAGCGCGTACACCTCGAATTCGTGGCCAGGAAGCCCGCGCACGAGCCGGTCGCACCAGGCGCCGCCTTCACCTCGTGCATACGGATAGCCACCCTCGGTGAGCAACGCGATGCGCATGTGTACGCCCCCCTTCCTTCGCCGGTCCGCCGGAGCCATGGCCGGGAGGGCGGATGGGTCTGCCCGGCGCGACGACGGTATGCCGGTACGACAGTGGCGCGACGGACGGTTGTCCGCCGCGCCACCAGAAGGGGTGAACGGTCGTAACTTCTCGCACCACAACGCGTTGTCGTCGCTTAGGGTGCGCGGAACAACACACTCCACTCAGTCGTTTCCGACCGCGGAGCGCCCCGTCCGGAGTGCCGTCCTCAGACTCCGGCGAGCCCCTTCCGGGTCGCGCGCCGCGCCGCGGATTCGACCGGGTCGAGCACCGGGACGGCCGCCAGCAGACCCTGGGTGTAGGCGTGCCGGGGCGCGTCGTACACCGCGTCCGCCGGTCCCTCCTCAACGATCTTCCCGGCCCGCATGACCGCGACCCGGTCGCTGACCTGCCGCACCACCGCCAGGTCGTGCGCGATGAAGACCAGCGAGAGCCCGAGGTCGCGCTGCAACTCCCCGAGCAGCGCGACGACCTGGGCCTGGGTCGTCACGTCGAGCGCCGAGACGGGCTCGTCGCAGACGATCAGCTTCGGGGACGGCGCCAGCGCCCGTGCGATCCCGACCCGCTGCCGCTGGCCGCCGCTGAACTCGTGCGGGTAGCGGTGGTACCAGTCCGGTTCGAGTCCGACCCGCTCCAGCAGCTCCCGCACCCGCTCGACGACCGCCTTGTCCGAGAGCTCCCCCGCCGCCCGCAGCGGGTCGGCGATCGACTCGCCGATGCTGCGCCGCGGATTGAGGGACGAGACCGGGTCCTGGAAGACCATCTGCAGCTCGCGGCGCAGCGGTCGCAGCGCCTTGTCGCTCAGCGAGCCGATGTCCCGCCCCGCGTAACGGAGTTCACCGTCCGTGGGGTCGAGCAGCCGCACCAGCATCCGGCCGAGGGTGGTCTTCCCGCTGCCGCTCTCACCGACGATGCCGAGCGTCTCGCCTCGCCGAACGGTGAGCGACACGCCGTCCACGGCGGTCACGGTGTCGCGGCGCTTGCCGAACTCCCGCCGCAGGCCGACCGCTTCGAGAAGCGGCGCCTCGACGGCAGCCGGCTCGTCGGCCGTCCGCTGCTTCACAAGGAGGACGGGCCGGGGCGCGTCCACCTGCGGCACCGCCGCGAGCAGCGCCCGCGTGTAGGGCTCGCGCGGGGCGTCCAGTACGGCGCTCACGGGTCCGCGTTCGACGGCGGAGCCGTTCCGCATGACGAGGACGTCGTCGACGCTGCCGGCCACAACACCCAGGTCGTGGGTGACGAGCAGCAGCCCCATGCCGGTCTCGGCACGCAGCTCGTGCAGCAGATCGAGGATCTGGGCCTGGACGGTGACGTCGAGTGCGGTGGTCGGCTCGTCGGCGATCAGCAGCCGCGGTTCGCAGGCCAGCGCCATGGCGATGAGCGCGCGCTGGCGCATGCCGCCGCTGAACTCGTGCGGCCGGGCGCGCGAGCGCCGGGCTGCGTCCGGGATGCCGACCCGGTCGAGCACCTGGACGGCCCGCTCGCGGGCAGCCCGCCGGGTCGCCTTCACATGGACGCGGTAGACCTCGGCGATCTGGTCACCGATCGCGTAGTAGGGGTCGAGCGAGGAGAGCGGGTCCTGGAAGACCATCGCCGCCCGGCCGCCGCGCAGCCGCCGCAGCTCGGTGTCGTCGGCGCCGAGGACGTCCGTCCCGGCGACCCGTACGGTGCCGCCGGTCCGCGCGCCGGTCCCCCGGTGCAGGTCCAGCAGCGCGTACGCGGTAGCGCTCTTGCCGGAGCCCGATTCGCCCACGATGCCGAGGGCGCCGCCCGCTTCGAGCCGGAAGCTGAGGCCGTCGACGGCCCGTACGGTGCCGGAGGCGGTGGGGAACTCGACGACGAGGTCCGTCACCTCCACCAGCGGCTCGGCGAGTCCGGCCGTGGCGGCGGAACCCACAGCGGAATCGATGGCCGCGCTCATGCCAGCACCACCCTTCGGTCGGCCAGCGCGTAGAGCACGTCCGCGGCGGCGTTGGCGATGACGACGGCGAAGCCCATGACGAGCACGATGCCCACCACGACGGGCAGGTCCTTCAGCTCGACGGACTGCACGAGCTTCTGGCCCAGGCCGGGCACGTTGAACAGCGACTCGGTCAGCAGCGCGCCGCCGAACATCGTGCCCAGGTCGAGCGCGGACAGCGCGATCACCGGAGTGAGGGCGGCGCGCAGCGCGTGCCGCCCGATGATCGCCCGCTCGCTGACGCCGTAGGCGCGGAAGGTGCGGATGTGGTCCTCCGCGAGCGTCTCCAGCATGGAACTGCGCGTCAGCCGCGCGTACTTGGCGGACTCGACGAGGGCCAGTGCCAGCCAGGGCAGCAGCAGGTTCCAGGCCCACTGCTGCGGGTCGTCGGTGAACGGCACGTACGAGGGGTAGGGCAGCCACTGCAGCACCGAGCAGAAGAGCATCAGCAGCAGGATGCCGATGATGAACACCGGGGTGGCGGTGCCGGCGAGGGTGAGCCCGGTGAGCAGCCGTTCGGTGGGCCGGCCGCGGCGCAGCGCGGACAGCACCCCGGTGCCGATGCCGAGGATCAGCCACAGCACCATCGCGCCGAGCGCGAGGGAGGCGGTGGCAGGCAGCTTGGCGACGAGGATGTCGGTGACCAGTTCGCCGGTGCGGTAGGACTGGCCGAAGCAGGGCGCGGAGCAGTGCACCGTGCCGGTGCCGGTGCTGTAGTCGTGACCGGTGGCGATGCCCTGCAGGAAGTGCCAGAACTGCACGTACACCGAGTCGTTCAGGCTCATCTGCTCGCGGACCTGCACGAGCTGGGCGGGCGAGCACTTGGGCCCGCAGGACAATTGCGCGGGGTCGCCGGGCGCCAGGTAGAAGACGGCGTACAGCACGACGGCCAGCACCAGCAGGACCACCGCGGCGGAGACCGTACGGCGCAGCAGGAAGCGGATCATGACGCGGCCTCCTCGCGCTTGCGGCCGGTGCCGACGCGGAGCCGGCTGGCGGCGCGCGGGTCGAGCGCGGTCCTGATCCCGTCGGCTAGCACGGTGAAGGCGAGCACGCTGACGAAGAGCATCGCGGCGGGCAGCAGCACGTACGCGGGGTCGGCCTCGTACCAGGTGTTGGCGCTGGAGAGCATCTGGCCCCAGGACGGCGTGGGCGGCTTCACGCCGATGCCGAGGAACGACAGCCCGGACTCGATGACCATGTTGGCCGGGATGAGGAGCGCGGCATACGTGATGACGGGCGCGACGAGCGACGGCAGCAGTTCCCGGCGGGCGATCCGCCAGGTTCCGGAGCCGGCGAGCCGGGAGGCGGCCACGTAGTCCAGCGACTTGAGGCTGAGCACCTGCGCCCTGACGAGCTTGGAGATGCTGCCCCACGCGACGAAGCCGATGATGAGCGCCAGCAGCAGCGGGCGCGGGAAGCTGTCGGGGACCACGGCCATCAGCGCGATGGCGAAGACCAGCGCGGGCATGGTGATCATGACGTCGGTGACGCGGCTGAGCAAGTTGTCCACGAAGCGGTTGCCGAGCCCGGCGGCGAGGCCGGTGCCGACGCCGACGAGGATCTGGACGAGGGTCGCGCCGAGTGCGACGGCCAGCGAGATCTGGGCGCCGTGGACGAGGCGGGCGAACATGTCGCGGCCGGTGCCGGGTTCGACGCCGAGCCAGTGGTCGCCGCTGATCCCGCCGAAGGTGCCGAGCGGGACGCCGCCGGAGGCGGAGTCGACGAGCTCGGGGTGGTAGGCCGTGGTGTTCTGGCCCTCGATGGCGCTGAGCAGGGGTGCGGCGAGCGCGACCAGGACGAGGAGTGCGATGACGGCGGTGCCGACGACGGCCGCGCGCTGGGCGCGCAGCCGTCGCCAGACCTGCCGGGCCCCCGGGGCGGGGGCGGCCGGGTTGCCGACCGCTCCCGCCTCGACGGCCGTCAGGTCCTGGGTGGTCACTTGACCGAGACCTGCGAGATGTCGAGGACGCCCGTCCAGTCGCTGATCACGACGTTCTTGATGTCCTTGCCGAACAGCCGCTTGTAGACCGGGTGGAAGAGCGGCACGGTGACGGCCTGCTCACCGATCTTCTTGTCCAGCGCGCCCCAGCGGGCCGCGGCGGCCTTGAGGTCGGTCAGCTTGTTGATCTCGTCGATCTCGGCGTTGACGGCCGGGTCGTCGAGCTGCGCGTTGTTGAAGTTGGAGCCGTCCTTGACGATCTGCCGGCCGTCGAAGATCGGGCCGAGGAACGGGCCGCCGGACGGCCAGTCCGCGCCCCAGCCGGTGAGGAAGAAGCCCGGCTCGGTCGAGACGTTGTGGATCTTGTCGCTGAACGCCTTGTGCTCCTGGCCGTCGAGCTTGACGGTGATGCCGGCCGCCTTCAGCGCGTCCTGGACGGCCGTGGCGACCTCGGGGCCCTGCTCGTCGGCCTTGGTGACGTCATGGGTGAGCGAGACGGTGATCCCGTTCGGGTAGCCGGCCTCCGCCAGCACCTGCTTGGCCTTGGCCGGGTCACCGGTCTTGCCCGCCGGGAACGGGTCGTACGGCGTGTAGCCGAAGGACGCCTGCTCCGGCAGGTACGTGGTGGCCTGGTCGGCGAGCGAGGAGCCGCCGACCGCGTTGACCACGGTGGTGCGGTTGACCGCGTACGCGATGGCCTGGCGCACCTTCGGGTTGTCGAACGGCTTCACCTTCGGGTTGAAGGCGATGTAGTCGGTGTAGCCGAAGTGGCCGGTGCCGACCCGGCTCGCGAGTGCCTTGTCGCCGTTGACCTTGGCCAGCTCGGCCGGGCCGAGGTTGGTGTCGGTGGTGACGGCGGCCGCGTCCTTGCCGGAGCCGGTGGAGAGCCGCTGGTTGATGACGGCCTGGTCGAGACCCGACTGGACGTCGATGCTGTCCGGGTACGCCTTGCGCTGGTCGTCGGTGGCCTGCGACCAGTTGGGGTTGCGCTCCAGCACCAGGTGCTCGCCGTTGTTCTCGTTCTTGATCACCTTGTACGGGCCCGAGGAGACCGGGTGCTCCGCGTACTTGGTACCGGTGTCCTTCGCCTTGGGGACGGGGGCGAACGAGGTCTGCGTGGCCAGGAACGGGAACTCGCCCTCGGGCTTGTTCAGGTGGAACACGATCGTCCTGGCGTCCGGCGTCTCCACCGACGCCAGGCCCTTCTTGTCCTTGTACGGGCCCTGGTACGCGGCGCCGCCGATCAGCCAGTCGCGCAGGTAGGGTGCGCCGCCGGACAGCTCGGCCGCGAAGGAGCGCTCGATGCCGTACTTGATGTCGGCGGTCGTGATGGCCGTGCCGTCCTCGTACTTCAGGCCGTCCTTGAGGTGGTACGTCCAGACGGTGGCGTCCTTGCTCGGCTCACCGGTGTTGGTGGCCAGGTCCGCGGCGACCTTCGAGCCCTCGGCGCCGTTCGCCCGGGTGCGGGTGGTCAGCGTGCGGTAGACGAGCGAGGGCACGTTGCCACCGCCCGAGGTGTACAGGCGGGCCGGGTCGAAGTCCTCCTGCGCCTGGTTGTTCAGCACGTACAGGGTGCCGCCCTTGGCGGGCTTGGCGTCGGAGGAGGCCTTGGCACCGCTGTCCTTCGGGCCGCAGGCGGCGGCCCCTCCGGCGAGGGCCAGACCAACGGCTACCGCTGCCACGCGGCGGGATATGAGGGACAGTTGACGCATGAGAGATCGGCCTTTCGCGGCTGCGAGGTGTGACGGCAGGATTCAACGAATACCCGCGGGCAGCAGCAGCCGCTTCCCCTCAACGGAGAATTGGCTCGAACTCAGGGGGGTGCGTCTGCCCACGGAAGGACAGTCCGGGGCGGAGGCAGAAGCCTCTACACGACCGAACCGTGGGTCAACGACAGAGAATGTCGGCTACGCAGATTTCGGCCACGCCGAAGAGAGCCAGCTCGATGCTGGCGTCCTCGGAGACGTGGCGGTGCGACATGCCCAGAAGCGTGGACGATGATCCCGCCGATGTCAAAAACCCGGTCGGCGAGACCGGTCGGCAGGACCGCTCCCCGCCCGCCGGGACCGCTCCCCGTCCCGGCGGGACGGGAAGCCACTCGGGCCGCTCAGGCCTTCGGGAAGGGCCAGGCGTTGGGCTTGCAGGTGGGGCCGCCGTCGAGCGACAGGAACTTCGTCTGCTGCATCATCACCGGTGCCAACGCGCCCGCGGTCGGGCAGCCGACATGGCCGTGTCCGAGCCGGTGGCCGACCTCGTGGTTGATGAGCATCTGCCGGTACTCGTGCATCCGATCGGGGCCGAAGGTGTCGGCGCCCTGCGCCCACCGGAACGCGTTGATCATGGTGCGCTCGGTCGACGCAGCGTCACATGACACATTGTCAACTGTGGTGTCCAGGCCGGATTTCGCACACCACTTCGCGGTGGTTCCGGGACTGGCGAGCGTAACGACGATGTCGACCGGGCCGGATGACACCCGCTCGAATGTCTTGATCCCGCCGTGTCCCCAACTCCGGTCGTCGTTCAGGGTCTTGAAGACCGTCTGGGTGAAGAGCGCGGCATCGAGGGGCAGGCCCTTCTCCACGTCCACCCGGAAGCGCAGCACCTTCCCCTTGCCGGGGGCGGGATCGTGTCCCGGCATCGTCTGGAACTGGCCGCTCAGGCTCAACTTGGGGTCCAGCGGATACTGCCTGGCCATCAGTTGGTCGTAACTGGCGACGGCCACGGCGGGTGCGTTCGACGGTGCGGCGCCGGGCGTCGGACGCTCCTTCGACCGCGAGGCCGCGTCGTTGCCGTCGCGCGTAGCGCCGTCGGAGGCGCCGGCCTCGCTGTGCGCCGAGCCACTCTTGCCGACCTGACCGGCGACGACCACGGCGAGCACCGTCACCACCGCGGCGGCGGCGATCCCGGTGAACGCACGGCCCTTGCCGCCACTCTTCCTGCCCGTGTCAGCCGCGGTGGCCGGCAGCGCGGAGTCCACGACGGGCTCCGGCTCGGGAAGCATCTCCCGCTCGGCGCGCGGCCGGGGTATCCGGTGGCCGGGCGGGGCCTCGAAGGCCTGCGGCGGGAGAACGGGCTGGTCGAAGGTCTGCCACTGACCGGTGTCGTACGGGTCCGGGACCGGGTGCACGGGCTGGTCGAAGGTCTGCCACTGGCCGGTGTCGTACGGGTCCGGGATCTCGCCCGGCCGGTATCCGACGCCGTGGCCATGGCCGCGGCCGGTCTCCGCCGCCCAGCCGTCCTGGGCGCCCCAGGCGGCGTGCTCACGGTGCTCGGGGTGCGGGCGGGCGTCCGGGTAGCCGCCCGCGTACCCGCCGTCGTAGCGGGCGCTCGGCGCCTGGACCTGGGACGGGACGGAAGCGGGCGAGGCGCCCCGGCGTCTGCGGCCCTGTCCTGACCGGCCGCCGCCGAGGGTGCTCGATATGTCGTTGTCGCGGCTCTGCCGGCCGCCGCCCGCGCTGTGCTTCCCCACGCCCTGTATCAGCTCCTGCTCGCCGCAGCGCTCGTCTTGTCGTTCATACCGCGCTCGTCCTGTCGTTCATTACGTGACCGTCCGTCCTGGCGTTCAACGCGTGACCGTCCGTCTGGTCGAGCAGGTCCCGGAAGGCCCGTGCCACCACGTCAGGGTGCTCCATCATCGCGACGTGCCCGCTGTCGGGCAGCGTTACCAGCCGCGAGTCACGGAACGCCTGGGACGCCTTCCGCGCCATCCGGAAGGAGACCAGCTTGTCCCGACCGCCGTAGACCAGCAGCGTCGGCGCGAGTACCCGCTCCGCCTGCCGCCACAGCGACTGTTGTCCGCCCAAGGTGTACGCGTTGACGATGCCCCGTGTCGAACGCACCATCGCATCCCAGAAGTACGGCAGCGCGATCCGCCGCTCGTACTCGGCGACCGCTTCCGCCCGCGCCCGGTCACCCACGGACGAGGCGTCGCCATAACAGAGGGCGAGCAGTTCCTGGGTGCGCCGCTCGGCCGGCCAGCCTCGGGTCGCCCGCATGTAGAGCGTCGGGATCCCCGGCATCGAGACGAACGCCGTCGGCCACGCGCTGCGCTGCGGCGGAATCTCCGGCAGCGCCGGCGAGACCAGCGTCAGCGTCCTGACCAGGTCCGGACGGGCGGCCGCGACCTTCGTCGCCACCGCGCCGCCCAGCGAGTTCCCGAAGAGGTGGACCGGGCCCCGGTCGCCCGACTCGATCAGCCGGACCACCGCGCGGGCGTGCCCGGCGACCGAGTAGTCGCCGTCGTCCGGCGGGGGTGAGAAGCCGAAACCGGGCAGATCCGGTGCCTGGCTGTCGAGCCGGTCCGCCAGCCGGTCCATCAGCTGTGTCCAGTTCTGCGACGAACCGCCCAGTCCGTGCACAAGAACGGCCGGTTCGAGTCCGTCGCGCTCCTGCGTCCGCTCGCGCACCACCAGCGAGAGACCGGGCAGGCTCACATTTCGCTGCGTTTCCCCTGGTCCGAGCCGCGGCCCCTGCGGGGCGACGACTGCGGGAGCGATCGCAGCGTGGGGAGACTCCGTCGAGGACATGGGGCAATGTTACGAGACGATCACGCATGCGCTTGTGTGTTCGCCCTCACAGGCTGCGCGCGGCATCGCCCTCTCCTACGCTCGACAGTAAGGAAGGGAGTCATCGTGTCCGACGAAATCCAGATTTCCGAGGATGAATTCGAGGCCGCCACCGACGATCGGGCGGCAGAACTCGACATCGAAACCCCTGAAGCCGATGCCGCCGAGCAGCACACCGACGTCGTCCAGCGCCACGACGTCCCGGCCGGGGAGGACTCCGATTCGCCCGTCGCGTCCGCCGATGCCGCGGACGCCGCGGAACAGCGTCGTGTCGTCAACCTGGACGAGGAGGACTATCGCTGAGAGGTTCCAGGTAGTGAGAATGTGCTCTCGCACCGCGCACAGCCCCGTTACCGAAAAGTACGATGGCCTCCGCAGTGTTCCTTCAACAGAAATGGGAGGCGGCGTGACAGCCATCGAGCACACTCAGGCACGCCCGCGCGGCACCCGCCTGCCCCGCCGGGCCCGGCGCGAACAACTCCTGGGCGCGGCCCAGGAAGTGTTCGTCGCACAGGGCTACCACGCCGCCGCGATGGACGACATCGCAGAGCGGGCCGGCGTCAGCAAGCCGGTGCTCTACCAGCACTTCCCGGGCAAGCTGGAGCTGTACCTGGCACTGCTCGACCAGCACTGCGAGTCACTGCTGCAAGCAGTGCGTACCGCGCTGGCCTCCACCTCCGACAACAAACTGCGCGTCGAGGCGACCATGGACGCCTATTTCGCGTACGTGGAGGACGAGGGCGGCGCCTTCCGGCTGGTCTTCGAATCGGACCTGACCAACGAGCCGGCGGTGCGCGAGCGCGTCGACAAGGTCTCGTTGGAGTGCGCCGAAGCGATCTGCGAGGTCATCGCGGAGGACACCGGTCTGCCCCGCGAACAGTCGATGCTGCTGGCCGTCGGCCTCGGCGGCGTCTCCCAGGTGGTGGCCCGGTACTGGCTCTCCAGCAACAGCCAGATCCCGCGGGACACCGCCGTCAACCTGCTGACGTCGCTGGCCTGGCGAGGCATCGCCGGCTTCCCGCTGCACGGCACGGACGGCCACCACTGACGGCCGCCGGCCCCGGCTGAAGCCGCCGCGGCCGGCCACCGCCGGTTATTCCCCGTCGCTGTTCGCTACCGGCGTTCATCATCTTCGGATTCGGCACCTCCGAGCCCGGCTAGTGTTTCCTGCGTACGGCGCGAAGACGCGCACACCGCCAGACCTGGAGGTACAGAGCCGTGGAGGTCAAGATCGGCGTGCAGCACGCGCCGCGCGAGATCAGCATCGAGAGCGCGCAGTCGGCCGAGGAGGTCGAGAAGGCCGTCGCGGACGCCATCTCCGGCACCTCGCCGCTCCTGAGCCTGGTGGACGAGAACGGCCACAAGGTCCTCGTCCCCGCAGCCAAGCTCGCGTACGTGGAGATCGGGCAGCCCGCCAGCCGGAAGGTCGGCTTCGGCGCGGCCATGTGACGACGCCGCAGGGCCCGCACCCGTAATCGGGTGCGGGCCCTCCGTTTTGTCCGGCTCCCCGACGGGGTAGGACCGTTATGCAACGGTCGGCCCCCTCGGGAAGGACCCCGTACATGTGGGAAGCAGTCGCATTCGCCGCGCTCGGTCTGGGCATCGCCTACGCCGCCACGCACTTCTTGCCCGCGCGCTTCCCGTCCCGCCCCCTCGTACTGGCCACCGGTCCGGTCGCGGCCCTGGTCGGCGGGCTCATCACCCGTACCGTGCTCGGCAGCGGCCACGCGGCCGTCACGCTCCCGGTGTCGGCGCTCGTCGCGGCGGCGCTGCTCAGCCTGCTCATCCGCCCCGCCGACGACCGGCGCTTTCTCCGCCACTCGGTCGCGGGGCGGGCCTGAGGCCTGACCGGCCCCAGGCCTGAGCCTGAGCGAGGGTCAGGCGGCCAGCCCCAGTGCCGCCATCCGCTTGGTGTGCGCTTCGGTGATCCGGGTGAACATCCGGCCCGCCTCGGCGAGGTCGAAGCCGCCGGCCACTCCCCCGACGAGCATCGTGGAGAGCGCGTCACGGTCGGCGACGACGCGCTGCGCCTGTGACAGCGCCTCACCCATCAGCCGACGGGCCCACAGCGCGAGCCGGCCGCCGACCCGCGGGTCCGCCTCGATGGCGGCGCGGACCTTCTCGACGGCGAAGCTGGCGTGGCCGGTGTCGTCCAGCACGGCCAGGACGAGCGTGCGGGTGTCGGTGTCGAGCCGCGCCGCGACCTCGCGGTAGAAGTCCGAGGCGATCGAGTCGCCGACGTAGGCCTTGACCAGACCCTCCAGCCAGTCCGACGGAGCGGTCTGCCGGTGGAACTCGTCGAGCGCGGCACCGAAGGGTTCCATCGCCTCCTTCGGTGAGGCCCCGATCTCGGAAAGCCGGTCCCGCAGCCGCTCGAAGTGGTGGAATTCGGCCGCCGCCATGGCAGCCAGCTGGGCTTTGTCCTCAAGCTCCGGCGCGAGCTTCGCGTCGTCCGCGAGGCGTTCGAACGCGGCCAGTTCGCCGTACGCCAGCGCACCCAGAAGATCAACCACCGCGGCCCGGTAATGGGGGTCGGCGGAGGCTCCTTCCCAGTCCAGGGCAGCGATTCCGGTGGAAGGTGCGGTCGTCTCGTCAGGCGTCTCCATGGTGCGCACAATAGCCAAGTCCGCGTCCGTCCGGACCACCCCCGCTGTCCCGTCCTACACCATTGATCGGGTGCAGCTGCGTGATTCCGGGGTAGAGTGGTAATGCACTCCGCCGATTTTCGGCAATTTCCTGTGCACTGTACGCAGTATCTGGATGCCCGGTCGGTGGCCCGATCGGCTCCTACACCGACCGCCCTCCTGACAGCAGGAGGGGCCCACTCGCGGCATGTGCGAGGGCAGCGGTCCCGCGCTTCTCAGCCACCCACGGCTGGTCGACACCTGCGCGGTCAGCGCCCGGCGTTCTTTTCCGGACGCGGACGCTCGACCCCCCTCACAGCCCAGTGCCGCGTCTCACAGAAGAGGCAAGCATCCTGACCACCACGACTTTCCGCAGCCTTGGAATCCTTTCCGAGACCGCCGAAGCCCTCGAGGCTGTCGGCATCATCAATCCGTTCCCCATCCAGGAGATGACCCTTCCGGTCGCCCTGGCGGGCAATGACATCATCGGCCAGGCCAAGACCGGCACCGGCAAGACGCTGGGCTTCGGCCTGCCGCTGCTGGAGCGCGTCACCGTCGCCGCCGACGTCGAGGCCGGCCGTGCCAAGGCCGAGGACCTGCCCGACGGTCCGCAGGCCCTGATCGTCGTCCCCACCCGCGAGCTGTGCCAGCAGGTCACCAACGACCTGCTGACCGCCGGCAAGGTCCGCAACGTGCGCGTCCTGGCCATCTACGGCGGCCGCGCCTACGAGCCGCAGGTCGAGGCCCTCAAGAAGGGCGTCGACATCGTCGTCGGCACCCCGGGCCGGCTGCTGGACCTGGCGGGTCAGCGCAAGCTGAACCTGAAGTCGGTCCGCGCCCTCGTCCTGGACGAGGCCGACGAGATGCTCGACCTGGGCTTCCTGCCCGACGTCGAGCGCATCATGGCGATGCTGCCGCCGAAGCGCCAGACGATGCTGTTCTCGGCCACCATGCCGGGCGCCGTCATCAACCTGGCCCGCCGCTACATGTCGCAGCCCACCCACATCCGCGCCACCTCACCGGACGACGAGGGCGCGACTGTCGCGAACATCACGCAGCACATCTTCCGCGCGCACTCCATGGACAAGCCGGAGCTCGTCTCCCGCATCCTGCAGGCCGACGGCCGTGGCCTCGCCATGATCTTCTGCCGCACCAAGCGCACCGCGGCCGACATCGCCGACCAGCTCGCCCAGCGCGGCTTCGCCTCCGGCGCGGTCCACGGCGACCTGGGCCAGGGCGCCCGCGAGCAGGCGCTGCGCGCCTTCCGCAACGGCAAGGTGGACGTGCTGGTCTGCACCGACGTCGCCGCCCGCGGTATCGACGTCGACGGTGTGACGCACGTCATCAACTACCAGTCGCCGGAGGACGAGAAGACGTACCTCCACCGCGTCGGCCGCACCGGCCGCGCCGGTAAGACCGGTATCGCGATCACGCTGGTGGACTGGGACGACATCCCGCGCTGGAAGCTCATCAACAAGGCGCTGGACCTGCCGTTCGACGAGCCGGAGGAGACGTACTCCACCTCCGCGCACCTGTACGAGCTGCTCAACATCCCGGCCGGCACCAAGGGCATACTGCCCCGGGCGGACCGGACCCGTGCCGGCCTCGGTGCAGAGACGGTCGAGGACCTCGGCGAGACCGGTGGCCGCGGCAAGAGCGGTGGCCGCAAGCCCGCCGTCGCCGCTGCCGCGACCGTCACCGAGGAGCGGCCGCCGCGCACGCGCACCCCGCGCCAGCGCACCCGCACCCGTAGCGGCGAGACCGTCGCCGGTGAGAGCGCCGTCGCCCCCGCAGCGGTGGACGCCGCCGTGGCCGTTGCCGTGGCCGTGGCCCCCGCCGAGGCGGAGACCGAGGGCGAGACGAAGGCGGCCCCGCGCCGCCGTCGCCGTACCCGCGCGGCCGCGCCGGCCGCCGAGGCCGCTGCGGTGGCCGTGGTCGAGGCCGCTCCGGCCGACGCCCCCGCCGCCGAGGGTGACGAGGCCAAGCCGGCCCGCCGTCGCCGTCGTACCCGCCCCGCGAAGGCCGAGCCGGCCGACGGCTGACCGATCCGCGCGGCAGCACCCGCAGTAACGCCGACGCCCCCGGAGACCACCGGGGGCGTCAGTGTTCGTCGGTGTGCAGTCGCTGCTTGCAACCTGTCGTACACACGCGTCGCGTAATCTCACCGCATGAGCAGACCGCCGACACTGGAGCTGCCCCACGGGGCCCGCGCGTACCGTCTCGCCACCGCGAGGGGCGAGTTCGCGGTGCTGGACGCGGGGGCGGCGGTCCGTGGGACCGCGCTGCTGGTGCCCGGGTTCACCGGGAGCAAAGAGGACTTCATCGCGCTGCTGGAGCCGCTGGCGCTGGCCGGCTTCCGGGTGGTCGCGGTCGACGGCCGGGGGCAGCACGAGACGGGCGGCCCGGCCGAGGAGAGCGCGTACGCGCAGGCGGAGCTGGCCGCCGACGTCCTGGCGCAGACCGAGGCGCTCGGCGGTGCGGGACCGTTGCATGTGCTGGGCCACTCGCTGGGCGGGCTGATCGTGCGGGCGGCGGCGATCGACGCGCCCGGACTGCCGTGGGAGTCGCTGACGATCATGAGTTCCGGCCCGGCCGCCATCGACGCCGCGCAGCAGGCCAGGACGAGGTTGCTCGTCGAGGCGCTGCCCGCGATGGGGATGGAGGCGGTCTGGCAGGCGATGCGTGCGATGGACGCGGAGAACGCCGACGCGCCCGACGACCCGCCGGCCATCGCCGAGTTCCTGTACCGGCGCTGGATGGGCACCGTCCCGGAGCAGTTGATCGCGACCGGCAAGCAGCTGATCGCGGAGCCGGACCGGGTCGCCGAGCTGGCCGCCGTACCGATCCGCATGCTGGTGCTCTCCGGCGCCGTCGACTACGCGTGGCCGCCGGAGTGGCTCGACGACATGGCGCTGCGGCTGGGCGCTCGGCGTGTGGTGATCAAGGGTGCGGAGCATTCGCCGAACGTGGACCAGCCGGAGGCGACGGCCGAGGCACTGATCGATTTCTGGAGCCCGCAGGGCGAGTGAGGAGTCAGAGCTGGGCGGTGAGGTGGTCCCAGAAGCCGTCGCGCAGCGAACGTCGCAGGTCGGCGTGGCCGCGCAGCGAGATGCCGAGCAGGCTCTCGGCTTCGACGAGCAGTTCCTGGTCGTAGGCCGGCGGCAGGTACGGCCGGCCGGGCAGCAGTTCCGCGAGGGTGTCGCGGCCCCGCACGGCGAGCCACTGGCCGGCGACCCGGGCGCCCACGAAGTGCACGTCCGCCCGCGAGGGCACCGCCGTGTCGCCGTACTCGGGCACGGGTCGCCGGGTCAGGTACGGCTTGCAGAACTCGAGGTCGAAGGTCCGCTGGCTGTCGACCTCCCAGAGCAGGGGGTCGGCCTGGTTGCGGCCGTCGGTGGCTTCGATGCCCCACAGGTGCACGCGCGCGCCGTACCCCTGGGCCGCCTCGACGGCGGAGACCAGGTCCTCGTCACCGCCGATGAGGACCGCGTCGCTGATGGCGCGGTGCCGGGCGAGCGATTCGAGGTCGGTGCGGATGAGGGAGTCGACGCCCTTCTGCTGGCGGCTGGCGTTGAGGTTGCCGAGCCGGACCTTGACGTCGGGGAGTTCGGCGATGCGCTCCTGCTCGCGGGTGTGGATGCGGCGGCGGGCGCCGTCGTACCAGTAGACGCGCAGCAGCCGGCTGTCGGGGAAGAGCGAGCGCGCCTTGTCGATGAACGCCTCGATGATGCCCTCGGCGTCCAGGTCGAAGGTCTGCCGGTCCTCGGTGCCCGCGACGAGGCGGCCCGCGGCGGCGTAGACGTAGCCGGCGTCCACGAACACGGCGTGGGTGGCGGGGGTGGTGGCGACTTCGGCCAGGACCCGCTGGAGGAGCTCGTTGGTGCGCTCGATACCGGCGGCCAGGGCGGCCAGCGCGTTGTCGTTGTCCATAGGTCCGCCATTGTCCCGTACTCGTGAGTACTTAGGCTCGGAAAAGTTTTCATTAGCGTAGGGAATGTTTTAGCGAGGGGGTTCGTTGACTACTCATGGACAGTGCGACGAAGGGAGAAGCACCATGCGCTTCGAGATCATGCGACTCGACGACCGGAACGGCACCGCCATGGACAGCACAGTCGTGGACGCCGCCGCCGTCAAGAAGATCGTCCAGCAGGCCGCGGCCATCGGCCAGCGGATCTACATCCGCCCGGCGATCTGAGACAGCATTCGACGACGGCGCCCCTGTACGAAGGACGTACAGGGGCGCTTTTGCGTGCTGTGCCGTCCGGGGGCACTCGGCGGCTCAGCCCTCGCCGTGCACGAACCCCAGCACCCCGTTGGCCACCTGCTGAACGGCGATGGCCGAGAGCAGCATCCCGGACAGCCGCGTCACCAGCACCACACCGCCCTCCTTGATGAGCCGGATGATCGCCAGCGAGTAGCGCATGACCAGCCACAGCACGACGTGCATGGCGGCGATCGCCAGCCACACCGACGCCTGTTCCCCGAAGCCGTGGGCGTTCTGCACCGCGAGGATCACGGTCACGATCGCACCGGGACCGGCCAGCAGCGGCATCCCCAGCGGCACCAGCGCGACGTTCACGTCCTTGGTCTGGGTCGGCTCGTCCATCTTGCCGGTGAGCAGGTCCAGCGCGATGAGCAGCAGCAGCAGGCCGCCGGCGATCCGCAGCGCCGGGACCGAGACATGCAGGTAGTCGAGGATCTGATGGCCGAACAGGCCGAAGACGGTGATGACGCCGAAGGCGACGGAGGCCGCCTGCCAGGCCATCCGGCGCTGCACCTTGGTGGCGCGCCCGGAGGTCAGCGCGAGGAAGATCGGGGTGATTCCGGGCGGGTCCATGATCACGAAGAGCGTGACGAAGACCGACCCGAAGAGGGTGACGTCGAGCATGTTCAGTGGGGGCTTTCCGCGGTGGGCCGGCAGGACGGGCAGGGCGCCGCGGTCCGAGGCCGGGGCGTCAGGACAGGCGGCAGGAGCGAGCAGCGAAGAGGCGGCGGGACGCCGGGCGTCGGGGCCGCCGGGGGGCGGGAAGGGCGCTAGACGGCGCTGATCGGGACCGCGCCGGTCGCCCTGCGCGCGATCTCCCGGTACACCTCGGGGTCGGTGACGCACTCCCCGAGCCGGCAGGCCTTGCGGCTGCCGTGGTAGTCGCTGGAGCCGGTGGCGAGCAGCCCCGTCTCGGCGGCGAAGCCGCGCAGCCGGGCCCGGGTGGCCTCGTCGTGGTCCATGTGGTCCACCTCGATGCCGTCGAGTCCGGCCGCGGCCAGTGCGGCTATGACGCTCTCCGGAACGGTCTCACCGCGCTTGTGGGCGCCCGGGTGCGCGAAGACGGTGACCCCGCCGGCCGCCTTGACCAGGCGTACGGCGTCGAACGGGTCGAACTCGTGCTTCCCGACGTACGCGCGGCCGTCGTTGGCCAGCCACTGGTCCGTGAACGCGTCCGAGACGCTGTCCACGACGCCGAGGTCGACGAGCGCGGTCGCGATGTGCGGCCGGCCCACGGAACCGTCACCGGCGATCGCGGCGACCTGCTCCCAAGTGACCGGAACGCCCAGCTCCTGGAGCTTGCCGACCATGGCCCGCGCCCGCGGCACCCGGTCGTCGCGTACGAGCTCCCGCTCCCGGAACAGCTCGGGTTCCGCGGGATCGAAGAGGTACGCCAGCATGTGCATGCTGATGCCGTCGATCCTGCAGGACAGCTCCGCGCCGGTCACCAGCGTCAGCGGCGACCCGAGGTCGTGGAGCGCCTTGACGGCCTCGTCATGGCCGCCGACGGTGTCGTGGTCGGTGATCGCCACTACGTCGAGGCCCTCCGCGGCGGCGTTGCGCACCAGCTCGGCGGGGGTGTCCGTACCGTCCGAGGCCGTGGAGTGGGTGTGCAGGTCGATGCGCACGGCACAGCTCCCAACGGCGATAGGCGGTATACGGCACAGGCTTTCGGAAAATAAGGATAGCGGGCCGGGGAACCTGCGAATCTCAGGAGAGCAGCCGGGGAGAGAGCGCACCGCACGACAGCAGGTCGACTTCCGCCCCCGCGTCCCGCAGATCGGTGAGCACCAGCTCGTCGTACATCATGAGCCCGGACTGCTCGGGCCACACGATCGCCCAGAGCCACAGCCCCAGCGCCTCGCCCGCGAAGACCGCCCGGTCGCCCGGCGCGTCCTTCACATGCCACAGCGGGGTGGGCCGGCCCGCGGCCAGCACCTTGGTGTGCGGGGACTGGTCCACACACATCGACGGGCCGGGATCGGGTCCCGGGATGCCCGCGTAGCGCGCGCCGAGGCCCACACCCAGTTCCTCGGCGATCAGCAGCAGCTCACCGGGACCGCCGAGCGGACCGGGACCGGAACAGGCCACCGCGGTCGCCCGCCCGCCGCTGCGGTCGTCGCCCGCGGAGGCCACACCGGAGAAGAGCCAGCCGACCGGCAGCGGCCAGGGCATCCACACCGGTACCTGCGCGCGGTGCACCACGACCCCCAGTGCCTCGACGCTCGGTGGGACGACCGGCTGCAGCGGGTACACGGTCCCGTGCACTCCGCACTGCCAGGCATCGGCGAAGAGGCCGGGCGCTCGCACCCGGCCACCACACTTCGGGCAACTGGGTTCGCCCCTCATAGGGCCCAACGGTCCTCCCGCGACGTGCCCGCGTCAAGGACGATCACCCGTCCGGCGTCGAGAGATCAGCCGTACGCACGGCGGGGCGGGCTCCCGGGGCGGCACTCACGGGGATGGGACCTGCGGCGGAACCGGTGCGACGGTACGGGCGCGGCGCGGTCAGTCGGCGAGCGGGACCGACGGCCGCAGCGGGTCGCGCAGATCCGTGCCGTACTTCAGCCAGCGCTCCTGCAGCGCGGCGCCGCCGTGCACCCGCTTCCAGGCCGCCTCGTTCTGCGTCATGGGGAGCACCGGGAAGAACCGGACCGGATCCAGCGGATCCTCCAGTTCGAGGTCCTCGACCAGGCCGCCCGGCTCGGCGACCAGCACGGCGGAGAACGGCGCGCCGGTCCACAGCGGTCCGCCGACGTCCAGGGAGGCACCGGGAGCCACCACGACGCCCTCGACCTGGGGCGAGGCGGCGAGCACGGCGAGCGGCCGCAGCACCTGGTCGACGGGGGCGAGCCCGGCCCGTACGGACAGCACCAGTTCGGCGCGCGGGCCGCGCTGCGGGTCGGCGACGGTGGCCAGGGGATCGCTCATGGGCTGCCGCGACATGCCGAGCGTCGCGTAGCGCAGTACATCTCCGTCGACGAAGCGCAGCACCTCGATGCGGTCGGTGCCGAGGAAGGTCACCGACGCCCTGCTGTGCCGCTCACCGAACGCCGAGTGCAGTCGCGCCTCGACCAGCTGAAGAAGATCGCCCATACCGCGGAGCATAGGTCCGCCATGCCCGCGACAGGTAGGGGAACCGTATCGAACAGGCAAAGCCGGACAGGAGCGCTCTGGGCGCTTGCTAAGGTGGGGCGTTGGCCGCCGTGAAGTCCGGCGCAGCCATGAGTACACGTCATCCCTCAGCGGGGATCGGCCGGAGGAGGTGGGGTTGACATGGATCATAGTCGACCTTGCAGTCCTGCCCGCTCTTCCTTCCGCCACCTCGCCGGCTGAGCCCTCGCTTTCCATACCCGGCCCCATCGCCGGGAAACACGGAAGTTTCCACTTCCCGTCGGAACAGCCGCCTGCCGCGAGCACCGCGCCGGAAGAGCGCCCTGAACTGCCTTGTGATCACCCTGCCTTGATCAGCATTTCAGTGCGGCTTCCGTGCCGTCGGCCAGTCCGTGAAGGAGCTTGCCATGTCGATGATCCGTGACCTGCGTGCAGTGGTCCGTCCCTCCCTGCGCAAGAGCGCCGTTTCATACGACTACGGCGCGACCCGGACGCCCAGCGCGACGAGCGCGGTGGTGGACTGCGCCGTCTACCGCGACGGCGCGCGGTGCAGCGACCACATCGACCCGGCCGCCGCCCTGGAGAAGGTACGCAGCGGCAGCCGCAGCGAGGGCTTCGTCTGGATCGGGCTGCACGAGCCCACGGAGCAGGAGTTCGCCGGCATCGCCGAGGTGTTCGGGCTGCACCCGCTGGCCGTCGAGGACGCCGTCCACGCCCACCAGCGCCCCAAGTTGGAGCGCTACGACGACATCCTGTTCACCGTCTTCAAGACCATCAGGTACGTCGAGCACACCGAGCTCACCGCGACCAGCGAGGTCGTCGAGAGCGGCGAGGTCATGGTCTTCACCGGCCGGCACTTCGTCATCACCGTCCGGCACGGCGGCCACGGCTCGCTGCGCGCGCTCCGGCACCGGCTGGAGGAGGACCCCGAGCTGCTCGCCAAGGGCCCCTCGGCCGTGCTGCACGCCATCGCCGACCAGGTGGTCGACGACTATCTCGCCGTCACCGAGGCCGTTCAGGACGATATCGACGACGTCGAGATCGACGTCTTCTCCGCCGAGCAGGGCAAGTCCGCGCGCGGTGGCGACGCCGGCCGGATCTACCAGCTCAAGCGCGAGGTGCTGGAGTTCAAGCGGGCCGTCTCCCCGCTGCTGCGGCCGATGCAGCTGCTCAGCGAACGGCCGATGCGGCTGATCGACCCGGAGATCCAGAAGTACTTCCGCGATGTCGCCGACCACGTGGCGCGCGTCCACGAGCAGGTGGTCGGCTTCGACGATCTGCTCAACTCGATCCTGCAGGCGAACCTGGCGCAGGCGACCGTCGCGCAGAACGAGGACATGCGCAAGATCACCGCATGGGCCGCCATCCTCGCCGTGCCGACGATGATCACCGGCGTGTACGGCATGAACTTCGACCACATGCCGGAGCTGCACTGGCGCTACGGGTACCCGATGGTGCTGTGCGCGACCGTCGCCATCTGCTTCAGCATCCACCGCGGATTCCGGCGCAACGGCTGGCTGTAGCACCGGCGGTGCTCGGGCTCCGCCGGGGTCAGGCTCCGCCGGGCGTGGCCGGGAGGTCCGCAGGGACCGGGCCGGCCTTCCGGTCCGACAGGATCACCAGTGCCAGGCCGGCGAGGATCACCCCGAGCGCCGGATAGGCCATCGCCGGCGGCGTCTGGCCCAGCCAGAGCGCCGCGATGAGGGCCGCGCCCGGCGTCTCCAGCAGGATCGCGGTCGAGGTGGTGGACGGGCCGAGCCCGTGCACCACCCGGTTCAGCAGCGAGTGCCCGAGCAGCTGCGCGGCGACGGTGAGCGCGATGAACTTCAGCCAGGTCTCACCGCTGTACCCGCTCAGCGAGGCGCCGGAGACCAGGCAGGTCACCAGCAGCGCGACCGCGGTCGTCGAGTAGCAGAGGTAGGTGTACGCGGTGGTGCTGGCGGTCCTGCGGACCTCGGCGCCCAGCAGGACGTACGCGGCCGCCGCCATGCCCGCGCCCAGCGCGAGCGCGTCGCCGCCCAGCGCACGGGTGTCGGTCGACATGTCGATGCCGGTCAGGATGATGACTCCGACGACGGCCAGCAGCGTGCCCGCCCACACCATGCGGGGCGGTCGGTGGCCGCGCATCCGCAGGATGATCGTGGTCCAGATCGGGGTCGTGGTGCACAGCGCGGTCGAGGTCGCGACCGATGTCATCGACAGGCTCGGCAGCCAGAGCCCGAAGTGCAGCGCGAGCGTCGCGCCCGCCGCCACCGACAGCAGCAGGGAGCGGCGGCCCATCCGGCGCAGCTCGCCGAGGTTGCGGCGGAGCACGAACGGGGTGAGCACCCCGACCGCCATGGCGTTCCGCCAGAACGCGATGGCCAGTGCCGGGGCGGCGGTGGCCGCGATCAGCGGGGCGGAGAACGAGACGCCGGCGATGGCCACGGCCAGCAGCGTGAGGTCCAGCGGCCGGTGCGCGACCGCTGCCGCGGGAGGAACTGCGGCAGGCGGGGCGACGGTGCGCGACTCGGCGGACACGGGTTCTCCTCGGTCGGGACAGGGGCTCCGACCAGCGTAAGGCCCATGACAAGACCAAGCTCCTGTCGTCCAACGCTTGGACGGCGTCCGGGAGGCCGCACGAACACGGCACGCGACGGGCGGCACGCAATAAGGTGAGCCCCATGACGGAAACCGCCGAACAGAGCGCCCTCGTCGAGGAGGCCACCAAGAAGTCCGGCCTGGTCTGGGTGCAGGCCCCGACCGGACGCCCGCCGCAGGCGGTCTGGCACGCGTGGGTGGACGGCGCCATGTGCGTCGTCGGCGGCGGCCCCGGGGAGCAGCCGCTCAGCGGGCTGGCCGACGGCGGCACCGCGGTCGTGACGGTGCGCAGCAAGGACAAGGGCGGCCGGCTGGTCACCTGGCCCGCCGCCGTCACCGCGCTCGTTCCCGACAGCGACGGGTGGACCGCCGCCGTCGAGGAGCTCAAGGGCAAGCGGCTGAACGCACCGGACGCCGAGACGATGACCGTGCGCTGGGCGCGCGAGTGCCAGGTGCTGCGGCTGGCACCGTCCGGACCGCCGATCGAGCAGCCCGGCACGATGCCGGACACCTCGGGTGCGGCAGGCCCCGTCCCCACGCCGGCCACGACCCGGCAGCCGATGCCGGAGGCGCTGCCGCGGCTGCTCGCGCGCCGCAAGAAGCGCGCCTGACGTCAAAGAGCCCGACCGTACGGCCTGGGCGGCGTCAGCCGCCCGAAGTGCCCGTCACGGACTTGCCGTAGTCGACGACATGGGCGGCGTCCGGCGCCGCGAGCGTGAAGTCCTTGCCCCAGTCGGCGAGCGTGAGCGTGCCGGAGCCGCCCGCGCGCTCGTACCGCAGCGGGTAGGGGCTGCCTTCGAGGGAGACATCGAGCGTGCCGCCTCCGCCGTCGTCGGCGGCGAGGGCGATGGTGCGGGTGCCGTTGACCTTCCGGTGGTCGCCGGTGGACAGCTCCCCGTTGAGGACGAAGAGCGCGTCGAGCAGCACCTTCTTGTCCGTGAAGCCGCTGAACTGCTGGTAAGCGGGGTCGCCGGCCGGCACCTTGACGTACTTGTCCTTCAGCTTCGCCGCGGCGGCCTGGCTGTCCTTGTCGGAGCCGGCGTCGCCGTAGAAGTCGGCGCCCGCCTTCAGATACAGGTCGTCACCGACCCGCAGCAGCTGGAACGTGCTGTTCTGGGTCGAGACGTCCCCGACGCCGCCGTCGTTGCGCAGCCGCATGTCGAGCTTGTACGTCTTCCCCTTGCTGACCACCGTGCCGGACAGCCGTACGGTCCGCGCCGACGCGGCGGCGTCGCGGGCCCGCTGCTCGATCGTCTTGGGCGGCAGCTTGGCGACCCCGTTCGTCCCGGCGTCCGGGTCACCGCACCCGGCGAGCGTCAGTCCGGCGCACAGCGCCCCGACGAGAACTACGGATCGGCGGCCGGGAAACACGTGTTCTCTTCCTCCAGCGGCAGGGGAACGGGGTGGGGAGACCCGAAGCTACCGCAGCGTACAGCTCCCTGCCGAGACCCGGACCGGCCCCTTCCGTCCACCACCGGCGGCAGGCGGTCTCCCGCGGAGCAGCACCGTGCGGCAGCCAAGATCCGCGCGGGTTAGCCTGGCAGCGACGAACCGTGACCCGCACGACGCCAGGAGGCACCGCATGGCCGCAGGTGCCCCGCGCGTGTTCATCTCCCACATCTCGGGTGTCGCGGTCTTCGACCCGGGCGGGGACCAGGTCGGCCGGGTCCGGGACCTGGTGGTCATGCTGAGGGTCGGCGGGAAGCCGCCGCGGGTGCTGGGACTGGTCGTCGAGGTGGTCAGCCGGCGGCGGATCTTCCTGCCGATGACCCGGGTGACCGGCGTCGAGTCCGGCCAGGTGATCACCACCGGGGTCGTCAACATGCGGCGTTTCGAGCAGCGGCCGACCGAGACCCTCGTCCTCGGCGAGCTGCTCGACCGGCGGGTCAGGATCGTCGCGACCGGCGAGGAGGTGACCGTGCTGGACATCTCGATGGTGCAGCTGCCGGCCCGCCGCGACTGGGAGATCGACAAGGTCTTCGTCCGCCGGGGCAAGGGCGGCGCGCTGCGCAGGCGCGGCGAGACGCTGACCCTGGACTGGTCGGCCGTGAGCGGCTTCTCGCTGGAGGAGCACGGACAGGGCGCCGAGAACCTGCTCGCCACCTTCGAGCGGCTGCGCCCCGCCGACCTCGCCAACGTCCTGCACCACCTGTCGCCCAAGCGCCGCGGCGAGGTCGCCGCCGCCCTGGACGACGACCGGCTCGCCGACGTCCTGGAGGAGCTGCCGGACGACGACCAGGTCGAGATCCTCGGCAAGCTCAAGGAGGAGCGCGCCGCCGACGTCCTGGAGGCGATGGACCCGGACGACGCGGCCGACCTGCTCTCCGAACTGCCGGAGGTCGACCAGGAGCGGCTGCTGACCCTGATGCAGCCGCAGGACGCCGCCGACGTGCGCCGGCTGCTCTCCTACGAGGAGCGCACCGCCGGCGGCCTGATGACCACCGAGCCCATCGTGCTGCGGCCCGACGCGACGATCGCGGACGCGCTCGCGCGGGTCCGCAACCCCGACCTGTCCCCCGCGCTCGCCGCCCAGGTCTACGTGTGCCGGCCGCCCGACGAGACGCCGACCGGCAAGTACCTCGGTCTGGTGCACTTCCAGCGGCTGCTGCGCGACCCGCCCTTCACCCTGGTCGGCTCCATCGTCGACACCGACCTGCTGCCGCTGCCGCCCGGCACCCCGCTGTCCGCGGTGACCAGCTACCTCGCCACGTACAACCTGATCTCGGCGCCCGTCGTGGACGAGAGCGGATCACTGCTCGGCGCGGTGACGGTCGACGACGTGCTGGACCACCTGCTGCCCGAGGACTGGCGCGAGACCGATCTGCACGGCGCGGCCGGCGCGCACCACATCAGCGAGCGGCCGGACGAGAACAGGCCCGCCGATGCCCGCTGAACTGGAGCGCGAGCGCGCGAAGACAGCGACCGGCGCCACCGCCGCGCCGCGGCCGCGGGTGCGCCTGGACCAGCCGCGCCCGACCCGCCGACGGCTGCTGCCGTCCTACGACCCGGAGGAGTTCGGGAAGTTCTCCGAGCGGATCGCCCGCTTCCTGGGCACCGGGCGCTTCATCGTCTGGATGACGGTCCTCATCATCCTGTGGGTGCTGTGGAACGTCTTCGCGCCGGACTCGATGCGCTGGGACCAGTACCCGTTCATCTTCCTGACGCTGATGCTCTCGCTGCAGGCGTCCTACGCGGCCCCGCTGATCCTGCTCGCGCAGAACCGGCAGGACGACCGCGACCGCGTCACCCACGAACAGGACCGCAAGCAGAACGAACGCAGCATCGCCGACACCGAGTACCTGACGCGGGAGGTGGCGTCGCTGCGGATGAACCTCGGGGAGGTCGCCACCCGCGACTGGATCCGTTCCGAGCTCCAGGATCTGCTGAAGGAGCTCGAGGAGCGGCGTGACGAAGGCGACGCCAGAACCGACCGGTGAGCGCCGTACCATCGACCGTATGGCTACCGACATTCACGGATCCGCTCCGACCGCCGACGCCGTGCGCGCCGCGCTCGCGACGGTGAACGACCCGGAGATCCACAAGCCGATCACTGATCTCGGCATGGTCAAATCCGTGGACATCGCGGACGACGGCACCGTGAAGGTCGCCGTCTACCTGACGGTGTCGGGCTGCCCGATGCGCGAGACCATCACCACGAACGTCACCACGGCCGTCGAGGCGGTACCGGGCGTCACCGGTGTCACCGTCGAGCTCGACGTGATGAGCGACGAGCAGCGCAAGGAGCTCGCCGGAAACCTGCGCGGCGGCACCGCCGAGCGCGAGGTGCCCTTCGCCCAGCCCGGCTCGCTGACCCGGGTCTACGCGGTCGCCTCCGGCAAGGGCGGCGTCGGCAAGTCCTCGGTGACGGTGAACCTGGCGGCGGCGATGGCCGCCGACGGCCTCAAGGTCGGCGTCGTGGACGCGGACATCTACGGCCACTCGGTGCCGCGCATGCTCGGCGTCGAGGGCCGGCCGACCCAGGTCGAGAACATGATCATGCCGCCGTCGTCGCACGGCGTGAAGGTCATCTCCATCGGTATGTTCACCCCGGGCAACGCGCCCGTGGTGTGGCGCGGACCGATGCTGCACCGCGCGCTGCAGCAGTTCCTCGCCGATGTGTACTGGGGCGACCTGGACGTCCTGCTGCTGGACCTGCCGCCGGGCACCGGCGACATCGCGATCTCCGTCGCGCAGCTCGTGCCGAACGCCGAGATCCTCGTGGTGACGACGCCTCAGCAGGCCGCCGCCGAGGTCGCGGAGCGCGCCGGGTCCATCGCGGTGCAGACCCACCAGAAGATCGTCGGCGTCGTGGAGAACATGTCCGGGATGCCGTGCCCGCACTGCGACGAGATCGTCGACGTCTTCGGCAGCGGCGGCGGCGAGCGGGTCGCCGAGGGCCTGACCAAGACCACGGGTGCGACGGTTCCGGTGCTGGGCCAGATCCCGATCGACGTACGGCTGCGCGAGGGCGGCGACGACGGCCGTCCGGTCGTGCTGAGCCACCCGGACTCCGCCGCGGCGCTCGCCCTCAAGGCGATCGCGGGCAAGCTCGGCGGCCGCGCCCGCGGCCTGGCGGGCATGTCGCTGGGGATCACCCCGCGCAACAAGTTCTGACACTCATGACGGTGCCCCCGGCCGCGGTGCGGTCGGGGGCACCGTCATGACGGCTCTCAGCCGTCGTACGTCGTGATGTCCTTGACCACGGACAGCCCCAGCCCGTACGCGCTCATGCCTCGCCCGTACGCGCCCAGGTGGGCGCCGCGCGCGGAGCCCGCCAGGACCCAGCCGTACTCGGACTCCCGGTAGTGGAACGCGGTGGGCTCGCCGTCCACCGGGAGCGTCAGGGTCGACCAGTGGGGGCCGGCTAGATCGTCGGCGAGATCCCAGGCGGTCGCGGTCTGCTGGTCGAGCCAATCCTGGCGCAGTGCTCGCTCCATGTGGGTGGGCCAGGTGCAGGACAGCAGGCCGGAGCCTGCCAGCCAGGCCGCGGAGGAGACCGAGGTGGCCTCCAGCACGCCGGTGCCGTCCGCGCTGTGCCGGCCGGGACGCCGGGCGACCGTGACGACCACGACGAATCGCTGGGCATCGGGGTCGGTGGTCTCCGCCTTGATCGACGGTTCATCGCCATGCCCTATCGAGCCGTGCTCCACGGTTCCGTCCGCGCTGGTGCCGACCGTGGTCAGCCAGCGGCGTCCGGTGAACGCCTCGTCCAGCCCGTACCACGGGAAGTCGGCCATCAAGTAGCCGTCGACCGTTCGATCCGCTGTGCCGGTCTTCGTCTCCATCGGGGTGGCGCCTCCTCCATGCCCTTTTGGGCTCCGCCATCTTGCCGGACCGGAGCCGGGCCCGGAGGCCAAAACGGCGCACGGTGATGGCGGACACATGGAGAATAGCCACCCCACGGGGTGGAACGGGACAAACGGGTTGACTCAGGTCGCGTCAGAATCGAACGGCGGCGGCTCGTCCTTGTCCAGCGTCTCGCGCTTGCGGAGCCGGTCCGGGGTACCCGTGGCGGCTCCCGCGGCGCCGGCGGAGGCGGCCGCGGCCGTGGTGTCGGTGCCGTTCACGGCATCCGTGACCTCGGCCATCTCCTTGCGGAAGTCGAAACCGTTGCGCAGATCCTGCAGGCCGAGCTCTTCGTTCTCCAGGATGTTCTTGCGGATGTACGTCTTCGGGTTCAGGTCCTCGAACTCGAAATCCTTGAACTCGGGCCCCAGCTCCTTGCGGATGTCCTCCTTGGCGCTGTCCGAGAAGGCCCGCACCTTTCGGATGAACGACATGGTGTCCTGGATGACCTTCGGCAGCTTGTCCGGGCCGAAGACGAGCACCGCAAGGATGACGAGCGCGATCATCTCCATCGGGCCTATGTCGAAGAACACCTTGCAGCTCCTTGGGACGTCCACAGCCGGGTGGGCAGGGTCCGGGTCGACTTACCGTACCTGGCCGCGCGGTCGGCGCGGGAGTGGCTTGGGCCAACAGTACGTCGCCACCAGGTAAAGGGTCAGTTCCCGGTCGCCGAACCCAGGGTCAGCTCGACCGTACGCTCCGATCCGGCGCGCGTCAGGGTGAGTGCGAGCCGGTCACCCGGGCGGTGGCTGCGGATCTTGACGATCAGCTCCTCGCCGCGGTGCACCCGCTCGCCGTCGACCGCGGTGATGACGTCACCGGGCTCGATGCCGGCCTGGTCGCCGGGTCCGCCGGGGGTCACCGCGGCGGCGGCGCCCGCCTTGCTGCCGACCCGGGCGCCGTCCCCGTCGTAGGTCATGTCGACGGTTACGCCGATCACCGGATGGGTGGCCTGGCCGGTGTTGATCAGTTCCTCGGCGACCCGCTTCGCCTGGTTGGCCGGGATCGCGAAGCCGAGCCCGATGCTGCCGCCCTGGCCGCCGGCCGCGGTGCCGTCGTCGGCGGCCCGGATCGCGCTGTTGATGCCGATCACCCGGCCCTTCCCGTCGACGAGCGGGCCCCCGGAGTTGCCGGGGTTGATGGGTGCGTCGGTCTGCAGGGCGTCCACATAGCTGACGTCGGTGCCGTCGGTGCTGCCGCCCGCGGTGATCGGCCTGCGGGTGGCGCTGATGATGCCCGCGGTGACGGTGCCTTCGAGGCCGTACGGGGCGCCGATGGCGACCACCGGATCGCCGACGCGCACCGAGTCGGAGTTGCCGAAGGTGAGCGGGCGCAGCCCCGACACCCCGCTGACCTCGATGACGGCGAGGTCGTAGCCGGTGTCCACCCCGACCACGGTCGCCTTGCTCAGCTGGCCGCCGTTGAAGGTGACCTGGACCTCGGCGCCCTTGCCCGCGGCGCCCACGACATGGTTGTTGGTGAGGATGTGGCCCCTGGTGTCCAGAACGAACCCGGTGCCGGTGTCCTCGCCCGCGGCGCCCTTCACATGGATGTAGACGACGCCGGGCAGTGTCTTGGCCGCGATCCCCGCGATGCTGTCGCCGGCGCGGTCGCCGGTGCCCTCGGAGACCTGGGGCAGTGTCACCTGATTGCTCTCACCGGCACTGTGCCGTTCGGCGTAGACGCCGGCCGCTCCGCCGATCCCGCCGGCGAGCAACGCCACCAGCGCCGCGCCAGCGATCAGCGGGGCCGCCCTCCTGCCACGGGGGCGGGCAGGGGCCTTGGAATGGTGCCAGGGGGCGGGCTGGGGATGGCGGCCGGACGACTGCGAGAGCAGGTACGGGTCGGGGAACGCCTCGTCCGGGGCGGGTGCTGACGCCCCCGCGCCGCTCGCACCGGGCTCCTGGCCCGCCGGGCGACTCCACCACTGCGGCCGGTCCGCCTGATCGCTCATCCTTCGAGCCTGCGGGCGGAATGCGGAACTCCGCAAGTGCCACGCGGCCGGATGGCCTCAGCGGCGCGCGTCAGTGGTGTACGGCAGGTCCTGGAGTGGCCGCCGGGGTCAGCGAGGCGGTCGGTACGGGGGTGGCGGTCGGTGCCGCGAGGGGCGCCATCAGCGAACGGGTCACCGAGGCGGGCGTGACGCCGGCCATCGGGGGGTGCCGCAGATAGCGGTCCTCCGCCGCGCTCACCATGTCGTCCCGGAGCGGCTTGAGGTCGGAGACCGAGTTGGCGCCGGGCGGGGCGACCGCGGGGCCCTGCTCCTCGGGGCGGGGTGCGCCGTTGTCGATGGCCGCGTCCATCGGGAGCGCGCCGCCGAGCGCGATGGCCGCCATCGAGAACGCACCGGCCGCCGCGAAGGCGAACCGCCGGCCGCGGGAGGCAGAACCGGGCCCGGAAGCCGAACGCTCGACCTCATGGATCCGGAAACCCCGGGACCGTACATCGGTCGGTGCGGCGAGATCGGGACCGGGTGACAGGAAGGAGAACTCCTCCGCCGTGCCCTGCCCGAAGACATCACCACCACCGAAGAGGCCGCCGTCGAACGGGCCTCTTCCCTCGTCGTCGCCACCCGGCAGTCCCTGGAGACGGGCCAGCAGGCCCGCGGAGAGGGCCGGCGGGGCTGTGGTCGCCACGACGTTCTTCAGCCGGCGCTGCTCATCGGCGGCTGTCTTGCACTGAGAACACGTCACCAGATGTGCGAGCACCCGCTCCCGGGTGTCGTCGGGCAACTCCCCGTCGACGAGCGCGGCGAGGCGATCCCCGAGATGCTGCTCGGCAGGCGTGCCCTGCTGCTGGCCGGTACCGCTACTGCTCACGCTCTCCCGCCCTCCAGGCCCGGTTTCGTCATGGCGGCGGCCAGCGCGCGTCCCGGTCGGGCCGCGGGGGAACGGTGCTCAAGGGCTTTGCGCAGGTGGGAACGGCCGCGGTGGATCCGACTCCGGACCGTGCCCAGCTTGACGCCCAGGGTGGCGGCAATCTCCTCGTACGACAGACCCTCGATGTCACAGAGCACGACCGCGGCCCGGAACTCCGGCGCGAGGGTGTCCAGCGCCTGCTGGACGTCCGCGTCGAAGTGCGTGTCGTTGAAGTGCTGTGCGGGGGACGGCTCACGGCTCGGGAGCCGCTCCGCCGCGTCGTCGCCGAGCGCGTCGAACCTGATCCGCTGACGGCGTCGCACCATGTCCAGGAAGAGATTGGTGGTGATGCGGTGCAGCCAGCCCTCGAAGGTGCCGGGCGTGTACGTCGACAGGGAACGGAAGACACGGACGAAGACTTCTTGGGTGAGGTCCTCGGCATCGTGCTGGTTGCCCGTCAGGCGGTACGCCAGGCGGTAGACGCGGGCACTGTGCGTGCTGACGATCTCCTCCCAGGAAGGAGGCGTCCACGCCTGGTTCTCCCCGTCGGTGGCGAAGGTCGCGTTGGCGGGTACATCGTTGCGTGAACGGTCAGCAGTGTTGGTCACGGATTTCGGCTGTCCGGAAGACCTGAGAATATGCCGGAGCACTCCCCGATCACCGGCCGCAGCCGCACCTCCCCTGTCGGCTCTGGTGGTCTCCAGTAGAGCCACTACCATATCCACCTCGCCCGTTAGCTCCGGATAAGTGCGCTGTCTCGCCGGGGACCTGATCCGGACGGCCACCCCGGGGTGTTCCCCGGCACCGCACCGTTCCTGGTCCCGCCCTACTAACGCGTACCCTCCTCAACGGGTTCCCGGCCCTGGGGGCACCACCCAGCGGTAGCTGGGGACGGATACAGTCGCCGGGCGGGCCGCAACACCGACGGGGACAGGGAGAGGGCCATTACCGGCAACCGGCAGGCGAGCTGGGCGTTCGCCGACGCCTTCGTCGCCGAAGACGACGCGCTGATACGAGCCCGGCGCCGCGCCCATGAGTCCGGTCTGCGCCCTGTGTCCCCCGGAACCGGCGCGACGCTGCGGCTGCTCGCCGCCGCCTCCGACGCCAAGGCCGTCGTCGAGATCGGCACCGGCACCGGCGTGTCCGGCATCCACCTGCTGCTCGGCATGCGCCCGGACGGCGTGCTGACCACCGTCGACTCCGAACCCGACCGCCAGCAACTGGCCCGCGAGGCCTACCGGGACGCCGGCTTCGCCGCCAACCGCGCCCGGTTCATCCCCGGCCGCGCGCTGGAGGTCCTGCCGCGTCTGGCGGACGGCGGATACGACCTCGTCTTCTGCGACGGCGACCGTCTGGAGTACCTGGACTACCTCGGCGAATCGTTGCGCCTGCTGCGCCCGGGCGGACTGGTCTGCTTCGAGGGAACCTTCGCGCAGGGCCGCACGCTGGACGCCGCGCACCAGGACACCGAGGCCGTGCGGCTACGCGAGCTGATGCGCGCGGTCCGCGACAGCCGGGCCTTCGCGCCGGTCCTGCTGCCCACCGACGACGGGCTGCTGTGCGCGGTCCGCCGGGGCGCGTAACCACCTCGGCGGCACCGGGCGACGCCCTGCGGACACCACCCCGCGGATACGGCAGCGGCCCCGGTTCCGGACCTGGAACGGTCAGGAATCGGGGCCGTGACGTTTATTGGGAACGCGCTCGTGTCAGGCGATGGCCTTCTTCAGCGCGTCGCCGAGGGCATCCGCCTCGTCAGGAGTCAGCTCGACAACAAGCCGTCCGCCGCCCTCGAGCGGAACGCGCATGATGATGCTCCGCCCCTCCTTGGTGACCTCGAGCGGGCCATCACCCGTCCGCGGCTTCATGGCCGCCATGCTCGTTCCCCTTCCTGAAACCAGCTCGGACTCGAACACATTGGTTCTCGACCATTATCCCGCATGTGCCGACCTGATGACCAACATCGGTTCCCATCCGTTCGAGAAACCCCTCCCACAAAACCGGCCAATTCGGTGATCGGACTGCGATACTTCGCCGCCGCACTCCCCATCCGTGCCGCATTCGCCCCGTTGAATGTTTGACGTACGTCACATGTTCGCCTGTGGCGATCTCCGGCATGCTGGCCAGGACCGGAGCCGCGACGAAGGGGATCTGCCATGTCCGACAGCGTGCTGTACGAGGTGAGCGACGGGCTCGCGACCATCACCTTGAACCGTCCCGACGCGATGAACGCCCTCAACATCGAGACAAAGGTGGCGCTCCGCGAGGCCGTCCGGGGCGCGGCGGCGGATTCCCAGGTCAGGGCCGTTCTGCTGACCGGGACCGGGCGCGCCTTCTGCGTCGGCCAGGACCTCAAGGAGCACGTCGGCCTGCTGATGGAGGACCGGAAGTCCGGCACGGGCGCCACGATGTCGACGGTCCGGGAGCACTACAACCCCATCGTGACGGCCCTCGCGACGATGCCGAAGCCGGTGGTGGCGGGGATCAACGGCGTCGCCGCGGGCGCCGGGGCGGGTCTGGCGTTCGCCTCGGACTACCGGGTGGTCGCCGACACCGCGAGTTTCAACACGTCCTTCGCGGGGGTGGCACTGACCGCGGACTCGGGCGCGTCGTGGACCCTCCCCCGCCTGATCGGCCACGGCCGGGCCGCCGATCTGCTGCTCTTCCCCCGCAAGGTGACCGCTCAGGAGGCCCTGGAGCTCGGAATCGCCAACAAGGTCGTCCCGGCCGCGGAGCTGGCCGCGGAGGCCCTGGCGGTGGCACGGAGCCTCGCGGCGGGGCCCACCGTGGCGTACGCGGCGATCAAGGCGTCGCTGGCGTACGGGACGGACCACTCGCTCCTGGAGACGCTGGAGAAGGAGGACGAGCTCCAGACGGTCGCGGGCGCGTCGGAGGACCACCGGATCGCCGTGGAGGCGTTCCTCAAGAAGGAGCCGCCGCGCTACCTGGGCCGCTAGTGCTCTGACCGGAAAGGTTCACCGGTTCGCGATGCACCGCGCCGGCCGCCGCGAACCAGGCAAACCTTTCCGGCCAGAGCACTAGCCGCGCCTGGGGCCTACGCGGTGGCGGTCCGGACGTGGCAGCCGGCCAGGTGGTCGTCGACCAGGCCGCAGGCCTGCATCATCGCGTAGGCCGTGGTCGGCCCGACGAAGCGGAAGCCGTGCTTCTTGAGGTCCTTGGCCAGCGCCACCGACTCGGGCGTGGTCGCCGGTACGTCGTCGAGCGTGCGCGGCACCGGCCGGCCCGCCGGGTCCGGCGCGTGCGACCAGATCAGCTCGTCGAGGCCGCCGGCGCCCAGCCCGGCGGCCACGTGAGCGTTGGCGAGGGACGCGTCGATCTTCGCGCGGTTGCGGATGATGCCGGGGTCGGCGAGCAGCCGGACCCGGTCCTCGTCGGTGAACTCCGCGACCGCCTTGATGGAGAAGTTCGCGAAGGCGGCGCGGAACCCCTCGCGGCGGCGCAGGATCGTGATCCAGGAGAGCCCGGACTGGAACGCCTCCAGGCAGAGCCGCTCGAAGAGCGCGTCGTCGCCGTGCACCGGGCGGCCCCACTCGCCGTCGTGGTACTCCACGTACTCCGGCGCCGACAGCCCCCAGGGGCAGCGGGCGAGGCCGTCCTCGCCGGTCACCGTGGAGCGCTCACTCATGGGGACGGTCCTCCGGTTCCTTGAGCAGCGAGGGCGGCGCGTCCAGCAGCGACGGCGTGGCCAGGGCGGTCGCCTGGGCGCCGGCCAGAGCCGCCTCCAGGTCCGCGATGCGCGCGTCCCGCTCGGCCAGTTCCGCCGCGAGGCGGTCCAGCACCTCGTCCGCGTCGAGCATCCGGTAGCCGCGCACGGCCACCGGCAGCCGCAGCGCGTCGATGTCGGAGCGGACCAGCGGACGGTCCGAGGGCAGCCGGTCGTCGATCCGGTCCGGGTCCGCGTTGCGGAGCGTTCCGCCGTCGCCGAGTACGGCCAGTGCCACTGCGGCGACCACCGCGACCAGCGCGATGAGCATGAACCAGAACAAGACCGTCTCCCGGGGCCGCGCGATGTGTTTGCACGATGGTGCCATGCCCGGCCCCCGCGGGGCCCTCCTGTGGAGGGTCGGCGGCCTCCTGCGGCTATCGTCGCTGGCGGGCGACCTACAGGGAGGCACACGCAAATGCTGCGGTTGGGCAGGCGGGAGTTCGGCGACGACGAGCTCGTCATCATGGCGATCGTGAACCGGACACCCGATTCGTTCTACGACCAGGGCGCCACGTTCACCGACGAACCGGCCCTGCTGCGCGTGGAGCGGGCGGTGTCGGAGGGCGCCGCCATCATCGACATCGGCGGGGTCAAGGCCGGTCCCGGCGAGGACGTCTCGGCCGAGGAGGAGATCCGCCGCACGGTGGCCTTCGTCGGCGAGGTGCGCCGGCGCCACCCGGACGTCGTGATCAGTGTCGACACCTGGCGGCACGAGGTGGGCGAGGCGGTCTGCGAGGTGGGCGCCGATCTGCTGAACGACGCCTGGGGCGGCGTCGACCCGAAGCTGGCCGAGGTCGCCGCCCGCTACGACGTCGGGCTGGTCTGCACGCACGCGGGCGGCGTCGAGCCGCGCACCCGCCCGCACCGCACGGGGTACGAGGACGTCATGGCGGACATCCTGCGGGTCACCGTGGGCCTCGCGGAGCGGGCCGTCGCGCTCGGGGTGCGGCGCGACGCCGTGCTCATCGACCCCGGGCACGACTTCGGCAAGAACACCCGGCACTCGCTGGAGGCGACACGGCGGCTCCCGGAGATGGCGGAGACCGGCTGGCCAGTGCTGGTGTCGCTGTCCAACAAGGACTTCGTCGGTGAGACGCTCGACCGACCGGTCAAGGAACGGCTGATCGGGACGCTGGCGACCACCGCGGTCTCGGCCTGGCTCGGAGCCCGGGTGTACCGCGTCCACGAGGTCGCCGAGACCCGTCAGGTCCTCGACATGGTGGCCTCCATCGCGGGCCACCGGCCGCCCGCGGTCGCACGCCGCGGCCTGGCGTAGGGACCTCGGCCCGGCCGGCAGGGCTCCGGATCAGTCCCGCTCAGCCCTCGGTCTCCTTCGTCACGAGCGCCACGGCCTCGTCCACGTCGTCGGTCAGGTGGAACAGCTCCAGATCGGCCGCCGACGCCTTGCCGCCGTCGACCAGGGTGCCCCGGACCCAGTCGACGAGGCCCTTCCAGTACGCGGTGCCGAACAGGACGATCGGGAACCGGGTGACCTTCTTCGTCTGGACGAGGGTGATGGCCTCGAACAGCTCGTCCAGGGTGCCGAATCCGCCGGGGAGCACCACGAAGCCGCGCGCGTACTTCACGAACATCGTCTTGCGGACGAAGAAGTAGCGGAAGTTCACGCCGATGTCGACGTAGGGGTTGAGGCCCTGCTCGAAGGGCAGCTCGATGCCGAGTCCGACGGAGACCCCGCCCGCCTCGCCCGCGCCCTTGTTCGCGGCCTCCATCGCGCCGGGGCCGCCGCCGGTGATCACTGCGAAGCCGGCCTCGGCCAGCGCCCGGCCGATCTGGATGCCGGCCGCGTACTCCACGGAGTCGACCGGGGTGCGCGCGGAGCCGAACACGCTGACGGCGGGGCCGAGTTCGGCCAGGGCGCCGAATCCTTCGACGAACTCGGACTGGATCCGCATGACCCGCCAGGGATCGCCGTGCACCCATTCCGAGGGGCCGCGGCTGTCCAGCAGCCGCTGGTCGGTCGTCCCGGCCTGCACCTGCCCGCGCCGCCGGACCACCGGCCCGGTGTGGCGTTCGGGCCAGCCCTGTCCCTGCGGAGAAGAGCGCTCGGCCGCCTCGTTGGCCGCCGCTGCCGCCTCCTGCGCGTTGCTCGTTTCCCTGCGTGCGCTACTCATGCGAGCAGCGTACGACGCATCACTGCGCGTCCGGGCTGGCCAGCGGCACAACGCGCGGCGCCTCCAGATGGCTGCTCACCCAGGTGAGCGCGTCGGGGAACATCCGTCCCCAGGTCTTCCAGTTGTGGCCGCCGGTGTCCAGCAACATGGGCGTGACGGTCGTCGGCGCCTGGACCGCGTGGCCGAGCCAGTCGGCGAACCGCGGCGGGCTCTCGGGGTCCTGGACGCTCGACCCGACCAGGAGGTCCACGTTGGGCTTGGTGTTGTGGGCCAGCCACAGCGGCGAGCGGGGACCCTCGGCGGGGTTGTCGGGGGCCAGCGCGGCGCCCGCCACGTAGCGGGTGGGGTAGTCGAGGGCGAGCCGGGCGGCGCAGTAGCCACCGGTCGATATGCCCATCACCGCCCAGCCGCTCGGGGCGGGCAGGGTACGGAAGTTGTGCGCGATCACGTCCGGCACGTCCTGGGCGAGCCAGGTGCCGCCCTTGCCGCGGCCCGGCGCGTCGGCGCACCCGGCCTTGGCGCCGTTCGGCGTGATCGTCGGCAGCACGAGGATGGCCGGCTCGGCCTTGCCGGCGGCTATCTGGCGCTCCATGATCTGGCCGAGCCGCATCGCGCGCAGGAAGCTGCGCGGGCTTCCGGGCAGGCCGTGCAGCACCACGATCACCGGGAAGCGGGTGTTCGCGTACTCCTTCTTGTCGTACTGCGGCGGCGTCCAGACCATGACGTCGCCCGACGCGCCGGACTTCGTGCCGTGGACGTCGGCCTTGCGGAACCCCTGCGCGTACGGGTCGAACTTCACCGTCAGCTGCGGCGGTCCCGGTGGCGGCGGCTTGTGCTTCGCCGTGGCGTTCATGCTGCCGCCGCCGCTGCCGCCGCCGAGCAGGTCGTCCCAGGAGGCGTAGAAGCCGTACTGGTTGTTCACCCCGGCCATCACCACGAAGACCGCCGTCAGCTGGCACACCACGATCATCCCGACGCGGGCGGGCAGCCGGATCAGCCGGGGGCCCGGCACGCGCCCCCACAGCAGCACGGCTCCCGCCACGGCCGCGACGGCCGCGACGATGAGCGCAACGAAGAACAGCGGACTGGTCAGTCCCATGGAACGGCCTTCTTCCCCCCACACGATCGGTCGCATCCGATCACACCATGGCAGGAACATCACGCGGATAACGGCCCACGCGGTTCCCGCCGGGCACCCGGCGCGTCCGGAACGTCAGGCGGTGAGCCAGGCGCGCAGCCGCTCCTCGGCCTCCAGGACGGCGGCCACCGACACGTTCTCCTCGCGGGTGTGGGCCAGCTTGGGATTGCCGGGGCCGTAGTTGACCGCCGGGATGCCGAGAGCGGAGAAACGGGCCACGTCGGTCCAGGATTCCTTGCCGAAAGGCTCGGTTCCAATGGCCGCGACGAAAGCGGCGGCGGCCGGCTGGGAGAGTCCGGGCAGCGCGCCGGGCGCGCTGTCGGTGGGCACGACGTCGAATCCCTCGAAGACCTCGTTGACGTGTGCGAGCGCCTCGGCCTCGGTCTGATCGGGCGAGAAGCGGTAGTTGACGATCACGGCGCACGTGTCGGGAATCACATTGCCCGCGTGCCCACCCTCGATCATCACCGCGTTCAGACCCTCGGGGTAGACGAGCCCGTCGATGACGACCCGGCGGGGCTCGTAGGCGGCGAGCCGGGCGAGGATCGGCGCGGCCTTGTGGATGGCGTTCTCGCCGAGCCAGCTGCGCGCCGAGTGGGCGCGGCGGCCGGTGGTCTGCACCCTGACCCGCAGGGTGCCCTGGCAACCGCCGTGCACCTGGGCGTCGGTGGGCTCCAGGAGCACCGCGAAGTCGCCCGCCAGCCACTCCGGGTGGTTCTCGACGAGCCGCTTGAGGCCGTTGAACTGGGCGGCGATCTCCTCGGCGTCGTAGAAGACGAAGGTGAGGTCGCGGTTGGGCTCGGGCAGGGTCGCGGCGAGCCGCAGCTGTACGGCGAGGCCCGACTTCATGTCGGTGGTGCCGCAGCCCCACAGCAGTCCGTCGGCGTCGAGCCGCGACGGCAGGTTGTCGGCGATCGGCACCGTGTCCAGGTGTCCGGCGAGCACCACCCGCTCGGCGCGGCCCAGGTTCGTCCGCGCCACGACCGCGTCCCCGTCCCGGTCCACGGTCAGGTGGGGCAGCGCGCGCAGCGCCTGCTCCACGATGTCGGCCAGCGCCTTCTCGGCGAGGCTGACGGAGGGGATGTCGACGAGCTGCGCCGTGACGGCGGCGGCATCCTGGCTGAGGTCGAGTGGGCTTGCGGTCATGACCCCGACCCTACCGGCGGCACCGGCCGGCCCCCGCGACGTGCCGGGTCCGGTGCAGGCGTTCGAGGCTGCGGAGCGGTGTTTGGGTACGGTGGCGTCATGTCCCAGCCTTCGCCGACACCGGAGCGGCGCCCTCGCCGGCACGGCCGCCGACTCCGGCTGACCGTGGCGGGTCTCGTCCTGCTCGGGATCGCCGGGTACGGCGTCTACTACGTCGTCGAGAACCGCGCCCAGCGCGCCGGGTGCACGGTGGCGGCGGACGGCAACACCCTGAAGCTCGAATCGCAGCAGGCGGCGAACGCGTCGACGATCGCCGCGGTCGCGACGTCCAGGGGTCTGCCGGAGCGCGCGCTGACGATAGCGCTGGCCACGTCGATGCAGGAGTCGATGCTCCGCAATCTCGACCACGGCGACCGCGATTCGCTCGGCCTGTTCCAGCAGCGGCCCTCGCAGGGCTGGGGCACGCCCGAGCAGATCATGGACCCGGTGCACGCCACGAACGAGTTCTTCGACGGGCTGGTGAAGATCGAGGGCTATTCGCGGCTGCCGCTGACCGTGGCCGCCCAGCGGGTGCAGAAGAGCGGCTTCCCGCAGGCGTACGCGAAGCACGAGGCGGACGCGACCCTGCTGACCTCGGCGCTGACCGGCCGGCAGCCCGGTGCGCTCACCTGCACCCGGGGCTCCGGTGAGACCGTCACGACGGGCGATCCCGCGCAGGTGCGCAAGCAGCTGGCCCGCGAGTTCGGACCGCAGGTCGCACCGCGGCCGGCCGAGGGCAGGGCCGGTGGCGGCACCGCGCGCCGGCGCACCGTCCAGGTGCCGTCCGCCCCCGCCGGTGGCGCGGCGGAGGGGGACGGGAAGCGCCGCGGCTGGGAGCTGGCCCAGTGGGCGGTGGCCCATTCCGACGCCCTGAAGGTCGAGAAGGTCTCGTTCCAGGACAAGCAGTGGCGGGCGGCCGATTCCGGCAAGGGGTGGCAGAAGTCCGACACCAGTGCGGCCGAGGCCGCCGACGGAGACGTACGGATCACGGTCGCGCAATAGTGCGGCGCATCCCCCGCAAGCGCATGGCGACCACGTCAAACCCCGGAAGCGCCCAATTCCCCCGACTGGCCGCCAATTCCCTTGTCACGTAAGGGAAGTGACGTTTCCTCACTTCTTCCGTCCATGACCGGAATGGCCTCTTTTGCCGGAGCACTATTATGCGACGCATTACCAACTCTTTACCTCGAACGACCGCAACCTTCGGGCTCCTGGAGCGGTAGTCAGCACGTCCGCCCGGCGGACATGTCCCGTTCCCCCTCCGTAAAAGGAGCACCATGTCCCTCCCCCTTTCGCGTCGGATCGCCCGTGCTGCCCTGCTCATCGGTGCGGCCGCGGCTCCCCTGCTGGGCGCCGGCGGCGCGTCGGCCGCCGAGCTGCCGCAGACGGCTGACCTGGGCGGGCTGACCAACCTCGACGGCGCGAACCTGGGCAACACCCTCGACGGCGCCTCCCAGCAGGCCAGCGGCCTGGCCACCGAGACCGGCAGCAAGACCGTGCAGACCGCCGTCCCGGCGGCGGGCAGGACGGTCGGCACCGCGGGGAAGACCGCCACCCCGGCCGCCCAGAAGACCGCGGGCGATGCCACGGGCTCCGCCGGCGATCTCCTCGGCTCGACCACCAAGTCCGTGGGCGCGGCCGGCCTGCCCGGCGCCGAGACGCTCCCGGTCGCCGGCCTGCCCGGCGGCTCCTCGCTGCCGTCGGCGGATGCCCTCCCGGTCCACACCCTGCCGACCAGCTCGCTGCCGCTCGGCAGCCTGCCGATCGGCTAGTCGGGCAGACCCGTACGCGCAAGGGCCCGGAGAGCGTCGGCTCTCCGGGCCCTTGCGGCTGTTCGGGAAGGAATCAGGCCAGCCGGCGCACCGCGGCGTCCACCCGCTCGTCGAGCGCGGTGAACGCGACCCGTACGAAGTTCGCGCCCGTCGGACCGTAGAACTCGCCCGGCGCCACCAGAATGCCCCGCTTGGCCAGGTCACCGACGGTGTCCCAGCAGGACTCCCCGCGCGTGGCCCACAGGTAGAGACTCGCCTCGCTGTGCTCGATCCGGAATCCCGCGGCCTCGAAGGCGGTCCGCAGCACGGCCCGCCGGCGGGCGTAGCGCTCCTTCTGCACGACGGCGTGCTCGCGGTCGCCGAGCGCGGCGATCATCGCGGACTGCACGGGCGCGGGGACGATCATGCCGGTGTGCTTGCGCACCCCCAGCAGTTCCTTGACGACGGCGGCGTCGCCCGCCAGGAACGCTCCCCGGTACCCGGCGAAGTTGGAGCGCTTGGAGAGCGAGTGGACGGCGACCAGGCCGTCGTGGCTGCCGCCGCACACGTCGGGGTGGAGCACGGAGACCGGTTCGGCGTCCCAGCCCAGCTCGATGTAGCACTCGTCGGAGACGACGAGGATGTGGTGCTCGCGCGCCCACTCCACGATGCGGCGCAGCGCGTCGGCGTCCAGCACCCGGCCCGTCGGGTTCGACGGGGTGTTGAGCCAGAGCAGCCGGACGCGCGACGGGTCGAGATCGGTGACCGGGTCGGCGTACGTCACCGGCTCGGCGCGGGCGACGAGCGCCCCGATCTCGTACGTCGGGTAGGCCAGCTCCGGGTAGGCGACCTGGTCGCCCTCGCGCAGCCCCAGCAGCGTCGGCAGCCAGCCGACCAGCTCCTTGGAGCCGATCAGCGGCAGCACGTTCGCCGGCAGCGCGCCCGCGATGCCGAGCCGGTCCCGCAGATACTCCGCGACGGCGTCCCGCAGCGCACCGGTGCCGTACGTCAGCGGGTAGCCGGGGCTGTCCGCTGACGCGGACAGCGCCTTGCGGATCACGGCCGGGACCGGGTCCACGGGGGTGCCCACCGACAGGTCGACGATGCCGTCGGCGTGTGCGGCGGCCGCGGCCTTGTACGGCTCTAGCCGGTCCCAGGGGAAGACGGGGAGACGGTCGGAGACTGGCGCCACGCTGGTGCTCACTTTCCTGGACTGGAGAACGACGTCGGTCCCGTACGGAAGCCTCCCCGTACGGGACCGACGCGACGTGCGGTCCTGCTCAGCCGTTCTGCGGAGGCAGCGCGGCGATGAAGGGGTGGTCCCGCTCGATCAGCCCGAGCTTCGAGGCGCCACCGGGCGAGCCGAGCTCGTCGAAGAACTCCACATTCGCCTTGTAGTAGTCCTTCCACTCCTCCGGGGTGTCGTCCTCGTAGAAGATGGCCTCGACGGGGCAGACCGGCTCACACGCGCCGCAGTCGACGCATTCGTCCGGGTGGATGTACAAGGACCTGGAGCCCTCGTAGATGCAGTCGACCGGGCACTCTTCGATACACGCCTTGTCCTTGACGTCGACACAAGGCTGCGCGATGACGTAGGTCACGCTGTCGTTCCTCCTCGGTAGGGCTCATCTCGCGCGGGAGCGCGGCGTCGTCGATGCCCGCCCCTAGTATCTCCGTTCCTGGGCATGAGACGAACAAGAGGGGCACTGATGACTATGGATTTTGCCGCCACAGGACGGCTAGTGGTCCGCATCAGCCCTGCTGACGTGGGAAAACGCGTTTCGGTACGGCGGGTACTGGAGATCGTTGACGGGCAGCCTACGTTCAGCGACACCGTCGGTGTTCTCGCATCGTGGGATCACGGCGTGGTGTGCGTCACTCGACGGGACGGGGAAACCGTCCGGATCGCGGAATCGGCGCTGGTCGCGGGCAAGATCGTGCCCCCTGCCCCGGTCCGCCGCAGCGCCCGCGTCAGCCCCGGGGAGCTCCAGGAGGCGGCCTCGCGCGCCTGGCCGGCGACGGAGACCGAGCGGCTGGGCGAGTGGACGCTCCGCGCCGCCGGGGGCTTCACGAGACGGGCCAATTCGGTACTCGCCCACGGTGATCCCAGCGTACCGCTGGACGATGCGCTGGCCTTCGTCACGCGCTGGTACCGCGGGCGCGGCACGACCCCGTACCTCCAGGTCCCCGACGACGCGCCGCTCGCCGCCGAGCTCGACCGGCGCGGCTGGCTCCGGGAGGCCGACACCCTGGTCCGCACGGCGCCTCTCGCGCCGCTCGCGGAGCTGCCCGGCGCGGGCGGCGTCACCCTGACCCGGGAGCCCGGGGATTCCTGGCTCGCGTCGTACCACCGCACGGGTGAGCTGGCGGAACAGGCGCTCAAAGTGGTGCTCGGCGGGCCCTCGGTCTGGTTCGCCACCGCGCCCGGGGCGATCGGGCGCGCTGTCGTGGACGGCCGGTGGGCGCTGTTCGGCGCCGTCGAGGTCGAGCCCGCGTACCGGCGGCGGGGGCTTGCCACCGCGGTGATGGCCGCGCTCGCCCAGCGGGCTGTGGAGGAGGGCGCGTCGTTCGCGTATCTCCAGGTCGAGGCGGACAACGACGCCGCGCGGGCGCTGTACGACCGGATGGGCTTCACCACCCATCACGGCTACCACTACCGGCGGCCGTCGCCGTGACGGGCCAGTGGCGTGAGCGCTTCGCAGAGGCGGCCCGCGAGGAGCGGCCCGACCTCGCGGAGCTGTGCCTGCTGATCAGCGCGGAGGCCGACCCGGACTTCGGCCAGACCGGTCTGGACGCGGCGCAGATCGAACTCGACCGGCTGGCCGGGATGCTGCCCTACGGCCTCGCGACACCCGACGACTGGGCCCGCGCGCTGTCCACGCTCCTCGGCGGCACCTGCGGCTTCGCCGGGCTGCCCGCCGACTACGGGCGGCTGGAGTCCTCGCTGCTGCACGAGGTGCTGCGACGGCGGCGCGGGCTGCCGATCCTGCTGTCGGTGGTCTGGATCGAGGTCGGCCGGCGGGCCGGCGGGCCGGTCTACGGTGTCGCCCTGCCCGGCCACTTCGTCGTCGGCCTGGGCGATCCCGCCGGGCACTTCGTGCTCGCCGACCCGTTCCGCGGCGGCCGGGTGCTCACCTCCGACGACGCCGGGCTGCTGGTCGCGGGCGCGACCGGCGCACCGCTGTCGCCGGGCATGCTGGTGGCCGCCGACCCGCTCGACATCGTGCTGCGGGTGCTCAACAACATCCGCGCCTGGGCGGCCGCCCGGCCCGAGGAGATCGGCGTCCAGCTGTGGGCCGTCGAGCTCGCCCTGCTGCTCCCCCGCCACCCGGCCCGGCTGCGCTACGAGCGCGCCCAACTCCTCGTCCGGCGCGGTGACTTCCTCCAGGGAGCGGCCGAGATGGAGGCCTACGCGGAGATGCTGCAGGTGATCGATCCGGAGGCCGCGGAATCCATTCAGCGGCAGGCCAGATCGGCTCGTGCGCTGCTGAACTGAGCCGCCGCGCGGCCGCCGGGGAGGGCGGCTACAGCCAGCCCTTCTCGCGGGCGATCCGCACCGCTTCCGCCCGGTTGCGGGCGCCCGTCTTCTGGATCGCCGTCGAGAGGTAGTTGCGGACCGTGCCCTCCGACAGCAGCAGGCTCCGCGCCACCTCCGCATTGACCGAACCGTCCGCCGCCGCCCGCAGTACGTCCCGCTCGCGGGCGGTCAGCGGGTCGGCGCCGTCGGCCAGTGCCGCCGCCGCGAGCGTCGGGTCGATGACCCGCTCACCGCGCAGCACCCGCCGCACCGCGTCGGCCAGCTGGGACGCCGGCGCGTCCTTGACCAGGAACGCCTCGGCGCCGGACTCCATCGCCCGCCGCAGGTACCCGGGGCGGCCGAAGGTCGTCACGATCACGATCCTGATGTCCGGCAGCGCCTTGCGCAGCTGCGCCGCCGCCTCGATGCCGGTCAGCCCCGGCATCTCGATGTCCAGCAGCGCCACGTCGGGCAGGTGGGCGCGGGCCGCCGCCAGCACCTCGTCACCCCGGGCGACCTGGGCGACCACCTCGATGTCGTCCTCCAGGCCCAGCAACGTGGCCAGCGCTTCCCGCACCATCGACTGGTCGTCGGCGAGCAGGACTCGTACGTTCCGCGCGGGGGACTCGCCACTGGCCACAGTCATACGGCCAGGGTAGGGCCGCGGCTGCCTCAGGCCGCCGCGGTACCTTCCGCGTCCACGTGCGGCAGCACCCGGTCGAGCCAGCGCGGCATCCACCACGCGTGCCGGCCGAGCAGCGTCATGACCGCCGGCACCAGCAGGAGCCGCACGATGGTGGCGTCGATCAGCACGCTCACCGCCAGGCCCAGCCCCAGCATCTTGATCACGATGTTGTCGCTGAGGATGAACGCGGCGAAGACGCTCACCATGATGAGCGCGGCGCAGGTGATCACCCGTGCGGTGATCTCCAGGCCGTGCGCGACGCTGCCCTTGCTGTCCCCGGTGCGCTCCCAGGCCTCGTGCACCCGCGAGAGCAGGAACACCTCGTAGTCCATGCTGAGCCCGAAGACGATGGCGAACATCATCATCGGCACATAGCTCTCGATCGGTACCTTGCCGTTGACCCCGAGACCCGGGCCGCCCCAGCCCCACTGGAACACCGCGACCACCACCCCGTACGAGGCGGCGATCGACAGCAGGTTGAGGACCGCGGCCTTGAGGGCCACCAGCAGGCCGCGGAAGACGGTCAGGATGATGATGAAGGCCAGCCCGACGACGACCGCGATGATCAGCGGCAATCGTGCGGAGATGAGGTCCAGGAAGTCCACCTGGGCGGCGGTCGTCCCGGTCAGATACGAGGCGGCGGCGGTGCCCGACACCGCCTTCGGCAGCACGTCCTCCCGGAGATGGTTGGCCAGATCTGTGGTGCCCGCGTCCTGCGGGGCGACCTGGGAGATCGCGGTGGAGATCAGCACCTGGCCGTTGCTGGTGGGCTGCGGGGGGCTGATGCTCGCCGCGCCCGGTACGCCGGTGAGCGCCTTCTGCACCGAGGTGGCCAGCGCCGCCCGGTCGGCGGACGGTACGTTCGTCTGGTCGATCACGATGGTCAGCGGGCCGTTGGCGCCGGGCCCGAAGCCCTCGCTGATCAGGTCGAACGCCCGTCGGTCGGTGAAGGTGGTCGGATCGGCGCCGTCATCGATATGGCCGAGCCGGATCGACAGCAGCGGGATCGCCAGGACCGCGATCACCACCACCCCGCCGAGCAGGAACCACCAGGGGCGGCGCTCCACCCGCTGGGCGTACCGGTGCCAGCCGCCCTGCGCCTCGCCGTCCAGACCCTCGGTACCCTCCGCGACGGGCTTGCGGACGGTGAAGCGGTCGATCCTGCGGCCGATCAGTCCGAGGAGCGCCGGGACCAGGGTGAGGGCGCCGATCACCGCCGTGACCACCGTGACGGCCGCCGCCGCGCCCAGCTTGCCGATGAAGCTGACCCGCGACACGTACAGGCCCGCCAGCGCGACGATGACCGTGCAGCCGGAGACCAGGACCGCCCGGCCGCTGGTGGCCACCGCACGGCCCGCCGCGACCGGCGGATCGTCGCCGTCCATCACCAGCTGGCGGTAGCGGGTGATCAGGAACAGCGCGTAGTCGATGCCGACGCCGAGCCCGATCATCGTGGCCAGGGTCGGCGAGACGCTCGCGAAGGTGAAGGCCGCCGCCACCAGGCTCAGACAGCTCAGCCCGACGATCACCGCGATCAGCGCGCTGACGAGCGGCAGACCGGCGGCGATGGCGCTGCCGAAGCCGACCAGCAGCACGACCACCGCGACGGCGAACCCGATTGCCTCGCTGGTGAAGTCCTTGGTGTCCGGCCGGGCGGCCTCGCCGAGGGGACCGCCGTACTCGACGTCGACGCCCGCGGAGCGCAGCGGGGCGACCGCGCCGTCGACGTTGTCGACCAGGGATTCGCCCACCGACGTGGGATTGCTGTCGAAGCGGACGGTGATGTAGCCGATCGTCCCGTCCTTGGAGATCGCACCGGTCGGCGGTGCGGACGGCGAGGCCGGCAGCGGGCTCACCACCGAGGTCACGTGCGGGACCTTCTGAAGCGCGGCGACGGTCTGGTTGATCTGGTCCGTGACGCCGGTCAGCGGGCCCTTCGGGTCGTGCATGACCACCTGGCCGCTGGTGCCGCTGGAGGCCGGGGCGTTCTTCTGCAGCACCTGCTGGCCGGTGTTCGACTGGGTGCCCGGCAGCGAGAAGTCGTCCGAGTAGGTGCCGCCGACGGTGTTCTGCAGGACGTGCAGCCCGGCCAGGGCGACCAGCCAGACGATGATGACCACGACGAAGCGCCGGGCGCACCATTCACCGAGCCTGCGCAGCGCTCCCACTCGCGCGGAGCCGGGCCCCGGATCGGCGCTCGTGGCACGTGGTGAAGCCATGCGTTCTCCCTGGAGCCCTGGGAATGCGGCCGGCGGCCGGCGAACCGGAGCCGGACCGATGCGGCCTTCGGCCGAAGATAGGTAGCCGACGGATCCCCGGGGGAAACCGCTACAGGGCCGAACGGGGGGCGTGACGCCACTCGTACCCGGTCAGGCGACGGGCGGGGCCGTCACGACGGGGGCACGGCGCGGCACGCTCGCGCTGAGCGTGAAGCCGGTCGGGTCCGCCGGGCCGGTGGAGAGGCTGCCGCCGGCGAGCAGCAGGCGCTCCTCCAGGCCGGTGAGGCCGTTGCCGGGACCGCCGGCGGGGCCGCGGCCGTCGTCCGTGACGGTGAGGACGACCGTGCCGGCGCCGTCGTCGGAATGCTCGACGAGGGTGATCACGCAGCGGGTGGCGCCGCTGTGCCGGATGACGTTGGTGATCGCCTCGCGAAGGGCCCAGGCCAGCGCACCCTCGGTGTCCGGGGCGAGCCGGGGCAGGGTCTGCTCCACGATGATCGGCAGATCTATCGGGAGGTCGGCGCCGACCCCCGCGGCGGCCAGTGCGGTACGGGCCCCGGCCAGCTCGGTCGCCAGCGTCGGGCGGCGGTAGCCGCTCACCGCCTCACGGACGTCGACGAGCGCCTGGCGGCTGACCTTCTCGATGTCGGCGACCTGCTGCGCGGCGTCCACCGGACGGTCCGGGAGCATCCGGCCGGCCAGCTCGCTCTTGAGCGTGATCAAGGAGAGCGAGTGGCCGAGCAGATCGTGCAGGTCGCGGGCGAGCCGCAGCCGTTCCTCGGTCGCGGCGAGCTGCGCCACGGTCTCCCGTGCCTCGCGCAGCTCCCGCATCGTCTGGACGAGTTGTCTGATGCCCACCATCGCGAACCCCCCGAGGAGGCAAGGAATCAGCAGCGCGGGAAAGAGGTCCCCCGTGGTGTCGACGAACGAGCCGATCAGGGCGAGCGCCCCTGTGGCGCCCGGGATCAGCCAGCGGGACCGGGTCGGCGGCAGCACCGCCCCGCACGCCACCGAGACGTAGACGAAGAGCACCAGCCAGGACTTGCCCAGGGTGGCCGAGGTGACCACCGCCAGCGCGAAGAGGGCGCTCAGCACCCAGTAGACCCAGCGCCCCTCGTCCTCGGTGTTGGTGCGCAGAAAGACCAGCGACAGATAGGCGACAACGAATCCCGTCAGGCCCAGGGAGGCCAGCACGACCACCGCGGTCCCGTGGCCGCCGTGCAACAGGTCGTCCACCGGGGCGCCCAGATAGAGCATCCAGATGGCGATCCACAGCAGCTTGACCACCGCTTGCCTGCGGGTCTCCGGCACGCGGCCCATGGAGGTGGAGTCCGCGGCCTCCACCTCCTCGCGCCACGGCGGCCAGCTCTCTCGTGCGGCGCGGTCGCCAAAGGAGAGGTTCATGGGCTTCACGGGCTTCACGGTGTCACGCCTTCTGGGTGTCCTTGCGGTACAGGTACGCCGCGCCGCCCGCGAAGACCAGCAGGTAGACCACGAGGATCGCGATGTCCTTCACATGCGGCGCGTCACCGAGCTCGACGGCCTGGCCGAGCGCCGCGTAGGGGCGGGCCGGCAGGTACTCGGCGATGTTCTGCATCCACTGCGGGAAGGACGTGAAGGGCACCCACAGGCCGCCGAGCAGCGCCAGCGCGAAGTAGGCGATCATCGAGATCGGCCGGGCGACGTCGGCGGACGCCACGTAGCCGATGGCCACCCCGAGCGCGGCGAAGACGAAGCTGCCGGCCCAGCTGCACAGCAGGATCGCGCCCCACTGCCAGGCGTCGAGCCGTACCTGCTTCACGCCCGCGCCGACCAGCATGACCAGCACGATCGACGGGAGGCTGATGGTGGCCGCCGAGGCGATCTTCGCGGTGACGTAGCCGCGGCCGGGCAGCGCGGTCAGCCGCAGCTGGCGCACCCACCCTTTCTCGCGCTCGCGGGCGATCCGCTCGGCGTTGCCCATCAGGACGGCCGTCATGGCGCCGAACGCGGACATCGCGACCATGAAGTACGCGACCGTCGACAGATCGGTGCCGGGCAGCTTCGCCTTGGGGTCGGTACCCGCGGTGATGATCAGGAAGAGCAGCGGCGGATAGATCACCGAGAAGAACATGAACTTCTTGTTGCGCAGGACGCGCAGGATCTCCAGCTTGATCAGAGTCTTCATCGCTCTTCCGCCTCCTCGGCGGATGCTGCGTCGGTGATGGCGAGGAACGCCTGTTCCAGGCCGAGGCCCGCCACTTCGAGGTTGCGGGGGTAGAGCCCGAGACCGTAGACCGCGTGCATCGTCGCGTCGGCGTCGTCGGAACGGATCCGGACGGTGGCCCCGGACACCTCGACGCCCACCAGGTGCGGCAGGGCCTTGAGGGCCGGCTCGTCGATCGCGCCCTGGAGGTCGAAGGTGATCCGGCGGGCACCGGCCCGTGCCTTGATCTCGGCGGCGGTGCCGTCGGCGATGAGCCGGCCGCGGTGCAGGACCAGGACGCGGTCCGCGATCGCGTCCGCCTCCTCCAGGTAGTGGGTGGCGAAGAGCACCGTGCGGCCCTCGTCGACCCGGCGGCGCATCGTCGCCCAGAACGCCTGGCGGGCGGTGACGTCCATGCCGACCGTCGGCTCGTCGAGCACGATCAGATCGTTGTCACCGGCGGTGGCGAGCGCGAAGCGGACCCGCTGCTCCTGGCCGCCGGAGAGCTTGTTGACCTTGCGGTCGCCGATGTCGGTGATGTCGGCGGTGGCCAGCACTTCGTCGACCGGGTAGGCGCGCGGGTGCAGCGCGCAGGCGAGGGAGATGATCTCCCGCACCGTCACGTCCTCCATGAGGCCGCCGCTCTGCAGCATCGCGCCGACCCGGCCCTGCGCGATGGCCTGCGACGGGCTGGTGCCGAAGACCGTGATGCCGCCGGAGTCGGGGTTGCGCAGCCCGAGGAGCAGATCGAGGGCCGTGGACTTGCCGGCCCCGTTGGGACCGAGCAGCGCCACGGTCTCGCCGGGGTGCAGGGTCAAGGTGAGATCGGCGACAGCGTGCACAGGGCCGAAGCTCTTGTTCACGCTGTCGAAGCCGACCACGGGTTCGCCCGTGGCGGGCCCGTCGGTCGCGGTCGGTACGGCTGGTGCGGTCATGGCATCAGCTTCGCCGAGTGGCAGGCCCTCGCGGCAGTGCCGGACATCGTGTCTTCCCCATGACAGATGTCATGGGTCCGCCACCGCTGCCAGGGACCTCGCGCTACTTCGCCACGTGCGGGATCACCACGGTCTTCTTGGACTGGTCCGACGAATTGAGCGCCGGCAGCATCGCGTCGGCGACGTCCTTCGGGGTGACGGCGGTCTTCGTGCCGTTGTCGCGCACCACGAGCACGCCGGTGAACGCCTTGCCGTAAAGGTCCTTGAGGACGGCCAGGTCGAAGGAGGGCTGGAGCTTGCCGTTGCTGTCCGCGACCATCGTCAGGAACTTGGGCAGCGACTTGTTCGGGCCGAACGGGACCTTGTGCAGGCTGTCGGCCTTCACGGTGACGATTCCGGCCATCGCCGTCTTGCCGAAGCCGGCGAGCGCCTGGTCGATCTCGGCCTGGGTCACCTTCGGCTGCACGGTGGTGGCGGACAGCTCCACCGGCTGGTCGCGGCCCGTCTCGGCGCGCGTCCGGTACGCGTCGGCGACCTTCTTCATCGAACTGTCGACGTCGATCGCCTGCCGCGGGGTGCCGGGTACGCCGACGGCCTTGCCGCTGACGAACTTCACCATGCCCTCGGAGCCGGATCCGCCGCCCGCCTGCTGCGACAGGTTCTGCAGCGCGGACTTCAGCTTCTCGTCGTCCTCGATCAGCACCGGGTGGGCCGGCCGCGCTCCGCCGAGGAGCGAGCCGATCACCGAGACCGGGTTGTAGTCGGTGTGCGCGACCGCGCGGACGGTGGCCAGGTTGTCGATGGAGAGGCCGGCCACGGAGGGCTTGAGCTCCAGCGTCCGATTGCCGATCTTCACCCTGATCGGGGCCGTGATGCGGTTGCCGAGCTTCGCGTCGAGCGCCTTGACGGCGTCGTCGCGCGACTTCCCGCCGATGTCGACGCCGAGGACGGTGGTGCCCTTGGGCACTTCCGCGTGGTTCATCAGCAGGCCGGCGCCGTAGGCGATGCCCGCGAGAAAGACCAGGAGGCCGCCCGCCAATATCACCTTGGAGCGGCCCTTGGGAGCGGGAGTGCTCTCCGCCTCGAAGCGGTACGAGTCCTCACCGGCGGCCGGCGGCTTGGGCGTCCTGGGACCGGACGGCACCGTCGGGATACCGCTGACCAGGGTGTCTCCCGACACGCGTCCACCGGGCGCACCGGGAGCACCGGGGCGCGGGCCGGGGGCGCCGGCACCCGGGGCGCCGGGTCCGCCCTGGCCCGCCAGGGGCGGCAGCCGCACCGCACCGGTCACCGGACCCGCGGTCGGTCCTGCCGGTCCCGGCGGGGTCTGGCCCGCGGGCGGCTGGTAGGCGGGGAAGGGCGTGTTGCGGTCGCCGTCGCCGGGCGCTCCGCCCGGTCCGAACGGGGGGCCGTTGAACGCGGGGTCGGCGAAACCGGGATCGGAGTAGGACGGGTCGCTGAAGGCGGGGTCCTGCGGGGCCAGCGGGTTCGAGCCGGGCCACGGGGTGTCGTCCGGGTTCCCGGGGAAGGCTCCCATGCCGCCGAGCGGTGTGCCCATCGGCGGCGCCAGGTACGGGCCCGCGGTCGGCTGTCCGCCGGTCGGCCGGGCCCCGGCGTCGGGGCGGGGCCCCGGGCGGGCGTCGCGGCCGTCGTCGGGGGGCTGCAGGCCGGAGAGGCTGATCGGCTGGGTGCTGTCCGCCGCCGGAGGAGGCGTCGGGCCGGGCGCGGGGGACGGCGCGGGCGTCGCGGCGCCCTTGCGCGGGGCGAACCAGTCGCTGGTCCGCTCCGGTGCCGGCTCCTGCTCCGGTTCCGCGGCCGGCTCGGCCGGCGCGGGCGCCGGCACGGCGTTCCAACTGGACCCCGGGCGGCCCGGGTCGGTGTCGCCGGACGGTTCCGCGGGCGTGCGGTCCTCGACGGGAGTGCGCATGACCAGCGGCGGAATCGGCCGGGATCCGGGGATGTTGATCCGGATCCGGGTGGTCATCGTGGTCTCGGTCCTGGGCTCCTCGGGAGCAGGCGGCACCTGCCCCTCGGGCGCGGCGTCGCCGTCCTGCGACCCCTCCTGCGGGTGCAGCGACGGAAACGGGCGGGTTCCGTACGGCGGGGTCCCCGACGGGTACGCGGCGCCACCGCGACCCCCCTGGTTCCCGGAGGACGAACTGTCAGTTTCACGACTCAAAGCAGGCTCTCCCGGTTAGCTTCGCCACCTCACGGCCATCCTCAGGCGGCTCGCCAGCGCGCACCACCATACTGGGCGGCGCCGGAGCGATCCCCGTGACCGGGGGAACGCTCACCGCTCAGCACACCACGGAGAGCGGGTCAGCCGCCAAGTCGGGCGCCATTAACCCCGGATGAGGGCAATTGCGGCAAAGTGGCGCAGACCACTCCTATGAGTGCCCCTCCCAACAGGTAGATGTACGGGCCGATACCGGCCGCGAAGAGGAAGTCGCCCTCGGGCCGCGCGGAGCTCAGCAGCATCACGGTGATCAGCCACACGGCGCCCGGCACCACCGCTCCCAGCCGGGTGCCGGTGAGTTTCACCCCGCCGTAGAACAGCCCGGCGACTCCCGCCAGCGCGAGCAGCAGCCCGCCGGGGAACCAGCCGTCCTGGACCAGCGCGCCCGCGCCGCCGACCAGCGCGGCGAGCACCCCGAGCCCGAAGTACGACACGATCCGCGGCACGGTGCCCATACCCGCGCTCCCGACCTCTCCCTCGCCCATACCCGTTCCCGTGCTCATACCGTCACCCCGGCGAAGAGGTCGTCCTCGCGCTCCGCACCCGCGGTCCCGCGCACCAGTGAGTAGTACTCGGCGGCGAAGAGCGGCTGCCCGAGGTCGTTGGAGAGGGCGAAGAACGGCCCGTCCACCGCGATCTGGGTGAAATGGGCGCGCATCGCCGCGGCCTTCCGCTCCGCGTACGCGGTTCCGTCGATCGCGGCCGTCACCTGTGCGTCGTCCACCACACCCGGTACGTCGTCGGCCGAGGCGATCCCCTCGAACGGGATCTCCTTACCGGCCGCCTCGAGGGCCGCGAAGCCCTCCTCGATCACCGAGCGCGGCATGCAGTTCCAGTAGATCTTCTCGATGCCGTGGCCCTCGGCCTCGGCCAGCTCGGCCGCCCGCATCGCGACGCGGTGCGCCTGGATGTGGTCGGGGTGCCCGTAGCCGCCGTTCGGGTCGTAGGCGACCAGGACCTGCGGCCGGACCTCGCGGATGACCTCCACGAGATGGCCGGCGGCCTCGTCCACGTCGGCGCGCCAGAAGCAGTCCGGGTTCTCGTTCTGGACGACGCCCATCATCCCCGAGTCGCGGTAGCGGCCGGGCCCGCCCAGGAAGCGGTGATCGGTGACGCCGAGCTCCTTCATCGCCGCGGCGAGCTCTCCGATGCGATGCCGCCCGAGAGTGTCGTCACGGTCCGCGGCCAGATGCGCGAAATCGGTCGGGATGACCTCGCCCTCTTCGCCGAGAGTGCAGGTCACGAGGGTGACATGGGCGCCTTCGGCCACGTATTTGGCCATCGTCGCGCCATTGTTGATCGACTCGTCGTCCGGATGGGCGTGGACGAGCAGCAGCCGCCTGGGAGGGAGATCGCTCATGAGGAGAGCGTAACGACCTGGTCCGCGAGGCTCAGAACTTGAAGCCCCCGATCATGCCCGCGACGCTCGTCGTCAGCTGCTGGATCGTCGGGGCCACGGAGGAGCTCGCCAAGTAGAAGCCGAGCAGCGTGCAGACCACCGCGTGACCGCCTTTGAGCCCAGACTTCTTGACCAGCAGGGCCACGACGATCAGCAGCAGCAGCACCGCCGAAATCGATAGCGCCACAACGGCTCACCTCCCAGGTACGCAGGGGCACGACACTTGCCAGTTGCTACTAACCCTTACCCACACACGGCAACTGATCATAACTTTCCGTGCCACCGCATATCTCGGTGCACGGAAGCACGCGGGGGCGCATAGCCGGTTTTCCGCCAGACCCGGTGGGCGCCCGGTACCGCCCTCTAGGGTCGGTGGCATGACTGAAGAGCTCTCGTTTCCACGTCAGCACGCCCGAACGCAGCGCTTCACGCTGGGTTCGCCCCGGGCGTTCACCGTCTCACCGGACGGGGAGCGCGTGGCGTTCCTGCGGTCCCGGTCCGGAACCGACGCGTCGAACCTGCTGTGGATCCTCGATCCGGAATCGGGTCAGGAGCGGATCGCCGCGGATCCGGCGGCGCTGCTGTCGGGGGCCGGCGAGGAGCTCTCCGCGCAGGAGCGGGCGCGGCGCGAGCGCAGCCGTGAGGGGTCGTCCGGGGTGGTCGGTTATGCGGTGGACCAGACCGTGGAACTGGCGGCGTTCGCGCTCTCCGGACGGCTCTTCGTGGCCGAGCTGCGGGCCGGGACGGCGCGCGAACTGCCCACCGCGGGCCCCGTCGTCGACCCCCGGCCGTCGCCCGACGGGCGCCGGGTGGCGTACGTCGCGGGAGGGGCGCTGCGGGTCGTCGACGCCGACGGCGGCAACGACCGGGCGCTCGCGGAGCCGGACGGCGACGAGGTGACCTGGGGGCTGGCGGAGTTCATCGCGCAGGAGGAGATGTCGCGCAGCCGCGGCTTCTGGTGGTCACCGGACAGTGAGCGGCTGCTGGCCGCCCGGGTCGACGAGAGCCCGGTGCAGCGCTGGTGGATCGCCGACCCGGCGCACCCGGACCGCCGCCCGGCCGAGATCGCCTACCCGGCGGCCGGTACGGCCAACGCGGTGGTGACGCTGGCCCTGGTCGGCCTCGACGGCTCCCGGCTGGACGTGGAGTGGGACCGGGAGCGCTACCCGTATCTCGCGCAGGTGCACTGGTCCGCGGCCGGCCCGCCCGTTCTGCTCGTCCAGGCCCGCGACCAGCGCAGTCAGCTCTTCCTCAGCGTCGACGCCGCCACGGGTCGCACCCATCCGGTGCACGCGGAGGAAGATCAGGATTGGCTGGATCTTTTCCCCGGGGTGCCGGCCTGGACGCCGGACGGGAAGCTGGTCAGGATCGCCGAGGAGGCGGGGGCGCGCGTCCTGGTCGTCGGCGACCGGCCGCTGACCGGCCCGCAGCTGCACATCAGGGCCGTGCTCGAAATCACCGCGGACGACGTCCTGGTCTCGGCGTCGGCCGGTGCGGCGGCGGACGCGGCCGAGATCGGGGAGATCCACGTCTACCGGGTGGCCGATCACGGCGTCACCCGCGTGTCGGACGAACCGGGCGTGCACTCCGCGGTCCGCTCCGGGGCCCTGACGGTGCTCACCTCGGCCACCCTGGAGACCGCCGGTGCCCGGGTACGGGTGCTGCGGGACGACAAGCCGATCGCCGTCGTCACCTCGTACGCCCTGCAGCCGACGCTGCGGGCGGTCGTCCGGCTGACCGAGGCGGGCGAGCGCCGGATCCCGGCGGCGGTACTGCTGCCCACCGGGTACCGGGAGGGTGACGGGCCGCTGCCGGTGCTCATGGACCCGTACGGCGGGCCGCACGGCCAGCGCGTGGTGTCCGCGCACAACGCCCACCTGGTCTCGCAGTGGTTCGCCGACCAGGGCTTCGCGGTGATCGTCGCGGACGGCCGCGGCACCCCCGGCCGCTCCCCCGCCTGGGAGAAGTCCGTGGTCGGCAATCTCGCGGGCGTGACGCTGGACGACCAGGTCGAGGCGTTGCACGCGCTGGCCGGGTCGTACCCGCTGGACCTGGACCGGGTCGGCATCCGCGGCTGGTCGTACGGCGGTTATCTCTCCGCACTCGCCGTGCTGCGCCGCCCGGACGTCTTCCACGCGGGAGTCGTCGGCGCGCCCGTCACCGACCTGCGGCTGTACGACACCCACTACCAGGAGCGCTACCTCGGCCACCCGGACGAGCACCCCGAGGTGTACGCCGCCAACTCCCTCGTCACCGACCAGGGGTTGTCGGGCGCGGCCGACCAGATCCGGCCGATGATGATCATCCACGGTCTCGCGGACGACAACGTCCTGGTGGCGCATTCGCTGCGGCTCTCCTCCGCGCTGCTGGCCGCCGGCCGGCCGCACGAGGTACTCCCGCTCTCGGGGGTCACGCACATGACCCCGCAGGAGGAGGTCGCGGAGAACCTGCTGCTGCTCCAGGTGGCGTTCCTGAAGCGGACGCTGGACGTCGCGTAGTACCCGGCCGACGCGCGCGCGACCCGCGCCCGCAGCACCGCTCCTACCAACCGGGCGGCGACTGCGGGCGCGGTGGCGCGTTCGGCGGGTACTCCGGCGGGAGGGGCGGCGGGGTGCCGAACGCCGACTGCCCGTACGGGGCATCGTTGTACGGGGCGGGGGCGGGCGGCGTGCCCCACGCGCCGTACTGCCCGGCGGGCGCCCCCCAGGCGCCCGCCACCTGCGGGCGTTGGGTGCCGCGCAGCGCGAGCAGCAGGATGATCAGGATTCCCGCGACGACCTCCGCGACGGAGGTGAGCTGCTGCAGGATGTCGCTGGTTTCCAGGTCGCCGAACTTGAAGAGCATCTTCCGCTTGGCGTAGAAGTTCAGCGTGTACACCGCGTAGCCGGCCAGCACCCAGCCCAGCGCCATGCCCAGTGGGCGCGCCACCGGCTTCCTGGCGAACGCCTGCACCGCGGCGACCATGCACAGCGCGGCCGTCACCCAGTCGATCCAGAAACCCGGCGGGGCGAGCAGGACGCCGCTGGGCTGCTGCCCGGTGAACTGGCGCCAGTACGAGAACGGTCCCATGCGGTCCGAGGTGAACTGGTCGATGTAGTAGGCCTCCCACGCGACAGCGGCCAGCGCCAGGAACATCAGCAACAGTCCGCCGAAGATCGCAGGTCCGGTGCGCGGCGGGGCGGGCGGCTCGCCGTCGGCCGGTGAGACCACCGGGCGGCGTCCGGCGGCCGCGATGACGATCAGCGCCATGGAGGCGAGGACCGCGCCGATCGCGGTGAGCAGCGCCCGGTCCCGCAGGTGGAGGCCCTTGGTGGCGTCCTCGCTCAGGATCCACAGCAGCGGGACCCGGTAGAAGAACGTGATCACACCGGCGGTCACGAAGGCGCCGGAGGCCATCGGCTTCGACGCGGCCAGCAATGCGCCGAGATAGATGACGACCAGGATCACGTCCGTGATGGACGTTCCGAGGGGCGCGTGTTCCTGACCAGTGAAAAGTCGACCGATCCAGGTCAGAAATGTGTCTTTCACGCCCACATTGCCGATGTCCCGGCCGATCCAAATGATCTCTGCCGCAATGAGAACGGCACAAATGATCCCACCCGCGATTCGCGCTCCCCGCGCGAGCACATTGTCCTGATTCAAGGCCATCTCCCCCCAGGCACACCGTTCCCATAGATATACCCGTACATCAGGGAGGGGAACAGGCTTTCCCCGAAGCCGGTCCACCCGGGCGGCCCGAGTGATCATCGCGGGCCACGACAACCCCACCTCCGTACGCTGTTCAGAGTGCTACGTCCGTATATCGGTGTGGCGACAGTCAAGTTGCCGAGGTGTAAACGGGATTGATCCTGTTTCATCCACACTTGCTGCAGGCAACTGGCGCTTGTCAAGCACGCGGACACGGCAATCTGCAAAATCTTCACTCAAGAAGCACCCCTCAAGTATTTCTACCCGCGTCACCCCCTTGACTGAACGATGAATCCATTGCCAAAGTCCGCTCAACCCGTGACGCACTTCACCGTCGCGCAGACAGACTCTTGGTGCGGGGGCATTCGTAATGACGAGTCCAACCCAAGCTGCCGCCTTGCAGCCCGACCCGGCTCCGGCCGACGGGACTGAAACGGCGGCCGAAACAGCCGGAGTGGCACCCGAGTTCGTCGGGCGTTCCCCAGGCCAGCTCGCCTGGCTCCGCTTCAAACGTGACCGCAGCGGCATCGCCTGTGCCGTCATCGTCATCGGCTTCATCCTCGTGGCGGCGGCTGCCCCCCTGATCGCCAAGCTGTACGGCAAGAACCCGTACGAGCTGTACGGGCAGGACCAGGGCCTGATGAACAGCTTCGGCCTGCCGCTCAAACCGAACGGCGGCGTGGACGGCGACTTCTGGTTCGGGATCGAACCGCAGCTGGGCCGCGACGTGTTCACCCTGCTGATCTACGGCATCCGCACCTCGTTGATCATCGCAACCTGCGTGACGATCGCCTCGGTCGTGGTCGGTGTCCTCATCGGCCTCGTGCAGGGCTACCTCGGCGGCAAGTCGGATTACGCGCTCGGCCGGGTCTCGGACTTCTTCCTGGCCTTCCCCAGCCAGCTGTTCTTCATCGTGTTCACCCCTGTGGTGGTGTCCCTGTTCGTCACGACCAACCAGGAAGAACCCACGTATGTGAGGTTCTTCGCATTGATCATCGTCCAGTCGGTACTTGGCTGGATGAGCATCGGGCGGCTGGTTCGAGCGCAGGTTCTCTCATTGCGTGAACGCGAGTTCGTAGAAGCGGCGCGGATCAGCGGTGCCTCTTCCTGGCGGATCATCCGCAAGGAGCTGCTGCCGAACATCTGGAGCACCATTCTCGTCCAGTCGACACTGCTGCTCCCGGTGTACGTCACCACAGAGGCGGGCCTTTCCTTCCTCGGTGTCGGAATTCTCCCGCCCACGCCGGACTGGGGCCTCATGTTCCAGACCGCCGCGAACTACTACGAGAACGACGTCACGTTCATGTTCTTCCCCGGCATCGCGATGGTCCTCTTCGTGGTCGCCTTCAACCTGCTCGGGGATTCGGTCCGGGATGCGCTCGATCCCAAGACCATTCGTTGATCGTCCAGGTCGTCATACCGGTCCGCACCTGCGGAAACGGGCATGTCGGCATCGGTGGCAGTTCCGTTCTGTGACAGGCAGGAATTCATGAGATCTCGCAAGGCTCGCTTCGCCTCCGCGTGCTTGGCGGTGGGGGCTCTGACGCTGGCAGCCGCATGCAGCAGCGGCAGCAGCAATGACACCGGCGGCACCGGCGGCAAGGGCGGCGACACGAAGGCCACCGCCCAGAACTTCGGGCTCGGAACCGCCGCGGATTCCACCGGCCCGGCGCCCGAGATCGACGGCGCCAAGAAGGGCGGCACCGTCCACGACCTGGACCAGGCCGGCTTCGACTACCTCGACCCGGGCCAGCAGTACGTCAGCGACCAGATGTCGGTCTCGCTGCTGTACAACCGCACGCTGACCGGCTACAAGATCGACGCCAAGACCAAGAAGACCATTCTCGTCGGCGACCTGGCGACGGACACCGGTGTGCTGTCGGACGGCGCCAAGACCTGGACGTACAAGCTCAAGAGCGGTCTGAAGTTCGAGGACGGGACCCCGATCTCGTCCAAGGACGTGAAGTACGGCATCGAGCGGCTCTTCGCCGGGTACCAGACGCAGGGCCCGCAGTACGTCCAGAAGTGGCTGCTCGGCCCCGACTACCGCAAGGCCTACACCGGCCCGTACGAGGGCAAGGAACTCCCCGCGAGCGTCCTGGACACCCCGGACGACTCGACGCTGGTCTTCCACTTCAAGGAAGCCCACCCTGACGCCCCGTACGCCATGGCGATGCCGAACATCTCGCCGGTGCCGAAGGCCAAGGACGACAAGGACAAGTACAACAACCACCCGGTCTCGTCCGGCCCGTACAAGATCTCCAGCTACCAGCCGGGCAAGTCGCTGGTCTTCGTCCGCAACACCAACTGGGACCCGAAGACCGACGCGATCCGCAACGCCTACCCGGACAGCTGGAACTTCTCGCTGGGCATCGCCCAGCCGGGTCTCACCGACCGTCTGATGGCCGGCTCCGGCAACGACAGGACCGGCATCGACCTGTCCGGCGCCGCCGCACCGGAGAAGATGCAGACCCTGTCGACGGACCCGCAGTACAAGGCGCGGACGGTCAGCGAGTACCAGCCGTACGTCGAGGTCCTGAACATCAACACCAAGCGGATCACCGACCCCCGGATCCGCCAGGCCATCGCCTACGCGTTCCCGATGACCCAGGTGCAGACCGCGTTCGGCGGCGCCGCCCAGGGCGAGCTCGGCACCACGCTCATCAGCCCGACGGTCGCCGGCTGGAAGGCCTTCGACCCGTTCGGCAAGCTCAGCGCGCCGACCGGTGACATCGAGAAGGCCAAGGCGCTGCTGAAGGAGGCGGGACAGGAGCACCCGAAGCTGTCCTACGCCTACTCCAACACCACCCGCTGGCAGAACATCTCCCTGATCGTCGCCAACTCGCTGCAGAAGGCGGGCTTCGAGGTCACCCGTAAGGCCATCGACCCGACCAGCTACTACACGGTCGTCGGCAAGGTCAACACCCCGTACGACCTGTACCGCACCGGCTGGGGCGCCGACTGGCCGAACGCCTCCACCGTGGTCCCGCCGACCATGGACGGCCGCAACCTGGCGGATGGCACCAACAACTACTCGTTCCTCAACGACCCCAAGGTCAACTCGGAGATCGACCGGATCCAGCAGATCACCGACCTCACCAAGCAGGCCGATGAGTGGCGCGTCCTGTCGGAGTACGTCCTGAAGACCGACACCTCTCAGGTGCCGTTCCTCTTCGACAAGTTCTTCGGTGTCTACGGCGAGGGCCTTGGCGGCATCACCTACAACCAGGTGGTCGGCGTCATCAACCCCAGCACCGTATTCGTCAAGTAGTTCCAGCGCATGGCACCCGGCCCCGGCCTCACCGCCGGGGCCGGGTGCCCTGATTGAACCGCGCGGCGCCGCCGATCGCGCCCCTACGGAAGAGCTTGTCCGATGCTCCGTTTCCTCGTTCGACGCGTACTCGGCGCCGCCGTCATCCTCGTGGCCATCAGCGCTGTCACGTACTTTCTCTTCTTCGTGCTCCCCACCGATCCGGCGATGCTCTCCTGCGGGAAGCAGTGCGACCCGCAGAACGTCGCCCAGATCCGCAAGAACCTGGGCCTGGACCAGCCGGTCTACCTGCAGTACTGGCATTACATGAAGGGCATCTTCGTCGGGCGGACCTTCGAGATCGGCCCCTGCCCGGCCCCCTGCTTCGGTTACTCCTTCGCGGACCGCCAGCCGATCTGGCCCACGCTCACCGACCGGTTCCCAACGACCCTGTCGCTGGCCATCGGCGGCGCGGCCACCTTCCTGACCATCGGTGTCGGCCTGGGCCTGCTCTCCGCCTGGCAGCAGGGCAAGACATTCGACCGGATCGCCAGCTCCATCTCGCTGGTCGGCAACTCGGTCCAGATCTACTTCATCGGCCCGCTGGCCATCCTGTTCTTCTCCACGAGGCTCGGGTGGCTCGACCGCGGACACGACCCGGACTGGACGTCGGACCCGCTGGGCTCGATCACCGGCCTGATCCTTCCGTGCCTGATCATGTCGGTGATCTTCTGGTCCAACTACAGCCGGCAGACCCGCTCGCTGATGGTGGAGCAGATGTCGGAGGACCACATCAGGACCGCCCGCGCCAAGGGGATGTCCTCGCGCTACGTCTTCTTCCGGTATGCGATGCGCGGCACCGCGGCCTCCATCATCACCATCTTCGGCATCGACCTCGGATCGGTGCTCGGCGGCGCGATCATCACGGAGGCCACCTTCGGCCTGCACGGTTTCGGGACCCTCTCGGTGGCGGCCGTCCTGCAGGCCAACCTTCCGCTGGAGATGGCGGTGATGCTGGTAGGTGCCACCGCCATCGTGCTCTCCAACATCGTCGTCGACGCCTGTTACGCCTTCATCGACCCGCGGATCCGGCTCACATGACCGCCGTCAGCCCCCGCCGTCCCGAACGCCGCACGACCCGGCAGGAGAACCGTCCGTGACCATCCTCACCAAGGCCGAGGCCGAGCCCTCGTCCCAGGTCTCACCGCCCTTCCTCTCGGTCCGCGACCTGTACGTCCAGTTCGCCACCGAGGACGGCACCGTCAAGGCCGTCGACGGTCTCTCCTTCGACCTGGAACGCGGGAAGACCCTCGGCATCGTGGGCGAGTCGGGCTCCGGGAAGTCCGTCACGAACATGGCGATCCTGGGCCTGCACAACCCGCGCAACACCACGGTCAGGGGCGCGATCACCCTCGACGGCCAGGAGCTGACGGGGGCCTCGGAGCGCACGCTGGAGAAGCTCCGCGGCAAGAAGATGGCCATGATCTTCCAGGACTCGCTGACCGCGCTGTCGCCGTACTACACGGTCGGCCGGCAGATCGCCGAGCCCTATATGAAGCACATGGGCGCCTCCCGGAAGGCGGCCCGCGCCCGGGCCATCGAGATGCTGGACAAGGTCGGCATCCCGCAGGCGAAGGAGCGGGTTGACGACTACCCGCACCAGTTCTCCGGTGGGATGCGGCAGCGCGCGATGATCGCCATGTCGCTCGTCTGCGACCCGGCCCTGGTCATCGCCGACGAGCCGACGACCGCGCTCGACGTGACCGTGCAGGCGCAGATCCTCGACCTGCTCAAGGAGCTCCAGCGGGAGACCGGCACCGCGATCATCCTGATCACCCACGACCTGGGGGTGATCGCCAACACCGCCGACGACGTGGTGGTGATGTACGCGGGGCGCGCGGTGGAACGCGGCACCGTCCGCGAGATCCTCAAGGAACCGCAACACCCGTACGCCTGGGGCCTGCTGGGGTCGATCCCGCGGCTCTCCGCCTCGGTGGACGTGCCGCTGTCCCCCATCCCGGGCAGCCCGCCCAGCCTGCTCAACCCGCCGTCCGGCTGTCCCTTCCACCCGCGCTGCGAATTCACGGAGCAGGTCGGCGGAGACCGCTGCGTGCAGGAGCGTCCCGTCATCCCCGATGGCAAGCGCCGCGGTGCGGCCTGCCACCTCTCGGCGGACCAGAAGCAGGACATCTTCATCGAGCAGATCCAGCCGCGGCTGCGCTGATCAGGAGTCGAGAAACCACCATGAGCGAACAGCAGACCCTGGCCACCGTGCCCGCCCCCCGGGACTCCTCCGGCGCACCCCTGCTGGAGGTGTCGGGACTGGGCAAGTACTTCCCGATCCGCGGCGGCTTCATCGTCCGGCGCCATGTCGGTGATGTGCGCGCCGTGGACGGCGTCGACTTCCACATCGGCGAGGGCGAGGCCCTCGGCCTCGTCGGGGAGTCCGGCTGCGGCAAGTCCACCACCGGCCGGCTGGTGACCCGGCTCCTGGAACCTACCGCCGGGAAGATCAGCTACCGGGGCCAGGACATCACGCACTCGTCGCGCAGGGAACTGGCGCCGATCCGCTCCGAGATCCAGATGATCTTCCAGGACCCGTACGCCTCACTGAACCCGCGGCAGACGGTCGGCAACATCGTCTCCGGCCCGATGGAGATCAACAAGATCAATCCGCCGGGCGGCCGGGCCGCCCGGGTCCGCGAGCTGCTGGAGATCGTCGGTCTCAACCCCGAGCACTACAACCGCTTCCCGCACGAGTTCTCCGGCGGCCAGCGGCAGCGCATCGGCGTGGCACGCGCCCTCGCCCTGGAGCCCAAGCTGATCGTCGCCGACGAGCCGGTCTCCGCGCTCGACGTGTCGATCCAGGCGCAGGTCGTCAACCTGCTGCAGAAGGTGCAGAAGGAGCTGGGTATCGCGTTCCTCTTCATCGCCCACGACCTGGCGATCGTGCGGCACTTCTCGCAGCGCGTCGCCGTCATGTACCTCGGCAAGATCGTCGAGGTCGGCACCCGCAAGGACATCTACGAGCAGCCCCGCCACCCGTACACCCACGCACTGCTCTCCGCCTCGCCCGAGGCGGACCCGGACGACGACCAGCGCGAGCGCATCCGGCTGGCCGGCGACGTCCCCTCCCCCATCAACCCGCCGTCCGGCTGCCGCTTCCGCACCCGTTGCTGGAAGGCGCAGGACAAGTGCGCGGCGGAGGAGCCACCGCTGATCCAGATCGGCGGCAACCTGGAAGGCCACCTCACGGCGTGCCACTTCCCCGAAGAACCGACGATCGCGGCAAGGGAAGAGGACATCGTCCTCGACCCGGCGCTGGCCGCGATCGAGGGGGCGGCGGAAAAGACCCTTTGACCCGGGCTCCCGTCCTCCGTTCGGCCCGCGGCCCGTACCCGGACACCCCAGCAGCACCCGGGTACGGGCCGCGGCGTGCGCACGTCCGGACGGCCGTGCCCGCCCGCCGACGGTCGTCCCGGCGCCCGGACGGCCGCCCGCACCTCCCGGCTAAGTCAGTCCTCCGGCGGGACCACCCGCTTCTCCTCCGCGAAGTGGCATGCGCTGGGGTGCGCGGCGGGCGAGTCGAGCCCCCGGAAGACCGCCGGGACGGCGAGCAGCGGCTCCTCCAGCGTGCAGCGCTCCTGCGCCTTCCAGCAGCGGGTACGGAACCGGCAGCCCGACGGCGGGTTCGCCGGGGACGGTACGTCACCGACGAGGATGATCCGCTCGCGCCGGTCGCGGGCGTCCGGGTCGGGAACGGGGACGGCCGACAGCAGCGCCTGGGTGTACGGGTGCGTCGGGTGCTCGTAGATCTGGTCGTCGTTGCCGATCTCGACGATCTTGCCGAGGTACATCACGCCGACCCGGTCGGAGATGTGCCGGACGATCGACAGGTCGTGGGCGATGAACATGTACGACAGGTCGAACTCGCCCTGCAGCCGCGCCATCAGGTTGATGACCTGTGCCTGGACCGACACGTCCAGCGCGGAGACCGGCTCGTCCGCCACGATGATCTCCGGGCGCAGCGCCAGGCCGCGGGCGATGCCGATGCGCTGCCGCTGGCCGCCGGAGAACTGGTGCGGATAGCGGTTGATGTACTCGGGGTTGAGGCCGACGACGTCGAGCAGGTCCTCGACCTTCTTGCGCCGGCTGCCCTTCGGGGCGACCTCCGGGTGGATCTCGTACGGCTCGCCGATGATGTCGCCGACCGTCATGCGCGGGTTCAGCGAGGTGTACGGGTCCTGGAACACCATCTGGATGTTGCGGCGGACGCTTTTGAGGGCCTTCCCGGACAGCTTGGTGATGTCCTCGCCCTTGTAGAGCACCTCACCGGCAGTCACCGTCTCCAGGTTCATCAGGAGCCGGGCGACGGTGGACTTGCCGCAGCCGGACTCGCCGACGATGCCGAGCGTCTCGCCCTGGTAGAGGTCGAAGGTGACCCCGTCGACCGCCTTCACCGCGCCGATCTGCTTGCGGAAGATGATGCCCTGGGTCAGCGGGAAGTGCTTGACCAGGCCGCGGACACTGAGGATCGGCTCCTTGTCCGACGCGCCGGGGGGCACCTTCGTCAAGTGGGTCGTGGGCTCACTCACCGATGGTCTCTTTCCAGAAGTGGCAGGCGCTGGCCCGCGTATCGCTGACGGGGTACAGCGGCGGCACATCGGTCCTGCAGACGGCCTGCGCCATCGGGCAGCGCGGGTTGAAGGCACAGCCGGACGGGATGTGCAGCAGGTTCGGTGGCAGGCCCTTGATCGCGTAGAGCTCCTGGCCCTTCTGGTCCAGGCGCGGGATCGAGCGGAGCAGGCCTTTGGTGTACGGGTGGGCCGGCTTGCGGTAGATGTCGTGCACGGGCGAGGTCTCGACGATCCGGCCCGCGTACATCACCGCGATCTTGTCGGCGACGTCCGCGACCACGCCCAGGTCGTGGGTGATCAGGATCAGACCCATGTGCAGCTCGCGCTGGAGCTCCGCGAGCAGCTCCATCACCTGCGCCTGGACCGTCACGTCCAGCGCCGTCGTCGGCTCGTCGGCGATGATCAGGTCGGGCTCCAGGGCCATCGCCATCGCGATCATGATGCGCTGGCGCATACCGCCGGAGAACTGGTGCGGGTAGTCGCCCACCCGCTGCTTCGCGGCGGGGATGCGCACCCGCTCCATCAGCTCGATCGCCTTGACCTTGGCGTCCTTGCGCGACATCCCCCGGTGGACGGTGAACATCTCGCCGAGCTGTTCACCGACGCTCAGCACCGGGTTCAGCGAGGACAGCGCGTCCTGGAAGATCATCGCCATCCGCTCGCCGCGCACCTTGCGACGGTCCTCCTTGCCCATCGTCAGCAGGTCCTGGCCCCGGAAGATGATCTCGCCCTTGGTGACGAAGCCGGGCGGCGAGTCCAGGATGCCCATGATCGCCTGCGCGGTCACCGACTTTCCCGAGCCGGACTCGCCGAGCACCGCGAGCGTCTCGCCCGCGCTCACGGTGTAGTCGACGCCGTTGACGGCCTTGGCGACCCCGTCCCGGGTGCGGAATTCGACGTGCAGGTCCCGCACGTCCAGCAGGATGGCCTCCGGAACCGCCGGATCCGGTTCGACCTGCGTGATCAGGCTGGTCATGGAACGCCTCCGTCAGCGCAGCTTGGGGTCGAGGGCGTCGCGCACCGCGTCGCCGAGCATGATGAACGCGAGCACGGTGATGCTCAGCGCCCCCGCGGGCCACAGCAGCATGTGCGGTGCGTTGCGGATCTGGGTGGATGCCGCCGAGATGTCGATGCCCCAGGAGACGGTCGGCGGCTTGAGGCCCACCCCGAGCCAGGACAGCGTCGCCTCCAGCGCGATGTACGTGCCGAGCGCGATGGTCGCGACCACGATCACCGGGGCGACCGCGTTCGGGGCGATGTGCCGCAACAGGATGCGGCGGTGGTTCGCCCCCAGCGCCTTGGCCGCCTGGACGTAGTCGTTCTGTTTGGCGGTGATCACCGAACCGCGCGCGATACGGGCGATCTGCGGCCAGCCGAGCAGCACCATGAAGCCGATGACCGGCCACACCGTGGAGTTGGTGACGACCGACAGGAAGACCAGGCCGCCGAGGATGATCGGGATCGCGAAGAAGATGTCACTGATCCGGGAGAGCACCGCGTCCGACGTGCCGCCGAAGTAGCCGGCCAGGCCGCCCAGGACGCCGCCCAGCAGCGCGACGCCCGCCGTGGCGCAGACGCCGACGGTGACCGAGGCGCGGGCGCCGTACACGGTCCGGGTGTAGACGTCGCAGCCCTGGTTGTCGTACCCGAAGGGATGGCCGGGCGAGGAGCCCTGCTGGGACTTGGACAGATCGCACTGGAGCGGGTTGCCGCTGGCGATCAGCGAGGGCCAGATCGAGATGATGACCAGGAAGACGATCAGCAGCGAGGAGATGATGAAGATCGGGTTGCGCCGCAGGTCGTGCCAGGCGTCGGACCACAGGCTGCGGGGCTTGCCCGTCGGGCCGCCAGGTTGCGGTCCGTGGCCCGGCCCGTGATCGAGCGTCTGGGCCTCGGAGGCGGCCAGGTCCATCGATCCGCCCATGCCGGTGGGGGCGACGGACTCGTTCGATCGGTCGTACTGCTCAGGCATACCGAATCCTCGGGTCCAGGACCGCGTAGAGCAGGTCGACGAGCAGGTTCGCCAGCAGGAAGACGATCACCAGGATGGTGACGAAGCCGACCACTGTCGCTGAGTTGTGCCGGAGGATGCCCTGGTAGAGCTGGTATCCGACACCGTGGATGTTGAAGATCCGCTCGGTGACGATCGCGCCGCCCATGAGGCCGCCGATGTCCGTCCCGATGAAGGTGATCACCGGGATGAGCGAGTTGCGCAGCAGGTGCCGCAGGATGACGCGGCGCCGGGGCAGCCCCTTGGCGACCGCGGTGCGGACGTAGTCGGCGCGGGTGTTCTCGGCGATGGACGTCCGGGTCAGCCGGGTGACGTACGCCAGCGAGACCAGGGCCAGCACGATGCCGGGCAGGATCAGTTCGTTGAGCGGCGCCTCCGGCGATACCGATGGCTCGCCGATGCCCCATTGCACCGCGATCACGTACTGCAGCACATAGCCGAGCACGAAGACCGGGATGGAGATCACGACCAGCGTCATCAGCAGCACCGAGGTGTCGATGGGGCGGCCGCGGCGCATACCGGTGATCACACCGAAGGTGATGCCGATGACGATCTCGAAGAAGATCGCGACAAGCGTCAGGCGCAACGTCACCGGGAAGGCGCTCTTCATCAGTTCGGTGACGGGCTGCCCGTTGAACGCGGTCCCGAAGTCACCGGTGAAGATGTTCCCCATGTAGTCGAGGTACTGATGCCACAACGGCTTGTCGAGGCCGTACTGGTGCCGGATCTGCGCGGCCGTGGCGGGGTCGGGGGCGCGGTCGCCGAAGAACGCGGCCACCGGGTCGCCGAGCGCGTACACCATCACGAAGATCAGGAACGTGGCGCCGATGAACACCGGGATCATCTGCAGCAGGCGCCGGATCACATAGCGTCCCATGGGGCCTTCCCCAAAGTCGGGCGGTGGCCCGGCGCGAGGTCACCGCGCCGGGCCACCGCGCGGATCAGCTGACCTTGATCTCGTTGTAGACCGGGACGCTGAACGGGTTGAGGGTCACGTTCGAGATCTTGGCCGAGTAGCCGGCGGTGCCGTTCTGGTACCAGAGCGGGATGACCGGCATGTCGGTGTCGAGGATCTTCTCGGAGTCCTGGAACTTCGAGACGGCCTGGGCGATGTCCGTCTCGGCGTTCGCCTCGTTCACGAGCTTGTCGAACGGCGCGCTGGTGTAGTGCGAGTCGTTCGACGAGGCGTTCGTGTAATACAGCGGCTGCAGGAAGTTCTGGATCAGCGGGTAGTCCATCTGCCAGCCGCTGCGGAACATGCCCGTCATCTGCTTGCTGGTGACCTTGGAGCGGAAGTCCGCGAAGGTGCCGATCGGGTTGAAGACGCACGCCTTGTCGTTGCCGAGCGCGTTGTTGATGCTGTTGCAGACCGCGTCCGACCAGTCCTTGTGCGAACCGGTGTCGACGTTGGAGGTGAGAGTGACCTGCCCGCCGGGCAGGCCGCCGCCCTCCTCGACCAGCTTCTTCGCCTCGGTCGGGTTGAAGGTGCAGGCATCGCTGCACAGTCCGGCCTTGAAGCCGCCCGATGCACCGAGCACCGGCGAGGTCCAGTCGCTGGCGGGCTGCCGGGTCTTCTGGAAGATCTGCTCGGTGATCTGCGCACGGTTGATCGCCATCGACAGGCCGCGGCGGACCTTCTCCTTGCCGGCTGCGGACCACTTCGGGTCGTACATCGGGAACGAGATGGTCTGGATGATGCCGGCCGGCTGGTTGATGTAGCGGTCGCCCAGATCGCCCTTCACGTTCTTCAGCTGCGAGGCCGGGATGTCGTCGACCAGGTCGATGTTGCCGGCCTGCAGGTCGGTGTAGGCGGTGTTGTTGTCGGTGTAGACCCGCAGGTCGACACCGCCGTTCTGCGCCGCGTCAGGGCCCTTGTAACCGGTCCACTTGCGCATCTTCATGGTCTGGCCCTTGGTGTACGAGTCCACCAGGTAGGGGCCGTTGCCGATCGGCTTGCTGAGCCAGGCCGCGTGGTTGGTGAAGAACGACTTGGGCAGCGGCATGAACGCCGTGTAGCCCAGGGTGTCGGGCCAGGTCGAGAACTTCTGGTTGAGCGTGACCGTGAAGTTCAGGTCGTCGACCTTCTTCAGGCCGGAGAGCGTCTGGGCTGTGGAGGAGGCACCTTCCGCTTCCGGGTGGACCTTGTCGTAGCCCTCGATGTAGTTGAAGAAGCTCGCGTTCTTCTGAGCGTTCTTCAGCAGGGCGTCGTAGTTCCAGGCGTTGATGAACGAGTCGGAGGTGACCTTGTCACCGTCGCTGAACGTCCAGCCGTCCTTCATCTTGATCTTGAAGGTCTGCGAGTCGGAGGTCGTGATCGACTCCGCGATCATGTTCTCCGCCGCGCCGGTCTTCGGGTTGTACTGCTTCAGTCCCCGGAACAACATGGAGAGGACCTTGCCGCCCTGCACCTCATTGGTGTTGGCCGGCTCCAGCGGGTTCTGCGGGTCTCCCCACGAGGCACTGACGATTCCCGACGCGCCGCCTCCACCACCGCTGTCGCTGCCCCCTCCGCCACAGGCGGTGGCCGCCAGGGCGACGGCCGTCGCACAGACGGCCCACTTCAAGCGCGTGGATCCGCGCATCGCGTGCCTCCTCATGGGTCACAAATGACACTTAGCTCCTCATGACACCGCAAAGCAGTCAGTGGCGCACCTCTAGCGCACCCGTGTCGCCCCATGAACCCCCGGCCGACACCCCGTGTGGGCCAACGCCTCACTCACCGGCGTTGTCCGACATAGGGTCAGAAGGGTGATGACGACAGCCGAAGAATCGTTCCTGCGCGCCTTCCACGCCGAGCATCCGGCGGTGACGTCACGCTCCCTGGCCCGTGGCCGGGACGCCGACGGCCGCTCCAGCTACCGCATCCTGAGCGACCTGGTCGCCGGGCGCCGGCGCGTGCTGGATCTGGGCTGCGGGGACGGGTTCCTGCTGGAGCTGGTGGCGCGGGCGGACGGCGCGTCGGCCGGCGGCCGGGAGCTCGCCGGTGTCGACCTCTCCCCCGACGACCTGGCCCTCGCGCGCCGCCGCCCGGCGCTGGTCGGCGCGACGCTCCTGGAGGCCCGCGCCCAGGACCTGCCCTTCCCTGCCGACCACTTCGACGCGTGCGTCTCCCACATGGCGCTGATGCTCATGAACGACGTCGACCAGGTCGCCGCCGAACTCGCCCGGACCCTGGCCCCCGGCGGCCTGCTGGCGCTCGCCCTGGGCGGCGGAGCCGTGGGCGGTGAGGCGTACGAGCTCTTCATCGCGCTGGCGAGCCCGGTCATCGACGAGGTGCCCGCCACGCACCGCATCCCGCGCATGGGCGACCGGCGGACCCGCGGCCGCGAGGGCCTGGACGCGATCCTCACTCCGGCCGGCTTCGCCCCGGTCACCTGGGAGACCGTACGGATCGACCTGAGCGGTCCGCTCGAAGACGTATGGGTCACCCTCTCCGCCCTGTACGACCTCGGCCCCCTCCCCCAGGACGCCACGGCCGCGCTGCGCGAAACGTTCATCGGCGGCGCGGCCTCCCTCGCCCTCCCGGACGGCACGATCCCCTGCGCGATGAACATGCGCATAGCGACGACGAGCCGGGTGGCTTAGGGCGGGGATGGCTCGGGTGCGGGTAAGTGGGACCGGAAACGCGTGAGGGCCCCTTCTGATCCGCCGGGATCAGAAGGGGCCCTCAACTGTCGGACAGCGAAGCGGTTACGCGACGCCCACTACGTCCTTCACCTCGGCGAAGTGGCACGCGGACTCGTGCGACGCGGGCGAGTCGACGCCCTTGAATCGCTCCGGGATCGCGAGCAGCGGCTCCTCCGTCGAGCAGCGCTCCTCCGCCTTCCAGCAGCGGGTACGGAACCGGCAGCCGGACGGCGGGTTGGCCGGGGACGGTACGTCTCCGGTCAGGATGATGCGCTCACGGTGGGCGCGGGCCTCGGGGTCCGGAACGGGGACGGCCGAAAGCAGCGCTTGCGTGTACGGGTGGGTCGGGTACTCGTAGATCTCGGCGTCGGAGCCGATCTCGGCCATCTTGCCGAGGTACATCACGCCGACCCGGTCCGAGATGTGCCGGACGATCGACAGGTCGTGGGCGATGAAGATGTAGGAGAGGTTGAACTCGTCCTGCAGGTTCTCCATCAGGTTGATGACCTGTGCCTGGACCGACACGTCGAGCGCGGAGACCGGCTCGTCGCAGATGATGACTTCCGGGTTGAGCGCGAGGCCGCGGGCGATGCCGATGCGCTGGCGCTGGCCGCCGGAGAACTGGTGCGGGTACCGGTTGATGTACTCCGGGTTGAGCCCGACGACGTCCAGCAGGTCCTGGACCTTCTTGCGGCGGGTGCCCTTGGGCGCCACCTCGGGGTGGATGTCGAAGGGCTCGCCGATGATGTCGCCGACCGTCATGCGCGGGTTCAGCGAGGTGTACGGGTCCTGGAACACCATCTGGATGTTGCGGCGGACGACCTTGAGGGCCTTCCCCGACAGCTTGGTGATGTCCTGGCCCTTGTAGAGGACCTCGCCCGCGGTGGCCGTCTCCAGGCTCATCAGCAGCTTGGCGACCGTGGACTTGCCACAGCCGGACTCGCCGACGATGCCCAGGGTCTCGCCCTGGTACAGGTCGAAGGAGATGCCGTCGACGGCCTTGACCGCGCCGATCGTGCGCTTGAACACGATGCCCTGGGTCAGCGGGAAGTGCTTGACCAGGTTACGGACCTGGAGGATCGGCTCGCCGCGGTCGACCGGGGCGTTGATCGCCGCCTCGACGGCCTCGACTGTCGTCTCAACGTCCTTGCTGAGATCAGCCTTGCCGGTTTCAGCCTTGCTGAGATCAGCCATGGATCGTCTCCTTCCAGAAGTGGCAAGCGCTGCCACGGCCCGGCAGCTCGCCGCCGTCGGCCTCGGTCACCGTGTTCAGCAGCGGCACATCGGTCCGGCAGATGTCCTGCGCCATGTCGCAGCGCGGGTTGAAGGCGCAGCCGGACGGAACGGCCAGCAGGTTCGGCGGGAGGCCCTTGATCGCGTAGAGCTCCTGGCCCTTCTGGTCCAGGCGCGGGATCGACTTGAGCAGGCCCCTGGTGTACGGGTGGGCCGGCCGCTTGTAGATCTCGTGCACGGGCGCGGTCTCGACGATCCGGCCCGCGTACATCACCGCGATCTTGTCCGCGACGTCGGCGACGACACCGAGGTCGTGGGTGATCAGGATCAGACCCATGTTGGACTCGCGCTGGAGCTCCGCGAGCAGGTCCATGACCTGGGCCTGGACCGTCACGTCGAGCGCGGTGGTCGGCTCGTCCGCGATGATCAGGTCGGGCTCCAGGGCGATGGCCATCGCGATCATGATGCGCTGGCGCATACCGCCGGAGAACTGGTGCGGGTAGTCACCCACCCGCTCCTTCGCCGCCGGGATCCGGACGCGCTCCATCAGTTCGATGGCCTTCTTCTTCGCGTCCTTCTTCGACAGCCCCTGGTGCGAGGTGAACATCTCGCCCAGCTGGAAGCCGACGGAGAGCACCGGGTTCAGCGAGGACAGCGCGTCCTGGAAAATCATCGCCATCTTGTTGCCGCGCAGCTTCCGCCGCTCGCTCTCCGGCAGGGCCAGGATGTTCTGCCCGTGGAAGAGGATCTCGCCCTGGGCGACGCGCCCGGGAGGCGAGTCCAGGATGCCCATGATCGCCTGGGCGGTCACCGACTTGCCGGAGCCCGACTCGCCGAGTACCGCCAGCGTCTCACCGGCGCTCACGCTGTAGTTGACGCCGTTGACGGCCTTGGCCACACCGTCGCGCGTCTTGAATTCCACGTGGAGGTCGCGCACTTCGAGCAGCGGGCCGCCGGCGGCGGTCGTTCCAGTGCTCTCGGCGGCCGTTTCGACCGTGGTCATGCCGTCACCTTCGTCCTGCTTGCTCGTAGCTCGTGGGGGTCCGACTCATGGGGGCGCCTCACCGGAGCTTCGGGTCGAGCGCGTCGCGCAGGCCGTTGCCGAGGAAGACGAAGCCGAGCGCGGTGATGACGATCGCCAGGCTGGGGTAGACCCACAGGTAGTCCTTGACGCCCATGAAGTCCTTGCCCGCGAAGATCATGTTTCCCCACTCGGCGACCTCGGGGCTGACCCCGACACCGAGGAAGGACAGCGACGCCTCGGCGACGATCGCGATACCGACGCTGCTGGCCGCGTAGACCACCACCGAGGTGACGGAGTTGGGCAGGATGTGCTTCAGCACGATCCTGCGCCGGCTCGCACCCAGCGCCTTGGCGGCGTGGACGTAGTCCATCTCACGCACCGACAGGATCTGGCTGCGCAGCAGTCGGGCGAAGGTGGCCCAGGAGAAGATGCCCAGCGAGATCACGACGGGCAGTACGCCGCGGCCCATCAGCAGAATGATGACGATGGCGCCGACGAGCAGCGGGAAGGCGAAGAAGACGTCCGCGACACGCATGATCACGGTGTCCCAGATGCGGCCGAAGTAGCCGGCTATCGCACCCAGCGTGATGCCGATGACGCAGGCGAGCAGGATCGAGGCGAGGCCGACGATCATCGCGATGCGGCTGCCGTAGATGATGCGGGACAGCTGGTCGCGGCCGAGGGCATCGGTCCCCAGCAAGTGGGCGCTGCTCGGCCCCTTCAGGGTGTTCATCAGGTCCTGGTCGAGCGGATCCGCAGGCGCGATGAGCGGCGCGAACACCGCCACCAGGAGAAGAACAACGACGATCAGCAGGCCGAAGACGGCCAGCTTGTTGGCGAGGAAGCGGGCGCGGATCTCGCTCCAGTTGCTGATCCTCGCAACGCTTGGTTCGGCTGCGCTCGGCGCGGCCGGGGCCGGACTGGCCGCGGTACCCGACCCATCCATGCCCGTGACGACCTCAGTCATGGTGTGACTCCTAATTCGGGACGACCCTGGGGGTCAGGAGAGGCGGATTCGCGGATCGAGTGCGGCGTAGAGCAGATCGACGATCAGGTTCAGCAGGATGAAGACAGCAACGCTGTACGTCACCACGCCGACGATGATCGGGTTGTTCTGCGACTGAATTGCCGTGATCAGCGCGAGTCCGATGCCGTCCCAGTTGAAGATCGTCTCGGTGATGAGCGCACCACCGAGCAGAGCGCCGAAGGAGATACCCAGGTAGGTGATGACCGGGATGACCGAGTTGCGCATGATGTGCCGGGCCAGGATCGTCCGGCGCGGCAGCCCCTTGGCCACCGCGGTCTTCACGTAGTCCGCACGCAGCACTTCGAGCATGGTGCTCCGGGCGATCTGTGCGACGAGGGCCGCATCGATGATCGCAAGCGTCAGCGCGGGCAGGACAAGTGACTTCCACGTCCCGTCGGAGATGAGCGGGAACCAGCCCAGCTCCACGACGAAGAACCGCTGAAGGATCATGCCGATAACGATGGAAGGGACGCCGACCGCGAGTGTGGTGACGAAGGTCACCGACACGTCCCAGATCGAGTATCTGCGCATCGCCGCCAGTACACCGACACTCAGGCCCAGGATGATGTCGAAGACGATCGCGGTCACCGCGAGTTTCGCCGTGTTCACCAGCTTGGGCTGGAGGATCTCGTTGACCGAGCGGTCCTGGGTGTAGTCCTGTCCCAGGTCGCCCTGTGCGAGCTTCTCCACATAGTGCACGTACTGCACGACCAACGGGTCGTCGAGCCCGTACCGCTGCCGCAGTTCCTTGACGACCGCGGGATCACGCGCCTTGTCGCCGCCGAGCGAGCCCACCGGATCACCGGGGAGCACGAACAGGCAGGCGAACAGGATCATCGTCGCACCGAGCACGACGACAACCATCTGGCCCAGCCTGCGGACCACGTACCTTCCCATGACTTACCTCTCTACCTCGCTGCCGCACCGAAGCAGCCACAACGCCCTGGTTGGGCGCGCCTGGACGGGGCGGTGGATCACACCGTTCCCGACGGGGGCCGGGGGCCGGGGCAACCGAGTCTCGACTCGATGCCACGGCCCCCGGTTCGCGCCGCACTGGATGCGGCGGTGTGTGACTACTTCGCGCTGATCTCGGCGAGGTTCGGGTCCTCGTGGAAGTCCATCGCCCCACCGGTGAACTTCTTGGTGTTCACCAGACGGAACTGGGTGCGGTTCCACAGCGGGATCAGGGCCTGGTCGTCCATCGCCAGCTTCTCGGCCTGCTTGTAGACCTCGTTGCGAGCGGCGGTGTCCTTGGTGCTCCGGGCCTTCTCCACCAGCGCGTCGAACGCCGGGTTGTTGTAACGGCCGCGGTTGTCACCCTGGACCTTGCCCGAAGCGTCCGGGTTGATGGACTTGGAGTCCAGCAGCGGGAACAGGAAGTTGTCCGGGGTCGGGTAGTCCGCGCCCCACGCGAAGCGGTAGGCACCGGTGGAGTTCGGCGCCTGCTCGTCGGCGAGCAGCTCCTTGAACGGCTTGGCGTCCATCTTGACGTTCAGACCCAGAACCGTCTTGATCTGCTGGACGACGGCCTGGACCCACTCCTCGTGGCCACCACCGGTGTTGAAGCCGATGTGCAGCTCGTCGCCCGGCTTCAGACCGGCCTCGGCCATGAGGGCCTTGGCCTTGGTCGGGTCCTGCTTGATGCAGGAGGTGCAGAGGTCCTTCTGGTAGACGTCCTTGAAGGACGGCGGAAGGATCGTCGTCGACTTGGTCTGCATGCCCTGGAAGACACCCGCGATGATCGCGTCACGGTCGATCGCGTACGAGATCGCCTGGCGCGCCTTGGCTTCCTTGAGCGGACCGGCGGAGGTGATCGGGAGCAGGTAGTTCATGCCGCTGGTGTCGGCCTGGATCCACTCGTTCTGCGCGCTGTACTTGGCCTTGGCCGCGGTCAGCTGCGCCGTGGGCATACGCGCCCAGTCGAACTGGCCGGACTGGAAGCCCTGGTACTCGAGCTGCGAGGCGTTGGCCGAGTTCAGGATGGAGATCTTGACCGTGTCGAGGTGGGCCTTGGTCAGACCGTAGTCGTCGTTGCGGACGAGCGTGATCGACTTGTTGTGCTCCCACTTGCCCGACATCTTGAAGGGGCCGTTGCCGATGGGTGCGTCGTTGTACGCCTGGTTCTTGCCGGCGCCCGCGACCTTCGGCACCGGGGACATCGACGTGTGCGTGGTCTTGACGTCGAACTCGAAGTCCGGCGTGGTGAGCTTCACCTGGATGGTGTTCTCGTCCGGCGCGCTCAGGCCGGAGAACGTGGTCGCCGTGCCCTTCTGCAGCGCGTCGAAGCCCTCGATGCCACCGACGTTGGGCGTGGCCACGTCGGACGCGGAAGCCTTCGCCGCGAGACGGGTCCAGCCGCGGATGAACGCCTCGGCGTTGACGATCTCGCCGTTGGTGAACTTGGTGCCGGGCTTGATCTTGAAGGTCCAGGTCTTGCCGTCGTCGCTGACCGTCTTGGAGGTCGCGAGGGCCGGTATGACCTTGCCGTCAGCGGTCGGCTCGTACAGACCGGTGAACAGGTTGTCCGTGACCAGGATGCCCTCGGACTCCTGGGCGTTGACCGGGTCGATCGCAACGGGCTCGACGAGACCGAGGCTGAAGGTGCCACCGGCCTTACCGGCACCGGCCGGCTTGTCGTCCTTGTTGTCGCCGCCGCAAGCGGTCGCTGCAAGAGCAACGATGACCGCGCCAACGACCCACTTGGCGCTCTTGGCACCGCGCATGGAAAGCCTCCTCAGGAGTTCACTGTTGATACGTGAAAAGAAGGCCGACCATCCGCTGACACCCCTGACAGCGAAATCGGCCCTCTGTTGCTCGTGAGTCGGCGCTCCCCATAAGCGCTTGGACCCATTGACCCGAGCTGAACTGCGTCCCACTATCGGGCACGTTTAGGCGCGTAACCACACCCAAATGGTCTCGCTTTGATCACATCAGGCACGAACTTGGCCCACAATTCGGACATTTGGAACGTAGACAGACACCCGCGAAACGGACTGTTAACGCAACATCCGGCGAATCGCGTCCGCTATCCGGACGACGCCCTCGTGAAATCCGTTGCGGAGCGTCCGAAAAATCCACCCCGAGTCTACGCGGGTCACCCCCGTGCGTCCCCGATACGGCCGGGCCCGCGACGCTGCCGGAACGTGTTGAATCGGCCCATGATCGAGGAGACCTCAGGACTGTTGCACCACGTCGAGCTGTGGGTCGGCGACCTGCCGGCCGCCACCGCGAGCTGGGGGTGGCTGCTGGGTGAGCTCGGCTACACCCCGTTCCAGGACTGGCCCGCGGGGCGCAGCTGGAAGCTCGGCCCCACCTACATCGTGGTGGAGCGCTCCCCCGACCTGGCCGGCGACCGGCACGAACGGCGCCGTCCGGGCCTGAACCACCTGGCCTTCCACGTCGCCGACCGCGCCATGGTCGACGATCTGGCGGCCCGGGGTCCGGAACACGGCTGGATCCTGATGTTCCCCGAGCGGCACCCCTTCGCGGGCGGCAACGCGCACTGCGCGGCCTACCTGGAGAACGCCGAGGGGTTCGAGGTCGAGCTGGTCGCACCCATCGCCTCCTAGGGGTCGGACGGCTAATCTGACTGACCGTCAGGTATCAGCCGGTCGCGGGAAGGAACGCCCAGTGCCCCACAGTGAGTTGGAACACGCTCGGCGCGAGGAGACGGTGGAGTCGTTCTGGCGCGGGGTCGACACGCACGACTGGACCCTCGTCGCCGCCACCCTGGCGGAGGGCTTCGTACGCGTCGGGATGCGCGGCGACGAGGACGACACCGTCCGGGGTCGGGACGCGTATGTGGCGTTCGTCTCACGGGTGACGGAGCGGATGGCCTTCCACCGGCTGGAGTCACGCCGGACGTTCCTCAGCGCGGACGGCCGGCGGGCGCTCAACGAGGCCGTCGAGACGATCCAGCCGACGACGACGGACGAGCGGAACGTGATGTCGTTCGCCAACGTCATGGAACTCGGCGAGGACGGGCTCATCACCCGGCTCGACATCTACTGGAAGACCCCGGTGCTGCAACCTCCGGCCTGGATCGTGCCGGGCAACACCCCGGCGCCCGCGCCATGACCATGGCTTCACCCGGGCCACGCGCCCTCGGGCGCCGGACAGGCTGATCCCAGCCGCCGGAGCGCTCACAGCGGCAGCCAGGACCAGGGGAGACGGTCCGGGGGCTCCGGACGGCCCCACGGCCCGCGCAGCGCCCTGGAAGGCCCGGAGGGGCCGGGGACACGTCCCGTAGAGCCCGAGGGGGCCCGGGGACACGTCCCCGGACCCCCTCTTCACCCGATGATCCGAGCGGAAGGCGTCAGCGCTTGGCGCGGGAGTACGCGCGACCGCGCTCCTTCTGGTCCAGGACGACCTTGCGGATACGCACGGTCTCCGGGGTGACCTCGATGCACTCGTCCTCGCGGCAGAACTCGAGGGACTGCTCCAGGGAGAGCCTGCGCGGCGGCACCACGTTCTCGGTGTTGTCCGCGGAGGCGGCGCGCATGTTGGTGAGCTTCTTCTCCTTGGTGATGTTCACGTCCATGTCGTCGGAACGCGAGTTCTCACCGATGATCATGCCCTCGTACACCTCGGTGGTCGCCTCGACGAAGATCACGCCGCGCTCCTGGAGGTTGATCATCGCGAACGGCGTCACGACGCCGGCGCGGTCCGCCACCAGGGAACCGTTGTTACGGGTGCGCAGGTCGCCGAACCACGGCTCGTGACCCTCGAAGATGCTGTGCGCGATACCGGTGCCGCGGGTGTCCGTGAGGAACTCGGTACGGAAACCGATCAGGCCACGGGCCGGGACGACGAACTCCATGCGGACCCAGCCGGAGCCGTGGTTCGTCATGGTCTCCATACGGCCCTTGCGGGTCGCCATCAGCTGCGTGATCGCGCCGAGGTACTCCTCGGGGCAGTCGATGGTCATGCGCTCGACCGGCTCGTGGACCTTGCCGTTGATCGTCTTGGTGACGACCTGCGGCTTGCCGACGGTCAGCTCGAAGCCCTCGCGGCGCATCTGCTCGACGAGGATCGCCAGCGCCAGCTCGCCACGGCCCTGGACCTCCCACGCGTCGGGACGCTCGGTCGGCAGCACGCGGAGCGAGACGTTACCGATGAGCTCCTTGTCCAGCCGGTCCTTCACCTGGCGGGCGGTGACCTTGTGGCCCTTGCCGCCCTTGCCGACCAGCGGCGAGGTGTTGGTACCGATGGTCATGGAGATGGCCGGCTCGTCGACCGTGATGAGCGGCAGCGCGACCGGGTTCTCCAGGTCGGCCAGCGTCTCGCCGATGGTGATGTCCGGGATACCGGCCACGGCGCAGATGTCACCGGGGCCCGCCTTCTCGGCCGGCTTGCGGGTGAGCGCCTCGGTCATCAGCAGCTCGGTGATCTTGACCTGAGTGACCGAACCGTCACGCTTCATCCACGCGACCTGCTGGCCCTTGCGGAGCTCGCCCTCCTCGACGCGGAGGAGCGCGATACGGCCGAGGAAGTTGTCGGCGTCCAGGTTGGTGACGTGCGCCTGGAGCGGCGCGCCCTCGGTGTACTCGGGGGCGGGGACCGTCGACAGGATGGTGGAGAAGAACGGCTCCAGCGAGTCGCTGTCCGGGGGGACCGTGCCGTTCTCCGGCTTGGTCAGCGAGGCGACGCCGTCACGGGCACAGGCGTAGACGATCGGGAACTCGATCTGCTCCTCGGTCGCGTCCAGGTCCAGGAAGAGGTCGTAGGTCTCGTTGATGACCTCGTCGATCCGGGAGTCCGGGCGGTCCGTCTTGTTGATGCAGAGGATGACCGGCAGGTTCGCCGTCAGCGCCTTGCGCAGCACGAAGCGGGTCTGCGGCAGCGGGCCCTCGGAGGCGTCCACGAGGAGCACGACCGCGTCGACCATCGACAGGCCTCGCTCGACCTCACCACCGAAGTCGGCGTGGCCGGGGGTGTCGATGATGTTGATCGTGATGACGTCGCCGCCACCCTTGGGGTGGTACTTCACGGCCGTGTTCTTGGCCAGGATCGTGATGCCCTTCTCACGTTCCAGGTCGTTCGAGTCCATCATGCGGTCATCGAGGTGCTGGTGGGCAGCGAATGCGCCGGCCTGCTTGAGCATGGCGTCGACAAGGGTCGTCTTGCCGTGGTCGACGTGGGCGACAATGGCGACGTTACGAATATCGTGGCGCGTGGACATGCTGCGGCGCTTCTCCCGGGATCGTGGATGGCTGCGCGTTCCGTGTTGACGCACTCGCCCGCCGGGCAGGACAAGCCGCGGCCTTACCCCATGGTACGGGGCGCACGGCGACTCGGCCGCCCGGGAGAGGTTTGAACGCCGGAAACACCGGCCCCACGGGCTCCTTCCGGAGCGGGCGGGACCGGTGTGACAACCCGAAGGACCCGTGGCAGCGACGGTTTCCGGGCGTATTCCGCCATCCGGGCGGCGGGGCGGGTCAATCCGGCAAAAGCACTGAGCGCGGACCCCTACTTACGGAACCCGATGTCCTGATATCGGGGGGCCTCGAAGCCAAAGGCTCCGGCGTTGGCGACCGTGGACCGCAGCGCGACGAGCTCGGGGCGCTGGAAGAGGGGGACGGACCCGGCCGCGGCCCAGATGCGGGAGTCGGCTCGGGAGGTGAGGTCGCGGGCCGCCTTCCGGTCCAGCTCCGAGCCGGCCTGGTCGAGCAGCTGGTCGATCTGGTCGGTGCCGACCCGCGAGTAGTTCTGCTCGACGGTCAGCGACCCGTCGGGGGCGGGCAGCGGCTTGGCGAAGATCGGCCGGTCGTCGGTGGCCGGGTAGGCCGTACCGGGCCAGGAGTACAGGGCCAGGTCGAAGTTTCCGGCCGCGACGTGGTCGTGGAAGAAGCTCGCGTCGGCGACCTTGGTGATCTCGGTGCGGACACCGATCTTCGACAGCATCGCGGCGATCCGGTTCCCGACGTCGGCCAGCACCGGTGAGGTCGAGGGGAGGACGAACCGCAGGGTCAGCTGCTTGCCGTCCTTGCGCAGCGCTCCGCTGGGCTCGACCACCGTCACACCGAGGGCCGGGGCGGCCGCGTCGGGCTTGGTCGGGACGGGGGCGGCGGGCTTGGCCGGGTTGGCGGCCTTGCCCCCGGTCGGGGCTTGTCCGGGGGTGCGCTGCCAGCCCGCGTCGGCGAGCAGCGCCTGGACCTGGTCCGCGTCCGCGGAGCCGAGGGCCGAGCTGTGGTCCTCGTAGCCGTTCTGCGAGGCGAGGACCAGGTGGTTGCCGAGCGGCTTGGCGGGCAGGCCGAGCGGCTTCAGTACGGCGTCGGCGATGGCCTGCCGGTCGACGGCGCGGGCCACCGCGCGCCGGACCCGTTCGTCGGCCAGCGGGCCCGCGCTGCCGTTGAGGGCGAGCTGTGAGTACGCGGCGCCGGGGGCCTTGCGGACGGTGAGGGTCTTGGCGGCGGTCGCCTTGCGGATCGAGGGGAGGGCGGCCGGGTCCAGCTCCGCCACGTCCAGCTTTCCGCCGGTCAGCGCGGCGGCCCGGGCCGAGGCCGGCACGACGGTGAGCACCAGCTGGTCGAGCTTGGCGGGCCGGCCCCACCAGATGGGGTTCCTGACCAGGGTGACGGCGCCCGCCTTGCGGTCGAGCTCCTTGACCTTGAACGGCCCGGCGACGGCGGGCAGCGCGGAGCGGGCGCCCTCGTTGAAGGCGTCCGGGTCGCTGGTCACCGCCTTGGGATAGAGGGGTGTGAAGAGCGACTGCCAGTCGGCGTACGGGGTGGCGAAGGTGACCTTGACCTCATGGCTGTCCGCGCCCTGGCTGATGTCCGCGATCCGGTCGTAGCCGGCGTTGCGCGCGGTCCAGAACGCGGCGTTCCGGCCGCTGAGCGCCTTCCACTGCGCGCTGAAGTCGTCGGCGCCGACGGCCCGGCCGTCGCTCCACTTCGCCTTCGGGTTGAGCCGGTACGACACGACCTGCTTCGGCTCGTGCTCGACGACGGAGGCACCGTCCAGGAAGTCCGCGTCCCGCTGTGGGGTGCCGCGGCCGTCGAGGCGGAACATCGCGGGCAGGACGGCGGCCGCGATGCGGGCCGTGTCCTCGTCCGCGTCCGCCTGATAGGCGTTGAGGGTGGCCGGCACGCTGTCGACGGCCCAGCGCAGCGTTCCGCCGTCCTTGACGCCGCCGCGGGGCGCGGAGGCGATGTCGGTGCCCTGGACGACCGGCCCCGCGGTGGTCTCGGCGGAACAGCCGGCGAGGGCGAGCGCGGCGACGCCCGCCAGGGCCGCGCCGCGCAGCCCCGGCACGGCGGGCCGGGGACGGTACCGGGGCCGGGGATCTGCCCCGCGTACGGATGCGGGAATGACGGTGCGGGACATGGTCAGGTACCTCCGCGGGCTCTCCGGCCGCCTTCGGTCCGGCATACGCCTTCGGGACGTGCACCAGTTATACTCAGTTGGCGGTATTTGTCGCTTATCGCACCTACTGAAAGCGACGCTTACCTGCGTGGCGGTGCGACACGGCGTGAAGGGACCACAGGCCACCCGAACGGCGGCGGGCGCCCACGGCGGGCCGGGAGGGCGTGCGGCCGGGACGCGATCCGGGCCGGGCGCCATTTCACCTGTACGCGCTCTTCCCAACTGCGCATGTGACGCGCGACACTCGCTTGCGCATGAGCGTCATCGACCGCACTGCGGCAGAGCTGAGGGAAAACCATGTCCCTACAAGACGATCTGACATCGGTTCAGCGCCGGCTGGACGACCTGGTCCGCTGTGTGGGCCGGCTGGAGGAGCACGTCGGGAACAGCCTCGACATGCGTCGTGTGCGCTCCGACGCGGACCATCTCCGCGAGAGCCTGTCGCTGCTGCGCGAGGCCGCGCATTCCACCGCCCAGACGGGTCCGGTGGAGATGGTGATCGTGCCCGACACCCCGTACGACCCCGCGCTGTGGTCCGACTGCGAGGACGAGGGGCTGGGATCCGCCCACGGCCACGCGCCGTGAACCCCGCCCTCCCCGAACCCGTGGCCCTCCCGTACCCACAGCGTCCCCGCAGCCGTTAACCGGCTCCCACCCCTTTCCGCTCCCTCCGGAGTACGCATTGGCCACCGGAACCACCTCCAGTACCGAGTCCGCCGACAGCAGTCCCGCCCGCCGTGGTGTCCACACGCAGGGGCGCGCGACCATTCCGACCCGACATCTGCGGACCGACCGGTGGTGGATCCCACCCCTGGTGACCGCGCTCGGCCTGGGGGCGTTCGTCGTCTACTCGACGTGGCGCGCGTTCGCGAACGGGAACTACTACGCGGCGCCGTACGTGTCGCCGTTCTACTCCCCGTGTCTGGCGTCGAACTGCACCGACATGAACGGCGGCGCCGACTGGCACCTGTTCGGGAGCTGGTGGGGGATCTCCCCGGCCCTGATCGTGCTGATCTTCCCGCTCGGCTTCCGGCTCACCTGCTACTACTACCGCAAGGCGTACTACCGCGGGTTCTGGGCCTCGCCCCCCGCCTGCGCCGTCGCCGAGCCGCACGCCACGTACACCGGTGAGACGCGTTTCCCGCTGATCCTGCAGAACATCCACCGGTACTTCTTCTACTTCGCGATCCCGGTCGCCGGGATCCTGACGTACGACGTCGTGCTGAGCTTCCGCGACGCGGACGGCAACTGGGGCCACGCGGGCCTCGGCACCCTCGTCCTGCTGGTGAACATCATCCTGATCTGGGCGTACACCTTCTCCTGCCACTCCTGCCGGCACATCATCGGCGGCCGGCTGAAGCACTTCTCGAAGCACCCGGTGCGGTTCCGCCTCTGGGGCTGGGTCAGCCGGCTCAACAGGCACCACATGCTGCTCGCCTGGGTCTCGCTGATCAGCGTGGCCCTCGCGGACTTCTACGTATATCTCGTCGCCAGCGGCGCCTTCGACGACCCGCGGTTCTTCTAAACGAAGGGGATGCCAACAAGCATGACGCAAGTCGAAAGGCACACTTACGACGTGGTCGTCGTCGGCGCGGGCGGGGCAGGTCTGCGCGCCGCCATCGAGGCCCGCGAGCAGGGCATGCGCACGGCGGTCATCTGCAAATCGCTGTTCGGCAAGGCGCACACGGTGATGGCCGAGGGCGGCATCGCCGCCAGCATGGGCAACGCCAACTCCCACGACAACTGGGAAGTGCACTTCCGCGACACCATGCGCGGCGGGAAGTTCCTCAACCAGTGGCGGATGGCGGAGCTGCACGCCCGCGAGGCGCCCGACCGGGTGTGGGAGCTGGAGACCTGGGGCGCGCTCTTCGACCGCACCAAGGACGGCCGGATCTCGCAGCGCAACTTCGGCGGCCACGAGTACCCGCGGCTCGCGCACGTCGGCGACCGGACGGGCCTGGAACTGATCCGCACCCTCCAGCAGAAGATCGTCTCCCTGCAGCAGGAGGACTTCGCCGAGTTCGGCGACTACGAGGCACGGCTGAAGGTCTTCCAGGAGTGCACGGTCACCCGGGTGCTCAAGGACGGCCCGGCGGTCAGCGGGGTCTTCGGCTACATCCGCGAGTCGGGCCGGCTGTTCGTCATCGAGAGCCCGGCCGTGGTCCTGGCGACCGGCGGCATCGGCAAGTCCTTCAAGGTGACCTCCAACTCGTGGGAGTACACCGGCGACGGGCACGCGCTGGCGCTGCTCGCGGGCGCGCCGCTCATCAACATGGAGTTCATCCAGTTCCACCCCACCGGGATGGTCTGGCCGCCGTCCGTCAAGGGCATCCTCGTCACCGAGTCGGTGCGCGGCGACGGCGGGGTGCTGCGCAACAGCGACGGCAAACGGTTCATGTTCGACTACATCCCGGACGTCTTCAAGGAGAAGTACGCGCAGTCCGAGCAGGAGGCCGACGGCTGGTACGCCGACCCGGAGAAGTTCCGCCGCCCGCCGGAGCTGCTTCCCCGCGACGAGGTGGCCCGCGCCATCAACTCCGAGGTCAAGGCGGGCCGCGGCACTCCGCACGGCGGGGTCTTCCTCGACGTGTCGACCCGGCTGCCCGCCGAGGAGATCAAACGGCGGCTGCCGTCGATGCACCACCAGTTCAAGGAACTCGCCGATGTCGACATCACCGCCGAGCCCATGGAGGTCGGCCCGACCTGCCACTACATGATGGGCGGCGTCGACGTGGAGCCCGACAGCGCGGCCGCGCGCGGCGTGCCCGGACTGTACGCGGCGGGCGAGGTCGCCGGCGGGATGCACGGCTCGAATCGGCTGGGCGGCAATTCCCTGTCCGACCTGCTGGTCTTCGGCCGTCGGGCCGGACTGCACGCCTCGGAGTACGTGGCCGGGCTCGGCTCGGGGCGGCCCGCCGTACCCGAGGACCAGATCGACAGCGCGGCGGCTGAGGCGCTGCGCCCGTTCAGCGCGGAGGCCTCCGGCCCGGACGCGGCGCAGGGGCACCCGCCGGAGAACCCGTACACCCTCCACCAGGAACTGCAGCAGGCCATGAACGACCTGGTCGGCATCATCCGCCGGGCCCCGGAGATGGAGGAGGCGCTCGGCCGCCTCACCGATCTGCGGATGCGCTCGCGGCGGGCCGGCGTCGAGGGGCACCGGCAGTTCAACCCCGGCTGGCACCTGGCCATCGACCTGCGCAACATGCTGCTGGTCAGCGAATGCGTGGCCCGCGCCGCGCTGGAGCGCACCGAGAGCCGCGGCGGCCACACCCGTGAGGACCACCCCGGTATGGACCGGGCCTGGAGGAAGGTCAACCTCGTCTGCGAGCTGTCGGACCCCAGCGGCGGGCTGGCCGACACCGACCCGGAGCGCGGCCAGGTCAAGCTCAGCCACCGCGACATGGACCCGATGCGGGACGACCTCCTCGCCCTGTTCGAGAAGGAAGAACTGCTGAAGTATCTGACGGACGAGGAGTTGGCCCCGTGACGTACACAGCACACTTCAAGGTGTGGCGGGGCGACCCCGACGGCGGGGAGCTGAACGACTACCAGGTGGAAGTGAACGAGGGCGAGGTCGTCCTCGACATCATCCACCGGCTGCAGGCCACCCAGGCGTCCGATCTCGCCGTCCGCTGGAACTGCAAGGCCGGCAAGTGCGGATCGTGCAGCGCCGAGATCAACGGCAGGCCGAGCCTGCTGTGCATGACGCGGATGTCGGTCTTCACGGCCGACGAGACCATCACCGTCACGCCGATGCGGGCGTTCCCGGTCATCCGGGACCTGGTGACGGACGTGTCCTTCAACTACGCCAAGGCGCGGGAGGTGCCGGCGTTCGTGCCGCCGGCCGGTCTCAAGCCCGGCGAGTACCGGATGCAGCAGCAGGACGTGGAACGCTCCCAGGAGTTCCGCAAGTGCATCGAGTGCTTCCTGTGCCAGGACACCTGCCACGTGGTCCGCGACCACGAGGAGAACAAGGTCGCCTTCTCCGGGCCGCGCTTCCTGATGCGGATCGCCGAGCTCGACATGCACCCGCTCGACGCCGCCGCCGAGGAGGGCCTGGACCGCAAGGTGTCGGCGCAGGACGACCACGGGCTCGGCTACTGCAACATCACCAAGTGCTGCACCGAGGTCTGCCCGGAACACATCAAGATCACCGACAACGCGCTCATCCCGCTCAAGGAGCGGGCCGTCGACCGCAAGTACGATCCGCTGGTCTGGCTCGGTAGCAAGATTCTGCGGCGGCCGTAGGGGGTCCGGCCCGCGTCGTCGGCGGGGTCGGGGGCCGGGCCCTCCGGGGGAGGGGTCCGAAATCGACTATTTACGGTCCCCCAACCTTCGGCCGGGGGTGCCCCCAGCGGCCCACAAATAGCTCGGCAGCATTTCGGACCCCTCCCCCTGCGGCCCCGTCCCCCTCACGTCACGACCACTCGTGCGGGCCCGTGGGGGCCCTGGCACGGCTGGATGCAGTCCGGTCGCGAGGGGTACAAACCGCGCATACGCTCCCGAACAGAGCCATGCCGCAGGCGCGTGGCGGATCGGATGCGGCTGATGCGGCGACTCGGCGGAATCATGGCGCTGCTCGGCGCCCTGCTGCTGCCGCTCGCCGGCACCGTCGGTACGGCGTACGCCGACGACCCGATCACGCTGTCGCGCACCGGCCAGATCACCGACAAGGTCGGCGCGCTGGGCGACCGCAAGCAGCAGACGGCGGACGCGCTGGACAAGCTGTACTCCGGGCACCGGATCCAGCTCTTCGTCGCCTACGTCAGCGGTTTCTCCGGCCGTGACGCCCAGGAGTGGGCCAACGCCACCGCTCAGCGCAACGGTCTCGGGCAGAACGACGTGCTGCTGGCCGTCGCGACCCACGACCGGCAGTACGCCGTCTCCGCCGACCAGGGCTCCGGATTCACCCAGAGCCAGCTGGACGAGGTGAACCGCTCGGCGATCGAGCCCGCGCTGAAGCAGAACGACTGGGCCGGGGCCGCCATCGGCGCCGCGAACGGGTTCGGGGCCGTACTCGACGGGCAGCCGGTCGTGGCGCCCGCGATCACGCCGGGGGCCGCGGATCCGGGCGGCGGCTCGGAGGGGAACGGCGCGAGCAGCCTGTGGATCCCCGTGGTGGCGGTCGGCGGCGCCGGCGTGCTCGTCGCGTACGCGTACTCGCGGCGCAGGCGGGGCAGCCGGGGCGCGCCGCCGCAGGGCGCCGGCTGGGGCCGGGGCGCAGCTGCCGGTGCGGGCGCCGAGCAGGCCCGGGTCACGCCGCTCCCCGAGCTCGACTCTCAGGCCCGGCAGCTGCTGGTGGAGACGGACGACGCCGTGCGCACCAGCCAGGAGGAGCTCGGCTTCGCGGCGGCTCAGTTCGGTGACGAGGCGGCCCAGCCGTTCACGGAGGCGGTCTCGTACGCGCGCAGCGAGCTGAACGCCGCGTTCCGGCTGCGGCAGAAGCTCGACGACGCCTTTCCCGAGGACGAGGCGACCCGGCGGCAGATGCTCGACGAGATCCTGAGCCGCTGCACCCAGGCCAACCGGCGGCTGGACGCCGAGTCGGAGGCGTTCGACCGGTTGCGGGCCCTGGAGTCCAACGCCCCGCAGGCCCTCGCGCAGGCCGAGGCGACGGCGGCGGCGCTCGACACGCATGTGGCGGCGGCCGAGACCGCGATCGGCACGCTGACGCGGACCTACGCGGACTCCGCCGTCGAACCGGTCACCGGCCACCCGGCCGAGGCGCGGGACCGGCTGGTGTTCGCCGGGACCGCGATCGACGGGGCGCGGCAGGCGATCGACGCGAGCGACAACGCCCGGGCGGCGGTCTTCGTACGGGCCGCCGAGGGCGCCCTCGACCAGGCCGGGACGCTCGCCGAGTCCGTCGTACGCCGCGCGGAGGAGCTGGAACAGGCCGACACCAAGCTCCACGACGCGCTCACCGAGACCGACACCGACCTGGCCGATGCCAAGGGGCTTCTCGGCGGGACCGCCGAGGGGGCGCCGACGGCCGATCTGCGGGGCCGGATCGCCCGCGCCGAATCCGTCCTCGCCGACGTACGGCAGGAGCTGGCGGCCGGCCGCCACGACCCGATCTCGGGGCTGCGCCGGATCGAGGAGGCGGACGCCGCTCTCGACGTCGCACTGGCCGGTGCCCGCGAGGGTGCGGTGAACGAGCAGCGGGCCCGCGGTCTGCTCGGCCAGGCCCTGCTGGCGGCCCGCAGCGAGGTGGCGGCGGCGCGGGACGTCATCACCACGCACCGCGGCGCGATCGGCAGTCAGGCGCGTACCCGGCTCGCCGAGGCCGAACGGCGGTTGGAGCAGGCCGAGTCACTGGCCGCCACCGATGCGGCGGGCGCGCTCTCCGAGGCCCAGCAGGCCGACCAGCTGGCCCGTCAGGCACAACAGTTCGCCCAGCAGGACGTGAGCGGTGGCGGCTTCGGCGGTGGCTTCGGTGGCGGGCGGGGCGGCGGAGGGATGAGCGGCGCCGTGCTGGGCGGGATCATCCTCGGCGGAATCCTGAACAGCGGCGGGGGCGGTTTCGGCGGCGGGGGCGGCGGCTTCGGCGGGGGCGGCGGTCCCGGGAGCTTCGGCGGAGGCGGCACCCGGGGCCGGATGGGCGGCGGCGGCCGCTTCTGACCAGCTCCTTGCTTCTTCTACCGACTTGCAAAGGAACCCCGACCATGACGAAGCAGACGATCCTCGGCCGCGTGACCCAGCTCGCGAAGGCCAATGTCAACGCGCTCCTCGACCAGGCCGAGGACCCGCAGAAGATGCTCGACCAGCTCATCCGCGACTACAGCAACAACATCTCCGAGGCCGAGGAGGCGGTCGCCGCCACCATCGGCAATCTCCGGCTGATGGAGCAGGACCACGACGAGGACGTGGCCGCCGCCGCGGAATGGGGCGGCAAGGCCCTCGCAGCCAGCAAGAAGGCCGACGAGCTGCGGGCCGCCGGAAGCGCCGCGGACGCCGACCGCTTCGACAACCTCGCGAAGGTGGCGCTGGGCCGCCAGGTCACGGCGGAGAAGGAGGCGAAGACCGCGGAGCCGGTCATCGCGAGCCAGACCGAGATCGTCGACAAGCTCAAGTCCGGGCTCGACCAGATGCGCAGCAAGTTGGGTGAACTGCAGGGCAAGCGGGACTCGCTGGTGGCCCGTGCCAAGTCCGCGCAGGCGCAGAACCAGATGATGGACGCGGCCAAGAACATCAACGTCCTGGACCCGACCAGCGAGCTGGGCCGCTTCGAGGACAAGGTCCGGCGCGAGGAGGCCAGGGCCAAGGGCAAGGAGGAGCTGGCCGCGTCCTCGCTGGACGCCCAGTTCGAGAGCCTCGACACCCTCTCGGACAGCGCGGAGGTCGACGCCAGGCTCGCCGCCCTCAAGGCCGGCGGGTAGCCGTCGGCTCCTGGTACGGCCTAGTACATGCTCAGCAGCTCGTCCACGGTCGGTTCCTTCGGCGGGCCGCCGCCCGGCAGGGCGAGCTCGAACCAGACGGTCTTCCCGCGGTGGGTGCGGCGGCTGCCCCAGCTCTCGCTGAGCAGGCTGACGAGTTGCAGACCGCGGCCGCCCTCGTCGGTGTCGCGGGCGCGCCGCCGCCTGGGCTGGACCAGCGCGCCGTCCCAGACCTCGCAGACGAGGGTGCGGTCGCGCAGCAGCCGCAGCCTGATGTCGCCGTCGCCGTGCCGCAGGGCGTTGGTGACCAGCTCGCTGACGAGCAGTTCCGTGGTGTCGACGAGCTCTTCCAGGCCCCAGGAGAGCAGCCGTTCCCGGGCGTACTCGCGGGCGCGGGCGACCGAGGCGGGGTGCGGTTCCAGCGTCCAGTCCCCGACGGAGTCGGCCGGCAGGCCGTGGACGCGGGCCATCAGGAGCGCGATGTCGTCCTCGCCATGGGCGGTGTCCAGCGTCGCGAGGATGTGGTCGCAGACGTCCTCCAGGGGCCGCTGCGGATCGTCGAACGCGGCGCGGAAGGCTTCGAGGCCCTCGTCCAGCGGATGGTTGCGGGACTCGACGAGGCCGTCGGTGTAGAGCGCGAGGAGCGCGCCGTCCGGGAGTTCGACGTCGACCTCCTCGAAAGGCTCGCCGCCCACGCCGAGCGGCATCCCGGTCGGAACCTCCAGCATCAGCGCGGGCTCCCCCGGCTCGACGACCACCGGTGGCAGATGTCCGGCGTTGGCGATCGTGCACCGCCGGGTGACCGCGTCGTACACGGCGTAGACGCAGGTGGCGAGGTAGACCTCGGTGAGGTCCGTACCGCCGCGGTCCTTGCCGCGCCGGCTGCGGGTCTCGGGCGGGGCGCCGAGCCCGCGGGCCACCTCGTCGAGCGCGGTGAGCACCTCGGCCGGTTCCAGGTCGAGCAGGGCCAGCGTCCTTACCGCGGTGCGGAGTTCACCCATCGCCACGGCGGCGCGCAGGCCCCGGCCCATGACATCGCCGACGACGAGCGCGGTGCGGTGCCCCGGCAGCTCGATGACGTCGAACCAGTCGCCGCCGACCTCGGTCTCCATGTTGCCCGGCAGGTAGCGGCAGGCGATGTCGAGCCCGGCCGCCTCCGGATTGCCCGGTGGCAGCAGGCTGCGCTGCAGTATCAGCGCACGCTCGTGCTCGCGCCGGTAAAGGCGGGCGTTGTCGATACAGACCGCGGCGCGGGCTGCGAGCTCCTCGGCGAGCATCCGGTCCCGTTCCGAGAACGGCTCGCTGCCCTTGGCGCGGGAGAACTGCACCAGGCCGAGGACGGTGTCACGGGCGACCATCGGGACGATCAGCGTGGACTGGACGAGCGCGCCGCCCAGATCCGGCTCGGGATCCACTCCCAGCATCTGCGTCTGGGCAGTGCGCAGCGCGCTGGCGCAGGGCGAGTTGAACAGGTGGCGGTGGACGGATCCGACGGGCACCGAGCCGTCCTCGCCGTCACCGCCCAGGATCGCGGAGGGCGCGTTCGACACGGCACTGGCGAACGCCACCCGGCGCACCTCGCCGCTGCCGTCCGAGGTGCCGCCCCCAAGGTCCTCCTCGCCGGCGAGCAACGCCTGGTACAGGTCGACGGAGGCCAGGTCGCAGAAGTGCGGTACGGCGACGTCGAGCAGCTCGCGGGCCGTGGTCTCCAGATCCAGCGAGTTGCCGATCCGTACCCCGGCCTCGTTGAGCAGGGCGAGATTGCGGCGGGCGTGCGCGGCCTCGCGCTCCGCCCGCTGCCGCCCGGTGACGTCCATGGCCAGCCCGGCGACTCCTATCGGCCGCCCGCTGCCGCTGTGCAGCCGGTACAGCGAGATCGCCCAGCGCCGGCGCCCGCTCTCCCCCGGCACGGTGCCGACCAGCGGCATGTCCAGGACCGGATCGCCGCTCTCCAGCACCTGGCGCAGCGCGGCGGTGAGCCGGTCGGCCTCGACCCGGGACAGGAAGTCGTGCGGGCCGCGGCCCCGGTGCTCCTCGGCGGTGCGGCCGAAGACGGTCGCGAAACGTTCGTTGACGCGCAGCAGCCGCAGATGGGTGTCGAAGAGGACGAAGCCCATCGGGGACTGCCCGAAGACCGCCTGGGAGGCGGCCAGATCGGTCTCGATCTGCCGCAGCGACGAGACGTCGACGGCGATGCAGAGCGCCCCCCGGTCGGCCGGCATCACATAGATCTCGGCGATGCCCTCGGTACCGGCCGCATCACGGTACGGCGCCAGCCCTATCCACTCGCGGCCGTCCAGGATCTCGGCCACCCGCTCGTGGCCGCGGTCCCAGGTGTCCGGCGGCGCGAAGGCGGTGATGGGGTCCTTGCCGAGGGCCTGCGCGGCCGGCACACCGAAGAACTCGGCGGCCCGCTCGCTCCACTGGTCGATCCGTCCGTCGGCACCGATCGAGAACGACGCCACGCGGATGTAGTCGTAGATCGAACCGGGCGGACTGGACTGCCAGACCGTGGCCCGGGGAGAAGTGGACCTGTCCCGCTCATCAGACACATCGGCCCCCGCTGGCACGTCGTTCACTAGCCCGACCCCTCCAGCTCAGCACACATGGACCGGTTTGGAGCCGAGTATTCAGCATCACGACCGTCCCGCACACGGTCTTGACGATCACAGCATCATCTCGGCTCCCACTGGTTCCCGTTCGCCTCTACTCGCTACCCGGTGAGCAGTGGCTGAACCACCCTGTCAGGTGCCGGACACGCCCGGGGGCATCGCGAGTTCGAACCACACGGTCTTGCCGAGCCGTCCGTGCCGGGTGCCCCAGCGCCGTGAGGCACGGGCCACGAGCTGCAGGCCGCGCCCGCCCTCGTCCTCGGCGGAGGCGACGCGTTCCAGCGGCGGATCGGGGAGCGGGTCGGAGACCTCGACCAGCAGCGAGCCGCCGCGCACCATGCGTACGCCGATCGGACCGTGCGCGTACCGCAGGGAGTTGGTGACCAGCTCGCTGACGAGCAGCACCGTCACATCGGTCAGCGCTTCGAGGTGCCAGTCGGAGAGAGTTTCACGGACATGGCGGCGGGCCCGCCGTACGGCACTGGGCTCGGCCGGGAAGGTCCACGAGGCGGTGCTGCCCTCGGGGAGACCACCGAGCCGTGCCATCAACAGGGCCACGTCGTCCGGCTCCCGGCCCGGCACCATCGTCGCAAGCAGGTCGTCACAAGCGTCCTCCAATGAGGAGAGGGGCCGGGACAGCACGGTGGAGAGCCGCTCCAGGCCGTCGGTGATGTCCTCGCCGCGGGCCTCGACCAGCCCGTCGGTGTAGAGCACCAGCACCGTTCCGTCCGGCACATCCAGCTCCACGGACTCGAACTCCACGCCGTCGACGCCGAGCGGCGCCCCCGACGGCATCTCCAGCAGGGTCGCCCCGCACCCCGCGAACCCGCGCTCCTCTCCCGGATAGACCAGCACCGGCGGCAGATGCCCGGCCTTCGACAGGGTGCAGCGCCGGGTCGCGGGGTCGTAGACGGCGTACACGACGGTGGCCATCCAGCCCTCGTCCTGACCCTGGGCCAGGTCGTCGCCGAGGTCGTTGACGCGGCGCAGCAGTTCGTGCGGCGGCATGTCGAGCCCGGCCAGCGTCCGGACGGCGGTACGCAGCCGGCCCATGGTCGCGGCGGCACCGAGCCCGTGCCCCATCACATCGCCGATGACGAACGCCACCCGGCCGCCGGCCAGCGGGATCACGTCGAACCAGTCACCGCCCACCTCGGTGCCGCTGCTGCCCGGCACGTACCGGAAGGCGACCTCGACGCCGGGCGGCTGCGGAACGGTCTGCGGCAGCAGGCTGCGCTGCAGCATCAGGGCGCCCTCGCGTTCGCGGACGTACAGCCGCGCGTTGTCCAGCCCGGAGCCGGCGCGGTCGGCGAGCTCCATCGCCAGCGCCAGGTCGTCGCGGTCGAACGGCTCCCTGCCGTCCGCCCGGCTGACCACCAGCAGCCCCAGCACGACGCCGCGCGCCCGCAGCGGCAGCACCAGCAGCGAGTGGATGCCCAGCTCCATGGTGGCGCGCACCTTGGGGTCGCCGGGGAATGTCGTCGCGAGCAACTGCTCGTTGTTCTCCACCAACTGCGGGCGCCCGGTGGCCAGTACCGTGCCGAAGATGGACTTGCGGGTGAACGAGATCACCGAGCCCAGCTGGATCATCCGGTCCACCTCGGGGCCCTGCCGGATCGCGCCCACGCCCAACTGCCGCATCGGCGTGCTCTCGCTGTACTGCACCGTCGGCAGCTCCCCGCCGTCGGCGACCGCCGCGTGCAGGATCACCCCCGAGTAGTCGCTGAACCTCGGCACCAGCGCCCTCGCCAGCTCCTCCGCGCCCCTGCGCACGTCCAGCAGGCCGCCGATCCGGGCGCCGACGTCATTGAGCAGGGCGAGCCGGCTGCGGGCCCGCTCGACCTTGTCGGCCGCCTCCTTGCGCTCGGTCACATCCATCACCGTCGCGCTGATCCCCAGCACGTGACCTGCCCGGTCCTCCAGCCGGTGATAGGAGATGGAGCGGTGGCCGAGGCCGCGCGGGGCCAGCATCATCAGGTCGATGACGGGACGGCCGGTGTCCAGCACCGCACGCTGCAGCGTGGTCAGCTCCGCGGCCGCCCCGGGGTCGTCGACGATCTCACCGACGGTCCGGCCGATGTGCTCGGCGGCGGTCAGGCCGTTCATCCGGGCCAGCGCCTCGTTGACCCGTACGTAGCGCAGGTCCGTGTCGAAGACCGCGACGCCCAGCGGTGACGAGTCGTAGAGCGCGTCCAGCGCGGCGAGGTCGTGTTCCAGGGTGCGCAGCAGGCTCGTCTCGGCGACCGAGGCGAGGACGAACGGCCGGCCGTCCCCGTCCACCAGCAGCGAGGCGCGCGCCTCGACCTGCACGCTGTGGCCGTCGCGGTGCCGCAGCGACAGGATGCCGTCCCAGCGGCCGTTGCGCAGCAGGTCCGCGAGGATCCGCTCGGCCCTGCCCGGCTCGGGCACCGCCGCCATCCGGCGGGAGCCGCCGGCCGACTCGCCGAGGTCGAAGAGGCCGCCGACGCGCCGCCCGACGATGTGCTCGCCCGCCCACCCCAACATTTCCTCTGCCAGTGGGCTCCACAGCAACACTCGGCCCGAGGTGTCCAGCATGACGACGGCCACCCGCAGCGTGTCCAGCAACGTGCCCGTCGGGCTGTCCCCGGCCTCGGCCACCGGCCCCGGCTGCAGCCCGCCGCGCCTCCGCGCCCCCGCCGCCTCATCGCTGCTGCTCAAGCCGTCCACATCGTCCCTGACCGAATCGGGCCGGATCGCCCGGCTATGAAGAGGGATCAACCCCCACATACCCGATATCTCCCCCTCCGTACCGCCCCGCCTCCGGCGCGGTGGGGGGAGTACGGCCTCAGACGGGGACGGCACCCCGGCGCGTGGTCCGCCTGCGGCGTAAGGCCCGGCACCCACAGCGCCGGGGAGTACGGCCTCGGCCGTGAACAGGCGCCGAGGCCGTACGGTCCGCCGTCGGCGTCGGGCGTTGGACGGCAGCACCAGCTCCGAACCCCTGGCCGCGCCCTGAGTCCCCCGGACATGCGGACCAGACCCCTGCCCCAGAGCCCCGGACCTGGCCGATCCCGGTCGCGGTCGCGAGAGAGGGGTGGGCCTTCGCCCAGCCATCGCCCCGGACCGCCACTTGGGTCCCCGGCGGGCGGATGTCGGACCACCGACGCTCGCTGCCAGGCCGACGGCGCGGAAGCGGGCGCGCCTCGGCCCGACCATCGAACCTGGCCGCGGATTACATCCTCGGCGGGCTGACGTCGGACCACCGACGCTCGCGTCCGGGCCGACGCGCGCGGCTACCACCCGTACGGCCCGGCGTCCGAGGGCCGCACCGGCGGGCGCCGGGCACCGCGACGAACATCTCGCCCGGATCTCAGGGCCGGCAGCAGTCCAAGGCAGCCCGGCCGGCGTTTGAGGCCACCCTCGCCCGCCCAGTGGGTGCGGGAGGAGGCGGAAACCTCAGCCGGAGGCGAGGAGGTGGGCGGCGGTCCAGGCGACTGCCGGGCGGTCCTGGTCGAGCCAGTCGACGTCGTGGATCCGGTCCGGCGACAGCCAGCGCAGCTCGTCGTGGTCCTCCAGCGGAACCGGCGTTCCGGACACGAGCCGCGCCGTCCACGCGTGCAGGACCAACCCCGAGGTCAGCGGCCACTCCCCCGGAATCCGGGCGATCGGCTCGACCTCCACGCCGAGCTCCTCGCGCAGCTCGCGCACGAGGGCCTGCTCGTGGGTCTCGCCCGGCTCGACCTTGCCGCCGGGCAGCTCCCAGCGCCCGGCCAGCGCGGGAGGGGCGCTGCGGCGGGCGGCGAGCAGTCGCCCCTGGTCCAGTACGGCTCCGCCCACGACGACGCGCAATGTCATGCGCGGAACCCTACGACGCCTGGCGGTCGATCCGCTCGACGAGATAGAGCTGCTTGTGGCCGCGCGCGTCCAGCATGTCGGAGACGCGTTCGGCCTCCTCGCGGGTCGCGTAGCGGCCGACCCGGTAGCGGTTGCCGTTGTCGTCCTGGCGTACGACGACCCACGGGAGATCGTTCATCGGACCGTCTCCTCGACCGGAGGAGCCCCTGCGTCGGCCTCATCGGATGCATCGTCGGAAACCCCGTCGGAAACCCCGATGGAATCGACATGCCCGATGTTGGCCTGGACGTCCGCATGGCCGCTCGCGACGGCGTCGAACCACGCGTCCAGGATCTCGGTCAGCAACGCCCCGCTGGTCAGCCGCAGGCTGAGCGCCAGCACGTTCGCGTCGTTCCATTTGCGCGCGCCACGCGCCGTGTAGGCGTCACCGCACAGGGCCGCGCGCACGCCGGCCACCTTGTTGGCGGCGATGGACGCGCCCGTGCCCGTCCAGCAGCAGACGACAGCCTGCTCCGTACGGCCTTCCGCCACTTCACGCGCGGCCGCTTCGGCGCTCCAGGCCCAGTCCTTCCGGTCACCGGCCCGTAGCGCGCCGAAGGCGAGCACGGTGTGGCCACGGTGGCGCAGCTCGTCGACGACCAGCCGCGCCACCGGTTCATCCATGTCCGAGGAAACGGCAATCCGCATATGCCCGACACTACGCCCGAGCTTCACAGCTCGGGTGCGACTTGACACGAAGAGGTACCGATTCGGCCAACTGTACGACTGGATCAGCCCATTCGAAGCGTAGGCATCGGCATCAGGACCGGCCCCCCGCCGCCTTCCCGGTCCTTGCAGACATCTCCGCACTCGGCGTCGAGACTGCAGCACAGCGAGCAGATCGGTCCGGACTGGACGGGGCAGTCCGCCACGTCCGGCAGCTCGTACGCGGTCGCGCAGACCGAGCAGGTGTGGGTGGCCGTCACATCCGCTACTTCAACCCCCGGGCCATTGACCGGATTCGGCCGGGCCAGGTAGTACCGGCCCTTGGTCGCCCAGGCCAGCAGGGGGCTGAGGGTCATGGCGAGCCCTAGCGCGATGAAGGTGCTGAACGCCTCCGCGTACTCGCCGAAGAGCCCGAAGAAGGCGAGGATCGAGACGGTGGACGCGATCGCCATCGCGCCGAAGCCGGCCGGGTTCACCGAGTGCAGATAGGCGCGCTTGAACTCGATGTACTTCGGGCTCAGCCCGAGCGGCTTGTTGATGACGAGGTCGGCGGTGACGGCCGCGATCCAGGCGATGCCGACGTTGGAGTAGAAGCCCAGCAACTTGCCGAGCATGGAGAACATGTTCATCTCCATCAGCGTCAGCGCGATGGCGAGGTTCAGGAAGATGTACCAGACGCGGCCCGGGTGCCGGTGGGTGATCCGGGAGAAGAAGTTCGACCAGGAGAGCGACCCGCTGTAGGCGTTGGTCGTGTTGATCTTGATCTGCGAGACCACGACGAAGACCGCGGCGGCGGGCAGCGCCACCGAGCCCAGCCAGGGCTTGAGCGCCTCGATCTGCGGTGCGATCGGCTCCAGCGCGTGCGTCTTGCCGACGGCCGCCAGCGCGCAGAAGGCGAGGAACGCGCCGCCGAGCTGCTTGGCCGCGCCGATGATCACCCAGCCGGGCCCGGCGGCGAGTACCGCCAGGTTCCAACGGCGCTTGTTCTGCTCGGTCCTGGCCGGCATGAACCGCAGGTAGTCGGCCTGTTCACCGATCTGCGCGATGAGCGAGAGCGCCACGCCCGTACCGAGTCCGAAGCCGAGCCAGTGGAAGCCGGAGCCCGCACCCTCGGTGCCGCCGAAGGACCCGAACGCGCCCCAGGAGTCGGGCGACTCAAAGGCCAGCACGAGGAACGGCAGCACCAGGCCGATCAGCCAGACCGGCTGCGTCCACGCCTGGAGCCTGGCGAGCGCGCCCATCCCGCGGAAGACGAACGGGATGACGATGAGCGTGGTGATCAGATAGCCGACCGCCACCGGGATGTGCAGGGCCGAGTGCAGCGCCTGCGCCATGATCGAGCCCTCGAGCGCGAAGAAGATGAACGTGAAGCTCGCGTAGATCAGCGAGGTGAGGGTGGATCCGAAGTAGCCGAAGCCCGCACCGCGCGTCACGAGGTCCATGTCCAGGCCGTAGGTGGCGCAGGCGCGGGCGATCGGGATGCCGGTGAGGAAGATGATCGCCGCGGCGCACAGGATCGAGGCGAGCCCGCTGGTGAAGCCGTAGGTGAAGACGATCGACGCGCCGATCGCGAAGTCCGCGAGATAGGCGATTCCGCCGAGGGCGGTGGACGCCACCATCGTCGGCGACCAGCGGCGGAAGGAGTGCGGGGCGTAGCGCAGCGAGTAGTCCTCGCGGCTCTCGTCCGCCGCGAGCTTGGCGTAGTTCCTCTTGGGCGCGCCGGGCGCCTCGGGGGTGCCGGGCGCTGCGGGCGCCTCGGGTGTCGCAGTGTCCGTGGGTGTCGCGGTGTCCGTCATCGCCGCAAAATAGGATCCGGACATGACAAGCGGCGGCGAGGCTCGATTGCCTGCCGGTTAAGGCAGTTGACCTCGCGTTACGTCAGCATGACAGGCCCGGACCACGATGTCCGGCTATCGGTCACTTCACCGGTCACTTCACCGGCAGGTGGTATGCAACGCGGTACCGCTCGGCCGGCACGATGATGTCGGCGGTCTCCACCGGGCGGCCGGAGGCGTAGTACGTCCGCCTGACCTCCATCACGATGTGACCGGGCACGCCGCCGAGGGCCGCCGTCTCGTCCGCGAGACCGGGCCGCGCGCCGACCTCCTCGACCATGTTGTCGACCACGAACTCGATGCCCGCCATCCGCTCGACAACGCCCTGGCCGCCGAGCGGCCCCTCCTCCGGCAGCATCACCGGAGTGCGGCCGGTGACGGCCAGCGGCTCCCACGAGGTCGCGAGCATCATCGGCTCGCCGTCGGTCCGGTAGAGGTAGCGCGTGCGCATGACGCGGTCACCCGGCTCGATCCGGAGCCGCTCGGCCACCGGCTGCGTCGCCAGGTCCTGGTTGCTGCTCGACTCCCAGCTGCCCTTGACGCCCTCGTCGCCCTGCTCCTGGCGGAACGGGCTGGGCGGGCTCGCCGGGCGGTAACCGGAACGGATGATGCGCCGCGGTTCGGCACGCTCGCGCACATACGTCCCCGAGCCGGAGCGCCCCTCGACGAACCCCTCGGCCATCAGCACCTTGCGTGCCTCCAGCGCGACGGTGTCGGACACCCCGTACTCGGTACGGATGCGCGCTTGGGAGGGCAGCCGGGTGTGCGGCGCGAGCGTCCCGTCGAGGATCTTCTGGCGCAGGTCGTCGGCCACACGAAGGTATGCGGGCTGCTCACCGAAAGGCACGGTGCCCCTCCCTCAGGTTGACTATCTGCGACAGCTTGACAACCCTGGGTGGTTGACCGCAAGCCATGCCCAAAGGTTTACGCGTTGGTTCCCGAGTCCCCCGAGGACGCCTTGACCGAGCCGGTCATCTTCCGGCCGCCGTCGCCGAAGAAGCAGGTCACCCTGCGGTCGCCGCCGGACCAACCGCTCTTGCGCGGCAACGAGTAGTAGATGCTGAGCGAGTCGACCGACCGGTCGGAGCCCTCAAGGTAGCTCTCGGCGAGCAGATTGCACTTGTCGTCGGCCAGCGTCTGCACCTCGTCGTCGCCGGGGTACCTTCCGGTCACGTCCGGGAGGTACGTGACGCCGAAGGTCTCCGCGTCGTGCTCCTCGGTGCACGGCACCACGTCAACGCCCCTGGACTCCCCGCTGGATTCGCTGAGCGAATCGCCGTGCATGTTGAAGCACTCGCCGGTCCGCAGGTCGTCCGTGCGCGTGCCGCTGTTCAGGACGCCGACCACCCCAAGGGTGATCATCACGGCGGCGAGGAGCGTCGCGACGCCGGAGACCGCGATACCGGAGATGGCCAGCGCCTTGCCCTGCTGGCCGCGCTTGCGGATCTGGGAGAGCGCGACGATCCCGAACACCACCCCGAACACGGGTATGCAGCTCACCGCCAGCACGAAGGACGTGATGGCCATGCCGTTCATCGACGGCGGGGGCGGCGGCGGGTACCAGTACTGCTGGTACGGCGGCGGCGGGAACGAGGAGTGCCCGTACGGCGGCTGCTGCCCATGAGGAGGCTGTCCGTAGGGCGCCGGCGGCGGGAACGGCGGCTGACCGTACGGAGCCTGGCCGTACGGAGCCTGCGGCGGGGCCGGAGGCTGCGGGTACGACGGCAGTTCCGAGACGGCCGGGTCAGGCGCGGGCGCCACGGATGGCGCGGACGCGACCGAAGCGTCCTGAGGCTCGGCGTCCCGCGGCTCGGCGTCCCGCGGAGGCGCCTGGTCGTCCTTCACCAGCCGCGGCCTGTCGTTCTCCGGTGGCTGGGGCTGGTCTTCCGGCTGCGGCCGATCGTCCTGCGGCGGCTGGGGCTGGTCGTCTGACGGCGGCTGGGGCGGCGGTATGTCCACCCGGGGATCCTACGGACTCCCCGGAACCTCGTCGTACCCCCTTGACCGTATTGGTCTAGGCCAATACTTTCCTGTCTGCACGACTCCGCACAGCGGTCCGCGCACAGCACGGCTACATTCCCGGCTCACGCACAGGAAAGAGCCCCATGCGTCGAAGATTTCTCGGCAGGTTGGCCGTCGCCGCCTGCTCCCTCTCCCTGGTGGTGGGGCTGCCCGCGCTCACCACCGCAGCCAGCGCGCACCAGCCCGAGCACCACCAAGGACCCGAGTACAAGCGGGTCGGCTACTTCACCCAGTGGGGCATCTACGGGCGCAACTACCAGGTCAAGAACGTGCAGACCAGCGGCACCGCCGCCAAGTTGACCCACCTCAACTACGCCTTCGCCAACATAGGCACCGACGGCAAGTGCTTCGAGGCCAACGTGCCCGGCCAGGGCGACGCCTGGGCCGACTACCAGCGCCCGCTCGACGCCGCGAGCTCCGTGGACGGCACCGCCGACACCGCCGAGCAGCCGCTGGCGGGCAACTTCAACCAGCTGCGCGAGCTCAAGAAGGCCAACCCGCGCCTCAAGACGATGATCTCGATCGGCGGCTGGGGCTGGTCCACGAACTTCTCCGACGCGGCGCGCACGGCCGCCTCGCGGAGCGCCTTCGTCGCGTCCTGCATCGACATCTTCATCAAGGGCAACCTGCCGCTGCTGGACGGCAAGGGCGGACCCGGGTCCGCCGCGGGCCTCTTCGACGGCATCGACATCGACTGGGAGTGGCCGGGCTCGGCCGGCAACGCCGGCACCGTCTACCGTCCCGAGGACAAGCGGAACTTCACGGCACTCACCGCCGAGTTCCGCCGCCAGCTCGACGCGTACGGCCACCGGACGCACCGGCACTACGACCTGTCGGCGTTCCTCCCGGCCGCCCCGGCCAAGATCGACGCCGGCTTCGAGGCCCGCAAGATCTTCAACTACCTGGACTTCGGCACCGTCCAGGGGTACGACTTCCACGGGCCCTACGAGGCCACCACCAACCAGCAGTCGGCGCTCACCACTCCCCGGAACTCCCCCGTTCCCAATGAGTTCAGCGACGCACAGGCCGTCGGCGACTGGCTGAAGCGCGGCGCGCCCGCCCGGCAGCTCGTCCTCGGTGTGCCCTTCTACGGCCAGGGCTGGACCGGCGTCCCCGACGGCGGCACGCACGGCCTGTACCAACCGTCCACCGGACCGGCCCCCGCCACCTGGCAGCCGGGCAACGAGGACTACCACGCCCTCAAGGCCCTTGCGGCCTCGGGCACGTACACGGTGTACCGCGACCCCCGCAACGGATTCGCGTGGCTCTACGACGGCACCAACTTCTGGACCTACGACGATCCGCAGGTCATCAAGGCGAAGACGTCCTGGATCCGCGACCGCGGACTGGGCGGCGCCATGGTCTGGTCCCTGGACGGCGACACCGCCGACGGTGAACTGATCGCCGCCATCGACCGCGGCCTCAGCCACCACTGATCCGACGGACACCGCCGCTCCGGCGGGCGCACATGCTCTGACGGAGACCCACGCTCCGGCGGGCACGCCGCCCGGTCCTTCGCCCTCGTCGGCGGAGGGCCGGGCGGCGGCGTCCGCATTACACACTCCAACCACTCCGCGTCAAGCCAGTCAGCGATTTTGCCTGAGTCCGACACGGGTTGCGTTACGTTGAGTTAATGACAGCTCACCCAGCGCGCTCCGGGCCCGGGGGCGCATCTGTCCGACCCCGGAACAGTGCGGCGATGTCGGCTGCCCGCGGTCCCGGGTCCTGGGATCTGGCCGAGTTCCATCAGGAACTGAGCGCGCTCAGCGAGCGGATCTCCGATCTGCGCGGCCGCCGCGACGGCCGCCCGGAGGACATCCTCGGCACCCTCGACCTGGCGCTCGTCGAACTGGAGGTCGCCGAGGAGGAGTTGCGGACCTGCATGGCGGACCTGCTCGCGCACGGTGAACGGATCGCCCTGCGCGTCGAGGGTGCCGACCGCGAGTGGCGGATGCTCAACACCACCTTCCGCGAACTCCCCGTCCCTGTGTTCCTGCTCAGCCCCGAAGGCACCATCCACCGCGCCAACGACGAGGCCGCCCGGCTGCTCGGCAGCACGTGCGAGCAGCTGGCAGGACAGCCGCTGGCGGCGCGGGTCCAGGTGGGCCACCGGAGGGTCTTCCGGTCGGCGCTCGGTGCCGCGCAGCGCGGCGCCCGGCCGGGACCGCTGCCCCTGCTGCTCATCCGCGCCGACGGAACGAGCGCGGTACGGCTCCAACTGGCCCGGCTGGAGACCCCGCCCGGCACCCGCCCGCTGATCTCCGCCGTCGCCCTGTCCCCGGACTCCGCCCCTTCGCCCGGTTCTCCCGACTCCCCCGACGTCACCCCGGGCGTGGCCGGCAACACCGGCGGTGCCGGCACCGTGCACCGCGCGATCGCCGCCTCGAACCGCGCCGGCCTCCGGGACCGGAGCCAGGACACGGCGACCCAGCGGGACGAAGTCGCGATGGGCGTACGACGGTTGGACGTCGTCTGCAGGATGACGCGGCTGCTGGTCGGGGAACCGCTGCCGCCGGGGCCCGGCCTGCTCGAACAGGCCGCGAGCCTGCTGGCCGACGAGTTCGCCGCCCGGGTCATCTTCTTCCTCGCCCGGGGCGGGACACCGCACCAGGTCGCCGCGGTGCCCGCGGACGCGCCGCCGTACGCCCGGCCGACGCCCGGCCCCTGGTCGGGGACCCGGGCGGGCCGCGAGGCGTCGACGGCCACGGCGCAGCGCGTCGCGCGCGCCGTCATCACCTCCGGCGCTTCCCTGATCGAATCGGCGCAGCCGGTCGAAGTGGCCGCTCCGCGCCCGCTCGGCCCGGTCCTGGGTGTACCTCTGGGAAGCGGCCCCGAGACCCTGGGCGCGCTGGTCCTGCTGCGCTGCGGCGCATCCCGCGGCTTCACCCTCCCCGATCTCGCTCTGCTGGAGGAGTTGGGCCTGCACCTCGCGATGGCGCTGGTGGCGGAACGTGACCACCGCCGCCAGGAGAACGCCGCGCAGGTGCTTCAGTACAGCCTGCTCCCGAACGAGCTGCCCGAGATCCCGTTCACCGAGGTGGCCGGCGTGTACCGGTCGCCGGGCGGCGGTCCGCAAGTGGGCGGTGACTTCTACGACGCCTTCGCCACCCTCGGCGGCTGGGGCCTGGTCGTCGGCGACGTCTGCGGCAAGGGCGTCGAGGCCGCGTCCGTCACCGCCGCCGTACGCCACGGCATCCGCACGCTGAGCGTCTGGGAGGAGCACCCGGACGTGGTGCTGGAGAAGGTCAACCACGCGATGGCCGTGCAGCATCCGAGCGGCCGGTTCGTGACCGCCGTCTTCGCCCATGTCAGAGCGGAGCGGGGCCTGGCGCGGGTGCGGCTGGCCAGCGCCGGGCATCTGCCCGCCGCGGTGCTGAGAGCCGACGGCACCGTCGGTCTCACCCGGGGCGGCGGCCGGCCGCTCGGCGTGTGCGCATCGCCGGAGGCCGGGGTCGAGGAGCTCGTTCTGGAGGGCGGGGACGTCCTGTTGATGTACTCGGACGGGGTCACCGAGGCGCGGGACGGCGACCGGTCGTTCTTCGACGACGAGCGGCTGCTCGAGGCCCTGGCCGGGACCCGCGGCCTGTCCGCGCAGGCGGTGGTGGGCGCGGTGGAGCAGCAGGTCATGGAGTTCGCCGGCGGCGCCCCGCAGGACGATCTGACGCTGCTCGCGCTGCGGGTGGTTCCACGGGAAGAGGACCACTCATGAACCAGCAACCAGGCGCGGCCGGGCAGAACGTGCTCCCCGCCGCCGTTCCCGCGTTAGCCGCCCCGGCAGCCCCTTCCGGTCCACCGCCGGCCCCCGCCGCCGTTTCCGGCCCACCCGGTACGGCGTTCCGGACCTTCCCCGGCAGCCCGGCCCATGTCTCCGCGGCCCGCCGCTACGTCAGCCAGCTCATCGCTGACCCCGCGTACCGGTACGTGGTGGACGACGCCGTGCTCCTGGTGAGCGAGCTGGTGAGCAACGCGATCCTGCACACCCGCTCGGGGGATCCGCTCGGCGGCTTCACCGTCGAACTGGGCTTCCCCGCAGGCTCGTTGCGCATCGCGGTCCATGACCAGGGCAGCCGTGAGACCCCGCGGGTGCTGCACGGCAACGGCGAGGGCGGGCGCGGCCTCGGCCTCGTCGAGGTTCTCGCCGCCGACTGGGGCATCACGGGCGGTCCGGCCGGTCGCACCGTCTGGTTCGAACTGACCCTGCGGCCGTGATGCCCCCGGGGGCGGTGCTTGCTCAGCGGGCCGTGAAGCCGCCGTCCACCGCCAGTGCGGCGCCGGTGATGAACGTCGCCTCGTCGCTCAGCAGGAACGCGGTGAACGCGGCGATCTCCTCGGGGAGCGCGATCCGCCCCACCGGGTGCATCGCGGCGATCGCCGCCACCGCCTCCGGCGTCGCGCCCATCGTGGCGCGGAACAGCGGGGTGTCCACTCCCCCGGTGACGAGCGCGTTGACCCGCACCCCCTGCTCGGCGGTCTCCAGCGCCGCCGCCCGCGTCAGCCCGACGACACCGTGCTTCGCCGCCACGTACGGCGAGACCCCTGCCATTCCCACGACGCCGAGGTTGGACGCGTTGTTGACGATCGCGCCGCCACCGCCCGCGACAATTGCCGGAATCTGGTGCTTGAGGCCGTAGAAAACGCTCGACAAATTGTGCTCGATATCCGCCCGCCAGTCGGCCGCGTCAATTCCCTGCATCGGACCGAACGCGTTCACTCCGCCCACATTGTTGAATGCGCCGTCCAGCCGCCCGAATTCCGCAACCGCGGTGGCCACCACGCGGGCGGCATCGTCCTCGACGGTGACATCGGCCGCCACGAACAGCGCCCGTCCACCGGCGGCACGGATCCCCGCCGCCACTTCCTCCCCGACATCCTTGCGCCGCGCGGCGATCACCACGGCAGCACCTTCCGAAGCGACGCGTTCCGCGACCGCCCTTCCCATTCCGGAGTTTCCCCCGGTGACGACAATTACCTTGGAATCAAAGCGAGATGACATGCCTTGATCCTGCGGTACCGGCGTCACCACGTCCGGCGGAAATCGGACGTCGAATCCGGCCGCCGTTCGAAAGCGTCAGGCGGTCTTCCGGGCCACGTAGTAGACGTTGAGGATGTCGCCCTCCACCTGCCGCACGTCGACATTGCCGAATCCGGCCTCACCGAGCATCCGCAGGGCCGTCTGCTTGCCCCACACTGTGCCCAGTCCCGCGCCGCCCTCCCCGAGGGAGACGGTCATGCAGTAGAAGACCGAGAAGGTGTAGAGGGCCGGGCCGAGGGGGTGGTCGATGTTCTCCTCCAGCTTGCTGGAGGCGGCGATGTCGCCCATCAGGAAAACGCCGTCGTCCCGCAGTGCCTCGGCGACGGCCGACAGCGTGTGCGCGGGGCGGGCCAGGTCGTGGATCACGTCGAAGGCGGTGATCAGGTCGTACGTGTCGGCCAGTTCGGCCGTGTCGGTCACCTCGAAGCGGACGTTCTCCAGTCCGAACCGCTGCGCCTCCTCGCGGGCCGCGGCGATGCCGTTCTCGGAGATGTCCACGCCGTGGAACCGGCTGGCGGGGAAGGCCCTGGCCAGCAGGTTGACCGCATGGCCCTGACCGGTGCCGATGTCCAGCACGTCGATGCCTTCACGCAGCCGATCCGCCAGACCGGGCGCCAGCGGGATGATCGCGTCGACCAGCGCGACGTCGTACACCCTCGCCGTCTCCTCGGCCTGCAGCGCCTGGAAGCGCGGGTACGAGGAGTAGGGCACGCCGCCTCCCTTCCGGAAGGCCTCGAGCACCTCGTCCTCGACGATGCCGATCAGCGCGAAGTCCTGCATGAACGCAGCCATGTTGTCGGGTCCAGCGGCCCGGACCAGTGAGGCGGCGTGCTCGGGCGGGAGGCGGTACGTGCCGGCTTCGGGGGCGTACTCGATGACACCGCTCACGGTCATTCCGCCGAGCCATTCCCGTACGTAGCGCTCGTTGAGGCCGGTGGCCTCGGCGATCTGCTCGCTGGTGGACGGCGGCAGGCCGGACATCACATCGAAGAGCCCCGTCCGATGGCCGAGGCTGGCGAGATATCCCAGACAGGCGTCGTTGAGCACCTGCACCATCCGGCCGGCGAACTCCTCCTGCCGCACCGGGTCCAGAGTCTGTTCGATCATCGCGGTCTCCTTCCGCCGGCCGGAGAGCGGTGGGCGTGCGGTAGGAGTGCGATGGAAACTGCGCTGCGCCGCTACCGGCCGCGTCTGTTCCTGTTTGTTGGCATTTGTATCGATGCTACACGCGGAAGGGCCGCGCTCACCGGAGCGCGACCCCTTCCGACCTGCGGTGGATCCCCGTGTACCGACGGGACGCCGGACGCGGGAGCGCCGCTCAGAACTCGTCGGCGCCGTTGCGCAGCTCGTACGTCCAGTAGCCGGTCTTCGCGGCGGCCTCGTCGACGGCGAGGCCGCCGGCGGGCGTGGTGACGACGGCGCTGCCCTCGGCGGGGCCGTCGGTGGCGAAGAGGTTCACGTTGAAGCTGGTGACGACCTTGTTGTTCTCGTGCACGCCACCGAGGGCGACGCGGACGTTCGCGTACGCCGGCTCGCCGGACTTCAGGACGATCGCGGTCGCCGGCTTGCTCTTCGCGACGGCCGGGACGTCCTTGGCGGTCTGGATGTCGCCGAAGGCGATCAGCGGGTACTGCAGGAGGCGGCAGGAGCGGCCGGAGCGGTTGGTCGCGGTCAGGACGATGTGCTCGGTCGGCGTCTCGTCCGCCTTCGCCATCGTGATCTTCACGTCCTTGTAGCCGCAGGCGGGGGCCTTGGAGCTGTCCGTCGAGCCCGTCGAGTTCTTACCGCCGGTGCCGGAGGTGGAACTCGTCTTGCCCTTGGACGCGGCCGGGTCCGCCGTCGCCCCCGTGCCCGCCGCCGGCTTCGACGCGGCGTCCGAGGGGGCCTGTGAAGCGCTCGGGCTCCCCGCGGCCTTCGCGTCGGAGTCGCCGCCGCCGCAGGCGGTCAGTCCCAGCGAGAGGGCGGCGACGACGACAGCGGCGGCGATGGTGTTCTTGCGGTGGATACGCACGGTGGATCTCCCCGTAATGGATGTTTCAGCGCACGCATTCGGTGCTGAATACAACCTTCCGGTGCCGCGCTGCCGTCCCGCTTACGTACCGCTAACGATCCGCTGACAGCCGTGACAGCAGCTCCGCGGCCCGTGCCGAACCCTCCGTGAAGCCGGCCGTGTCGGCTGCCGCCGCCGCCCCTCTCAGCTGGTCAGCGGCTTCTTCGAGACGACCGAGTCCGGCCAGCGCCTCGCCGCGGACGATGTGCAGCTGCGCCCGGCCGACCACCGCGTCGGGTGCGACGAGTTCCGCCGCGCGCAGGGTGTGCGCGAGCGCCGCCTCGTACGCCTCCGTGGTGACGCAGTGCCGGGCCAGATGCTGGAGGGTCAGCACCTGGGTGGGGGGATGGCCGGTCCGCTCGGCGAGCGCGACCGCCCGGGACATCAGCGCCCCTGCCCGCCCGTGGTCCCCGGCGGAGTCCAGGACGGCCCCGAGGTTGACGTAGGCGACCGCCTCACTGATCGTGTCGCCGGACCACGCGGCCAGTTCGGGCGCCTGCTCCAGATGGACGAGTGCCTCGGCATCCCGGCCCTCCTCGTGCAGCACCCAGCCCAGCAGTGCCCGCACCCGGGACTGCGCGTCCCAGTCGCTCTCGTGCTCCGCCGAGGCGAGCCCGGCCTCCAGGAGCGGCACCCAGCCGTCCCTGATCCGCCACAGCATCAGCGGCCACTGCACCAGAGCGAGCCGCCAGGCCCGGTCGTGCAGGCCCAGAGCGGCGGCCGCGGCGACCGCGCCCTCCAGGGCCGGACGCTCGGCCTCGTACCAGGCCAGCGCCGCCGAACGGTCCTCGAACTCCCTGGTCGCCGGGGGCCGGCGGAAATCGGGGGGCAGTGAGTAGCAGGGCTGGGAGCCCGGTTCCGCGGCGGCGTCCGCCGCGAGCCCGGTGTAGAGGTAGTGGTCGAGGAGCCTCTGCAGGCCCTGGGGGTCCGCCTGCGGGGCGAGATGCCGGGCGTAGAGGCGTACCAGGTCGTGCGGCGCCCAGCGGCCGGGGACGGACTCGGTGAGCAGATGGGCCGCGCCGAGCCGGTCCAGGTCGGCGGAGGCCTGCGCGGGCGACGTCCCGGCGAGCGCGCCCGCCGCGAAACGGTCCAGGTCGGATCCCGTGTGCAGGCCGAGCGCGCGGAACATCCGGGCGGCGCTCTCGGGCAACTGCTGCAGGGTGAGGCGCAGCGCGGCCGAGACCCCGGTGTCCTCGACGTTCAGCAGCGCCAGACAGCCCTGTTCGTCGGCCAGTTCGCCGACCATCGCGTCGAGTGTCCACTGCGGCCGCTCGGCCAGGCGCGCCGCCGTCACCCGCAGGGCGAGCGGCAGCCCGTCGCAGAGTCCGGCCAGCCGCGCGGCCGCGTCGGGTTCCGCGGCGACCCGCTCCGCGCCCAGCACGCTGCCGAGCAGGGCCACCGAGTCGACCGGCGGCAGGTGCCCGAGGGGTACCGGCCGGGCGGCGTCCGAGGCGATGAGGCCGCTGAGCCGGTCACGGCTGGTGACCAGGGTCACGCAGTGGTCGCCGCCGGGAAGCAGCGGCCGGACCTGCTCGGAGGAGCGTGCGTTGTCGAGGACGACGAGGAGCCGGCTGCCCGCGGTGAGGGAGCGGAACAGCGCGCCCATCGCGTCGGCGGTCTCCGGTATCCGCTGCGCCGGGGTGCCGAGCGCCAGCAGGAACTCGCGTAGTACGGCGCCGGCTTCGGGCGGCGGAGTGTCGCTGAAGCCGCGCAGGTCGGCGAAGAGCCGGCCGTCCGGGAAGTCGGCGCGCCGGCCGTACGCCCAGTGCACGGCGAAGGCGGTCTTGCCGACGCCGGCGGGCCCGGTGACCAGGCAGACGGGTGCGTCCCCGCCGTCGACGGCCCTGGTGAGCGAACCCAGTTCGGTGCCCCGCCCGGTGAATCCGCGCGGCGGCCGCGGCAGCAGCTCGGGGATCGCGACCGAGGACGGGAGGGCCGGCCGCTGGGCCGGCACGGGTTCCGCGGAGCGCAGGAGCGTCGCATACGCCTCGGCGAGCGCCTCGCCGGGGTCCACACCGAGCTCTTCGGCGAGCAGCCGCCGGGTCCGGTGGTACCAGCCGATCGCGTCCGACTGGCGCCCCGAGCGGCCCAGCGCCAGCATCAGCGCGGCGGCCAGGGTTTCCCGCAGCGGGTGCGCGACGGCTTCGGTCCTGAGCACGGCGGCGGCCCGGCCGTACTCGCCGAGCTGCCCGTACGCATCGGCGAGCGCCTCCACCGAGGCCAGCCGGCGCTCCTCCAGACCGCCGGCGGCCTCCTCCAGCGGCCGGCTCTGCACGGTCCCGGTGAGCGCGGGCCCCTGCCAGAAGGAGAGCGCCTCCCGCAGCATCCGCACCGCATCGGCGGGCCGGCGCTGCACCGCGGCGAGCGCGACGAGCTCCTCAAAGCGATGCGCGTCCACCAGGGACTCCGGCATCTGCAGCGTGTACGCCGACCCCTGCGTGGAGAGCTCGACCCCGTACGCCGACGCTCCGTGCTCGGCGAGCAGCGCACGCAGCCGGGAGACATGGCCCTGCAGGACGGTCTTGGCCTGGACCGGCGGCTCGTCCTCCCAGAGGGCGTCGATCAGCCGGCTCACGTTCACCGGGGTGTTGGGCCGCAACAGCATCATGGCCAGCAGGCTCGAGCGCTTGGCGGGCCCCAGCGCGACATCCCCGTTCTCCGTCACGAGGGCGACGGAGCCGAGCAGCCTGAATTCCACCTGTACAACACCCTCCGCGATCCGCTTCCCGCCAGAAGCCGAGGATACGCAGCGGATGCCGGCCTCCGGCGCCACCCCTTTCCCGGTGATCAGCGGCGCGGCCGCTTCCGCGATCGGCGGCGCGGGCCGGGTGACGGGCTCCTGCCGACGGGCGGGGCCCGGCCCGCCGCCGTAAAATTTGACCATGGAAGACCGACCGGTCACTCCCATCGCGCCCGAACTCGTCGTCGAAGCGGACGGCGACTCTCACGTGATGAAACCCAGCAGGTCCTACCACATCGGGCGCGATCCCCTGAGCGATGTCGTGCTGAGCGATGACAGGGTCTCCTGGCACCATGCGGTGCTCCGGCCCGCGGTCGGCCACTGGATGCTGGAGGACGACGACAGCACCAACGGCACGTACGCCGACGGACAGCGGGTGCGGCAGTCCAGCGTCGGTCCTGGCAGCGTGATCCGGTTCGGTGATGCGGACGACGGGCCGCGCGCGGTCCTCAGCATGGCGGTGGCCGCGCGGCCGGCGGAGATCCGGCGGCCGTCATCCGTCTCGCATCCCGCCGCCACCAGCACCTTCCGCCGGCCGAGTTCCGTGCGGCCGCTGCCCTCGACGGCCCGGACGGTACGGATCGGCCGCGCACCCGACAGTGACCTGGTCGTCGACGAGCTGGTGGTCTCGCGCCGGCACGCCGAGCTGCGGGCGGCGCCCGACGGCTACGAGATCGTCGACCTGGCCAGCCACAACGGTACGTATCTCAACGGCCAGCCGGTGGCGCGCGCCCCGGTGATCCCCGGCGACATCGTCGGCATCGGCCACTCCGCCTTCTGCCTCGTCGGTGACGAGCTCCAGGAGTTCATCGACACAGGCGAGGTGTCGCTGGACGTGCAGGACCTGGCGGTGCGGGTCGACAAGGGCCGCCGGACACTGCTGGAGGGCGTCTCCTTCCCGGTGGGCGAGAAATGCCTGCTGGCGGTGGTCGGCCCGAGCGGCGCGGGCAAGTCGACGCTGCTCAACGCACTGACGGGGCAACGCCCCGCGGACCAGGGCACCGTCCTCTACGACGGCCGGGACCTGTACCGGGACTACGCCGAGCTGCGGCAGCGGATCGGCCTCGTACCGCAGGACGACATCCTGCACTCGCAGCTGACCGTGCGGCGGGCCCTCGGCTACGCGGCGGAACTGCGCTTCCCCGAGGACACGGTCAAGGCGGAGCGGCAGGCGCGGGTCGACGAGGTCATCCACGAGCTGGGGCTCGTCCAGCGGGTGGGCCAGCCCATCCACAGCCTCTCGGGCGGGCAGCGCAAGCGGGTGAGCGTGGCGCTGGAGCTGCTGACGAAGCCGTCCCTGCTCTTCCTCGACGAACCGACCTCCGGTCTCGACCCGGGCATGGACCGCTCGGTGATGCACATGCTGCGCGGCCTGGCGGACGACGGCCGCACGGTCATCGTGGTCACCCACAGCGTGCTGAGTCTCGACGTCTGCGACCGGCTGCTGGTGCTCGCACCGGGCGGGAAGATCGCGTACTACGGGCCGCCGGACGACGCGTTGGCGTACTTCGGGTTCGAGCAGTGGCCGGAGGCGTTCGAAGCCTTCGAGAACGACGGGCAGCGCGACTGGTCGGGCCAGTACCGGGCTTCGCCGCTGCACCGGCAGTACATCTCGACCGAATCCCGGCAGCCCCGGCACATCCCCGGGCCGGCGCGGGTTCCGGTCGCCCCGCCGAAGCCGCAGAGCTGGGGCGCGCAACTGCGCACGCTGGTCCGGCGGTACGCGGCGGCGCTGACGGCCGACCGGACGTTCCTGATCATCATGGTGGCCCTGCCCTTCGTCATGGGGGCGATGGCGCATGCCTTGGCGGGCAGCAAGCTCACCCAGGAGACGGCGTTGAACGGGCTGCTGATCCTGTGCGTCGGGGCCGTGCTGACCGGCGCCGCCAACGCCGTGCGCGAGCTGGTCAAGGAGCGGGTGATCTACCAACGGGAGCGGGCCGTCGGGCTGTCCCGGTCCGCGTATCTGATGTCCAAGGTGGTGGTGCTCGGGACGATCACGGTGGTGCAGGCCGTGGTGCTCACCATGGTCGGGCTGTTCGGCGTGGATCTGAACGCCCCCGGCGGCAAAGGGGTGTTCCTGCCACCACTCCTCGAAATCACCCTCGCCGTGGCGTTGCTGGCCTTCACCGCCATGATGCTGGGCCTGTTCGTGTCCGCGCTCGTGCGGAAGGAGGAGGTCACCATGCCGCTGCTGGTCCTCCTCGCGATCGTGCAGGTCGTGTTCTGCGGTGCGCTGCTCAAGCTGAACGGCGTACCCGGACTGGAGCAGCTGTCGTGGCTGGTGCCGTCCCGGTGGGCGCTGGGCGCCATGGCGGGCACGGTGGACCTGCACCGGATCGTGCCGCAGGAACTCACCTCCGACCCGCTGTTCCGGCACTCTCCCGGAATCTGGCTGCTGAACATGGGCATGTTGATCGTGCTCTCGGCCGTGCTGGGATTCCTGGTCGCGAGGCTGCTGCGACGGCACGAACCCGCAATCATGCGGAAGTAGGCCCTGGCTCCGCACCTCTGCCCGTGCCCATTACCGCACCCGATTTCCACACCCGCACCCGTGTACGGAGGAGCTGCCCGTGACTGTCGCGCCGGACTTCCTCCCCACCCATGTCGTCCCGCCGGAGGGCCTGATGACCTGGGCGGCCCCGGATGCGACGCAGCCGATCGCGCCTCTGGACCCGCTGCTGCCCGTCCAGGTCGTCGACCGCCGCGGGGACTGGGCGCTGGCGCTGTGCTCCAACGGGTGGTCGGCGTGGGTGGACGGCCGGCTGCTGGTGTCGGTTCCGCACGGACCGCCCGCCGCCGGGCAGCCGTCCGCACGGACCGCCGATCCCCGGCCGCTGCTGGCCACCGTAGAGGCCGAGGTTGGCCGCTACCGTCGGCTCGTCGAGGAACTGGCCGCCGGGCGGCTGGACGGCGAGGAGTTCCGGGAGCGCACGCGGGGGATGCGGGTCGGCATGGTCGTGGACGGCGAGGCGATCTGGCTCTACGACGCGCGGCACGAGCGGTGGTGCTACTGCGACGGGGTGTCGCTGCGGACCTTCGCCACCTCGCAGCGGCCCTCGGCCGGGGGCGAGGGCGAACCCGCGGTCGTCCACCCCGAAGAGGCGGCCGCCGAAGCGGAGAAGACCCGTGTCGTCCCGTCGACCGGCCACCCGCCGACGCGGTTCGGTGAGCCCCGGTGAGCGGCCGGGCGCCCTCGCCCGAATCCGGACTGCGCGGCCACCGGATCGCGGAGTACCAGCTGGAGGACGAGATCGGCCGGGGCGGTATGGCGGTCGTCTACCGGGCGCGGGACCTGCGGCTCGGCCGCACCGTGGCCGTGAAGGTGCTGGCGCCGGAACTCGCCCGCAACGACAACTTCCGCAAGCGCTTCGCCCACGAGTCGCGGGTGGCGGCGGCCATCGACCATCCGCACATCGTGCCGATCTTCGAGGCCGGTGAGACGGAGGGAGTCCTCTACATCGCCATGCGGTACGTCGAGGGCAGCGACCTGCGGGCGCTGCTCGACCGGGAGGGAACACTCTCCCTGGAAACGACCTGCCGGGTGGCCCTGCAGGTGGCCTCGGCGCTGGACGCCGCGCACGCGCACGACCTCGTCCACCGGGACGTCAAGCCCGGCAACATCCTGCTGGCCGAGGGCACCGACAGCGACCGTCCGGAGCACGCCTACCTGACCGACTTCGGCCTGACGAAGAAGTCGCTGTCACTGACCGGCTTCACCAGCGTCGGGCAGTTCGTGGGCACGCTGGACTACGTGGCGCCCGAGCAGATCTCGGGCCGGCCGGTGGACGGCCGGTGCGACGTCTACAGCCTGGGCTGTGTCGTCTTCGAGATGCTGACCGGGGCGCCGCCGTTCCGGCGCGACGACGACATGGCGCTGCTCTGGGCGCACCAGTACGATTCGCCGCCCGACCTGTCCGAGCTGCGCCCCGGCCTGCCGGAGGCCGCCGACGCGGTGCTGGGCAAGGCCCTGGCGAAGGCTCCCGAGAACCGTTACGAGACCTGCCGGGGGTTCGTCACCGCACTGCGGACCGCCGGCCGGACCGCCCGCGCCGGGGCGGCGGGAAGTCCGCAGGCCGGCCATGCCGCCACTCGGGTGAACGCGGGCGCGGACGGGCCGCGGCAGCGGACGGCGGCTCCCCCGCCGCCGCCGAGCTGGGCCGCGCCGGTGTTCCCGGCCCGCCCCGGCTGAGGCTCACTTCTAGCAGCCGGGGCTCACCGCCCGCCGTGCCGTCCCCAGCTGCCACTTTGCGTCCGACTCCCCGTCAGGCTCCCGTGTCGGGCTTCCCTTCAGGCTCCGTGTCCGGGCTTCCCTTCTTGCTCCGGCTCCGCGTCCCGCACGTCGCCCGGCCGATGGCGTACGTGCCGGGCCAGCCGGCTGCCGAGAAACCCGGTGACCAACCCCCAGAGCGCCGCCACTCCCACCAGCCGGAAGAGGTGCGCTTCCAGGGAGACCTCCCCGCCCAGGCCGCCGCCGAGGTCTCCGATACCGATCAACGACAGCCCGTAGTGCGCGTGGATCCGGGTGGCCAGTCCGACGAGGAGCATGGTGAGCGCCGCGGCCACGGCCATCTCCAGGGCGTGCCGCCATGACGGAGTCCGGACCGGGGAACGTACCGCCGCGACGAAGGCGGCGGCGAGCAGCGCCACGGCGGCCACGGCCACCAGGAGCCAGGCCCGGCCGTCGTATGCCGCGATCGAGCTCATGTCGAGGGTCCGGTCCACGCCCTGGCTGCGGAGCACCTGGTCGAGCACGTGCGGCATGGGCAGCCCGATGGCCTGGTCCACGTGCCCCTCCCACATCCCTCCCATGCCGAGGCCCAGCGCGATCCAGACCAGGTTGGGCAGGCCGAGGAGCAGGACGGCGACGGTCTCGGCCGGATGGCCGTGCGTGACCAGCGAGACCACCCCGGCGACCAGGCCGATCGCCACGTAGCCGAGCAGCACCAGCAGCATCGCGAAGGCCGGCGGCCGGACGGAGTTCTGGAAGTGCAGCAGCCGGGAGGGCAGCGGTGCCTTCCGGGAGACGATGAAGGCGAGCGCGAGCACGGCCAGCACCCAGAGGAGGCCGATGCCGAGGGTGGCGGGGACGTTCGCGCGGAATCCGACGGTGGGTGTCGCGCCGAGCGCCTCGCCGATGTCCTGCTCGATGCCGTTGCCCACGGAAATGCGGAAGCTGTAGCGGGCCGCGAGGGCGAGCAGCAGGAGCAGCAGCAGCCAGAGCACGGCCGTCCGGGCGACGCGGCCGAGCATTTCCCTGGCGTCGGTCACCGCCCTGGCGCGCAGCGGCAGCAGGAAGACGGCGGCGGTCACGAGGGCACCGGCCAGCGTCACCGACAGCGGGACGACGTCGATGGCGGCGTCCGTCCGAGCGATGAACCCGGCGTCACCGGAGAGTTCGACCGAACCGCCGACCGCCATGACGACCACGGCCGCGACCACCCGGGGGAACGCACCGCCGGGAAGGTCGCCCGCGCCCGCCGCCCACAGGCCGAGCGCGGCCACGACGAGCATGACGGCCGCCCCCGCCACGGCCGTGGCGAGGGCCTCCCCCCAGGCCCGGAGGGAGGTGGGAGCGGGGCTTCGCGTCTGACGCACGCTGTCTCCTGCCGGGAACGGAGGCAATTCCGGACAACTTTCGTGAACAACTGCATTCATCACCGAATGACACGGGCACCTCACCCCGCTTGCGGGCGACAGTGAACCGGATCACACAATGGACCCTAAAGGGACGATTACTGGGCAAATTTCTCACTGCGTCGGATGATCCGCGCGCCGGAAGAGGGACTCGTGACATCTGCACCGCCTCCCGACAGTCACCCGACCGGCCCACCCTCGGGTCCGCTCTCCGCGCCGCGGCCGTCGGATCCGACGCAGGCCTTGCCTCCGTCGGATCCGACACAGGCCATGCCCCAGCAGCCCGCCCCTCCGGGGCAGGGAGACACGCCGGGCGGCCCCGGGGGTGGCGGCGGGAGCGGCGGCGGTGGCGGGGGCGGGCACGACGGGGGCGGGGCGCCCCACGGCCGCCCCGGGGACCACCGGCCCTGGTGGCGCTCCACGCCCCGGGTCGCCCTCATCGCGGTCGTCCTGGTCGCGGTCGTGGCACTGGTCGTCCTCCTCACCCGTCCGGACAAGAAATCCGACCAGGCGGGCACGTCCGAACCGACCGCTCAGCTGTTCCTCCAACCGGCAGCCGCCGAGGGCCCCGACCCCTTCACCCTATCGACCGCCAAGGACTCCTCCGCACCCGCCTCGCCGAGCCCGATGCCCAGCCCGCTGTCCAGCGGGACCGACGGCACCACAACCGCGAACGGGTCGGTGCCCGGCCTGTACGGCGGCACCTTCAACGTCTCGAGCTGCGACGTCGAGAAGCAGATCGACTTCCTGACGAGCGACCCGGCGAAGGCCCAGGCCTTCGCCGGCGTCGAAGGCGTCGCCCAGTCCCAAATCCCCTCGTATCTGCGCTCCCTGACGCCCATGCAGCTGCGCACGGACACCCGCGTCACCAATCACGGCTTCCAGGCCGGCAAGGCCACCACCTACCAGTCGGTGCTGCAGGCAGGCACGGCCGTCCTGGTCGGCGCGCACGGAGAGCCGCGGGTGCGCTGCGCCTGCGGCAACCCGCTCCAACCGCCGGTGGCAGCCACGCAGTCCGAGAAGACGGTCGGCCAGGCGTGGCCGTCCTACGACTCCTCCAACGTGGTGACCGTCCAGGACGCGGCGAAGACGGTGAACGTCTTCGTCCTCTACGACGCGCAGACGGAACAGTGGTTCAAGCGCCCGAGGGGCGACACCGGCGCCACGGACACGCTGACGAGGCGTCCGGGCAGCGTCCCGTCCACGCCTTCGTCCTCCCCGCGTCCGACCTCCCCGTCGCCGCACACCACGTCGCCGTCCCCGTCGACCTCGACCTCCACCTCGCCGTCGCCCACCACCCCGACGACCAGCCCCACCACCAACCCGCCCACCAGCTCGGCCCCGGCCCCGGAGCCCCTCACGTCCTGACGCACAGCAGGGCCGGCTCAGCGGGCCCTTTGTCGCAGAGCGGGTCCCACCACTGATCGGTAGTGTCGGAAATGATCGCCGCTCGCTTCCCACGCCCGGTTCGCGGACCGGGGCGGCCGAGCGGAGGGAGGCAGCTGCCATGACCGTGATCTCCCTGAAGTCCGCCGTGGTGCGGGAAAGAATCACGCTGCCCTATGCCGAGGCGGGCTACCCCGGTGGCACACCGGTGGTCTTCGTGCACGGGCTCGCCGACTCCTGGTGGTCCTTCGAGCCCCTCCTGCAACGTCTCCCGGCGTCCCTGCACGGTTACGCGCCGACCCAGCGCGGCCACGGCGACGCCGACCGTCCCCCCGACGGCTACACACCCGAGGACTTCGCCGCGGACCTGGTGGCCTTCCTCGACACCGTGGGCATCGGCCGCTGCATTCTCGTCGGATCCTCGACCGGCGGCGTGGCCGCACGGATCGTCGCGGGCAGCCACCCCGACCGGATCTCCGGCCTCGTCCTGATCGGCGTCCCGGCCACGCTCGCGGACAAGCCCGCGGCGGCCGAGGTGAACAAGACCGTCCAGGGCCTGTCCGACCCCGTTCCCCGCGAGTTCGTCGAGAACCTCATGTCCGGCATCGTGACCGGCCCGGTCGCCAGAGGATTCTTCGAGACCATGATCGACGAAAGTCTCAAGGTCCCCGCCCGCGTCTGGAAAGAGACCCTGAACGGAGTGCTCGAAGCCGACCTCCGCGCGACCCTCGCGGGCATCCTGGTGCCGACACTCGTCATCTGGGGCGACCAGGACAGCATCCTCCCGCGCAGCGACCAGCAGATCATCCTGGACGCCATCCACGGCGCACGCCTGCTCACCTACGAAGGCGCGGGACACGTCGTCCACTGGGAACAGCCCACACGCGTCGTAGCCGACATCGCCGTCTTCGCCACCCGAATCACCCGCCCCGGCACTCCCACCCCACCGTGATTTCCAGCCCGCCACCGGTCAGGACCGGCACAAACCACAAAGGCCGCCCGACCCGCTCCACGGCGGGTCGAACGGCCTTCGTCGGATCGACTAGACGTTGAAGCGGAACTCGACCACGTCGCCGTCCTGCATGACGTAGTCCTTGCCCTCCATGCGCGCCTTGCCCTTGGCGCGGGCCTCGGGGATGGAGCCGCAGGCGACGAGGTCGTCGAAGGAGACGATCTCGGCCTTGATGAAGCCGCGCTGGAAGTCGGTGTGGATCACACCGGCCGCCTCGGGGGCCGTGGCGCCCTTCTTGATGGTCCAGGCGCGGGTTTCCTTGGGGCCGGCGGTGAGGTACGTCTGCAGGCCGAGGGTGTCGAAGCCGACGCGGCCGAGGACGGCCATACCGGGCTCCTCCTGGCCCATGGACTGCAGGAGTTCGAGGGCTTCCTCGTCGTCGAGCTCGATCAGCTCGGCCTCGATCTTGGCGTTCAGGAAGATCGCCTCGGCGGGGGCGACGAGCGCGCGCTGCTCGTTCTTGAAGTCCTCGTCGGTCAGCTCGTCCTCGTCCACGTTGAAGACGTAGAGGAAGGGCTTGACGGTGAGCAGGTGCAGCTCGTGCAGGAGCCGGCCCTGCTCGGTGCCGGCGTGGATGCCGGCGGCGTAGAGGGTGCGGCCCTCTTCGAGGATCTTCTGGGCGTCCAGGACCGCGGCGAGGACGGCGGCCTTCTCCTTCTGGAGGCGGGCCTCCTTGGTGAGCCGCGGGACGGCCTTCTCGACGGACTGCATGTCCGCGAGGATCAGCTCGGTGTTGATCGTCTCGATGTCGTCCTTCGGCGAGACCTTGCCGTCGACGTGGACGACGTTCTCGTCCTTGAAGGCCCGGATGACCTGGCAGATCGCGTCGGACTCGCGGATGTTCGCCAGGAACTTGTTGCCCAGGCCCTCACCCTCGCTCGCGCCGCGCACGATGCCCGCGATGTCGACGAAGTCGACCGTGGCCGGGAGTAGCTTCTGCGAGCCGAAGATCTTGGCGAGCTGGGCCAGCCGGGGGTCGGGGACCCCGACGACGCCGACGTTCGGCTCGATGGTGGCGAACGGGTAGTTGGCCGCCAGCACGTCGTTCTTGGTCAGGGCGTTGAAAAGGGTCGACTTGCCGACATTCGGCAGACCGACGATTCCGATCGTGAGCGACACGTGGCGACTTCCCGTAACGAGAGGAGCGAGGAGAGTGGAGGTGGTCCAGGGACCGATCCACCAGTCTACGGGGCGAGCGCGGGCCCGACCCGTCGCCGTCGAACAGAAGGCCAAGGAGCGATCAAAGGCGTGTCCTGCCAGGGTATGACCGGGGTCGTCCGCCTACTTTGAGTGGGTGGAGCAACACAGTGCGCGCACCGGTACCAGGAACGGCACCAAAAACGACATCGGCAACGGCAGCAGAAACGACGCCCAGGGCAGGCCCCGGCTGCCCAGGCCGGCCCGCCCCACGGGCACGGTGGGGGGTTCGGTGGTCTACCGGTCGGCACGACAGGGACCGCTGGCCGGGCTGCTGCCCGGGATCGCGGCGCTCGCCAGGATCGTGCGGCTCCCGCAGGCGCAGCCGAAGCTCACCGGGCTGGGGACGGGGCTGCTGACCGTCGTGGTCACGGTGGCGGGCGGGGCGCTGGACGCGCTGCTCTTCGACGGGCCCGGGGTCTTCTTCGGGCTGGTCTTCGTCGCGGTGTGCGTCACGGCGGCGCTGTATGTGCGGCCGTACGACCTGGTGGCGGCGCCGATCGCCGCCCCCATCGCGTTCGCCACCGCCATCGCGCTGACCGGCGACGACAACGGCGGCGGCTTCGTCGGCCACCTGCTGGGCATGTTCACCGGGCTGGCGCTGCTGACCGGCTGGCTCTACACCGGCACGCTGCTGGCCGCCGGGATCGTCGGCGTCAGAGCTTTGCAGCGGTCATGGCGGCGCCCACGATCCCCGCGTTGTTCTGCAGAGCAGCAGGGACGATCTCGGCGCTGATCCCCTCGATCAGCGGCAGGAACTTCTCCGCCTTGCGGCTCACCCCGCCGCCGATCACGAACAGGTCGGGCGAGAACAGCATCTCCACATGGGCGAGGTACTTCGTCAGCCGGTGCGCCCAGTGCTCCCAGCTGAGGTCGTCCTCCTCGCGGGCCTTGACCGACGCGCGCTTCTCCGCGTCATGACCGTGCAGTTCCAGATGGCCCAGCTCGGTGTTGGGCAGCAGGTGCCCGTCGACGAAGACGGCGCTGCCGATGCCGGTGCCCAGCGTCAGCAGGATCACCGTCCCGCCGCGGCCCCGGCCGACGCCGAACGTCATCTCGGCGATACCGGCCGCGTCCGCGTCGTTCAGGACGGCCACCGGCATGCCCAGCCGCTCCGAGATCAGGGCGCGGGCGTCCTTGCCGATCCAGTTTGAGTCGACGTTGGCCGCGGTTCGGGTCACCCCGTCCACCACGACCCCGGGGAAGGTCACCCCGACCGGGCCCGACCAGCCGAAATGCTCCACGACCTGCTGGACGCCAGTGAGCACGGCCTCGGGGGTGGCCGGGTGCGGAGTGGACACCTTGCAGCGCACTTCCGCGAGATCACCGCGCTCCAGATCGACCGGAGCGCCCTTGATGCCTGTTCCGCCGATGTCCACGCCGAACACGTTCATGACCTCCACGCTAAGCGTGAACCGTTCGGCTCACCCCTCAGCAACTGCCCCGGGGGCGGTCTCCGCACGCAGGTCGCGCCGCAATTCCTTCGGCAGCGAGAACACGATGCTCTCCTCCGCCGACCGGAGGATCTCCACATCGCCGAAGCCGCGTTCGGCCAGCCAGTCCAGCACTCCCTCGACGAGGATCTCCGGGACGGAGGCGCCCGAGGTGACGCCGACCGTGGTCACGCCCTCCAGCCACGCCTCGTCGCACTCGTCGGCGAAGTCGACCAGGTACGAGGCCTTGGAGCCGGCCTGCAGGGCGACCTCGACCAGCCGTACGGAGTTCGACGAGTTCTTGGAGCCGACGACGATGACCAGCTCAGCCTCCGCGCCGATCTGTTTCACCGCGACCTGGCGGTTCTGCGTGGCGTAGCAGATGTCGTCGCTCGGGGGGCTGATCAGGTTGGGGAAGCGCTCCTTGAGGGCGTCGACGGTCTCCATCGTCTCGTCGACGGAGAGCGTGGTCTGGGAGAGCCAGACGACCTTGCTCTCGTCGCGGACCTGGACGTTCGCCACGTCGGATGGGCCGTCGACGAGCGTCATGCGCTCCGGGGCCTCACCCATGGTGCCGACGACCTCTTCGTGGCCCTCGTGGCCGATCAGCAGGATGTCGTAGTCCTCGTTCGCGAACCGGACGGCTTCCTTGTGCACCTTGGTGACCAACGGGCACGTCGCGTCGATCGAGGCCAGGCTGCGCTGCGCGGCCTCCTCGTGGACGACCGGGGCGACGCCGTGCGCCGAGAAGATCACGATGGCGTTCTCTGGCACCTCCTCCGTCTCGTCGACGAAGATCGCGCCCTTCTTCTGCAGGGTCTGCACCACGTACTTGTTGTGCACGATCTCTTTGCGAACGTAGATCGGCGCTCCGTACTGCTCCAGCGCCTTCTCGACGGTGATCACGGCGCGGTCCACGCCCGCGCAGTATCCGCGGGGGGCCGCGAGCAGGACACGTCGGGCAGTCGTAGCAGTCATGCCAGCCATGGTACGGGGCGTGCGTCCGGTCCGAGGAAGGCTGCCCGGCGGCACGCGGAGAGCGCCCACCCGGCCCCGCTCCGTTCGTGGGCGCGGCACGGTTCGCGCAAGCTGAGGGGCATGAGCGCACCGACGCCCGCTCCCCCGCCCGGCCCCCCGGCTCCGGCCCAGGCGCAGGCCGGGACCGACGGCGGCACCCTGCGGCGCAGCCTCGGCTTCCGTGACCTGGTGGTCTACGGGCTGCTGTTCATCGCCCCGATGGCGCCCGTCGGTGTCTTCGGCGCGCTGGACGCCAAGTCGCACGGGGCGGTCGCGCTGGTCTACGTGTTCGCCACGGCCGCGATGGCGTTCACCGCGTTCAGCTACGCGCAGATGGTGCGGGTCGTCCCGCAGGCCGGCTCGGTCTTCGCCTACGCGCGGGCCGGGCTCGGCGAGGGTCCCGGTTTCATCGCCGGCTGGATGGCCATGCTCGACTACCTGCTGATCCCCGCGGTGGCCTATCTCTTCTCCGGCATCGCGCTGCACGCGCTGGTGCCGTCGGTGTCCCAGTGGGTGTGGACGACGATCGCGGTCGTGGTGACGACCGGACTCAACCTGTGGGGGGTGCGGGCCGCCGCCACCGTCGGCTTCCTCGTGCTCGCCCTGGAGATCGTGGTGCTGTTGATCTTCGTGGTCTCCGCGATCGTGGTGCTCGCCACCGACGGCGCACAGCGCGGCTGGGCCTCGCCCTTCTCCGGCCAGGGCGCGTTCTCCCTGGGGGCGGTGCTGGGCGCCGTCTCCGTCGCGGTGCTGTCCTATCTGGGGTTCGACGCCATCGCCTCCTTCGCCGAGGAGGCGGCGGGCGGCTCGGCGAAGGTCGCGCGGGCGGTGTTGTTCTGCCTCGTCATGGCGGGTGTCCTGTTCATCGTGCAGACGTACCTGGCGGCGCTGCTCGCCCCGATGTCCGCGGCCGAGCTGGCGGCGAAACCGGCCGGCCAGGGATCCGCCTTCTACGACACCGTCGACGCGGCCGTCGGCGGCTGGCTGCACGACCTCGTCGCCGTCAGCAAGGCCATCGGCGCGGCCTTCGCGGCTCTCGCCGGGCAGGCCGCCGCCGGCCGGCTGCTCTTCGCGATGGCCCGCGACCGGCGCCTGCCGGGGCCGCTGTCCAAGGTCGACGCGGGCAGCGGGGTGCCCCGGCGGGCGCTGCTGCTCGCCGCGGCCGTCACCCTGGTCGCCGCGGTCTGGGCGGCGCGCCGCGACGACGGCCTGGACCGGCTCGTCTCCGTCGTCGACATCGGCGCGCTCACCGCCTTCTCACTGCTGCACCTGTCGGTCGTCGGCTGGTTCGCCGTGCGGCGCCGGGAGGGGCCGCCGGACGTGCTGCGCCACATCGTCGTTCCGCTGCTCGGCCTCGCGATCACCGTTGCCGTGATCGTCGAGGCCGCGGGCTCCGCCCAGGTCGTCGGGGCGATCTGGCTGGCCGTCGGCCTCATCGTGCTGGCCGCGCAGCTCTCCGGACGGCGGACCGCGGCCGGGCGGTAGCAGAGCAGGAGCCGCGTGGCAGCAGGGCAGGAGCCGCGCGCAGTACCGCTCGCGCCAGCAGGGGAGCAGCCGCGCGCGGTACGGCCGGAATGAAATCCCGCTGTCGGCGGCGGCCGATACGCTCGGGCCATGGCTCTGAGTACGTCGGCGGATACGCCGATCCCCGTCGGCGAAGTGTCGCGGCTGATCGGCGGGTGGGTGGACCGGCTCGGCGCCGTCTGGGTGGAAGGACAGATCACCCAGCTGTCGCGGCGCCCGGGTGCGGGCGTGGTGTTCCTGACGCTGCGCGACCCGTCGCACGACATCTCGATCTCCGTGACGTGCTTCCGGGCGGTCTTCGACCAGATCGCGGATGTGGTCGGCGAGGGCGCCCGCGTCGTGCTGTTCGCCAAGCCGGAGTGGTACGGGCCGCGCGGGCAGCTGTCGCTGCGCGCGACGGAGATCCGGCCGGTCGGCGTCGGGGAGCTGCTGGCCAGGCTGGAGCAGCTGAAGAAGTCGCTGGCGGCGGAGGGTCTGTTCGCGCTGGACCGGAAGCGGTCGCTGCCCTTCCTTCCGCAGTGCATCGGGCTGGTGACCGGCCGCGCCTCGGCCGCGGAGCGCGATGTGCTGGAGAACGCGCGGCTGCGCTGGCCCGCCGTCCGCTTCGAGGTGCGCAATGTGCCGGTGCAGGGCGCGCAGGCGGTGCCCCGGGTGGTGGAGGCGGTGCGCGAGCTGGACGCGCACCCCGAGGTCGACGTGATCATCGTGGCGCGCGGCGGCGGCAGCGTGGAGGACCTGCTGCCGTTCTCCGACGAGCAGCTGGTGCGGGCGGTGGCCGCCTGCGTCACCCCGGTCGTGTCGGCGATCGGGCACGAGCCGGACTCGCCGCTGCTGGACCTGGTGGCGGACCTGCGGGCCTCGACCCCGACGGACGCGGCGAAGCGGGTGGTCCCGGACGTGGGCGAGGAGCTGACCCGGGTCGAGCACCTGGGGCTGCGGGCGCTGCGGGTGGTGACCGGTCTGCTCGACCGCGAGCAGCGCGGCCTGGACGCGGCGCTGAGCCGACCGTCGATGGCCCGGCCGCACACGATGGTCGAGCACCGCGAGGAGCAGGTCGACGCGCTGCTGGACCGCAGCCGCCGGACGCTGCGGCATCTGCTGGACCGGGCGGACGGCGAACTGGAGCACACCCGGGCGCGGGTGGTGGCGCTCTCCCCCGCCGCGACCCTGCAGCGCGGCTACGCGGTACTGCAGCGCGCGGACGGTTCCGTGGTGCGCGGGCCGGACGAGGTGGCGGCGGAGGACGAGTTGCGGGCCCGGGTCTCCGGCGGTGCGTTCATGGTGAAGGTCACCGGCGCTGTCGTACCTCCGGCCTAGGGTGTGACCATGGCAGAACAGGACACGCTGGGATACGAGCAGGCCCGGGACGAGCTCGTCGATGTCGTACGGCGGTTGGAGGCCGGCGGCTCGACGTTGGAGGAGTCGCTGGCCCTCTGGGAGCGCGGCGAGGAGCTCGCGCGGGTGTGCCGGCGCTGGCTGGAGGGCGCGCGGGCCCGGCTGGACGCGGCGCTCGCCGAGGGTCAGGACGAGGAGTCCGTCGCCGAGTGACGTGGCAGGGCGGTCTGTTGACGGCTCGAGGCACGGTCGATCCGCAGGTGATGTGACGAGCGTCACGCCGGAGCCAGGAATCGTTGAACTTTCACACAGGTTGATGAGAGTGTTCGCGACGTGCCCGATCGGCGCAAATTGCCACGATTCCGTAAGAGGTTCCCATGTCTCTCGTACTCGACGCTTCCGCCCAGGACCTGCTCTTCCGTGAGGCCCGTACGGCCAACACCTTCACCGACGAGCCCGTGACCGACGAGCAGATCCAGGCGATCTACGACCTCGTCAAGTACGCGCCGACCGCGTTCAACCAGCAGCCGCTGCGTATCGTCCTGGTGCGTTCCGCGGAGGGCCGCGAGCGCCTCGTGAAGCACATGGCCGAGGGCAACCAGGCGAAGACCTCCAGCGCCCCGCTGGTCGCGATCCTCGCCGCGGACAACGAGTTCCACGAGGAGCTGCCGACCCAGTTCCCGCACTTCCCGCAGGCGAAGGACCTCTTCTTCTCCGAGCGTTCCGTGCGCGAGCAGGCCGCCACCCTGAACGGCTCGCTGCAGGCCGGCTACTTCATCCTGGGCATCCGCGCCGCCGGCCTGGCCGCCGGCCCGATGACCGGCTTCGACGCCGCGGGCATCGACAAGGAGTTCTTCTCCGACGGTGAGCACTCGGTCCTCGCCGTGGTGAACATCGGCAAGCCGGGCACCGACTCCTGGTTCCCGACCCGCAGCCCCCGTCTGGCCTACGACGAGGTCGTCACGACCGTCTGATCTCCCCGCACACTCCCGAACGCCGGGCGCCCGTCAGGGGCCGCCCGGCGTTCGCGCGTCCGGAACCGGACATCACAGGGCCGGGCAACGGGGGAAGCGGTTGGCAGGAAGCGGCAGCAGGAAGCAGCAAGGAACCGGACAGCGGGAAGCCGTCAGGACGTCTTGAGCGCGGCTGCCAGTTCGGCGAGCTGGTCGTCGGGGGCGGTGCCGGTGATCATCGTGGTGACACCCTTCTCCACCCGCACCAGCGCGTTGTACTTCGGGCCCTTGTACCGGTCCCACGTGACGCCGGCGACGGTGACCGTACGGTTCCCGTCCCGCACGGCGCGCTTGCTCTTGTCCGCGATGAACTTCCCCGACGGGCCGTTGCCCTGCTCCACGGACGCGTACTCGTTCTGCGGGTCGACGAAGCCGAGGTGCCACTCGACGGCCGCGGCGTTCTTGGCGTCGTAGGTGACCGTGGTCGCGCGCCAGTCCTTGCCGAGCCCCTCGGGCGCGGCCACCGGGAAGGGCGCGTCGCGCCTCGCCTGGCTCAGCTCGGTCTGGAAGCCGATGGGCACGACCGGGTCGGCGTTGGAGTCGTGCGGGATGAACACGTAGATGACCGCGACGACGACGCCGAGCACCAACATCGACAGCACCAGGTCCCGCACCGTCTGCTTGCCACGCATGTTTGCCACGCCCCTATGGTCCCTCATGCCGGAAGGCGCCCAGGCCCGGGGGTCGGCCGCCCAGGCCAAGGGGCGGCCGTCCCGGCCCGGCGACGCGCCGCTCATGTGACGTGCGCCCTGCTCATATTCGCGATGACCCGATAAGGTCACAGCACCCTCTTTTCCGGCCGTCCTCGTACAGAAAGGTGCGCTGTGATGACCGAACAGCATTTGCCGCCCCAGCTCGAAGTGAGTCCCGAGGCCCCTGATCGCAACCTCGCCCTGGAACTCGTCCGGGTGACCGAGGCCGCCGCCATGGCCGCCGGTCGCTGGGTCGGCCGTGGTGACAAGAACGGCGCGGACGGCGCCGCGGTGAAGGCGATGCGCACGCTCGTCTCCACCGTCTCGATGAACGGCGTCGTCGTCATCGGTGAGGGCGAGAAGGACGACGCCCCCATGCTCTACAACGGCGAGCGGATCGGCGACGGCACCGGTGCGGAGTGCGACGTCGCCGTGGACCCGGTCGACGGGACCACGCTCACCGCCAAGGGCATGTCCAACGCGGTGGCCGTGCTCGCCGTCGCCGACCGCGGCACGATGTACGACCCGTCGGCCGTGTTCTACATGGACAAGCTGGTCACCGGCCCCGAGGCCGCCGACTACGTCGACATCATGGCGCCCGCGTCGGTGAACATCCGCCGGGTCGCCAAGGCCAAGCACAGCGCGCCCGAGGACGTCACCGTCATGATCCTCGACCGGCCGCGCCACGACGGGCTGGTCAAGGAGATCCGGGAGACCGGCGCACGGATCAAGTTCATCGCGGACGGCGATGTCGCGGGCGCCATCATGGCCGTACGCGACGGCACCGGCGTGGACATGCTGATGGGCATCGGCGGCACGCCGGAAGGCATCATCGCCGCCTGTGCCATCAAGTGCCTCGGCGGCACGATCCAGGGCCGGCTGTGGCCGAAGGACGAGGCCGAGCGGCAGCGGGCGATCGACGCGGGCCACGACCTGGACCGCGTGCTGCACACCAACGACCTGGTCAGCGGGGAGAACGTGTTCTTCGTCGCGACCGGCATCACGGACGGCGAGCTGCTCCAGGGCGTCCGCTACCGCGCCGAGACCGCCACCACCGAATCGCTGGTGGTGCGCTCCAAGTCCGGCACGATCCGGCAGATCTCCTCCACGCACCGGCTGTCGAAGCTGCGCGCGTACAGCGCGATCGACTTCGACCGCGCGCGCTGAGACCTGGCGCACCTGCTCAGCACCTGCTCAGCACCTGCTGAGCACCCACTGAATCGCCGCTGAGCGCCCCGGGCAGGCGCGAGGGCGGCGGACGCACGAACGGGCCGGGCCCGCCGACTGACGCGGCGGACCCGGCCCGTTCGCATGCTCAGCCGGCGGCGGCGATCCGGTCCGTCCGCGGCAGCTCCGCCTCGCGGCGGCGCCTGCGGGCGAGAACCACCCGGCGTTCGGCAGCGGTCAGGCCACCCCACACGCCGTACGGTTCGGGCTGACGCAGTGCGTGTTCCCGGCATTCCAGCATCACCGGGCAGCGGGCGCACACCCGCTTGGCGTTCTCCTCACGGGACAGCCGCGCCGCTGTCGGCTCTTTGGACGGGGCGAAGAACAATCCCGCCTCATCACTGCGGCACGCCGCCTCCGAGTGCCATGGGCCTGCCAGATCCCGTGGGTGACTCGGCGGGAGGGCAGTGTCCTTGACGGGCTCGATCGGTTGAAGCACGGGATACTCCTGACGACGGCTCGGCGTTTGTCACCCTTGCCCGTCACCGCGGGTGTGCTCCACGCGTGTTATTCCAGGGGTCACAACGGGGAGGAAACCAGGCGAGTGACGTGGTCGAAGCCCTACCCGCTGTGCGCGTGTTCATGCGGACCGTGTTCGCCGCCAGGCCCTCTCAGTCGAACATTCGTCCGACAAAGGCGCGCATGGGCGATCGTCCGATCCGGACCACCGAACAACACCCCTGATGAACACTGGCCAGTGGCCAAAACCAGCCAGCTCGCGCGGGGCGTAAACCCGCACCATGCATGGCGTAAACGCGCGGCATGCTGCGGGAGTGGGACGACCCGATCCTTACCCGTCGAGGCGCTTGTTGATCCATTCCTTGAGCCGTTTGCCGCGCTTCGCCTTCGCCTCGACGCCGCCGAAGATGGCAGTGCCGGTGACGATGACGACCGGGGCGTTCGGATCCGGGGCCTCATAGGCCTTGACCTCGAAACCACCGAAGATGCCGGTTCCACTGCCACGCAGAGTGACGTTCTCCGGGACGCGTACCTCGACGCCGCCGAAGATGGCGGTGGCATTGATCACGATCTGCTGGTGCTGGAAGACGGCCTCGGTGAGGTCGATCTCCACGCCGCCGAAACAGGCGAAGGCATTGGTGCGCCGGCCGACGAGCCAGCGCCCCTTGCGGGCGGCGCCGCCGAAGACGGCCACGAGGTTCTCGGCCACGACGGGCGAGGACGGATCGGCGAGCGGCGCGAGCGGCCGCGGGCCGCCCTCCCGGGTCGCCGGCAGGTCCCGCACCAGCGGTTCCAGCTCGCCCAGGGTCTTGGCGGCGTAGACGTGGTCAAGGCGTTCCGAGTGCTCCTCCGCGCTCAACCGGCCCTCGGCCAGCGCGTCGCGGAGAATGTCGGAAATGCGGTCACGGTCGGCATCGGACGCGCGCAGCTCCGCTTCGGTGGTCGGCTTGTGCGTCGACACCGGCTGCTGCGACTTCTTCTGGAGCTGCGATTCATCCACCCGCCCACCGTACACAAACGCGATAGATCGCGACTAGTGCGAGTGAGCCGCACCTCACACCAATCGGACCGCTGCCGAGTTCTACGCTATGAGGGCACCTCCCAGCGGTAGCTGTGGGGGCACCTCCCAGCGGTAGCTGGGGGACGTCGACGCAGCCGAATGACGCAGCCGAGTGAGGAAGCCCCCCAAATGCCCGAGTTCTCCTATACGGATCTCCTCCCGCTCGGCGAGGACACGACGCCGTACCGGCTGATCACCTCCGAGGGTGTGAGCACCTTCGAGGCGGACGGGCGCACCTTCCTCAAGGTCGAGCCGGAGGCGCTGCGCACGCTCGCCGCCGAGGCGATGCACGACATCTCGCACTACCTGCGGCCGGCCCACCTCATCCAGCTGCGGCGGATCCTCGACGACCCCGAGGCGTCGCCGAACGACCGCTTCGTCGCGCTGGACCTGCTGAAGAACGCGAACATCGCGGCGGCCGGCGTGCTGCCGATGTGCCAGGACACCGGCACGGCGATCGTGATGGGCAAGCGCGGCCAGAACGTGCTGACCTCCGGCGGTGACGAGGCGGCGCTGTCGCACGGCATCTACGACGCGTACACCAAGCTCAACCTGCGGTACTCGCAGATGGCCCCGCTGACCATGTGGGACGAGAAGAACACCGGCTCGAACCTGCCGGCGCAGATCGAGCTGTACGCGACCGACGGCGGCGCGTACAAGTTCCTGTTCATGGCGAAGGGCGGCGGCAGCGCCAACAAGTCGTTCCTCTACCAGGAGACGAAGGCGGTCCTCAACGAGGCCTCCATGATGAAGTTCCTGGAGGAGAAGATCCGCTCGCTGGGTACCGCGGCCTGCCCGCCGTACCACCTGGCGATCGTGGTCGGCGGCACCAGCGCCGAGTTCGCGCTGAAGACCGCCAAGTACGCCTCCGCGCACTACCTGGACGAGCTGCCCGGCGAGGGCTCCCCCGACGGGCACGGCTTCCGGGACAAGGGCCTGGAGGAGAAGGTCTTCGAGCTGACGCAGAAGATCGGCATCGGCGCGCAGTTCGGCGGCAAGTACTTCTGCCACGACGTGCGTGTGGTGCGGCTGCCCCGGCACGGCGCGTCGCTGCCCGTCGCCATCGCGGTGTCCTGCTCGGCCGACCGGCAGGCCGTCGCGAAGATCACCGCCGAGGGCGTCTTCCTGGAGCAGCTGGAGACCGACCCGGCGCGCTTCCTGCCGGAGACCACGGACGAGCACCTGGACGACGACGTGGTCCGCGTCGACCTCAACCGACCGATGGCGGACATCCGCGCCGAGCTGTCCAAGTACCCGGTCAAGACCCGGCTGTCGCTGTCCGGCACGCTCGTCGTGGCCCGCGACATCGCGCACGCCAAGATCAAGGAGCGGCTGGACGCGGGCGAGTCCATGCCGCAGTACCTGCACGACCACCCCGTCTACTACGCGGGCCCGGCCAAGACCCCCGAGGGCTTCGCCTCCGGTTCGTTCGGCCCCACCACCGCAGGTCGGATGGACGCGTACGTCGAGCAGTTCCAGGCGGCCGGCGGATCGTTCGTCATGCTCGCCAAGGGCAACCGCTCGAAGCAGGTGACCGACGCGTGCAAGGCGCACGGCGGTTTCTACCTCGGCTCGATCGGCGGCCCGGCCGCGCGGCTCGCCCAGGACTGCATCAAGAAGGTCGACGTCCTGGAGTACGCGGAGCTGGGCATGGAAGCGGTCTGGAAGATCGAGGTGGAGGACTTCCCCGCGTTCATCGTCGTCGACGACAAGGGCAACGACTTCTTCAGTTCGCTGGAGCCCTCGCAGACCTTCATCACGAGCATCCCGATGCGTTCGCCCAAGTAGCCCCGAACCGGCACGAGCCCGCAGTCACAGAGCCCCCGGCGGTTGCCGGGGGCTCTGTGAGCTTGTGCCGCTGATGGGCTAAATGTTCTGCGAAGTTACCCCTTCTGCAGACCCAGCCTGTTCATCGGGGCCACTATTCCTCCGCCGCCGAGCTGGAATCTTGTAATCCACCGTGGCGATCTCCGCCCAGTCCTTTCCGTCCCGCGCGCGAAGACCAGTCACTGCGGCAATCTTCGGCTTTACCGACCCGTCGGGCCCGGTGCTCTCCATCGGCCGCCGCGGCTGACGCCCCACACCTGACAGCACGTACGGGCCCCGCCGCTCCTTCGGCGGGGCCCGTTCGTGTTTTCGTTGCGAGCCGTTACGCGAAGCGCTGGCTCGCGGAGCCGTCGCAGGCCGCCAGTTTCAGCGGCGAACTCGCGGCGCTCTGGGTCACGCACAGACCGGTGGCCGCCACGGGGCGGATCGTGCCCGACGTCATGGTGAACCGCTGGTTGGTGCCGCCGTGGCAGTCCCACAGGATGAGGCCGGTTCCGGCACTGTAGTTCGAGGCCGGCACGTCCATGCACCGGTCCTGGCTGAGCGCGATGTGCAGCGACTGGTACTGGGTGTCGTAGGCGAAGGACTGGTTGCGGCCGCCGTGGCAACTCCAGCCGAGCAGCGCGGTGTTGTTCCGCGACGAGCCGCCGTTGGCGTCCATGCACTGGCCGGTGGCCGCGTTGGTGACCGGCTTGAACGCGTCGTCCCAGGCGCCCTGGTGGAGCACCGGGGTTCCGGTGCCGGCCGGGTCGGCGCAACCGGCTTCCTGGTAGCCGGAGTTGTAGAGCTGGGTCAGGCACGACGCGAAGGCGGCGTGGCCGCGGGCGTTGGGGTGGAAGGACTGGCGTACGGAGTTGGCGTCGGGCGGGAACGGGTTGGTGATGTTCACGACCAGGCCGCGTGCCCAGGTGTTGTCCGTGCACGCCTCATGCCCGTGGAAGAGCCGGGAGTTGTCGAGGTACGTCGCCCCGGTGGCCTCGGCGGCCTGCCGCATGCCGAGCTCGAAGGCGGGCACCGCGGAGTTGCGGCCCCAGGCGAGGTCCGCGTCGTAGCCGGTGCAGCCGCCCGGGATCTTGCCGGGGAAGCTGGGGTTGTCGTAGATGTCGGGGCTCATCGGGCTGGGGTAGCCCATCACGACGAGCTTGTAGTCGGCGTCCGCGTAGCCGGCGTCGCGCATGACCGTCCGCAGGTCCTGCACGGTCCCCTCGACCTTGGGCACCAGTCCGTCGACGCGGGCCTGCCAGCCGGGCGCGTACTTGGAGTCGCAGCTGCCCTGGAGCAGGAACCAGCGCTCCACGCAGTCGGTGATGACGGGTCCGAACTGCAGGTCGTCATTGGCCCCCGCGACCAGCACCACCATCTTGATCTTCGTGTTGCGGGCCTTGATGGCGAGGTTGTCGCTCTGCACCAACTCGTCCGCGTACTGCTTGCTGCCGCCGATCCTGATGTTGCCGGTGTAGGCGCCGGAGCAGGCGACGTTGTACGTCTCGTCGGCCGGGATGCCGGTGCGGTGGATCGCGGCGTCCGGGGAGCGGTGGCACCAGTTCGTCGGGCCGTCCGTGCCCGCCTCGTAGGTGCCGACACCCTCGCCGGATATCTCGCTGTCCCCCAGCGAGATCAGCCCGGTCTTGCGGTCGGCCATCGGCCGGATGGCCGAATCCCCGTACAGGGCGGTGGCTTCGGCCGCGCGGATCTGCTCCAGGTCGGCGGAGAGCGGCTTGACGGTGCTGTTCTGCGGGGCCGCGGAGGCCGTGGTGGTCAGACCGGCACCGCCCGCGAGGACGGTCGCCAGGACGGCCAGAACCGTCCCGGCGGCACGACAACGTCTCTTTTTCGACATGCGCATACGTCGCTCCTTCCACAGGAATGAAATGGGCTACGGCACTGTCCTACTGATGGGTGTTACTTGGAAGTAGTACGACAATGGGAATGTTGTCGAGGAGTTGCCGAGGAAAGGAATCCAGCCATGTCCGAGGAACAGCCCAAGGACCGGCCCTTCCGGATCGAGCACGATTCGATGGGTGAGGTACGGGTGCCCGCGGACGCGAAATGGCGGGCCCAGACGCAGCGGGCGGTGGCGAACTTCCCGATCTCCGGTCAGCGGATCGAGCGCGCGCACATCGAGGCACTGGCCCGGATCAAGGCGGCCGCCGCCAAGGTGAACGCCGGGCTCGGCGTCCTGGACAAGGACATCGCCGAGGCCGTCCAGGAAGCCGCGGCCGAGGTCGCGGACGGCCGTTGGGACGACCAGTTCCCCATCGACGTCTTCCAGACCGGCTCCGGCACGTCCTCCAACATGAACGCCAACGAGGTCATCGCGACGCTGGCCACCGAGCGGCTTGGCCGCGACGTGCACCCGAACGACCACGTCAACGCGTCCCAGTCGTCCAACGACGTCTTCCCTTCGTCCATCCACATCGCGGCCACCGCCGCCGTCACCCACGACCTCATCCCCGCACTGGACCACCTCGCGGCGGCGCTGGAGCGCAAGGCGGCCGAGTTCGCGGCCGTCGTGAAGTCCGGCCGTACGCATCTGATGGACGCCACGCCCGTCACGCTGGGCCAGGAGTTCAGCGGCTACGCCGCCCAGGTCCGCTACGGCGTCGAGCGGCTGCGCGGCGCGCTGCCCCGGCTGGCGGAACTGCCGCTCGGCGGCACCGCGGTGGGCACCGGCATCAACACCCCGCCCGGCTTCTCGGCCGCCGTGATCGCCGAGGTGGCGCGGACCACCGGGCTGCAGCTGACCGAGGCCCGCGACCACTTCGAGGCGCAGGGCGCCCGGGACGGCATCGTCGAGACGTCGGGGCAGCTCAAGACGGTCGCGGTCGGCCTGACGAAGATCTCCAACGATCTGCGCTGGATGGCGTCGGGACCGCGCACCGGACTGGCCGAGATCAACCTCCCGGACCTCCAGCCCGGCTCGTCGATCATGCCGGGCAAGGTCAACCCGGTGATCCCGGAGGCCGTGCTGATGGTCGCGGCCCAGGTGGCCGGGAACGACCTGACGATCACGATGGCCGGCGCCGCCGGGAACTTCGAGCTCAACGTGATGCTCCCGGTCATCGCCAGGAACGTGCTGGAGTCCGTCCGGCTGCTCGCCAACGTCTCCCGGCTGCTCGCCGACCGCACGGTCGACGGCATCACCGCCAACGTCGAGCGGGCCCGCGAGTACGCGGAGTCCTCCCCCTCGGTGGTCACCCCGCTGAACAAGTACATCGGCTACGAGGAGGCCGCCAAGGTCGCCAAGAAGGCGGTCGCGGAGCGTAAGCGCATCCGGGACGTGGTCATTGAAATGGGCTACGTCGACAACGGAAAACTGACCGAGGAGCAGCTGGACGCGGCGCTGGATGTGCTGCGCATGACCCATCCTTAAGGGCTGATCCGTAAGATCTGTTCATGACAGCCGACACTCTTCTTGACGGAAACGGGCCGAGCACCAGCGGCTACTGGTCGCCGGGTGAGCAAGTGTTGTGGCGTTATCGGGGCAACGGCACCGACGAGGTGCACATCTGCCGCCCGGTGACCGTCGTGCGCGATGACGCCGAGCTGCTCGCCGTCTGGATGGCGCCCGGCACCGCGTGCGTGAAGCCGGTGCTCACCGATGGCTCGCCCATCCACCGCGAGCCGCTCGCCACCCGCTATCTCAAGCCGCGCACTACGCGCGTCGAGCAGTGGTGGGGCTCGGGTGTGCTGAAGATCGCACACCCCGGCGAGCCGTGGTCGGTCTGGCTCTTCTGGGACAAAAGTTGGCATTTCAGGAACTGGTACGTGAACCTGGAAGAGCCGCGCCGGCGCTGGTCCGGCGGTCTGGACTCGGAGGACCACTTCCTGGACATCGCGGTCCGCCCGGACCGCAGCTGGCACTGGCTGGACGAGGACGAGTTCGCTCAGGCGCAGCTCGCGGGCCTTATGCCGGCCGAACGGGCCGAGCGGGTACGGTCGGCCGGACTGCAGGCGACGGGGGTCATCCGGTCCTGGGGCCGGCCCTTCCGGGACGGCTGGGAGGACTGGCGCCCGGATCCCCGCTGGCCGGTACCGTCACTCCCTGACGACTGGAACCGTCCGGCAAAGTGACCTCGTGAGCCCCTTGATGCGCCCCGGGTCGTCAAACGTAGGATCGTGCTCCGCAACACTGCGCAATTCCGAACCACGACCCAGAGCCTGACGCCAAGTCATCAAGCCACGCGCACCAAGCCACGCGCATCTAGGAGGACCGAGGCAGTGGGAACCGGCGGCTACGAGGACATAAAGCGGGACCGCAGCGGCCAGGCCGAGGCGTTCGACGCGATCGGCGACCGGTACGACGAGGCGTTTCCCCACAAGGACGGCCAGCTCACCGCGGGCCGGTGGCTCGCCGAGTCGCTGCCCGCCGGATCGCGGGTACTCGACCTGGGGTGCGGAACCGGCCTGCCCAGCACCCGGCAGCTCGCCGAGGCCGGGCACCGGGTGGTCGGCGTCGATCTCTCCGCCGGGATGCTCGCGCTGGCCGCGCAGTACGTGCCGCAGGCCGAGTTCCACCAGGGCGACATCGCCGACCTGCGCCCCGGCGGCCTCCTCGACCTCGGACGTTTCGACGGGATCGCGGCGTTCTTCTCGCTGCTGATGTTGCCGCGCGCGGAGATTCCCTACGCATTGAGCGCCATTCATGATCTGCTGGAGCCCGCGGGTCTCTTCATCCTCTCGATGGTCGAAGCGGATGTGGACGACTTCGCAATCCCGTTCCTTGGTAACACCATCCGGGTATCCGGTTATCTACGGGATGATTTGCACCAGGTAGTGGCGGACGCGGGCTTCGAGGTGATCGAGGAGGAGTCGTACGCCTATGCACCGGCGAGCACCGACGTGCCGCCGGAGGAGCAGCTCTTCCTCTACTGCCGACGACGCGCCTGACACGGCCCAATCCCCGCCGCGGCCAGCGCGTGGCGCACAACCGGATGGAACGACTCGCGTGACCACGGATCGCACGCCCCCGCCCCCGGCGCGGCAACCGGGACCGGATGCCGCACTGCCGGCACCGCTGCCAGACCCGCGCGGCGGCTTCCGCCTGCCCCCGGGCTCCGAACGGCCCGCCGGCGCCGAACGGGAGGACCAGCCCGCCTCGCCACCCCAGAAGCTGCCCGACAACGGTTCCGCACGGGACCGGCGGGCGGCGAAGGCCGCGGGCGCGCCCCGGCGCGACCCGGGAGCCGACGCGTCGTTCGCGAGCACCCCGCCGCGCGGCACCCAGGGCCCCGCGGGCGCCGCCATGGAGCCCGCCGGCCATCCGCGCCACGACGAACCGGTGGCGACGCCCGCCCCCACCCCCGCGACGGCCGCACCCGCGGCCTCCGCCCTCCCCACCCCGTCCGGCGCCTCCGGCACCCTCGACAACCGCACAGCGGGCTCCTCCGGCTCGGAGGCCGAGCGGCTGCGGTACGTCGGGGCGGCCACCCGGCGCATCGCCCGCGGTCTGGACCTCGACGAGATCCTGCTGGGCCTGTGCCGCTCCGCGGTGCCCGCCTTCGCCGACGCGATCCTGGTCTACCTCCGCGACCCGCTGCCGGTCGGCGACGAACGGCCGTCCGGGCCGCTCGTGCTGCGGCTGCGGCGCGCGGACGGCGGCCTGGACGAGCCCAGCGGGCAGTCCTACGTCGGCACCGCGCTGCCCCCGGTGCCCGCCGAGCCCGCCTACGGCGGCGCCGCCGAGAGCACGCTCGTCCGGCTGGACGGACCGCTCGCCGAGGTGCTGCGCGGTGTACGCCCGGTCTTCGCGGAGTCCCCGCAGTCGGCCGCCGCGCTGGAGGAACTGCTGCGCTTCGGCGAGGGGCCGTCGGCCTCCGTCGGCGCGTCCCGGACCGGTGAACGGCCCGGATTACACCCCGAGCCCGGCGCCACCCGCAACGAGGGGCTGCCGCACCCGCCCGTCCTGCCGACCGGCCGGCGCGCGATACTCGCCCCGCTGCGCGGCCGCCGCCGGGTCATCGGCGCCGCCGTGCTGCTGCGCCGCCCCGACCGGCCGCCCTTCGAATCCGACGACCTGCTGGTCGCCGCCCAGCTCGCCACCCACACGGCGCTCGGCGTCGACAAGGCGGTGCTGTACGGCCGCGAGGCGTACATCGCGGACGCCCTGCAGCGCGAGATGCTGCCCGACTCCCTGCCGCAGCCCACCGGGGTCCGCCTCGCCAGCCGCTATCTGCCGGCCGCCGAATCGGCCCGGGTCGGCGGCGACTGGTACGACGCGATCCCGCTGCCCGGCAGCCGGGTCGCGCTCGTGGTCGGCGACGTCATGGGCCACTCCATGACCTCGGCGGCGATCATGGGCCAGCTGCGGACCACCGTGCAGACCCTCGCCGGCCTCGACCTGGCGCCGCAGGAGGTGCTCTACCACCTGGACGAGCAGGCCCAGCGGCTCGGCAGCGACCGCATGGCGACCTGCGTGTACGCGGTCTACGACCCGATCGCGCACCGCCTGGTCGTCGCCAACGCGGGACATCCGCCGCCGATCCTGCTGCACGCCAACGGCCTGGCCGAGGTGCTGCGGGTACCGCCGGGCGCGCCGATCGGCGTCGGCGGGGTGCCGTTCGAGGCGGTCGAGCTGCCGGCGCCCGCCGGCGCGACCCTCGTGCTGTACACCGACGGCCTCGTCGAGTCCCGGACGCGTGACGTGTGGGGCGGCATCGAGCTGCTGCGCGAGCGGCTGCACGACGCCGCGACCGTGCTGTCGCCGCCGCCGCTGGAACCGCTCTGCGACGAGATCCTGGAGATCCTCGGCCCCGGCGACCGCGACGACGACATCGCGCTGCTCGCGGCCCGCTTCGACGGGATCTCGCCGAGCGATGTCGCCTACTGGTACCTGGAGCCGCAGCCGCAGACCGCCGGCCGGGCCCGCCGGCTCGCCCGCCAGGCGCTGCGCCGCTGGGACCTGGAGCACCTGATCGAGCCGACCGAGCTGCTGGTCAGCGAGATCGTCACCAACGCCGTGCGGTACGCCGAGCGACCCATCACGCTGCGGCTGCTCCGTACCGACGTGCTGCGCTGCGAGGTCGGCGACGACGCACCGCTGCTGCCGCAGATGCGGCACGCCCAGCCGCAGGACGAGGGCGGCCGCGGGCTGTACCTCGTCAGCAGGATGGCCCAGCGGTGGGGGGCCACGCGGCTGAGCGCCGGCAAGGTGGTCTGGTTCGAGCTGGCGATTCCGTAGTCCCCGGCACCCGGGCCCGGGTGCCGGGGGCTTCGCGGCCTTCAGCACCATGCCGTTGCCCGGCGTGCCGAGCGGGTGGTTCGGTGCAAGGGTGGTCGAAAGCGACCCCCTGCACAGGACTCTCGACTCGAAACCGATGCGGTACGAGCCGTCCCGCACCGCCGCCGTCTACGCGCCGAACTCCTACGGGGGTCCGGCCGCCGTCAAGGGCGGCTGACCCGCGGCCGCACCGCCTCCACCCCTCGAAACCGCAGCCCCGGCGCACGTGTTACCCCCCTCCGTGCCCCGGGGCTGCATCGCGCGCCCTGGTCCGGTGGAGGATTAATGTGATATCACTTTGCTAGGCGTGCGAATGAGCGCGCCGAGCACCGTGAACGGGGGACCCATGTCCGAGAACAGCACCACCGATCTCCAGTCCGAGATCCCTGAAATGCCCGCCCCGCATGTCACCGAGCGCGTAGCGGTCGGCATGCCGGGCCTTCCCTTCCTGCTGATCGCAGTCCCGGTGCTGTTCGGCGGCATCGCGCTCTTCATCCTGGGCGTCGTCAAGGCCAAGGACAGCGGCGGCGCCGCGGCCGGCGTCCTGATCGGCGCCGGCGTGGTGATCGCGATCGCCGCCTTCATCACCATGTTCGGCCTCACCCAGGTCGCCCCCGGCGAGGCCCGCGTCTGCCAGCTCTTCGGCCGCTACCAGGGCACAATCCGCCAGGACGGGCTGCGCTGGGTGAACCCGTTCACCAGCCGCCGCAAGATCTCCACCCGGATCCGGAACCACGAGACCGCGGTCCTGAAGGTCAACGACTCGTACGGCAACCCGATCGAGCTCGCCGCCGTCGTCGTCTGGCAGGTCAGCGACTCCGCGCAGGCGGTCTTCGAGGTCGACGACTTCGTGGAGTTCATCGCGATCCAGACCGACACCGCCGTCCGGCACATCGCGACGAACTACCCGTACGACGCGCATGACGTGGAGGGCCTGTCGCTGCGTGGCAACGCCGAGGAGATCACCGAGAAGCTCTCCGTCGAGATCGCCGCCCGGGTCGGCGCGGCCGGCGTGAAGATCATCGAGTCCCGGTTCACCCACCTCGCCTACGCCCCCGAGATCGCCTCCGCGATGCTGCAGCGCCAGCAGGCCGGCGCGATCGTGGCCGCCCGCCAGACCATCGTCGAGGGCGCGGTCGGCATGGTCGAGTCCGCCCTGACCCGGATCTCCGAGCAGGGCATCGTCGAGCTCGACGAGGAGCGCAAGGCCGCCATGGTCAGCAACCTGCTCGTGGTCCTGTGCGGTGACCGCGCCGCCCAGCCCGTACTCAACACCGGGACCCTCTACCAGTGACAGAACGCACCGGCCGCACCGCTCGCAAGCAGGTGCTGCTGAGGCTCGACCCCGCCGTCCACGACGCCATCGCGGCGTGGGCGGCGAACGAGCTCCGCAGCACCAACGCGCAGATCGAGTTCCTGCTGCGCCGGGCGCTCACCGAGGCCGGCCGCCTCCCGGGCGCCGCCAAACCGATCCCCCGCCGAGGCCGTCCGGCCCGCTCGGAGGAGCCGTCGGCAGAACCGCCCGCAGCGCCGGAGGACCCGACCGAGAACTGAGAGGACCGTCCTGACCTGCGGCTACTGACTAGACACCACGTCTATACACACCACGTATACACGTCATGTAGAGTGCTGGCATGTCAATCGGCCACACCCTGCTCGGGCTTCTTGAGTCCGGCCCACGCCATGGTTACGACCTCAAGCGCGCCTTCGACGAACGCTTCGGCCACGACCGCCCGCTGCACTACGGGCAGGTCTACTCGACGATGGCCCGACTGCTGAAGAACGGGCTCGTGGAGGTCGAGGGCATAGAGCCCGGCAGCGGCCCCGAGCGCAAGCGGTACGCGATCACCGACGCCGGACTGACCGACGTCGAGACCTGGCTCACCCAGCCCGAAAAGCCCGAGCCGTACCTGCAGACGACCCTGTACACCAAGGTCGTCCTGGCACTGCTGACCGGCCGCAGCGCCATCGACCTGCTGGACACCCAGCGCGCCGAGCATCTGCGCCTCATGCGCGAACTGACCCGCCGCAAGTCCAGCGGCGACCTCGCCGACCAGCTGATCTGCGATCACGCCCTCTTCCACCTCGAAGCGGATCTGCGGTGGCTGGAACTCACCGCCGCCCGGCTCGACCAGCTCGCGACGGAGGTACGCAAGTGACCGGCTCCACCCCTGCGCCCAGCACACCGCTGCTCTCCGCCGACGCGCTGCACAAGACCTACGGCACCACCCCCGCCCTGGACGGCGCGGACTTCACCATCCGCTCCGGCGAGGTCGTGGCCGTGATGGGCCCCTCCGGCTCCGGCAAGTCGACGCTGCTGCACTGCCTGGCCGGCATCGTGCGACCCGACGCCGGCAAGGTCCTGTACCGGGGCGAAGAGCTCTCCGCCATGACCGACGCCGAACGCAGCGCCCTGCGCCGTGGCGACTTCGGGTTCGTCTTCCAGTTCGGCCAGCTCGTCCCCGAGCTGACCTGCGTCGAGAACGTCGCCCTGCCACTGCGACTGAACGGCACCAAGCGCAAGGAGGCCGAACGCCTGGCCACCGAGTGGCTGCACCGGCTGGAAGTCGACGACCTCGGGCACAAGCGCCCCGGCGAGGTCTCCGGCGGCCAGGGCCAACGCGTCGCGGTGGCCCGCGCGCTCGTCGGCGGACCCCGCGTGGTCTTCGCGGACGAACCGACCGGCGCCCTCGACTCCCTCAACGGCGAGCGCGTCATGCGGCTGCTCACCGACGCCGCCCGGGACACCGGCGCGGCTGTCGTCCTGGTCACCCATGAAGCGCGGGTCGCCGCGTACTCCGACCGCGAGATCGTCGTACGCGACGGCAAGTCCCGCGACATGGAGCGGGTCGCGTGAGCGCGCCTTCGGACAACGCCGCGCGCACCACCTCACGCACCAAGTCCCGCACCGACGCCCGCACCTGGGCCCACGACCTCGCCCTCGGCGCCCGCTTCACGCTCGCCGGCGGCAGGGAGGGCTGGATCCGCAACCTGCTGACCGCCGTCGGCGTCGGCCTCGGCGTGGCGGTGCTGCTGCTCGCCGCCGCCGTCCCGGCGATGATGCAAGCCCGCTCGGATCGCGGCCACGACCGTGACGACCTGTACTTCGGCGAGAAGCTCAAGCCGACCGCGTCGACCATGCTGATCGACAACGCCGACACCGTGTACCACGGCGTGGACGTCTACGGCCGGGTCCTGCGCCCCGACGGCGACAAGCCGCCGGTACCGCCCGGCCTGAGCAAAATCCCCGCCCCCGGCGAGATGACGGTCTCCCCCGCCCTCGCCAAGCTGCTGGACTCCTCCGACGGCAAGCTGCTCAAGGAGCGGCTCAACTACCGCGTCACCGGCACCATCGCCAAGGCCGGACTGCTCGGGCCCGCCGAACTCGTCTACTACGCGGGCAGCGACACCCTCACCGACGTACACGCCACACGCGTCGACACGATCGGCGGCGCCCGGCGCGACTCCGAGGGCCTCGGCGCGGTCCTGACCCTGCTCGTCATCATCGGCCTCGTCGTACTGCTGATGCCGGTGGCCATCCTCATCGCCACCGCCGTCCGCTTCGGCGGGGAACGCCGCGACCGGCGGCTCGCCGCACTGCGCCTGGTCGGCGCCGACACCCGGATGACCCGGCGGATCGCCGCCGGCGAGGCACTGGTCGGCGCATTCGTCGGGCTCGTGTTCGGCCTCGGGTTCTTCCTCCTGGGACGGCACTTCACCGGACAGATCGAGCTCTACAGACTGAGCGTCTTCCCCTCCGACGTCCGGCCCAGCACCGGCCTCGCCCTGCTGATCGTGCTCGGCGTCCCGGCGGCCGCCGTCGCGGTCACCGTCCTCGCACTGCGCGGCATCGCCATCGAACCGCTGGGCGTCGTCCGCAACGCGGCGCTGCGCAAGCGCCGTCTGTGGTGGCGGCTGCTCATCCCGGTCTTCGGACTGGCGCTGCTGGCCCCGCTGTTCGGCGGCGTCCAGGGGAACGCGGAACTCAACGCGTACCAGATCTCGGCCGGCGCGATCCTGCTGCTCGTCGGCGTCACCGCCGCCCTGCCCTGGCTCGTCGAATTGATCGTCAACCGCTTCGGCGGCGGCCGGGTCCCCTGGCAGCTCGCCACCCGCCGCCTGCAGCTCAACAGCGGCGCCTCCGCCCGGGTGGTCAACGGCATCACCGTCGCGGTGGCCGGCGCCATCGCCCTGCAGATGCTCTTCACCGGTATCGAGAGCGACTTCACCTCCAACACCGGCAAGGACCCGAACCGGGCCCAGATGCAGGCGGCCTTCGATGTCACGAACGGCCCGCAGGCGACCGCCGGGATCCAGGCATACCGGACCACCCCCGGCGTGCGTTCGGCGCTCGGACTCGTCCAGACGTCCGCCATCCCCGGCGGCGCGGCGGCGAAGGCGAAGGCCTCCGGCAACCCCGACGCGGTGAGCGACATCATCGAGTTCCCGGTGTTCGTCGGCGACTGCGCCGCGCTCGCCGAGTTCGCCGTGATCGGTAACTGCGCCGACGGGAGCGTCTACCGCGTCCTGCCGGACGCGTCGTACATGACCCCACCGGCCGTCTCCGAAGCCGGCGCCGGGCTGGACCTCAACGTCCCGCAGAGCGGCGTGCTGACGGGCTCGCCCCGGCCCTGGACCGTCCCGACCAACGCCCGCACGGTCAAGGCCCGCACCAGCCCCAACGGGGACGTGATGTACGGCATCCTCGCCACCTCCGGCGCCCTGGACGTGGCACAGATGCAGGAAGCGCGCGCCATGGTGCTGATCAAGCTCGACGCGCAGCGGCCGGACGCGGAGGAGTACGTCCGCAACACCACGGCCCGGCTGGGCGAGGGCGCGGACACCTACACGCTCGAAGGCACCCGCACGGTGCGCAAGTACACCAGCATCAAGCGCGGCCTGCTGATCGGCGCGGTCACCACCCTGCTGCTGATCGGCATCAGCCTGCTGGTCTCGATGCTGGAGCAGCTGCGCGAGCGCAAGAAGCTGCTCGCGGTACTGATCGCCTTCGGTACCCGGCGCTCCACCCTCGGGCTGTCGGTGCTGTGGCAGACCGCCATCCCGGTCGCCCTCGGCCTGGCACTGGCCGTCGTCGGCGGCCTCGGACTCGGCTCCGTGCTGCTGAAAATGGTCGGCTCACCGATCCGCGTCGACTGGGCGAGTGCCGCGACGATGACGGGCGTCGGGGCGGGCGTCGTCCTGCTCGTGACCTTGCTCAGCCTGCCGCCGCTGTGGCGCATGATGCGTCCGGACGGCCTGCGGACCGAGTAGCACTGACACTGGCCGGGCCTGCTTCCCTCAGGCCCGGCCGACGCCGACGTCCTCCGCCACGTCCGCCACGTCCTCCGCGTCGAGCACGCGCACCGGCAGCGGCCGCAGCGCCTCGCGCAACGCGGCCGCGAATGCCGTGAACTCCTCCGCGCGGGCCGTCCCACCGCGCATCGCGAGCGCGATCCGCCGCGACGGCGCGGGATCCGCGAAGTACCCCGTCGACAACTGGTCGTTGCGCCCGGTCTCCACCAGCAGCGCGGTCCGCGGCAGCAACGTCACCCCGAGCCCGCCCGCGACCAGCTGCACCAGCGTGGAGAGCCCGGCCGCGGTGGTCGTCACCGGAACCCCACCCGGCCGCCCCGCCTCCCGGCAGATGTCGAGCGCCTGATCGCGCAGGCAGTGCCCCTCGTCGAGCAGCAGCAGATCCATCTCCCGCAACGCCTCCCGCGGGATGGCCTGCCGCCCGGCCAGCCAGTGCCCCTGCGGGGCGACCACGGCGAAGTCCTCGTCGAACAGCGGGAGTTCGGTCACCCCGGGCATCCCGAGCGGCACCGCGAGCAACAGCAGATCGAGTCGCCCACCGGTCAACCCCTCCAGCAGCGACGACGTCTGCTCCTCGTGCACCTGCAGATCCAGCGCCGGGTACCGAACGTGCACGAGCCGCAGCACCGTCGGCAGCAGATACGGCGCGACGGTCGGTATCACCCCGAGCCGCAGCACCCCGGTGAACGGCGCCCGCGCCGCCTCCGCCTCCTCCAGCAGCTCCCCCACCGCGTCGAGCACGCTCCGCGTCCGCGCCGCGATCCGCTCCCCGGCCGCGGTGAGCAGCACCTTCCGCGTCGTCCGCTCGACCAGCTGCACCCCCAACGTCTCCTCCAACGCGGCAACCGCCCCGGAGAGCGCCGGCTGACTGGTCCCGATGGAAGCCGCCGCATCACGAAAGTGCAGACACTCGGCCACCGCGGCAAACGCCCGCAACTGGGACAGGCTTGGCTGCTTGCTCATGGTCGCTCCTGGCTACTGATAGGTGACCCCGATCAACATCGTCGAGTCTGGCTATTTCTGTGATCAATGCACTCTATGGGACGGTGGAATCCGTCCAACCCCCCGGAAAGCCTCAAAAGGGATTTCCTATGTTTCAAGGAGAGCGCGTGCTCACTATCGGTGACAAGTTCCCCACCTACGACCTGACTGCCTGCGTCGATCTCGACGCGGACAAGGCCTTCGCTCAGATCGACCACAAGTCGTACGAGGGCAAGTGGCGCGTGGTGTTCTTTTGGCCGAAGGACTTCACTTTCGTGTGTCCGACCGAGATCGCCGCATTCGGCAAGCTGAACGACGAGTTCGCCGACCGCGACGCGCAGATTCTCGGGGTTTCCGGGGACTCCGAGTTCGTGCACCATGCCTGGCGCAAGGACCACGCCGATCTGCGGGACCTGCCGTTCCCGATGCTTGCCGACTCCAAGCACGAGCTCATGCGTGACTGCGGTGTCGAGGGCGAGGACGGCTTCGCGCAGCGGGCCGTGTTCATCGTCGATCCCAACAACGAGATCCAGTTCACGATGGTGACCGCCGGTTCCGTGGGGCGGAACCCCAAGGAGGTGCTGCGGGTGCTCGACGCCCTGCAGACCGATGAGCTGTGCCCGTGCAACTGGAGCAAGGGCGAGACGACTCTCGACCCGGTCGCGCTCCTCGCGGGCGAGTGATCCGGTATGTCGCTGGACAACCTCAAGTCGGCGCTGCCCGACTACGCCAAGGACCTGAAGCTGAACCTCGGCTCGGTCATCGGTAATTCCGAACTTCCGCAGCAGCAGCTGTGGGGCACGGTGCTCGCCGTCGCCATCGCCTCGCGTTCGCCGCGGGTGCTGAGCGAGCTGGAGCCGGAGGCGAAGGCCAACCTCTCGCCCGAGGCGTACACCGCCGCCAAGTCCGCTGCCGCGATCATGGCGATGAACAACGTCTTCTACCGGACCCGGCACCTGCTGTCGGACCCGGAGTACGGCACGCTGCGCGCGGGGCTGCGGATGAACGTCATCGGCAACCCGGGTGTGGAGAAGGTCGACTTCGAGCTGTGGTCGCTGGCGGTCTCGGCCGTCAACGGGTGCGGCCAGTGCCTGGACTCGCACGAGGCCGTGCTGCGCAAGGCGGATGTCTCACGCGAGACGATCCAGGAGGCGTTCAAGATCGCTGCCATCGTGCAGGCGGTCGGGACGACGCTGGACGCCGAGGCCGCCATCGCCGGCTGAGCAGCCGTATCGCTGAACAGGAAGGGCCCCCGACCGATGGTCGGGGGCCCGTCGTGCGTGCGGAGCGATCGTGCGTGGGTCAGTCGGGGAGGACCGGGGCGAGGTCCTCGATCGTGGCGCCGTGCGGGCCGGACTCGGTGGCCATGGCGGCTTCCCTGGCGTGGGTGCGCAGGTAGCCGACGACCGTGTTCGTCACGGCGACGAGCGGGACCGCGACGACGGCGCCGCCGATGCCGGCAATGAGCGAGCCGGCGGCGACGGAGAGCACCACGGCCAGCGGGTGGACGCGGACGGCGCGGCCGAGGATGAAGGGCTGCAGGATGTGGCCCTCGATCTGCTGGACCGCGAGCACCACGATGAGCACCATGAGGGCGGTGAACGGCCCCTCGGTCACGAGCGCGACGACCATCGCGAGTGCGCCGGAGGCGACGGCGCCGACGAGCGGGACGAACGCGGCGACGAAGATGACGACGGCCAGCGGCACCGCCATCGGTACGTGCAGGAACCAGATGCCCGCCCCGATGAAGACGGCGTCGATGAGGGCCACTATCACCGTGCCGCGCACGTAGAGCGTCAGCGTCCGCCAGGCGCGTGGTCCGGCGCCGGCGAGTCCGTCGCGGGCGGCGGCGGGGAAGAGCTTGAGGGTCCAGTTCCAGATGTTGCGGCCGTCGTAGAGCAGGAAGAGCGTGCTGAACATCGCGAGCAGCATGCCGGTGAGCAGCTCGACGATGACGGTGACGCCCTGGAGGCCGGCGTCGGTGATGGCCTTGGTGTTGGTGCTGATGGTGTCGGTGAGGTTCTTGGCGATCTGGTTGATCTGGTCCTCGGTGACATGGAACGGGCTGTTGAGCAGCCAGCGTTTCATCTCGGCGACGCCGTCGGTGAGCTTGGTGGACAGGTCGTCGACGTTGTCCATCACCTGCCAGACGACGAACCAGCCGACGAGGCCTATCAGTACGAACCCGCCGATGAAGGTGATGCCGGTGGCGAGGCCGCGGGGTACTCCCGCGCGCTTGAGGCGGCCCACGATGGGCTGCAGCAGGGCGGTGATGAGCAGGGCGGCGACGAAGGAGAGGACGACGAGTTGGATGGCGCCGATCACCCGCATCAGTACCCAGACGGTGCCGGCGAGTACCAGCAGCCGCCAGGCGACCTCGGCGGCGACGCGCATGCTCCACGGCACGACGCCGAGGGGGTCGGGCAGCTGTGCGACCGGTGCCTGTGGCGGGTGGCCGGGGGCCGCTACGGCCTTGGGCGCGGGCCGCGACTCCAGGCCGGAGCCGGAGCCGGCGTTCTGCGGGGTGTCCGGCCGCGGTGCGGGTCTGGGCTTCGGCGGCGGGGCGTCGGGCTGCTCGTCCTGCTCGGCGGTGACTTCCGCGCGCCGTTCGTCGAGGCGGTCGGCGAGCTTGGCCAGCCTGGTGGCAACCCTCGCGCCCCAATGGCGCTTTTCCGACATCGCGTTCCCCTGCCCCTTTGTTCCGGCACCGGCACCGGCACTCCCGTGAGGAGGACGACGTTACCTGTGCCCGGGGTTGCCTCTCCGGCCGCCCGCCCCGCCGGCGGGTGGGCTCACGCGAATGCCCCCCGACCTGCTGGGGTCGGGGGGCATGCGGAGAGGCTCACCAGGTGCCGGAGACGAACCGGCCGGTGCGACCTAGTACGAGTGGTGGACCTGCCAGTAGGACCAGGCGCCGCACGGGCTGTCGTACCGGCTGTTCATGTAGTTGAGGCCCCACTTTATCTGCGTGGCCGGGTTGGTCCGCCAGTCGGCGCCGACGGAAGCCATCTTGTTGCCGGGGTACGACTGCACGAGGCCGTACGCGCCCGAGGACGGGTTGGTCGCCGTGTAGTCCCAGCCGCTTTCCTGCTCCACGATGTTGGAGAAGCACTGGAACTGGCTGGAGCCGACGATCTGCAGGGCCATGGCCTTGACTTCGGCCGTCGTGTACGAGCTCTTGACCGCGAACGTCGCACGATCCGCGGAACGGCTCGCCGCCGCCTTCGCCTCCAGTTCCCGGGCTTCCTTCGCCTTGGCGGCCGCTTCGTCGGCGGCCTTCTTCTTGGCGGAGGCGTCCTTGGCTGCCTGCTGGCGCGCGCTGTCCTCTGCGGCCTTCTTCGCTGTCGCGTCGGCGGCGTCGGACTGTGCCTGCGCCTGCTGCGTCAGTGAGGCCTGCTGAACCTGCTGGCCAGCGGGTATGTCCGCGAGGACGGTCGTCGCGCCGGCGGCCTCGACAGGCTGGTTGGAGCCCTGGTCAGCGCCTGCTGCGACGCCGACTACGGCGCCCACGGTGGTGACTGCGGTGGCCGAGGCCACTGCAAATCCCCGGACCGAGATCCGGCTCACACGGTTGTCCTTCCAGCATCGGCCGCGTGGTGACCTCGCGGACGAAATCGTGCCCCTGAACGCTGGCCTCCCCTTGTTCCGGACCGCGAGCGGTCCGACTGGTCACGGGGGCACTGGCCCGGTGCGATTCCCTGTCGGGATCCGCGTGGTGCTCGGGCGACTTACGGCGGTGACGCTGTTCAGTTCTGGGGTTCCACACCGCTGGGGGTGTGGGTGTGCCGTAAGCGGGGCCTGACAGCGTCACACCCTAGCGGGAAGGGAACACCGTCAAGCAATTTATGCCTGCGTGGCAAACGTCACACGCCCAGTTGCTCGGAAAGTACCGGCGCGGCGCGCCCCATAACGCTAGGCTGCTGCGCCCCTTGGGGACGCAGCAGCCTCAACTCACGCACGGTTACCGGATTATACCCCGTTGTCCTCCAGCAACTCCGTCACCAATGCGGCGATCGGGGAGCGTTCGGACCGGTTCAGGGTGATGTGCGCGAAGAGCGGATGTCCCTTGAGCTTCTCGACGACGGCCACCACGCCGTCGTACCGCCCGACCCTCAAGTTGTCCCGCTGTGCCACGTCATGGGTCAGAATGACCCGCGATCCGGCACCGATACGGGACAGAACGGTCAACAGGACGTTCCGTTCGAGCGACTGGGCCTCGTCCACGATCACGAACGCGTCGTGGAGCGACCGGCCGCGGATGTGGGTGAGCGGCAGCACTTCGAGCATGCCCCGCGCCACGACCTCCTCGATGACCTCCTTCGATGTCACCGCGGACAGGGTGTCGAAGACGGCCTGAGCCCAGGGGCTCATCTTCTCCGACTCGCTGCCCGGCAGGTATCCCAGCTCCTGTCCGCCGACCGCGTACAGCGGCCGGAAGACCATCACCTTGCGGTGCTGCTGTCGCTCCAGCACCGCTTCCAGGCCCGCGCACAGGGCCAGTGCCGACTTGCCGGTGCCGGCCCGGCCGCCCAGCGACACGATCCCGACGTCGGGATCGAGCAGCAGATCCAGCGCGACCCGCTGCTCCGCGCTGCGGCCGTGCAGCCCGAAGGCCTCCCGGTCGCCGCGCACCAGCCGCACCCGGCCGTCCTCAGTCACCCGGCCGAGCGCCTTGCCGCGCTCGGACTGCAGGACCAGCCCGGTGTGCACGGGCAGCTCGCCCGCCTCGGGCAGGACGATGACCTCTTCTGCGTAGAGCCTGTCCACCTCCTCCGCGTCGACCAGCAGCTCCTCCATACCGGTCCAACCCGACGTGATCGCCAGTTCGGCCCGGTACTCCTCGGCCGCGAGGCCGACGGAGGAGGCTTTCACCCGCAGCGGCAGGTCCTTGGAGACGACCGTGACGTCGTACCCCTCGGCCTGGAGGTTGCGGGCGACCGCCAGGATGCGCGAATCGTTGTCACCCAGCCGGAACCCGACGGGGAGCACCCCTGGGTCCGAGTGATTCAGTTCGACGCGGAGCGTGCCACCCAGCTCGCCGATCGGGATCGGGGCGTCGAGGCGCCCGTACCTGATCCGGAAGTCGTCGAGCAGCCGCAACGCCTGTCGGGCGAAGTAGCCGAGCTCTGGATGGGCCCGCTTGGCCTCCAACTCCGTTACCACCACCACCGGGAGCACGACTTCGTGCTCGTCGAAGCGGGTGAGGGCATTGGGGTCGGCAAGCAGGACGCTGGTGTCGAGGACGTAAGTGCGCCGGTCGTGCTCCCGGCGATTCTTGCTTTTCACCACGTGTGGACGAACCCCCTCGGGCAGAGGTCGGGGTGCGACAACGTCGCGCTGTACTGGGCCGGGACCGGGCGCGTGGGCCGGTCCGCGGCCCTCCGTATACGGCACGTCCGTGGGCAATGGGCCTCCCGGGCGGACGAACCTGGGTGCCGTCCGCTGTTGACCGGTGTATGCCCTCGAAAGCGGGTGCCTATGCGACTGCATATGACAGCTGTGCCATCAATCCTGACGCGAGCCCGAAAAAACTGCGGCAGATGAACGGAAGGTGCTGCGGCAGATGGCCGAAGGAGGCTACGGAGAAGCCACTCGGGGTCGGCGGGGGGACGTGCTCGGACCTGCCGGTCTGGGTACTCCCGTTGAGCGAAGGGCGTGCTCGGACCTGCCGGTCTAGGTAATCCGGTTGGGCGGGGGAAGTGCTCGGGCCTGCCCGGGAAGATACGCGGGCGGCCGGGGCCGGCCGGGGGCGGTGGCTACGAGCCGTAGCGGCGGTGCCGCGCCGCGTAGTCGCGCAGTGCGCGCAGGAAGTCGACCTTGCGGAAGGCGGGCCAGAAGACTTCGCAGAAGTAGTACTCGGAGTGGGCGCTCTGCCAGAGCATGAAGCCCGACAGCCGCTGCTCGCCGCTGGTGCGGATGACCAGGTCGGGGTCGGGCTGGCCGCGGGTGTAGAGGTGCTCGGCGATGTGTTCGACGTCCAGCAGCTCGGCGAGGTCCTCGATGGAGGTGCCGCGCCCCGCGTGCTCGTGGAGCAGCGAGCGGACCGCGTCCGCGATCTCCTGGCGGCCGCCGTAGCCGACCGCGACGTTCACGAGGATGCCGTCGACGCCGTGGGTGGCCTGTTCGGCCTCCTTCAGCACCGACTGGGTGCGCGCCGGCAGCATGTCCATCGTGCCGACGTGGTGGACGCGCCAGCGGCCGGTCTCGGCCAGCCCGCTCACCGCGCCCTCGATGATGCCCAGCAGCGGGACGAGCTCCTCGGCGGGACGGTCCAGGTTGTCGGTCGACAGCAGCCAGAGCGTGACGACCTTGACCCCGGTCTCCTCGCACCAGCCCAGCATCTCGGCGATCTTGTCGGCGCCGGCCCGGTGGCCCTGCTCCGTCGTACCGCCCGCGGCCTTGGCCCAGCGCCGGTTGCCGTCCAGGATCACGCCAATGTGCTTGGGGCCCTGGGTCAGATCGAGGCGGTGCTCCACTCGGCGGGCATACAGCCCATACACCAGGTCGCGCAGATTCATCGCGTACCAGCCCCTCCAGCGCTCGTCACCCGATCGCCACAGTACTGCGCGCGGCGCCGCGCACACGAACCGGGTGCCCTGCCTCCGGTTCGGATCCGGGGCCTGGAGGCGTGATAGGCAGAGCGCATGAATAACCGTTCCCTCTATCGCGCCGCCGACGAGCGCTACGACTCCATGGAGTACCGCCGCACCGGGCGCAGCGGGCTGAAGCTCCCCGCCATCTCGCTGGGCCTGTGGCACAACTTCGGTGACGACCGCACCCTCGACTCGCAGCGCGCGATCCTGCGCCGCGCCTTCGACCTGGGCGTCACCCACTTCGACCTGGCCAAAACTACGGCCCGCCCTACGGCGCCGCCGAGTCGAATTTCGGGACGATCCTGGCGCAGGACTTCCGCCCGTACCGCGACGAGCTGGTCATCTCCAGCAAGGCCGGCTGGGACATGTGGCCCGGCCCGTACGGCGACGCCGGCTCCCGCAAGTACCTCCTCGCCTCGCTCGACCAGTCGCTGTCCCGCATGGGTCTCGACTATGTCGACATTTTCTACTCGCACCGCTTCGACCCGGAGACCCCGCTCGAGGAGACGATGGGCGCGCTGGCCTCCGCCGTCCAGCAGGGCAAGGCGCTCTACGTCGGTATCTCCTCGTACAGCCCCGAGCGCACCCGCGAGGCGGCGCGCATCCTGCGGGAGCTGGGCGTTCCGGCCCTCATCCACCAGCCCTCGTACTCGATGATCAACCGCTGGATCGAGGACGACGGCCTGCTCGACGTCCTCGCCGAGGAGGGCATGGGCTGCATCGGTTTCGTGCCGCTAGCCCAGGGCCTGCTGACGGACAAGTACCTCGGCGGCATCCCCGAGGACTCCCGCGCCGCCCAGGGCAAGTCCCTGGACCCGGGCCTGGTCAACGAGGAGACGGTCACCCGCCTCCGCGCCCTCAACGACATCGCGCAGCGCCGCGGCCAGTCCCTCGCCCAGCTCGCGCTGAGCTGGGCGCTGCGCGACGAGCGCGTCACGTCCGCGCTCATCGGCGCTTCGTCGGTCAAGCAGCTGGAGGCCAACGTGGCGGCGGTCGGCGCGCCGAAGCTCACGACGGAGGAGCTGGCGGAGATCGACAAGTACGCGGTGGAGCCGGAGGGCGTGAACCTCTGGTCGGTCAGCAGCGAGGCGTAGGCGAGCGGGTGGCGTAGGCGAGGCGTAGGGCGTTCGGTCGGGCTCGCTTCGCTTCGTTTCGTCACGTTTCGGTGGGCGGGGTGTTGCCGGTGGCGGCCAGGGCCTAGTGAGCCGGTCCGGAGATCCTGGCGCAGTAGTGGCAGATCCGGTCGATGATCTGGTCTGCGGTCTTGGTCCACTTGAAGGGCCGGGCAG
>NZ_JBWKIQ010000014.1:0-205105 GCF_056432645.1 Streptomyces sp. NPDC045021
TCGGCGAGGGTCTGGAAGTCCTGCCGGGACAGGGCGAGGACGGTGGTGGTGGTCGCGGCGCGGATGGTGACGTCCCAGGGCGTTTCCGGGTCGAGCAGGCCCTGTTCGCCGAAGTGGGCGCCGTCGGCGAGAACGCCGAGACGATTCTGCTCGCCGAATTCGCCTTCGCTGAGTTGTTCGACCTTGCCGTGGGCGAGGAGGTAGAGAGTGTCGACGGGTTGGCCGGCTTCGGCGAGGAGATCGCCGGGGGCGAATTCGCGTTGGGTGAAGCGGTCGGCGAGCGCGGCGAGGACCGAGGTGTCCTCGAAGGACCGCAGCAGCGCCAGTTCGCCCAGTTCGGCGGGCACGACGCGTACGTGGGATCCGGTTTTGACGAAGGTCACCTTGCCGTCGCCGACGGAGTACGTGAGCCGGCGGTTGACCCGGTAGGTGCCGGCTGTGACTTCGACCCAGGGCAGCATGCGCAGCAGCCAGCGGGAGGAGATTCCCGCCATCTGAGGTGCGGACTTGGTGGTGGTCGCCAGATTCCGGGCAGCAGCCGTATCGAGGCTGGTGTGCGCCGAGTTGTTGTCCGGGGCGCCCGGGGTGGTGAGAGCGGCGTCCTGGCCCGCATCAACCGACATGCGTAAGTCCTTCGCGTCAGGGGGTGGGGTATGCGGCTCATTCTTTTTCGTCACCCTGCACGCTGGCTATCGCTGGATCGAGTGAGAATGAATCGCAAAAGCGCCAGAGCCGGGGAATGAGAACCTTTGTGCGATGGGGACAGTGTCCGCATATGACAAGGTATGGAACGCGAGGACTATGCGGCGACCGGCCGACCATTCGCGCCCGCGAGGTTCCGATTCTGTCCTTGTGGGCAATGAATTGATCGGGATGAGTTCCGAAGGAAGTTATTGGCGCACGCTTTTGACTGTTTCCACGGCCTAGCAGGTCCGCCGAGTTATTTCCCGCTGAGCATCGAACCCACGCCGACGTCCGTGCCCCGGGCCGATCCCGGCCTGCCTCGCGCCTCGGATCTTTTTCCGCACCGCTGCATCTCCCGCTCGCGGTCGCAGCGGGAGTCAGGGGAGCGCGGTGCGCCGGGCAGGGGTGGTGCAGGGGGCGAGAGCAGCCCCTCGGGCCGTCCTACAGCGCTTCGACGACCGTTCCGCGGTCGGCGGCGGCGGGCTGCGGGGGGATCGCCAGCGGCACGGTGGCCAGGGCCGCCGCCATCGCGGTCCGGCGTCCGCGGCGGAAGACATAGGCGGCCAGGCCGCCGGTACCGACCAGGGCGATCAGCGACATGGCGCTGCTGAGCCAGCTCGCGCCCAGCCACTCGCCACCGAGGTAGCCCAGGCCCACGCTGTACGTCGCCCACGCCACACCGGCCAAGGCCGACCAGGGCAGGAACTCCTTGGGCCGGCGGTGCGCCACGCCCGCGCCCAGGCTCACCACGGAGCGGCCGGCCGGTGCGAAGCGGGCGAGCACGACGAGCGACCCGCCGCCCTTCGTCAGCACCTCTCCCAGCCGCTCCTGGGCGGTGGAGAGCCTGCGGGACTGCGCCATGCGGCGGTCGAACCAGTCGCCGCCGCGCCAGGCCAGCCGGTAGGCGGCGATGTCGCCGAGACAGGAGGCGATGGCAGCGCACACCAGGAGCGCGACCACATCGAGCATGTCGCCGCCCGCACCGGTGGTGCCCGCGGTCGCGGCGCTGATCACCAGCACCCCGCTGGGCAGGATCGGCACGAACACGTCGAGCAGCACGGACAGTGCGACGAGTACGTAGATCCATGGCCAGTCGAACAAGGAGCCCAGACCCTCGAGCACCGTGCCTCCCCGTCCGACATATTGCCTGTTGGCGTATGGGCGGATCTACATCCGCTCCCAGCCGTACAGCGTACGCCAGAGGGGGTGGCCGGTACCGGCGAGGGGTACGTGATGTTGTAGACACGGTGTGGGGAATATCCCGGACGCCGCTTGCGGGGCGGGTGGAGAAGACGCTGATGGCGGTGCACGCCGCCATCCGGCCGCGGTCGGGCGCCGGGCGGATCGCACCGCTCATTTCCGCCGGTGTGTCGACGGCGAGAACGAGCCCCTGGGACCGGCCACCTTGAGGTCGAGGAGACGGCCGCGCAGGGTCAGGGTCATCAGCTGGTTGCCGAACCAGGGGCCGCCCAGGCGGGTCCAGCCGATGACGGACGCGGGGAGCCGGCCGTGGCGGGCGAGAGCGCGGCCGATCCAGCGGCCCGGCCGGCTCCAGCCGACGCGGAAGCCCAGCCGTATCGCCGCGGGGACGCTGTTGTGGATGGGCGAGCAGGTGAGTTGGAGGACCCGGCTGGCCACCGGGCGCGGCCAGTGCGCCTCGGCGATGTACGCGTGGTGCACGTCGCCGGACAGGACGCAGATGGCCGCCGGAGCCCGCGGACCGCTGCCCACCTCGGCGAAGAGGCCGGCGAGCGCGTCGAAGGAGGTGCGGAACGCCGCCCAGTGCTCCAGGTCGGCCGCCTGGCGCAGCTTCTCGCCGCGCTCCGCCCACCGCCGGCCGCGCACGCCCCGGCACAGCGCAGCGTCCCACTCCTCGGCGGCGTGCACGGCGTGCGGCAGCAGCCAGGGCAGCGAGGTGCCGACCAGGAGGTGGTCGAACGACCCGTCGGACAGCACCTGTTCGCGCACCCACTGCCATTCGCCGTCGTCGAGCATCGAGCGCCGGTCCTCCGCCAGGACGCGCGCGGCCCGGGAGTCCACCATCAGCAGCCGGACCCGCCCGAAGTCGCGCCGGTAACTCCACCGCACCGACGCGGCGTCGGCGTCGGCGCGGGTGGCGAAGGCACGGACGGCCTCGGTGCCGTCCGCGGCGGCGCGCACGGTGCGGAACAGCTCGTCGGCGGCCAACTCGGCGGGGGAGAGGTTGCCCAGGTGCTGATGGACCCAGTACGACATCAGGCCGCCGAGGATGCGCTCCTGCCACCAGGGGGTGGCGCGGATCTGACCGAGCCACGCCTCGGAGGTGTTCCAGTCGTCGATCACATCGTGGTCGTCGAAGATCATGCAGCTGGGGACGGTGGACAGCAGCCAGCGCACCTCGGGGTCGAGCCAGGATTCGTAGTAGAGGTGGGTGTACTCCTCGTAGTCCGCGACCTGGTCCCAGGGCGGGTCGGCGAGGTCGCGGCGGCGGGCGAGCCAGTTGCGGGTGGCGTTCGAGGTCTCGTCCGCGTACACCTGGTCACCGAGCAGGAGCAGCACGTCCGGGCGGGCGGCGGCGTCCCGCACGATCTCCTGGGCGAGGGAGTCGAGCGCGTCGGGGCCGACCGGGTCGCGGGCGTGGTGCGCGGGCGCCGCCCACCGGCAGGAGCCGAAGGCCACGCGCAGCGGAGCGCTGCCGCCGGCGGCGGTGTGGATGGTGCTGGGCGGGAACGGGGAGCCGGGCAGCGGCCAGACCGGCCGGCCGTCGAGGCGCACGGCGTACGGCGTCCTGCTGCCGGTGCGCAGCCCGGTGACGGTCACCAGCGCGTAGTGGTGCCCCGCGACCTGCCAGGTCCTGGCACTCCCGCCGCCGTCCCCCTCACAGTCGACGACCGCCTCGCACGGCCGGTCGGCCTCGATCCACACGGTGGCGCTGTCCTCGTCCACATACCGCAGCAGTGGTCCCAAACGCAGCTCAGCCATGGTGACCGGCCTCCCCTCCGTCGCCCAAGACTACGGACGCCGGAGGGGAGGCGGGAGTTGTGCGTCGGGCAATCAGCAGCCGTTGAGGATGGAGGTCAGGGCGCTCTTCTCGGCGGAGTCGACGGTCAGGGAGTACGAGTACTTCACCCAGACCCACATACGGGCGTAGGTGCAGTGGTACGAGGCCAGCGGCGGCAGCCACTGGGCCGGGTCCTTGTCGCCCTTGGCCTGGTTGACGTTGTCGGTGACGGCGAGCAGCTGGGAGTGGGTCAGGTCGTTGGCGAACGCCTGCCGCTGGGCGGTGGTCCAACTGGCGGCGCCGGAGCGCCAGGCCTGGGCGAGCGGGACCATGTGGTCGATGTCGACGTCGGAGGCGGCGGTCCAGGTGGCGCCGTCGTACGGGGAGTGCCAGGTGCCGCTGACGGCGGCACAGGAGGAGTCCTGGACGACGTTGGTCCCGTCCCGCTTGAGGACGACCTCCCGGGTGTTGCAGGTGCCGCTCTGGGTGATCCAGTGCGGGAACTTGTCACGGCTGTAGCCGGTGGACGATCCCTCGGCCTGCACGGTCAGTGCGGCGAGTTCGGTGCGGGCGGTCGCGGCGCTGGGCGGCGTGGGGGGTGCGGCCTGGGCGGTGGTGGGGGCGACGAGCAGACCGAGTGCCGCGGTGACGGCGGCGAACGTGGTGAGCACGGTCACGCGTCGACGCGCGTAGACACTGCGTATCCGGGACATGCGAACTCCCTGTGGGGTGGGGGTGGTTGCGGGCGTGTCCAACCGGCCCCGGCGAGGGTGGCGGGCCCGGTAAGCGTGCCGGGGCCAGATTGCCTGCCGAGGTGCGGCAGGTTACAGATTGGCGACATGCGCACGTCATGTCGAGGGGTGGCGCACCGTCAGTTCCGTTGGATGCGCCCGCACCCGCCTACAGTGGCCCCGTGCTCGCCGCCGCCACCACGTCCGCCGCCTCCACTTCGCTGCTCCCCGTCAACCGCACTCTCGGCATCGTGCTGGCCGTCCTGCTGATGCTGGCCACCGGCGTGGCCGCGTACGCCCATCTCGCCGACGAGCGCGAGAACTACGCGCGCGGTATCGCCGTCGCGGGGCTGCGCGCCGCGCTGCAGCTCGCGGTGGTATCGCTGCTCATCGGCTGGGTCGTCCGCTATCTGCCGGCGCTGCTCGCCTTCGTCGGCGTCATGTACGCGGTCGCGGTGTGGACCGCGGGACGCCGGATCACCGATGACCGCAGCTGGCGGTGGGCGGCCGTGCCGATCGGGGTGAGCGCGCTGCCGGTCGTCGCGCTCCTCGTGCTGACCGGCCTCGTGCCACTCGACGGCATCGCGCTGATCCCCGTCGCCGGCATCCTCATCGGCGGCGCGCTCACCGCGACGGTGCTCGGCGGCCGTCGCGCACTGGAGGAGCTGCACGGCCGACACGGTGAGGTCGAGGCCGCCATGGCGCTGGGCTTCGAGGACCGTGACGCGCGACTGGAGATCGCCAGGCCCGCCGCCTCCGGCGCACTCGTGCCGGGTCTCGACCAGACGCGGACTGTGGGACTGGTCACGCTGCCGGGGGCCTTCGTCGGCATGCTGCTCGGTGGGGCATCACCCGTCATGGCGGGGGCCGTTCAGCTCTTCGTGCTGGTCGCGCTGCTGGTGGTGCAGGCCGTCGCGGTCTCGTCGGTCCTGGAGCTGGTCGCCAGGGGCCGGCTGAAGCGTCGCGTAGAATAGGTGGCGCAGAAGGGGAGTAGCTCTTCGCCGGACCGTCGACATACTGCTCAGATCCTGAGCCGGCGCCCGGAGGCACGGTGGGTTTCCCACCGGGCCAGCGAGACCTTCGGCCGCAGCGTTTTCCATTGACGCTGTCGAGCCGAAGCGACCCCTTTTACCGGCGCTCTCGGTGCGGCAGCCCGACCGATGAGGATCCCGCCCCGTGTTCAGCTTCACCGTCGCCGCCATCGTCTTCGGCGTCGTCTTCCTGGCAGAACTGCCCGACAAGACCGCGCTCGCCGGCCTCATGCTCGGCACCCGTTACCGCGCCTCGTACGTCTTCTGCGGTGTCGCCGCGGCCTTCGTCGTCCATGTCGGCCTCGCCATCGCGGCGGGCAGCGTCCTGACGCTGCTCCCGCACCGCTGGGTGCAGGGCGTCGTCGGGGTGCTCTTCCTCGCGGGTGCGGCCATGCTGCTGTTCAAGAAGGACGACGGCGAGGAGGGCGTCCGCGAACCCGCCGACCAGAGTTTCTGGAAGGTCGCGGGTACCGGCTTCATGCTCATCCTGGTCGCGGAGTTCGGCGACCTGACGCAGATCATGACCGCCAACCTCGCCGCCCGCTACGACGATCCGGTGGCCGTCGGCCTCGGCGCGGTCCTCGCGTTGTGGGCCGTCGCCGGGCTGGGGATCTTCGGCGGGCGGCTGCTGATGAAGCGGGTGCCGCTGGCGCTGATCACCAAGGTCGCCGCCGCCGTGATGGTGCTGCTGGCCGTCTTCAGCCTCTACGAGGCGATCGCGGGCTGACGAGCCCGGCGGGCCGGTGGGCAGGTTCTGCGGCGTGACGGGCCCGGCGGCCCGGCTCTGCCCCGCTCAGCCGATGTGGACCAGGAGGCCGCCGTCCGCGGTGGCCTCCACCCGCACCCGCTCCAGCGAGTCGACGTGCGCGGTGGGCGCGTGGACGGCGGCGCGCGGGCCCACGCCGACGACGCGCATCCCGGCGGCCTTGGCGGCGGCGATGCCGACCTCGGCGTCCTCGAACACGATGCAGTCCTCGGGGGCGAAGCCCAGCTCCGCGGCGCCCTTCAGAAAGCCCTCCGGGTCCGGCTTGCTCGCGCTCACCCGCTCCGCGGTGACCATGACGTCGGGCATCGGCAGCGCGGCGGCGCCCATCCTGGCGCGGGCCAGCGCCTCGTCCGCGGAGGTCACCAGCGCGTGCGGCCGTCCGGCGAGGGAGGCCAGGAAGGCGGGCGCGCCCGCGACGGGCACGACGCCGTCGAGGTCGGCGGTCTCCTCCGCGAGCATCCGCCGGTTGTCGGCGAAGTTCTCCTCGATCGGGCGGTCCGGAAGCAGCACCGCCATGGTGGCGTGGCCCTGCCGCCCGTGCACGACCTTCAGCACGTCCTGCGCGTCCAGTCCCTGCGCCTCGGCCCAGCGGCGCCAGCAGCGCTCGACCACCGCGTCGGAGTTCACCAAGGTGCCGTCCATGTCGAGGAGGAGTGCGTGGGCGGTCAGGACGGACGGTGTGGACGGCATACAGGCTCCCTAGAGGTACTCAGTGGCCCCGCCCGCCGGTCAGGGGAAACGGGCGGAGCCACTTTGTTTCTCTACGATACAAAACAAAGACCCGATTGCGCCAGTGGCCCCCTGATCCGGGACTCCGACGACCCGGCCTACGCCTCCTCGACGTACTGCAGCAGGCCCCAGGTGAAGTGCGCGATGCGGCGGGTGCCGGCCGACGGATCGCCGAAGGCGAGCCGCCAGCGGGTGGGGGCGCTGCCTTCGAGGGGCGTCGCGGGCCGGAACGCGCGGGCGACCTCGTCGACGGTGCAGGACCACGGGACGAGGTCGTCGACGCTCTCCAGGACCGGGGACGGGGCGCCCGGGGCACGGATGAGCCACTCGTTCCACACCGCGCCGCCGCCGGGCGCGCACAGCACCTCGAAGCGCAGCTCGGGCCAGAGCGGTACGGGCCACAGCAGGGCCTCGCAGCTCAGATCCCCGATCCGGCGGACGACCGTGCTCTCGGGCGGTCCGAGCGCGGAACGGTAGCGCCGCTGACCGTCCGGGGAGTTGCGCCCGTGCAGCCGCGCCTGCCAGCGGCGGTTCGCCTCGCGCAGCTCCGCGCGGGACGCGCCGAGCGTGCGGAGCGCCTCTTCGACCAGCTCGGGCCGGTGGTCCGCCATCCGCCGCAGCAGGACGAGTTGGAACTGACCGGCCCCGAATTCCTCCAGCGCCACGGGACGATCCTCGCAGACGCGGCTACCAGGACGTCTGCCGCTCCAGCGCGGTACGCGTCGCCGGGCCGTAGACACCCTCGGGATCGCTGGTGATCGCGTTCCAGAACTGGAACATGGCGACCGCGTCCCGGACCTCCGAGTCGAAGGTGCCGTCGAGGCCGCCCATGTAGACGTAGGCGCGGCGCAGCCGCTGCTGGAGGTCCCTGACCGGGGCGCCGGTGTCGCCCATCTGCAGCGCCGGGGCGGCGACGGTGGGGTGGTTCGTGGGAGCGGGGGTGCTGCTCGGGGTCGCTTCGGGGGCGGACTCGACCGGGTCGCCCACCGTGCCGGGGGGCGCGGACGGGGTCGCGGACACCGGGGGGACGGTGGCCGGGGGAGTCGTCACCGGGGTGGACGGGGCGCGGTGGGTCGCCGTCGGCGAGGCCGTGGGGGCCTTTCCGTGCGCTGCGGTCGGTGCCACGGCGGCCATCGCGTCGCTGGTGGGCAGGACGACGTCGGGGACGCTGTTGCTGTTGTCCGGCAGCGCCCGTTCCGGACGGTCGGGAGCGCTCAGCAGCTGGTTGGCGACGGCGACCGCGCCGGCGGCCATCGCGGTGGCGGCCACGGTGGTAGCCGCGACGACCAGGCCCCGTCTGCGGCGGCGGGGACGGCGGCGCCGGCCGCCGCGGTGCTGACCGGGGCCCTCGGCGTCGCTCCAGTCGGAGTGGCCGGTGCCGTCCAGCAGCGGCCCGGAGTCGAGGTCCGCCGTGGACAGGTCCGCCGCTCGGGCGGGAGAGTCGTCGACCGGGTACTCGAGAGCCTGGTCCGCCGGGTGTCCGACGCCGCCGTACGGGGCCGGGAACATACCCAGGTCGGTGACGGCCGGGTTGTACGCGGCGGTCCCGATCAGCGGCTTGACGGTCGACTCGGCGGGCTCGGTGCCCGGCTCCGCCACGTATGGCCGAACGCGCAGCGGATGGAAGCCTTCCGTCGCGGCGAGCGCGATCTGCCGTTCGGCCGACCGGGCCGCGGCCATGGCCGCACCCTGCTCCGGTCCCTCTTCCCCCTCCGGCGCCACTGGGCTCCCCTCCCGCAAACGGTCCTCGGATACCTCAAGACGCAGTGATTATGCCGCCGCAAACATGCCGTGCCCAGGTCTGTCCAGCACTGGCGGTGGTCCATAGAGCGCGAAACCGGCGCGAATAGTGTGAATATTAATTCGCGATCAAGCGGCGCGACGCGAGGAGCACGGCATGGCGCAGGACACCACGGCCCCGGCCGGACCGCCCGCTGCCCTTCCCGGCGAGCACCAGGACCGGCGATCGGTGCGGATCGCGATCAGTGCGCTGGCCCTCGGCATGCTGCTGGCCGCGCTGGACCAGACGATCGTGTCCACCGCCCTGCCGACCATCGTCAGCGATCTGGGCGGGATCGAGCACCTGTCCTGGGTCGTCACCGCGTATCTGCTGGCCTCGACGGCCGCCACCCCGCTGTGGGGCAAGCTCGGCGACATGTACGGCCGGAAGAAGCTCTTCCAGACCGTCATCGTGATCTTCCTGATCGGCTCCGCGCTCTGCGGCATCTCGCAGAACATGCCGCAGCTGATCGCCTTCCGCGCGCTGCAGGGCCTGGGCGGCGGCGGTCTGATGGTGCTGTCGATGGCGATCGTCGGCGATATCGTGCCGCCCCGCGACCGCGGCCGCTACCAGGGGGTGTTCGGCGCGGTGTTCGGCGCGAGCAGCGTGCTGGGGCCGCTGCTGGGCGGGGTCTTCACCGAACAGCTCTCCTGGCGCTGGGTGTTCTACATCAACCTGCCGATCGGCGTCGTCGCGCTGGCCGTCATCGCGGCCGTGCTGCACATCCCGGTGCGCCGCACCACGCACCGCATCGACTACCTGGGCATGGCGCTGGTCGCCGCGGCGGCGACCAGCCTGGTGCTGGTGACCTCGCTCGGCGGCACGACCTGGCCCTGGAGCTCACCGAAGATCATCGGGCTCGCGGTGCTCGGCCTGGTGCTGGTGGCCGTGTTCATCGTCGTCGAGCGCCGGGCGGTGGAACCGGTGCTGCCGTTGCGGCTGTTCCGGATCCGCACCTTCTGGCTCGTCTCGGTGATCTCGTTCGTCATCGGCTTCGCGATGTTCGGCGCGATGACGTACCTGCCGACGTTCCTGCAGGTCGTCCATGGCCTCTCGCCGACGATGTCCGGCGTGCACATGATCCCGATGGTGATCGGCCTGCTGGTGTCCTCCACCGGTTCCGGGCAGATCGTCAGCCGCACCGGCCACTACAAGGTCTTCCCGATCCTCGGCACCGGGGTCACGATCATCGGCCTCCTGCTGCTGCACCAGCTCGACGAGTTCACCAGCACCTGGGTGATGAGCCTGTACTTCCTGGTCTTCGGCCTCGGGCTGGGCCTGGTCATGCAGGTGCTGATCCTGGCCGTGCAGAACTCCGTCGGCTACGAGGACCTGGGCGCCGCCACCTCCGGTGCGACGTTCTTCCGCTCCATCGGCGCCTCCTTCGGCGTCTCGATCTTCGGCACGGTCTTCTCCAACCAGCTCAACGGCAACATCGACTCGGCGATCGCGGGCAAGCCGCTGCCCCCCGGCTTCGACCCGTCGGTGATCTCGTCCGATCCGCGCGCCGTGGACTCCCTGCCGGCCTCGATCCAGGGGCCGGTGCTGCACGCGTACTCCGAGTCGATCACCACCGTGTTCCTGTGGGCGGTGCCGGTCACCGTGATCGCGTTCCTGTTGGCCTGGTTCCTCAAGGAACAGCCGTTGCGCGGTTCCGTCACGGTGCCGGACGCCAGCGAGACCCTGGGCACCAACCCGGTGGAACGCTCCTCGATCGACGAGATCGCCCGCGGGCTGTCGCTGCTCGGCAGCCGGGAGGCGCGCCGCGACCTGTATGTGCGGATCACGAAACTGGCCGACCTCGACATCCATCCAGCGTCCAGCTGGCTGCTGTTGCGGATGGCCAAGGGCGGGGAGATGGATCCGGTCGAGCTGGCCCGGCGCACCACCGTGCCCGCCGATGTGATCGAGCAGGCCGCCGTCGAGGTCGAGAGCCGCGGGCTGGCGGTCCGGGACGGCAATCCGCTGGTCCTCACCGACAGCGGCCGGGCGATGGCCGGCCAACTCGGCGTGGCCCGGCGGACCGTACTGGGCGAGCTGCTCGGCGACTGGGACCCGGAACGGCACGCGGAGCTCGCGGCGCTGCTGACGAAGCTCAGCGGTGACCTGTGCGGCGGCGACACCGACCACCTGGAGAAGGGGCGCCCGGCGGCGGGCGGCGCCACCGCCTGACGCTCCTGGCCTCCCGACGCTCCGGCTTCCTGACGCTGCTGGCCTCCTGGACACCGGCCGGGAACACCACGCCCGACACTCCGGCAGCACCTGTCACACGCGCCGCACCGCGCCGGTTTCGGGTCGCGCCTGCGGACCCCCGGGAACGCCCGCCCGGCCCTCGTCGGCCGGGTGTTCGACGTTTGAGCACCCGCTTTCGGGCAAGCCGATCGATGAGCCGGCAACGAAACACACCCTGTCCGTCGACCCGTGGAAGACCCGCAGAAACGGGAGGCATTCCCATGTCCACTGGCGTGATCATCGCCATCGTCGTGGTCGTCATCGTTCTGGCCGCCGCTCTCACGACCGTGCTGCTCCGGCCGGGAGGGCTGGGCGGCAGGAGCCTGCACCGCCGCTTCGGGCCCGAGTACGACCGGGTCCTGCGACGTCATGACGGCGACACCAAGGCCACCGAGAAGGAACTCTCCGAACGGCTGCGCCGGCACGGGGACATCACCACCCGGCCGCTTCCGACGCAGGCCCGCGAGGAGTACACGGCCCGCTGGGCCACCGTGCAGGAGCACTTCATCGACTCGCCCGCCAAGGCGCTGACCGAGGCCGACGCGCTGATCGAGAACCTGGTCCGCGACCGCGGCTACCCGGACCTGAAGTCCGGTGAGCACTTCGACGCGCTGTCCGTGCACCACGCCCGTCAGCTGCAGGGCTACCGCGACGCCCACGAGATCGCCGGGCGGGGCGGCGACGGCACCTCCACCGAGGAGATGCGGGAGGCGCTGGTCCGGGCCCGCACGATGTTCGAGGAGCTCGTCCGGGCCGACACGAACCGCGCGCCGTCGAACCGTGACGCCGACCCGGAGCGCGCCGACGAGGCAGCCGCGGTGAAGGAGCACGGCAGCGGATCGCGCCTCGGTGTGCTCGGTGGATTCGGCCGCCGGCAGAACTGACGGACCGCCGCCGGGACCGGACGCAGGACCCGGGCCGTCAACCCACGTCGGCAGCCCATGTCGTCAGCCCATGTCGTGAACCATCAGCGAAGTGTCAGGAGTGCAGGGACGATGAACGAAGGCCAGGACCAGACCCGCGGAAGCGCCGTACCCGACCGGAACGCCGGCCGGACCCCCACCCAGAGCCCCGACGAGCCGCCCCGCCCGCCGCGCATGGCCGATCCGCGCAAGGACGAAGGCACCACGGCGGCCCGCACGAACGAGGCCACTCGCCCGAGCGAGGCCAAGCCGGTAACCGAACCCATGCGTACCGCCGAGGCCCCGCGTACCACCGAACCCCCGCGTACGACCGAGGCCCCGCGTACGAGTGACGCCGCGCGCACCGGACGCGGCAGCGCCGACACCCACAGCGCCCGCCACGGCGGGGCCGCGGCCGCCGGTGACGGGCTGGAGGAGCGGTTGCAGCACGCGATGGGCTCGTTCGTGGACGAGCCGCGCAAGTCCGTCGAGGAGGCCGACGCCGTTCTCGAACAGGTCACCGAGCAGCTCAGCGAGAAGCTCGCGGAGCGCCGCCGTACCCTCCGGTCGGCCTGGCAGAACGACGACGCCAAGCCCGACACGGAGGAACTGCGGGTGGCGCTGACGCGCTACCGCGACCTGACGCAGCAGCTCCTCAGCATCTGAGCGTGCGCGTGGTCAGCTCTTGGGGGCCGTCTGCTGGACGACCTCGAACGACCACAGGGCGGAGTCCGAAGCGGCCGGTTTGGGCCGCTCGGCTCCGCCCTCGCCGCCGCCCGCACCGCCGTGCGCGCCCGGACCCCGCATCGAGGTGGACATCCAGTTCTTGAAGTCCTCCTCACTGCGCCAGCGCGTGTACACGAGGTACTGGTCGGTGCCTTCGACCGGCCGCAGCAGTTCGAACCATTCGAAGCCGTCGGAGTTCTCGACGGAGCCGGCGCGCGCCGCGAACCGCTTCTCCAGCGTCTCGCGCATCTCCGCCGAAACGGTCAGGGCATTGATCTTCACGATGCTCATGGCTTCATCCTGCCCTACCCGCAGCAGCCGCCGGCGGTACGGTCCCGGCCGGTTCAGCCCTCGTAGCTGACCTGCATCTCCTTGACGCCGTTGATCCAGGCGGAGCGCAGCCGGCGCGGGTCGCCGACCAGCTTGATGTCGGGCATCGCGTCGGCGATGGCGTTGAACATGAGGTCGATCTCCATGATCGCCAGGTTCTTGCCCATGCAGTAGTGCGGGCCGCCGCCGCCGAACCCCAGGTGCAGATTGGGTTCGCGGGTGATGTCGAAGCGCTCGGGGTGGTCGAAGACCTCGGGGTCGTGGTTGGCGGAGGCGTAGAACATGCCGACGCGCTGGCCCTTCTTGATCTCCTGGCCGCCCAGCACGGTGTCACGGGTGGCGGTGCGCTGGAAGGACGTGACGGGGGTCGCCCAGCGGACGATCTCCTCGGCGGCGGTGCTCGGCCGCGTCTCCTTGTAGAGCTCCCACTGCTCGGGGTGGGTGAGGAAGGCGTGCATGCCGTGCGTGATGGCGTTGCGCGTCGTCTCGTTCCCCGCGACCGACAGCACGAGGACGAAGAAGCCGAACTCGTCCGTGCTGAGGTTGCCTTCGTCCTCGGCGGCGACGAGCTGGCTGACGATGTCCTTGACCGGACACTCCTTGCGGGCGGCAGCGAGGTTCATGGCGTACGAGATCAGCTCCATGGCCGACTCGGCGCCCACCTCCTCGGTGATGGCCAGCTCGGGGTCGTCGTAGGCGATCATCTTGTTCGACCAGTCGAAGAGCTTGCTCCGGTCGTCCTGCGGGATGCCGATCAGTTCGGCGATGGCCTGGAGCGGGAGTTCCGAGGCGACCTCGGTGACGAAGTTGCCCACCCGCCGGCCGCGCGCCTCGGCGACGATGCGGTGGGCCCGGTCGCGGAGCGTCTGTTCCATCTGGCGGATCGCGCGGGGGGTGAAGCCCCGCTGGACGATCTGCCGGACGCGGGTCAGCTCCGGCGGGTCCATGTTGAGCATGATCAGCCGCTGCATCTCGATCTGGTCGCGGGTGATGTGCTCGTTGAAGCGGATGACCGCGGTGTTGAGGAACGACGAGTAGACGTCAGGGTTGAGGGAGACCTCTTTGACGTCGGCGTGCCGGGTGACGACCCAGTACCCCTCGTCCTCGAAACCGGCGACGTTGTAAGGCTGTTCGTTCCACCAGACCGGGGCGGTCCGGCGCAGCTGCGCCAGTTCGGGGAGCGGTACCCGCTGCTCGTACACGTCCGGGTCTGTGAAGTCGAAGCCTTCGGGAAGCGCTGGGCAGGGCATCGGCCACTCCATGTCTGACGGTCCATCAGATATGGCTCGAAGGTAGTAACCAGTTCTACAAGTGGCAAGGGGAATGACCGTGTGGATTGGATGCGGGCTCGTGGAGGCTTGTGCACGAGTCTTGCGCGCCGCGCTCCGTGGGTAATAAGACTGCAGACAGAACTAGTACGCGTTCTAGTTCTGCCGGAGGCGCCGGGACGCCGACCGGTCGAGGAGAGGACGAGATTCATGGCCGCTGAACCCGTCATCGTCGAAGCTGTACGCACGCCCATCGGCAAGCGCGGAGGCGCGCTCGCCAATCTGCACCCCGCCTACCTGCTGGGTGAGACGTACCGCGAACTGCTCGGCAGGACCGGGATCCAGCCGGACGCCGTGGAACAGGTCGTCGGCGGCACCGTCACCCACGCCGGCGAGCAGTCGATGAACCCCGCACGCAACGCCTGGCTCGCGATGGGACTTCCGTACGAGACCGCCGCGACCACCGTGGACTGTCAGTGCGGCTCCTCGCAACAGGCCAACCACATGGTCGCGAACATGGTGGCCGCCGGAGTGATCGACATCGGCATCGGCTGCGGGGTGGAGGCGATGTCCCGGGTGCCGCTGGGCAGCGGCTCCAAGCACGGGCCGGGCAAACCCTTCCCCGACGAGTGGAACGTCGATCTGCCCAACCAGTTCGAGGCCGCCGAGCGCATCGCCCGACGGCGCGGTCTGACCAGGGAGAACGTCGACCGGCTCGGCCTCATCTCGCAGGAGCGGGCTGCCCGGGCATGGGCGGAGGAGCGGTACAAGCGCGAGACCTTCGCCGTGCAGGTGCCCACCAACGAGGAGGAGCAGCAGGCCGGTCAGGGCATGTGGCGGCTGGTCGACCGCGACCAGGGCATGCGGGACACCACCATGGAGGGGCTGGCCAAGCTGAAGCCGGTCATGCCGACGGCCGTGCACACCGCGGGCAACTCCTCGCAGATCTCCGACGGGGCCGCGGCCGTCATGTGGGCGTCCAAGCGCATGGCGCGCGCGCTCAAGCTCCGCCCGCGCGCCCGGATCGTCGCCCAGGCGCTCGTCGGCTCCGACCCGCACTACCACCTGGACGGCCCGGTCGACGCCACCCGGGCCGTGCTCGGCAAGGCCGGGATGACGCTCAAGGACATCGACATCATCGAGATCAACGAGGCGTTCGCGTCCGTGGTGCTCTCCTGGGCGCAGGTCTTCGACCAGGACCTGGAGAAGGTCAACGTCAACGGGGGCGCGATAGCCCTCGGCCACCCGGTCGGCTCGACGGGTGCGCGGCTGATCGTGACGGCGTTGCACGAGCTGGAGCGCACGGACAAGGAGTTCGCGCTCATCACGATGTGCGCGGGCGGCGCGCTGGCGACGGGCACGATCATCCAGCGGCTCTGATCCCTGCAGGGGCCCGGCCCCTGTGTCCTCAAGCGCCGGACGGGCTGCTTCAGCCGTCCGGCGTTTGAAAACCGATCGGCACGTCGAACGCGGCGCGTCGCGTCGCGCGGCGCAGGGCCTTGAGGATCGTCGCGCCGAGCGTGAGCGTGAGGACCGCGGTGACGGCGGCGCGCGGCAGGTCCCAGCCGAGCGACGTGGCGAGGCAGTAGGCGACGAAACGGCCGAGGTTGTCGAGGACCGGATCGCCGCCGACGTAGGAGATCCCGGATGACAGGCCGCCGATGGTCACCCAGCCCTGCAGGTTCATGACCGTGCCGTAGAAGATCGACGAGACGATGCCGTAGCAGGCGAGCATCGCCAGTTCGCCGCGGCCGCGCAGGGTGTCCGGGCGCGGAAGAAGCCCCGCGCCCATCGCGACCCAGCCCATCGAGAGCATCTGGAACGGCATCCACGGTCCGACGCCACCGGTGAGCAGCGCGGACGCGAACATCGACACGGCCCCCAGCACGAAACCGAAACCCGGGCCCAACACCCGTCCCGACAGCACCATCAGGAAGAACATCGGCTCGATGCCGGCCGTACCGGCGCCCAGCGGGCGCAGTGCCGCCCCGACAGCGGCCAGCACCCCGAGCATGGCGATCGACTTGGCGTCCATCCCGCCGTCCGCGATCGTCGCGATGACCACCGCGATCAGCATCGGCAGCAGCGCGGCGAAGAGCCAGGGGGCGTCCTTGCTGTGCGCGAGGCCGGTGCCGGGGTCGGCGAGCAGCGGCCAGCCGAAGAGCGCGATGCCGATCGCGGAGATCAGCGCCAGCGCGACGACGGACCGCGGACCGAGCCGGATGGGACGTACCTGCGGGTCGGGGCGGAGCTTCGGCTCGGGAGGTGTCATGACGACTCCTCCAGGGCCGGTGCGACCTGCGGGACGGTCAGCCAGGGCAGCGGCGCGAGGATCTTGGAGACCTGCGGGGCGAAGGCGGGGGAGGAGACCACGACCTCGGCGGTGAGGCCGTCCGCGACGACCTCGCCGTCGGCCAGGATCACCACCCGGTGGGCGAGTTCGGCGGCCAGCTCGACATCGTGCGTGGCCAGCACGATCGCATGGCCGTCCGCCGCGAGCGCCCGCAGCTGTGCGATCAGCCGGCCCTTGGCGGCGTAGTCCAGGCCGCGGGTCGGCTCGTCGAGCAGCAGCAGCGGCGGCCGGGCGGCCAGCACGACGGACAGCGCCAGCGCCAGCCGCTGGCCCTCGGACAGATCGCGGGGATGGGTCGCGTCATGGACGCCCGGCAGGAGTTCGGTGACCAGCGCGCGGCAGGTGCCGGGCGCGGCGTGCGCGTCCCGGTCGGCGGCCTCGCACTCACCGGCCACGGTGTCCGCGTAGAGCAGATCCCTCGGCTCCTGCGGGACGAGGCCGACCTGCCGGATCAGCTCGCCCGGTCTCGTCCGGGACGGGACCAGGCCGCCGACCGTCACCGTGCCGGAAGAAGGGGCGTGCAGACCGACGAGGGTGGACAGCAGGGTGGACTTGCCCGCCCCGTTGCGGCCCATCAGGGCGACGGTCTCGCCGGGGCGGACCGCCAGCGACACCTGGCGCAGTGCCTCGGTCCTGCCGCGGCGGACGGAGAGCCGGTCGAGGGCCGCCACCGGTACGGCGGTGGGCGCGATCACGGGCGCGGCCGGGGGAGTACGGCCCGCCAGACGCTCACGCAGCGGTCCGGCCTTCCGCCGCGCGTCGCGTACGGACAGCGGCAGCGGCGACCAGCCCGCGAGGCGGCCCAGCGCCACCACCGGCGGGTGGACGGGTGAGATCGCCATGATGTCGGCTGGTGCGCCCTGCACCGGGGCGGCGCCGGGGGCGGGCAGCAGGATCACCTGGTCCGCGTACTGCACGACGCGCTCCAGCCGGTGCTCCGCCATCAGCACCGTGGTGCCCAGGTCGTGGACGAGCCGCTGGAGCACGGCGAGCACCTCCTCGGCGGCACCGGGGTCCAGGGCGGACGTCGGTTCGTCCAGCACCAGCACCTTGGGGTGGACGGTGAGCACCGAACCGATGGCGACGCGCTGCTGCTGGCCGCCGGAGAGCGTGGCGATCGGCCGGTCCCGCAGCTCGGCCAGGCCCAGCAGGTCGAGGGTCTCCTCGACGCGGCGGCGCATCGTGCCGGGTGCCAGGCCGAGCGACTCCATGCCGTAGGCGAGCTCGTCCTCGACGGTGTCGGTGACGAAGTGCGAGAGCGGATCCTGTCCCACCGTGCCGACGACATCGGCGAGTTCGCGCGGCTTGTGGGTACGGGTGTCGCAGCCCGCGACGGTGACCCGGCCGCGCAGGACCCCGCCCGTGAAGTGCGGCACCAGACCGGAGACCGCGCCCAGCAGAGTCGACTTACCGACTCCGGACGGCCCGACGAGCAGGCACAGTTCACCCTCGGGGACGGTGAGGTCCACTCCGGCGACGGCGGGCTCCGCGGCTCCGTCGTAGCGGACGGAGACCTGCTCGAAGCGGATCATGTGCGGTCCTCCTTCGAGTGCGGCCTCAGGATCGAGGTCGAGGCAGGGACGGTGGACGTCGGGGCAGCGATGCGGGGCGCGGCCGGGACGGGCCGCGGTCGGGCCGGGGGCGGTGCGACGAACGCGGGCAGCAGCCCGATCAGGATCGCGAGCGCGGGCCACAGGGGCAGCGTGGGCGCGGCGAGCGGGATCGTCGACGGGGCCAGCGCGAGCGGATCGTGCGAGGCGGCCCAGATCATCAGGGCCGCCACCGCGACCCCGGAGCCGGAGACCAGCCAGGCCCGCGCGCCCCACCGGTCGGGCCGGTAGCGGCTGCGGATCGAACGCCGGCCGCCGAGCCGCAGCCCCGCCAGCGCCGAGACCAGACCGAGCAGCAGCACCGGCACGCCGTACCCGGCGCCGGACGCGGACAGCAGCGCGTACGTCCCCGCGCACACCCCGAGCAGCCCGCCCAGCGTCAGCGCGGCCGTCGTCCTGCGTATCCCGGCCGGCACCTCGGCGGAGCGGCCGTACCCGCGGGCGTCCATCGCGGCGGCCAGCGCCACCGACCGCTCCAGCGCCCCTTCCAGGACGGGCAGCCCGACCTGGAGCAGCGCCCGCACCCCGCGGTCGTCACGCCCCCGCAGCCGGCGGGCGGCGCGCAGCCGCTGCACATCGGTGACGAGGTTCGGCGCGAAGGTCATCGCCACGACGACCGCGACACCCGCCTCGTACAGCGCGCCCGGCAGCGACTTGAGCAGCCGCGCCGGGTTGGCGAGCGCGTTCGCCGCGCCCACGCAGACCAGCAGCGTGGCCAGCTTCATGCCGTCGTAGAGCGCGAACAGCAGACCCTCCGCGGTCACCTTCCCGCCCAGCCTGACGCCCCGCGCCCAGTCGGGCAGCGGAACCTCGGGCAGCGTGAAGAGCGTGTGGGTCCCGGGGATCGGCGAGCCGAGCAGCACCGCGAAGGCCAACCGGATCGCGAGCACCACCAGGCCCAGCTTCAGGAACGCCCCGTACGACCGCGCCCACGGCGCGTCCGTGCGGCGGGCGGCCACCACGTAGCCCGCGACCGCGACCAGCAGCAGGAGCAGCAGCGGATTGGTGGTCCTGGACGCCGCCGTCGCCAGCCCCAGCGCCCACAGCCACCACGCCCCGGCGTGCAGCGCGGTCGACCGGGTGACGGTGGCGGCCCGGCGGCCGCCGGTCTCCCGTCGTGCCCCGGTGTTCATCCGCGCCGGCGGCGGGCCTGCCAGAGGGCCGCCCCGCCGAGGGCGAGGACGGCGGCGATACCCGCGAACACGCCGACCGAGGGGCCGCCGTCGTCACTTCCATCGCCGCCGGCGTCGCCCGACGCCTGAGGTGCGGGCGTCTTCGACGTCGATGTCGTACCCGTACCGCCGCCGGACGAGACGGGCTCGCCGCAGCCGGTCTTCGGGTAGCCGGCCACCGCGCACACCATGCCGGCGGAGTTGTAGCGCAGCGGTTTGGCGACGGCGGCCAGCGCGTCGGCGCCCGTCGCGTCACCCGGGACCTGGGCGCAGGCGGTACGGGGCGCGGGCGGCGCCGCGCCGCCGCCCGCGTCGGCGGCGGTGCCGAAGTCCAGGACGAGCGCGATGCGCTTGGTGCCGCCCTTGGGCGGGGTGCCCGCGCAGATCGCGGCGAACGTGGTGGCGCCGGGGACGTCACGCGGCTTCGACGCGTCCTGGGCCTCGGCGCCGGCCGCGAAGCGCCAACCCTCCATGGCCCCGTCGTCGGGCCGGTCCAGCGCGGGACCGGTCTGCGCGTACGTCCAGGTGTCGCCGGAACGCTGCCAGAACGACCAGTAGCGGTACGCGGTGGCCTGCGCGGGCAGGACGGAGACCGCGAGCAGCGCGCCGAGCGCCAGCAGGACGGCGAGTACCCGCAGCCGGGGGCGCGGCATCAGCCCTGCTTCTTCTTGCGGCCGCTGATGAGGAAGCCGACGCCGACGCTGGCGACGAAGAAGACGCCGACGATCCACCAGGTGGCGGCGGAGCCGGACTTGTCGTCCTTCTTGTCGGCCTTGTCGGAAGCCGACGGGCTCGCGCTCGCGGCGGCGGCCGGCTTCGGGCCGAGGTTGGTGAGCTGCTGGACGAGATCCGCGCCGCCTGCGCTCTTCGGGTCGTTGCCCGTCGCGTGCGCGGCGAGGACCAGCTGCGACAGGGCCGCGGGGTTGCCCTTCGACCAGACGGCGGAGTTCTTCGCGAGCCAGTCGTACGACGTCTTCGCGGTGTCGAGGTTGCCGCCGGAGGCCAGCGCGATCACGGCGTCGGCGGTGGTGCCGTAGTCCGGGGTCGGCTTGTCCGCGCCCGGGGTGACGGCGGTCAGGTGCGCGCCGCCCGCGGCTAGCTGGGTGGTCAGGTACGCGGCGCCGGCCGAGGCCGAACCGGCCGCGTCGAGCGTCTTGAAGGCGTCGGGAGAGGCGCAGTCCGGGGCCTTCGCGGCCACGTTCGCGGTCGGCGCGGTGATGACGAAGCCCGCGCCGCGGGCGCCGCGCACCGCGTCGGCGGTGGCCTTGGCGTTCACCGTGAGCTTGCCGTTCATCGGGTAGCCGAAGGCGCCGCGGTCGGCGGCCTTGGCGTCGCAGCCGAACTGGAAGGCCTTGAGGCTGTCCTGCGACGCCTTCACGTCCTGCTTGACGGCCGCCAGCGCGCCGATCACGACCCCGGTGGAGTCCGGGTCGGAGGCGCCGCCGGGGTTGTACGACCAGCCGCCGTCCTTGTTGCGCACCGACGCCAGCCAGTCGGTGGCCTTCTTCACGGCGGAGTCCTTGCCGCCCAGTGCGGTGAGCGCCTGCACGGCGATGCCCGTCGCGTTGGTGTCCTCCGTCTTGGGGTCGCAGACCTTCGCCGTGTCGGCCCGGTACGAGGGGAAGCCGCCGTCGGCGCACTGCTGTCCGGTGAGCCAGGCCACGGCGCTGTCGGCCGGCTTCACCCCGGCGGTGTCCAGCGCCAGCAGCGCGTACGACTGCCGCCACACCCCGTCGTACGTCGGGTCCCCGGTGCCGTAGAGACCGGACGGCAGCGGGGTGTCGGCGGAGGCCGCGGGCACCGCGGCCATACCGAGCACGGTGGCGGCGGCGAGCGCGGCAGCGCTGCGACGGAGGTTCATGAGGGGTTGATGCCTTTCGCTGAGCGGGTGCGTGGCCGGGCGCACCGCTGCGAGCCCGCGCGCTGCGCGGGGCACCGGGCTCCGGCTCCGTTACCTCGACGGTGCCGGTCACCGCGCTTGCCTGGACCGGGAGCCGCTCCCGTCCGCGCGGGTACTCCGACTCGCCGCCCCTGCCCTGGGGGACGGCTCACGGTTGCGGGTCAGTGCCGGATTCGCGCCGGCTTCCCCCGCTCGGACGTGGATGGAATTGTCCCGAACATCGTATGCCCTGCGGGTGGCGCTCCCGGTCCCGGCCCGCCCGCGCCCCGGCCGCCCGTTCCGTCAGACCGCCTGGTACGTGACCGGGTCGGAGCCGGGGACGGCCTCGGCGCGGCCGGCCTTCACCAGTCGCCGCAGATGGGCCTCGGCCTCGGAGACGGCGATGTTGCGGGAGCCGAACGGGATCTGCTCCCAGGGGCGGTTCCACTCCATGACCTCGGCGAGCTGCCAGGGCGTCCGCGGCGACTCGGTGATCAGCGCCCGCAGCCCGGCCAGCCGCTCCTCGTGGTGGTCGAGCAGCTCCCGCACCCGGCCCGCCGCGTCCTTGAACGCGTACTGGTGGGCGGGCAGCACCTCGTCGGGGTCGAGCCGGCCGATGCGCTCCAGGGAGGCGAGGTAGTCGCCGAGCGGATCGGTCTCGACCTCGTCGTCGGGGTCCTCGTACAGCCCGATGTGCGGGGAGATCCCCGGCAGCAGATGGTCGCCGGAGAAGAGCCGCCGGCTCTCCTCCAGGAACAGGCAGACGTGCCCGGGGGTGTGGCCGGGCGTCCAGATGGCGCGCAGCCGCCGCCCGGCGAGGTCCACGAGCTCGCCGGGGACGATGTCGCGGTCCGGAAGCGCCGGCCGCAGCCCCGGCAGGGTGCTCATGCGGCCCGATTCGCGGGCGGCGCGCAGCGGGGCGATGTGCTCCTCGGGGGCGCCGGCGGCGGTGAGTTTGGCGGTCATGTACGTCAGCCAGCGGGCCGGCTCCGCGGACCGGGTGCGGCGTACGACGTCCGCGTCGGCCGAGTGCATCGCGATCCAGGCACCGGAGACCTCACGGACCTGCGCGGAGAGCCCGTGGTGGTCGGGGTGGTGGTGGGTGATGAGGACGCCGTGCACCTCGGGCACGGAGGTGCCCGCCTCGACGAGGCCGGCCTCCAGCGCGGCGTACGAGTCCGGGTCGTCCCAGCCGGTGTCGATCAGTACGGGACCGCGGTCGGTGTCCAGGAGATGGACGAGCGTGTGGCCGAGGGGGTTGTCGGGGATCGGGACCGGGATGCTCCAGACCCCTCCGCCGTGGTCGGTCACGCGCACCATCTGGTCCCCTCTCGCCGACGAAGTCATTGCCCACTATAACTAGAACTGGTATCAGTTCTGAAACAGCGTCAGGTATGGGCCGACCCGCAGGAGGCACCAGTAATGACCGACCTCATCGAACACGGACAGCTGTTCATCGGCGGGGAGTTGGTGGACCCGCTCGGCAGCGAGACCATCGAGGTCATCTCCCCGCACACCGAGCAGGTCATCGGGCGGGTGCCGCACGCCTCCCGCGCCGACGTGGACCGGGCCGTCGCCACCGCCCGCAAGGCCTTCGACGAGGGCCCGTGGCCGCGGATGACGCTCGACGAGCGGATCGCCGTCGTCACCCGCATCAAGGACGCGATCGCCGTCCGGTACGACGAGATAGGCCGTCTCATCAGCTCCGAGAACGGCTCGCCCTACTCGTGGAGCATCCTCGCCCAGGCGCTCGGCGCGATGATGGTCTGGGACGCGGCGATCACCGTCGCCCGCGACTTCCCCTACGAGGAGCACCGCACCGGCGTCCTCGGCCCGATCCTGGTCCGCCGCGAGCCCGTCGGGGTCGTCGCGGCCGTGGTGCCGTGGAACGTCCCGCAGTTCACCGCCGCCGCCAAGCTGGCGCCCGCGCTGCTCACCGGCTGCACCGTCGTGCTGAAGCCGTCGCCGGAGACCCCGCTCGACGCCTACGTGCTGGCCGAGATCACCAAGGAGGCCGGGCTGCCCGAGGGCGTGCTGTCCATCGTGGCGGCCGACCGCGAGGTCAGCGAGTACCTGGTCGGCCACCCCGGCGTCGACAAGGTGTCGTTCACCGGCTCGGTCGCGGCCGGCCGACGGGTGATGGAGGTCGCGTCCCGCAACCTCACCCGCGTCACCCTGGAACTGGGCGGCAAGTCCGCCGCCGTCATCCTCCCGGACGTGGACCTGGACACCGCCGTCCCCGGCATCACCTCGGCCGCCTGGATGAACAACGGCCAGGCGTGCGTGGCCCAGACCAGGATCCTCGCGCCGCGCTCCCGCTACGACGAGATCGCCGAGCGCTTCGCGGCGGCCGCCTCCGCGCTGGTCGTCGGCGACCCGCTCGACCCGGCGACCGAAGTCGGTCCGCTGGTGGCCAAGCGCCAGCAGCAGCGCTCGCTCGACTACATCAGGATCGGCCAGGAGGAGGGCGCCAAGATCCTGACCGGCGGCAGCCGTCCGGCCGGCCTGGACACCGGCTGGTACGTCGAACCGACGCTCTTCGGCGATGTCAGCAACTCCATGCGGATCGCCCGCGAGGAGATCTTCGGCCCGGTCATCTGCCTGCTCCCGTACGACGACGAGGCCGAGGCGCTGCGGATCGCCAACGACTCCGAGTTCGGGCTCTCCGGCAGCGTCTGGACCGCCGATGTCGAGCACGGCATCGACGTCGCCCGCCAGGTCCGCACCGGCACGTTCTCGGTGAACACCTTCAGTCTCGACATGCTCGGCCCGTTCGGCGGCTACAAGAACTCCGGTGTGGGCCGGGAGTTCGGCCCCGAGGGGTTCGGCGAGTACCTGGAACACAAGATGATCCACCTGCCGGCCGGCTACCGGCCGGGGGCCGGTACGGCGGGGGCGGAGGGCTGATGGGCGACCGCTGGCACATCGAGGTGGACCGCTCGGTCTGCATCGGCTCCGGCATGTGCGTGAGCGCGGCCCCCGACGGCTTCGCCCTCGACAGCGCCCGGCAGTCCCACCCGACGTCCGCCGAGGCCGACGCCTCCGAGCTGGTGCTGGAGGCGGCCGAGAGCTGCCCGGTGGAGGCGATCACCATCACCCTGCTCGCCACCGGGGAGCCCGTCTTCCCCCCCGAGGAGTAGCGGAACAGCTGTCCAACCGCAGGTCAGAACAGCTCCTGACCTGCGGTTGGACACTCGTGCATTCCGCACATGTGCGTTCTGCACGGGTGTTTCGTTACGGACGCGACTGTTCCCCGTTTCGGCCACGTGAAAATCTCAACACCTCACGGCCGGAGGGGGAGAGCCATGGACAAGCGGTACGAGGTCTTCTGCCTAGTCGACAGGTATTTCTACGAGACCCCGGACCGCTTGTCCGCTGGCTCCGGATCCGACACGGGATCCGGTTCCTCGCTCTACGAGGCGGCCCAGCGGCCGGTTCCCGAAGGCTGGCGCACCGGACGCTCCGGCGACTGGCTGCACTTCACGCCGGTGGACGGCAATGGCGTCCCCAGACCCGGATCGCCCCCGCAGGGGTGGAAGATCCATGTCTCCGCGTGTCTGGAAAACGCCGAGAAGACCATCGCGAAGGTTTGGGACCACTGCGTCCCGCGCGGCATCCCGTTCAAGTTCGTACCGGGCCCGTACGCCCTGCACCTGCGCAACTCCAAGTACGCCGGGCGCGCTTCCAGCGGCAAGTTCATCACCATCTACCCGGCGGACGAAGAGCAGCTGCACACGATCCTGCGGGAGCTGGAAGAACTGCTGGCCGGCGAGGCCGGCCCGTACATCCTCAGCGACCTGCGCTGGAACGAGGGACCGCTCTACGTCCGCTACGGCGGGTTCGTCCAGCGGTACTGCGTGGACGGGTCGGGTGTGCTGGTCCCCGCCGTCGAGGACGCCGACGGGCTGCTCGTACCGGATCTGCGGGAGCCGGCCTTCCACGTCCCGCCGTGGGTGACGCTGCCCGCGTTCCTCCAGCCGCACCTGGACGCCCGCAACGCCACGACCACCAACGACCTCCCGTACCGTATCGAGAGCGCCCTGCACTTCTCCAACGGCGGCGGTGTCTACACCGGTCAGGACGTGCGGACCGGCGAGAAGGTCGTCCTCAAGGAGGCCAGGCCGCACGCCGGGCTGGCCGCCGACGGGGCCGACGCCGTCGCCCGGCTGGAGCGCGAGAAGACCGCCCTGGAACGGCTCTCGGGGCTGGGTGTCGCCCCCGAGGTCCGCGACTGGTTCGTCCTGGGCGACCACCGCTTCCTGGTGATGGACTTCCTGGAGGGCCGCACCCTCAACTCGTTCTTTGCCCAGCGCCATCCGCTGATCTCCGTCGATCCCGACCCCGCGGCGATCGCCGACTACACCGAGTGGGCGCTGCGCATCCACGCCTCGGTCGAGGAGGCCGTCGCCGCCGTGCACGGCCGGGGCGTGGTCTTCAACGACCTGCACATGTTCAACATCATGGTCGGGACCGACGAACGGACCGTCTCGCTGCTGGACTTCGAGGCCGCCGCGCACATCGACGAGCACACCCGCCAGGCCATGGCCCACCCCGGCTTCATCGCCCCGGCGGACCGCAGGGGCTTCGAGGTGGACCGGTACGCGCTCGCCTGTCTGCGGCTGGCGCTGTTCCTGCCGATGACGACGCTGCTGGTGGTGGACCGCGACAAGGCCGTACACCTGGCGGACGTGATCGCCGAACAGTTCCCGGTGCCCAAGGAGTTCCTCGACGAAGCCGTCGGGACCATCATCGGGACCACTAGTGAGACCACCACCGGGTCCCCCACCAGCGCCGGCCCCGCCACCCGCCGCCGCACCCCGTACGTACCGGTGGAGCCGGCCGACTGGCCGCGCAGCCGCGACTCGATGGTCGCCGCGATCCTCGCCTCCGCGACCCCGGAACGCGACGACCGGCTGTTCCCCGGCGACGTCGCCCAGTTCTCCGACGGCGGCGGAATCGGACTGGCGCACGGCGCCGCCGGTGTCCTGTACGCCCTCGCCGAGACCGGCGCCGAGCGGTACGAAGCCGGTGAGGAGTGGTTGCTGCGCCACACCGACCCGCCACCGCCCGGCACCCTGCTCGGCCTCTACGACGGTCTGCTCGGCACCGCGTTCGTCCTCGACCGGCTCGGCCACACCCCGCGCGCGCTGGATCTGACCGAGCGCGTACTGGGCGAGAAGTGGCAGCGGCTGGTGCCCGACCTGTACGGCGGTCTCGCCGGTGTGGGCCTGGCCCTCGAGCACCTGTCCCGGACCACCGGCGAGAGCGGACTGCGGGACCAGGCCGTGCAGGCAGCCCAGTTGCTCGCCGACCGGCTGGCCGGCGAGCCCGGCACCCACACCGGGCTGCTGCGCGGCGCCACCGGCTCCGCTCTGCTCTTCCTGCGTCTGTACGAGCGGACCGGCGCCCCCGATCTGCTCGACCTCGCCGCGACCGCGCTGCGCCAGGACCTCGCCAAGTGCGGCCAGGACCGGGAGGGCACCTGGCTCGTCAACGAGGGCTTCCGCACCATGCCCTATCTCGGAGCGGGCAGCGTCGGCATCGGCATGGTCCTCGACGACTACCTCGGGCACCGCCCCGACGAGGAGTTCGAACGGGCGCGGGCCGGCATCCTGCCCGCCGCGCGGTCGCGCTTCTACGCGCAGTCCGGGTTGTTCAACGGACGGGCCGGCATGGTCCTGCACCTGGGCCGCACCACAGCTCCGGACGCCGCCCCCGGCCACCTCGCCGCCCAGATCGCCGCACTCTCCTGGTACGCGATGTCCTATCAGGGTCATCTCGCCTTCCCCGGTGACCAGATGATGCGGCTGTCGATGGACCTCAACACCGGAACGGCCGGCTGCCTGCTCGCGCTCGGCGCGGCACTGGGCGAACAGCCCGCGGCCCTCCCGTTCCTCCCGCCGCTCACGCGGCCCCAGAGCGGCCCCTTCACCGGGGCCGGAACAACAACAACCCCGTCCCCATGATCGAAAGGACTACACCATGGCACTTCTCGACCTTCAGAGCATGGAAACCCCTCAGGGCCACGGCGGCGGTGGCGGTGGCGGCGATCTCAGCACCGCGAGCCTCCTCCTCTGCGACACGAACAGTCACGCCAGCCTTGTTGTCTGCCTGTGACACCAGTAGGTAGTTGAGCACGGACACGGTCCCGGGCGGCCTCACGCCGCCCGGGGCCGTACCCGTCACCACGAACGAGGTGAGGACCTCCACCACATGGCGACCTCCTCCGGTACGGAGACCAGCGGGTCCACCGGGACGTCCACCGCATCCACCGGACCCACCGGGACGTCCACCGCGGCCACCGGATCCGCCGGGACGTCCACCGCGGCTACCGGGTCCGCCGGGTCCGTCGCGGCCGAGGCCGACCGGCTGCTGCGCGCGGCGGTCCGGCACAGCGCGGGCCGCAGCGCCGCGCTCTGCCTGTGCACCACCGCCTCCGCTTTCATCGGACTGGCCCTGCCGGCCGCCCTCGGCCGGAGCCTGGACCTGCTCCTCACCCGCGACAGCGGCCCGCAGGCCACCCACTGGATCCTGCTGAGTGCCGCCCTCATCTGCGTCATGGTCCTCCTCGACGCCACCGACGGGCTGATCACCGGCGTCACCAACGCCCGCGGCACCGTGTGGGTACGCGGCAGGCTGCTGCGCCATGTACTGGCCACCGGACCGCGCGCCACCGCCCGCTTTCCGCCCGGTGACCTGGTCGCCCGGCTCGTCGGCAACGCCGCGCACGCCGGAGCCGCCCCGGCCGCGCTCGCCACGTTGCTCGCCACCGTGATCACCCCGGTCGGCGGACTCGTCGCGCTCGCCCTCATCGACCCCTGGCTCGCCGTCGCGTTCCTCGCCGGACTGCCGGTCCTCGCCCTGACCCTGCGGGCGTTCGTCCGCCGCGCCACCGACAGCGTCGCGCGCTACCAGACCGCCCAGGGCGACATCGCCGGCCGGCTCGTCGAAGCGCTCGGCGGCGCCCGCACCATCGCCGCCGCCGCGACCACCGAACGCGAGATCGCCCGGGTCCTGGAGCCGCTGCCGGAACTGCGCCGCCAGGGGATGCGGATGTGGCAGGTGCAGGGCCGCTCCAACGCCCAGGCCGCCATCATCGTCCCGCTGCTGCAGATCGCCGTCCTCGCGGTCGGCGGTCTCCGGGTCGCCCAGGGGCACTTGAGCGTCGGTGATCTGCTGGCCGCCTCGCGGTACGCCGTGCTCGCCACCGCGCTCGGCATGGCCGTGGGCCAGATCAACGGCCTGGTCCGCAGCCGCACCGCCGCCCGGCGGCTCGCCGACCTGCTCGTGGAACCGGCCACCGCGTACGGGCGCGGACAGCTCCCGGCCGGCGGCACGGGACGGCTCGAACTGCGCGGCATCACGGCCGTACGCGGCGACCGCGCCGTCCTGGACGACCTCGACCTGACGCTGCCCGGCGGCACGTCCGTGGCCGTCGTCGGACGGTCCGGCACCGGCAAGTCCGTGCTGGCCGCGATCGCCGGACGGCTCGCCGACCCGGACCGGGGAACCGTCGTGCTCGACGGCGTTCCGCTCTCCGCACTCTCCCGTGACGAACTGCGCGGCGCCGTCGGCTACGCCTTCGAACGGCCCGCCCTGCTCGGCGGCACCATCGGCGGCACCATCGCCTTCGGCATCCCCGAGCCCGGCGGGGCCGCCGTCACCGAGGCCGCCCGCACCGCCTGCGCCGACAGCTTCATCCGCCTCTTGCCGGCGGGTTACGCCACACCTTGCGGTGACGCCTTCCTGTCCGGCGGCGAGTCGCAGCGGCTGGGCCTCGCCCGCGCCTTCGCCCACCCGGGCCGGCTGCTGATCCTCGACGACGCGACGTCCAGCCTCGACACGGTCACCGAGTTCCGGGTCACGGCCGCGCTGCTGAGCCCCACCCCTGACCGCTCCCGGCTGATCGTGGCGCACCGCGCCTCCACCGCCGCCCGCGCCGATCTCGTCGCCTGGCTCGACGACGGCCGCATCCGCGCCATCGCCCCGCACGACGACCTCTGGCGGCTTCCGGAGTACCGGGCCGTCTTCCACGCTCCTTCCGATTCGGAACCGGGTGGGGATCAGGACCGCGAAGGGGCGGAGGCGGGGTCGTGGTGACGCGGCGGGGCGACCGGTCGCCCTCCGGCCTGCGGGCCGAGGGGATCCGCTTCCTGCGGCGGCGGCCCCGCGTGGTGGCCGCGCTGCTCGGGTGGTCGGTCCTGGAGGCGGTCGAGACGTTTCTGACCGGATTCGCTCTGGCGCGCGCCCTGGACGACGGGTTCCTGGCGGGGCGTGCCGGGGTGGGTCTCGGCTGGCTGGGGCTGGCCGCGCTGGCCGTGGCGGCGGGCGCGTTCGGCACGGGCAGGGTCTACCGTGCGGTGGCGGCCCTGGTGGAGCCGCTCCGCGACGGCCTGGTGCGACGGGTGGTGGCCCGCGGCCTGGCCGACGCCGTACGCGATCCGCACCGCGCGGACACCGCGGTCGTCTCCCGGCTCACCCAGCAGGTGGAGATCGCCCGTGACACGTTCGCCGGGCTCGTCATGGTGTCGCGCTCCTTCCTGTTCACCGTCGCAGGGGCCCTCATCGGGCTGCTCTCGCTGGCTCCCGTCCTGCTGCTCGTCGTCGTACCGCCGCTGTTCGTGGGGCTCGGGCTCTTCTGCCTGACGCTGCGGCCGATGAACCGGCGCCAAGCGGCCTTCCTCACGGCGAACGAGGACGTGGCGGAGAGCGTGGGCGCGATGGCCGCCGGGCTGCGCGACATCACCGCCTGCGGCGCGGAGGAGCGGATGGCGGCGGAGGCCGCGCGGCGGATCGACACCGAGTTCCGCGCGTCACGGGTCCTCGCCCGCTGGGGAGTGCTGCGCGCCCTGGCCCTGGGCGTCGGCGGACGGCTCCCCGTCGTCCTGCTGCTCGCCTCGGCCCCGTGGCTGCTGGGCAGGGGAGTGACCGCGGGCGCGCTGGTCGGCGCCCTCGCCTACCTCACCCAGTCGCTGCTGCCCGCGCTCCAGAGCCTGACCCAGGGATTGGGCACGGCCGGCTCGCGGTTCGTCGTCGTCCTCGGACGCCTGGCGCCGCGCACCGCCGCACAGGACGCGGGGAACGCGGGGGATACAGGGGACGCGGCTGCCGTCGTGGATGCGGTGACGGGAACGTACGCGCCTGCCCCCCGGAATGATCCCGCCGCGCCCGCCGCGCCCGCCGCGCCCGCCGCGCCCGCCGTGGAGTTGCGCGGTGTCACCTTCGCCTACGGGGAACTGGCCGAGCCCGTGGTGCGGGAGCTGGACCTCGTGGTGCCGCGCGGCTGCCATCTGGCGGTCGTCGGGCCGAGCGGGATCGGCAAGTCGACCCTCGCGGGGCTCATCGGGGGACTGCTGCGCCCGGCTGCGGGCGTGGTGGAGCTCGCCGGCCGGCCGCTGCGGGAGCGGCCCACCGGGGAGCTGCCGGGGATGCGGGTGCTGATCCCGCAGGAGGCGTACGTGTTCGCGGGAACCGTGCGCGACAACCTCGGCTATCTCTGCCCGGGACCCGAGCCGGTTCCGGACAGCCGGCTGCGGGCGGCGGCCGAGGCGGTCGGGATGTCGGAACTGCTGGACCGGATGGGCGGGTTGGACGGCACCGCCGAGCCGGGAACCCTGTCGCAGGGGGAACGGCAGCTGCTGGCGCTGACCCGCGCCTATCTGTCGCCCGCCCCGCTGGTGCTGCTGGACGAGGCGACCTGTCATCTCGATCCGGTGGCGGAGGCCCGAGCGGAACGGGCTTTCGCGCTCCGCCCCGGGGGCGGAGCGCTGATCGTGATCGCGCACCGCATCAGCTCGGCGCGGCGCGCGGACCGGGTACTGGTCATGGACGGCACGCACACGGTCTGTGGCGGCCACGAGGAGCTGCTCGAGCGGTCCGCGCTCTACCGGGACCTGGTGGGGAACTGGTCACAGCCAGCCGGCCACTCGGGATATTCGTATGGCGTCCACCCGGTTGCGGGCTCCCGTCTTGCGGGTGATCGCGGCCATGTAGTTGCGCACGGTGCCGTTGCACAGGTGCAGGACGCGGGCGATCTCGCCGATGGACGCGCCCTCGGCGGCGAGTGACAGCACGCTCAACTCGCGTGGTGTCAAAGGAATGTCGGCCGCCTGGAGGAAATCAAAAGCGAGCGAATTGTCGACGAAACGTTCCCCCCTGGCGACGCGCCGGATCCCGCGGACCAGTTCCTCCGGCGCTGCGTCCTTGTTGACGAACCCCAGCGCGCGCGCCTGGGACGCGCGGCGCAGCAGACCCGGACGGCTCGCGGTCGCCAGCACGAGCAGCGCGCACTCCTGGCCGACCGCGTGGTCCTGTAACTCCGTCAGTTGGGCCACGTTGCCGTGTTCGGCGCCGGGACACTCCACATCGACGACGCACACTTGAGGCCGTAACGACCGCGCGCGTCTTGGTGCGTTGCGCCACGGCGTGGCCACCACTTCGATGTCGTGTTCCCTGCCCAACAGGGCGGCGAGCGCGGATCGCATGAGCCATGTGTCATGTACCAGTAAAACCCGGATCACATTTGCCCCTTCGAGAGAACCCCGTGGACCGACCGTGCGTCGAGCAACCCCATTCGTACCCGCGATCTCGCCAGGGATGGCCCCGCAATCCGGCCAAGGAGATGCACGGAGGCGCATTCGGTGCGCCCATGTGCCCCCCGCACGCCGGGAATGTGCGTGCGACAGGGTTCTCCTGGCCGTGCCGCCGGCACATTCCCCTGGCCCGCCCGGCCAGGTCCCGGGCCGGCCCTCGAAGTGCCGTTCGCGGGCCCCGCCGTCCCCGGGGCCGATGCGCCCGGGGCGCCTCCTCAGGCGCGCCGCTCCGGCGCGGTCAGATCGATGAGGCGGCACACTGTCTCGATGTCAATCTTCACCTGGGCGATGGAGGCGCGGCCGGAGAGCCAGGTCACCAGAGCCGAGTGCCAGGTGTGCTCGATCACCCGGACCGCGGAGAGCTGGTCGGCGGTGGGCGGACCGTCCAGGCCCATCGCGTCCAGGATGATCGCGGTGGTGAGCCGGGAGACGGTGTCGACCTCGGGGCTCACGGAACGGTCGGCGAACGTCAGGGCGCGGACCATCGCGTCGGCGAGATGCGGTTCGCGCTGCATCGCGCGGAAGGCGCGCATCAGGGTCTCGGCGACCCGGTCGGCCGGCTCCGCGGTGACCGGCGGACGTTTGCGCAGCGTCTCGTGCATCTGGCCGAGCTGGTCCTGCATGGTGGCGACCAGCAGATGGATCTTGGACGGGAAGTAGCGGTAGAGCGTGCCGAGGGCGACGCCGGAGTTCTCGGCGACCTCACGCATCTGCACCGCGTCGAAACCGCCGCGGCAGGCGAGCTGCGCGCTGGCGTGCAGGATGCGACGGCGGCGCGCCTCCTGACGTTCGGTCAGCAGGGGCGACGACGGAGTCGGCGGCTTGGGTTCTGTTGTCATATGTCCCATTCCGTGACATTCCATCCGTAATCCGCGGTCACCGTGGCACTGCGTTGCATGATGGCAGGACCGGTGTCGTGGTGCGAATCACCTGGTCCGCCTCATTCGGGGCCGTGCCGCTGCCGGTAGATTCGGTTCTGAACGTTCGAGTCTGAAACTTGTTCTAGATTAGCGCGACCGGTTACGCTCCGGCAGAAGTGAGTGAGAAGGGGGCCGGGAGTGACCGTTGAGGCCATGCCACTACGGATCGCGCTGCTCACCTACAAGGGGGACCCCTTCTGCGGGGGTCAGGGCGTCTACGTACGCCACCTCTCCCGGGAGCTCGCCCGGCTCGGCCACACCGTCGAGGTGATCGGTGCCCAGCCCTATCCGGTGCTCGACGCCGTCGGTGAGGGTGTGACCCTCACCGAGCTGCCCAGCCTGGACCTGTACCGGCAGCCGGACCCGTTCCGCGCTCCCCGGCTCGGCGAGTACCGCGACTGGATCGACGCGGTCGAGGTCGGCACGATGTGGACCGGTGGTTTCCCCGAGCCGCTGACGTTCTCGCTGCGCGCCCGGCGCCACCTGGCGGCCCGGCGCGGTGAGTTCGACGTGATCCACGACAACCAGACGCTCGGCTACGGGCTGCTCGGCCTCGGCACCCCGCTGGTCACCACGATCCACCACCCGATCACCGTCGACCGGCGGCTGGACCTGGCCGCGGCGCCCGGCTGGAAGCGCCGGCTGTCCGTGCGCCGCTGGTACGGCTTCACGCAGATGCAGAAGCGCGTCGCGCGCCGGCTGCCGTCCGTGCTGACCGTCTCCGGCTCCTCCCGCTCCGAGATCGTGGAGGACCTGGGTGTGCGCCAGGAGCGCGTCCACGTCGTCCACATCGGCGCCGACACCCGGCTCTTCTCGCCGGACGCCTCGGTGCCCGAGATCCCCGGCCGCATCGTCACCACCTCCAGCGCCGACGTGCCGCTGAAGGGCCTGGTGCACCTCGTCGAGGCGCTCGCCAAGCTCCGTGCGGAGCGTCCCGACGCGCACCTCGTCGTCGTCGGCAGGCGCGCCGAGGACGGCCCGGTCGCCGCCGCCATCACCAAGTTCGGCCTCGAAGGCGCCATCGACTTCGTCAAGGGCATCACCGACGCCGAACTCGTCGACCTCATCCGCGGTGCCGAGGTCGCCTGCGTCCCCTCGCTCTACGAAGGCTTCTCGCTGCCCGCCGCCGAAGCGATGGCCACCGGCACCCCGCTGGTCGCCACCACCGGAGGCGCGATCCCCGAGGTCGCCGGGACCGACGGCGAGACCTGTCTTGCTGTACCGCCCGGCGACGCCGGCGCGCTCGCCGCCGCCCTGGGCCGGCTGCTGGGGGACGCGGACCTGCGCCGCCGCCTCGGCGCGGCCGGCCGGCAGCGCGTCCTGCGCCGCTTCACCTGGGAACAGGCCGCCATCGGCACGGCCGAGCACTACCGAGCGGCGATCGCCGCCCAGTCCGCCGCCCCCGCCCCGACCCACCGGACGAAAGCAGAGGCTCCGTGCTGACCGTCGACTTCTCCCGTTTCCCGCTCGCCCCAGGCGACCGGGTCCTCGACCTGGGCTGCGGCGCCGGAAGGCACGCCTTCGAGTGCTACCGGCGCGGCGCCAACGTCGTCGCCCTGGACCGCAACGGCGACGAGATCCGCGAGGTCGCCAGATGGTTCGCGGCGATGAAGGCGGAGGGCGAGGCCCCGGCCGGTGCGTCCGCCGTCGCGATGGAGGGCGACGCGCTCGCGCTGCCGTTCCCCGACGACAGCTTCGACGTCGTGATCATCTCCGAGGTCATGGAGCACATCCCGGACGACAAGGGCGTACTCGCCGAGATGGTGCGCGTGCTGCGGCCCGGCGGCCGGATAGCGATCACCGTGCCGCGCTACGGACCCGAGAAGATCTGCTGGGCGCTCTCCGACGCCTACCACGAGGTCGAGGGCGGCCACATCCGCATCTACCGGGGCGACGAACTGCTCGGCAAGATGCGCGAGGCGGGCCTGCAGCCCTACGGCACCCACCACGCGCACGGGCTGCACTCCCCGTACTGGTGGATCAAGTGCGCCGTCGGCGTCGACAACGACAAGGCCCTGCCGGTGAAGCTGTACCACAAGCTCCTGGTCTGGGACATCATGAAGAAGCCGCTGGCCACCAAGGTCGCCGAGCAGGCCCTCAACCCGCTGATCGGCAAGAGCTTCGTGGCCTACGCCACCAAGCCGCACACCCCCGTGCTGGATGCGCGGGTGGACGCGTGACGAGTCCGGGGCGCACCGAGCACCTCGTCCTGCCCGGAGTCCTCACCGCCGAGCAGGCCGAGCTGACCGTCGCCGGCATCGCCGCGATCCAGCGGGCCGACGGCGCCATACCGTGGTTCACCGGCGGACACCTCGACCCGTGGGACCACGTCGAGGCGGCCATGGCCCTGGACGCGGCGGGCGAGCACGGTCGCGCCGAGGCCGCCTACCGCTGGCTCGCCGACCGGCAGAACGCCGACGGCTCCTGGTACGCCGCCTACTCGTACGCCGCGGACGTGCCCGGCGCGGAAGCGGCGGTCGCGGCGGGCGAGCCCACCGACCGGACGCGCGAGACCAACTTCGTCGCCTACGTGGCCGTGGGGATCTGGCACCACTACCTGTCCACCGGCGACGACGCCTTCCTGGAACGCCTGTGGCCGACGCTCTACGCGGCCGTGGAGTTCGTGCTCGCGCTCCAGCTGCCCGGCGGACAGATCGCCTGGAAGCGTGACGACGACGGCGGCTTCCCCGAGGAGGCGCTGCTCACCGGATCGTCCTCGATCTACCAGGCGCTGCGCTGCGCGCTGGCCGTCGCGGACTACCGCGAGGAGCCGCAGCCCGACTGGGAGTTGGCGACCGGACTGCTCGGCCACGCGGTGCTGCACCACCCCGAGCGCTTCCTCGACAAGGGGCGCTTCTCCATGGACTGGTACTACCCGGTGCTCGGTACCGCGCTGCGCGGCCCGGCCGCCAAGGAACGTATCGAGGCGCACTGGGAGACCTTCGTGGTGCCGGGCCTCGGGGTCCGCTGCGTCTCGGACCGGCCCTGGGTCACCGGCGGGGAGAGCGCGGAACTCGCCCTCGCCCTGTGGGCGATGGGCGAGTCCGACCGCGCGGTGGAGATCCTCGCCGACATCCAGCACCTGCGCACCGGGGACGACGGGATGTACTGGACCGGCTACGTCTTCGACGACGACGCCGTCTGGCCGGAGGAACGCACCTCCTGGACGGCGGGCGCGCTCCTGCTGGCGGTGGCCGCGCTCGGCGGGGACGAGGCGACCACCGCGGTGTTCGGCGGCGAACGGCTCCCGATCGGCCTGGCACCGGACGACGCGGGCTGCTGCTAGACCCTGCTCCCGCCTCTCGCCGCCAGGGCCGGTCCGGCCCTGGCGGTCTTTCCGCCGGTTTTTCGGCGCTGCCGGATCAGGCCCGGTTGACGCGGCCGGCCACGGCGTGGCCGATGACCAGGTAAACCACGGCCGGCAGGCCGTAGTTCAGCACGGTGCGGAGTTTGTCCGAATCCATGGTGAACAGGTCGAGGGACCAGCCCGCGAGCCAATTCGCCGAATTGTGGACCCAGTTGACCAGGTCGTTGGCCTTGTTGGCGTCGAGCAGATACATGAGTATCCACAGGATCAGTATCAGGGCCGCGACATCTGCGACGATCAGAATGATCGCCGCTGCGGGATTGCCTCGGTAGCGTCTGGACATAACCCTCGCCTTGCCCCGTTAGGCTGGTTGAAACTGCTGGTGGAGAATCCTTTCGATATGAAGTAGACGAGGGATGGCGGCGCATGGCCTGGCTGGAGCACGAGGCGTACTGCACGGCGATCGTCGAGGAGACCGCCCGGCTGCGTGACACACTCCGCGGTTCCGACCCCGGCGCCAAGGTACCGACCTGCCCGGGCTGGACCCTGCACGAGTTGGCGGCCCACGTCGGACAGGCGCACCGCTGGGCCGAGACGATCGTCGGCACCAGGGCCGAGAAGTACCTCCCCGAGAGCCAGGTACCGGACTACGAGGCACCCAGCGGCGCCGGGCAGCTGGACGGCTGGCTGGCCGAGGGCGCCGAGCGGTTCGCGGCCACGCTGCGCGAGGCCGGCCCCGCACTGCCCGTCTGGACCTGGGCGCGGCCCCAGGAAGCGGGCTTCTGGGCCCGCCGGATGGTCCTGGAGACCCTGGTGCACCGGGCGGACGCCGCGGTGGCCACCTGGAGCGAGTACCAGGCGCCGGCCGAGCTGGCCGCTGACGCGATCGACGAGTGGCTGGAGATCATCACCGATCCGCTCGCCGTCGAGCAGACTCCGGAGCTCGCGGAACTGCGCGGCCACGGACAGACCCTGCACCTGCACGCCACCGACAGCCCGGCCGGGCTGGTCGCCGAATGGGTGATCGAACGCGGCCCGGAAGCCGTCACCTGGCGGCGCGAGCACTCCAAGGGCGACGTGGCGCTGCGCGCCCCCCTCACCGATCTGCTGCTCGCCTTCTACCGGCGGCTGCCGCTGGACAGCGATCGCGTGCAGGTGCTCGGCGACCGCGAACTGCTGGACCACTGGCTGGCCCGCACGGCGTTCTGAGCGGTGCCGGCCGCAGCCCGGTGGCCGGTGCGCGGCCCCGGTGCCCGAGTGGCGGGGGTGTGCCGGCCGGGTGATCCTGCGAGGACGTGTGCCCCGTACGTCCTCGGAGGTCGACCGTGCCGAACGGCATCCCCTTGCGCCGCCTGCTGACCGCGCTGCTGCTCTGCGGCGCGCTCCTCACCGCCAACACCGCGTGCAACGACAAGGCGAAGAACGAGGTGTCCGGCAGCCCGACGGCCTCGACCACGGCGGAGAAGCAGAAGCTCGCCAAGACGCGCTTCGTCGCGAACGCCGGGCTCGCGGCGGGTGCCACCTACCAGTGGATCATCAAGCCGTACCGGGCCGGGACGTTCAAGAAGGGTGCGGACGGCCGGACGTTCGCCCTGGTCAAGGCGGGGCTGGCCGGGGCGTTCGCCTACAACCGGCTCAAGGCCGCGGCCGACAACGCCAAGGGCGATCCGACGCTCTCCAAGCTGGTGGCCCCGCTGACCGCCGGAATCGACGCGCTCAAGGACCTGCCCGGCAAGCTGCGCAAGGGTGATTCGACGGACGACGTGGTCAGCACCTTCCAGAAGACGGTCAACGACGTGAAGGACGCGGGCAAGCAGGCCGGCGCCGAGGTCAAGGAGCAGATCCCGTCGGCGAGCCAGCTGGGCGGATAGGGCCTGTCCGGCCGATCGTGAACGGGCCGGCCGCAGGCGTTTCGCTCAGGTGTTGAGCTCCGCCAGTACGCGCAGCGTGTCCGGGTCGGGTGCGGTCACCAGCAGGTCGGTGACCGGGCCCGACCGCCACATCTCCAGCCGCTCGGCGATCCGCTCCCGCGGCCCGACCAGCGAGATCTCGTCCGCGAAGGCGTCCGGCACGGCCAGCACCGCCTCCTGTCTGCGCCCGTCCAGGAAGAGCCGCTGGATGTGCCGCGCCTCTTCCTCGTACCCCATCCGGGCCATCAGGTCGGCGTGGAAGTTCTTTGCCTGGGCGCCCATCCCGCCGATGTAGAAACCGAGCATCGCCTTGACCGGCAGCAGCCCCTCGGCCACGTCGTCGCACACCATGGCCCGCACCAGGGGCGCGACCATGAAGTCCTTGGGGGCGTCGGCCAGCGACAGTTCGTAGACATCGCTGCGCATCGGCGACCAGTAGAGCGGCATCCAGCCGTCGGCGATACGGGTCGTCTGGGCGATGTTCTTCGGCCCCTCCGCGCCGAGCAGGATCGGCAGATCGGCCCGGAGCGGATGGGTGATCGGCTTGAGCGCCTTGCCGAGCCCCGTACCGTCCTCGCCGGAGTACGGATGGCTGTGGAACCGCCCGGCCAGCTCGACCGGCCCCTCCCGCCGGAAGACCTGCCGCAGCACCTCCACGTACTCGCGGGTCGCGGTCAGCGGGCTCTTCGGGAACGGCCGCCCGTACCACCCCTCGACCACCTGCGGCCCGGACAGCCCGAGCCCCAGAATCATCCGGCCGCCGGAGAGATGGTCCAGGGTGAGCGCGTGCATCGCGGTGGCGGTGGGGGAGCGGGCGGCCATCTGCGCGATGCCGGTCCCCAGCTTGATACGGGAGGTGTGCGCGGCGATCCAGGTCAGCGGGGTGAAGGCGTCCGAGCCCCAGGCCTCCGCCGTCCACACCGAGTGGTAGCCGAGGCTTTCGGCCTCCCGCGCGAGTTCCACGTCCTGCGGACGGGGGCCGCGCCCCCAGTAGCCGAGTGCCAGCCCGAGCCTCATGGCGCCGCCCCTTCGAGCAATCTGACGATGCGTCAGATCTGGACTGTACGGCACCGGCCAGGACGGCGAAAGACATGAGCCCCCGCCCGGAAATCCGGGCGGGGGCTCATCATGCGGACGCAACGACCGCGAACGTCAGCCGCGCTGAATACCGCTCGTGTCCTGCAGCACGCCGCGACGGCCGTCCTGCGTCTGCGCGATCAGCGCGGGACCGCGCTGGTCGACGGCGAGATACCACGTACCCGGCGCCAGTTCGGCGATCGGGGTCGGCGAACCGTCCTCCGCGAACAGCGGACGGGATACCGGCACGGCGAACCAGAACGACGCGAAGTCCGAGGAACCGGACTGCGGCGGCTGGCCCTGGGCCGGCTGCTGGGCCTGCGGAGCGGAAGGCGCGGGGGCCTGGCCGCCGAAGGCGTGCGGCTGGGGCTGCGGCTGTCCGCCGAACGACGGGTCGGGCGCCGGAGCGCCGGGGTAGCCGTAGCCACCCGGCTGCGGCATGCCCGGCTGTCCCAGACCCGGCTGCGGCGCACCGTAGGGCGCGCCACCGTACGGCTGCGGCGGCTTCGGGGCACCCATCAGTGGGGCCTGCAGCGCCGGAATCCGGGACGACAGCACCGCGACGACGGCGAGCGCGATGCCGAAGATCAGCGTCAGCCAGGCGCCGGCGCCCTTGTGGACGTTGTCGTTGTCGAAGCCGTCGCCCAGGTCCGGGATGACGGTGGAGAACGTCGACCACAGCGCCGCCCAGCCGACGAAGACCGCCAGCGCGGTGCCCCACTGCTCCAGGGTCAGTCCCGCCACCTGACGGCCCGCGGGCACCATGGCCCGGCCGGCGACGATCAGACCCGCGGCCGCCAGCGCGGCGAGGGTCACGGTCGGCAGCAGCGGGAACAGTGCCGCGCTCCACGTGCTGACCGTCTTGTCGGATCCTGAACCAACTTCGATGGAGAAGAACGGCAGGAACGAAGCGATCAGCAGCAGCGCCGCTGCTCCGATCACCGCGCCGTCTCCTCGGGACAGGGAGCGGATGTTCACGTAAGGTCCTTTGTCGGTCTCGGTGTCTTCGTCGCTGTCGCCGGTACGCGCAGCGCTCTCTGCCAGTTCAGGGGCGAGGCGCGGGGAGTGGCCCCCTATCGTAAGGGTGTGGTCCGCACACGGTGAGCCGGGTGCAGCAACTGGTGCGCAATCGGCGCCGAATGGCTACCGGTTGGTCACCTCTTCCCTTGGAGGAAAGCCGTAATACCGTCAGCGATGCCCTCCGCAGCTCGCTGCCGCCATTTCGGATCGGTGAACTTCGCGGCGTCCTGCGCGTCCCGCATGTTGCCGCACTCGATGAGCACCTTGGGGACGGTGGAGAGATTGAGCCCGCCCAGATCGCTGCGGGCCATCAGTCCGGTGCCGTCCGCCAGGTAGTTCGCGGGCGCCGAGCCCGACTCGGTCGCGAAGTGCGCCTTCAGTGCCAGGCCGAGCAGGCCGGACGGCGCCACGATGGGCCGGGTGTCGGCGATGCCCGTGTGCACGGAAGCCGGGGTGATCACATGGAATCCGCGATTCCCCGCCGCGGAGCCGTCTCCGTGAATGGACACGGCCGCATCCGCGTGCGCCTCGTTGCCGATCCGCGCCCGCTCGTCGATGCACGGTCCGAACGACCGGTCGCCGTCCTGCGTCAACCGCACCTGCGCACCGCGCTCCGCGAGCAGGGTGCGGACCTGCCGGGACACATCGAGACTGAACGACGCTTCCGAGTATCCACCGTTGGTGGAAGTGCCGGTCGTGTCGCATTCCTTACGGGTCGTCCCGATATCGACGAGTCGGTTGATGTCGGCGATGTGGTTGACGTTGTTCGTGTTGTGCCCCGGGTCGATGACGACGACCTTCCCCTTGAGGGGGAGCGCCGCCGGGGCGGCCGGTGTCGTCGCCTTCGCCGGGGTCGTACCGGACGCGTTCCGGCCCGGATCCGTCGCCGGCGGCTTCGCCGACGTCCGGGACTCGGCCTTGGCGTCCGTCTGCTCGCTCGGATGCGCCGGGGCCGATGCCGACGGCAGGGGCAGCACCGGCTGCGCCCCGTCGTCGCCGCTCGGCCCGTGAATCGACTGGTACACGAGCCAGCCCGCGAAACAGGTGGGCACCAGCGCGGCCACGGAAATGACCAGGGCGCCCGTCCTGCCGCTCATCCTCGACTCGTCGCTGAACACGCTTCCGATGCTATCGGCCGCCGGCGCCGGCCGTCTCAGATCCCCGATCCGGTACGTCGCAGCACGCGCAGCGAGCGCGTCACGGACACCTCGGTGAACGCTCCGGAGTCCAGTGCCCGCCGGTACACCCGGTACGGCGCCTGGCCGCCGTCCGCAGGATCCGGGAAGACGTCGTGCACGACGAGGACGCCGTCCGGCGCCACGTGCGGGGCCCAGCCCTCGTAGTCCGCGGTGGCGTGCTCGTCGGTGTGCCCGCCGTCGATGAAGACCAGGGCGAGGGGCTTCCCCCAGGTCGCGGCGACCTTCGGGGAGCGGCCGGCGATGGCGATCACGTCGTCCTCGAAGCCGGCCGCGTGCAGGGTCCTCCGAAAGGTCGGGAGGGTGTCCATGAGGCCGACCTCGGGGTCGACCAGCTCTTTGTCGTGGTACTCCCAGCCGGGCTGCTGCTCTTCGCTGCCGCGGTGGTGGTCGACGGTGACGGCTGCCGTGCCGGCGGCTCGGGCCGCGGCGGCGAGCAGGATGGTGGAGCGACCGCAGTACGTTCCCACTTCGAGGAGGGGGAGGCCGGGGAGGCGGGTGGCGGCGTCGGTGGCGGCGGCGTAGAGCGCCAGCCCTTCGTCGAGCGGCATGAACCCCTTGGCGCCCTCGAAGGCGGCTTGGACGCGGGGGTCGGGGTGGGCCATGAGCTGCCGCCTTCTTCCTTATGTGCCGGGTGGTCGTTCGGCATCCTGCCAGGTGGGTTGGGGGGTGCGGTGCCCGGGTCCTGCGGGGTGGGGTTCGAAATCGACTATTTACGTGCCTGGCGGCCCACAAATAGCTCGGCAGCATTTCGAACCCCCACCCCTCCGGCCCCAGCCACCTCACGTCCAGACCCACGGGGGGTGGGGCGAACGAACGGAACAGCATCTGCCGGCCACAACGGGGCGCCCCCGCGGGGACAACCGGCCCGGACACCCGTCGGTCGTTACGGCCCGCACCCTGCGGGTCGTGTTCCCCCGACGGGGAAAGGGCGGGTCGGTGGGGGCAGCCCGCCGCAGGCGTAACGGTGCCGCGGGTGCTCGCGTAGCCGGGCGGAGAGCCCCGCAGGCCGCGGCCGCGTGCCCTCCCGGCAGGGAAAAGGGCGGGCGGGTGGGCGAAAGCCCGCCGCGGGCGCAACGGTGCTGCGGGCGTTCGCGTAGCGGGGTGGAGGCCCCCGACGATCCCGCACCCCGCGGGACGCGTGCCCCGCCCGGCAGGGAAAAGGGCGGGTGGGTGGGCGAAAGCCCGCCGCAGGCGTAGTGGGGGCGCGGGCGTCCGTGCGCCCGTAACCCCGCCGGAGGCGAAGTCGTTTCTGACCTTCCGTCAGAATGGAACACGTTCTAGTATCCGTCCGCATGGGCATCGGAATCACCGAAGAGCACCAGGAGTTGGCGGCAGCCACCAGCGGGTGGGCGCGTCGGACCGTCCCCCCGGAAGCCGTGCGCGCAGCGCTGGACGCGGGGGAGGGGGCCGGGGCGCCCGTGTGGTGGGGGGAGGTTGCCGCGCAGGGGTTGTCGGGGGTGCATCTGCCGGAGGAGTTCGGCGGGGGCGGCGGCGGGCTGCTCGATCTGGCGGTCGTGCTGGAGGAGTTGGGGGCGGCCTGCCTGCCGGGGCCGTTCCTGCCGACCGTGCTGGCCGCGGCCGTGCTGGGGCGGGCGGCGGAGGGCAAGGCGCTGCTGCCGGGGCTGGCGGACGGCAGCCGGATCGCCGCGGTCGCGCTGGGCGCGGGGTCGATGACCGCCGAGCCGTCGGAGGGCGGCGGGTACGTACTGGACGGCACCGCTCCGCCGGTGCTCGGCGGGGCGCAGGCCGGGCTGATCCTGCTGCGGGCCGGTGCGGTGTGGATGGCGGTGGACGCCGCTGCGCTGGAGGTGCGGGAGCGGTCCGGCGCCGATCCGACGCGGCGGACCGCCGAGGTGGTCGCGCGGCGGGTGGCGGTGCCGCCCGAGCGGGTGCTGGGGATCGAGCCGGGGGTGGTGGAGGATCTGGCCAGGGTGCTGTTCGCCGCCGAGGCGTGCGGGATCGCGGGGTGGGCGCTGCGTACGGCCACCGAGTACGCGAAGGTGCGCGAGCAGTTCGGGCGGCCGATCGGGCAGTTCCAGGCGGTGAAGCACGCGTGCGCGGACATGCTCGTACGGGTCGAGCAGGCTCGGGCGCTGACCTGGGACGCGGCGCGTGACGTCCTGCCGCTGACGGCGGCGATGGCGGCGGCCGCCGCGGTCGAGGCGGCTTTCGGCTGTGCCAAGGACTGCATCCAGATCCTGGGCGGCATCGGTTTCACCTGGGAGCACGACGCGCATCTGTATCTGCGGCGGGCGACCGCCGTGCGGCAGTTGCTCGGGGCGGGGCACACGCACCGGCTGCGGGTGGCGGAGCTGGCCGGGGAGGGGGCCAGACGGGAGCTGCGGCTCGATCTGCCGCCGGAGGCGGAGGCGTACCGGGAGCGGGCGCGGGAGGTGGTCGGAGCCGCCGGCGGGCTCGATCCGGCCGCCGCGCGAGAAATGCTGGCCCCCACGGGGTACGCCGCGCCGTATCTGCCGGCCCCGTACGGGCTGGGCGCCGGGCCGGTGGAGCAGCTGGCGGTGCAGGTGGAGCTGCGGGCGGCCGGGGTGAAGGTGAGCGATCTGGGGATCGCCACCTGGGTGGTGCCGTCACTGATCGCGCACGGCAGCCCGCAGCAGCGGGACCGTTATGTGCCGCCCACGCTGCGCGGCGAGGCGCTGTGGTGCCAGCTGTTCTCGGAGCCGGGCGCCGGTTCCGACCTGGCGTCGCTGCGGACCAGGGCGGAGCGGATGCCGGACGGCCGGTGGAAGGTCAACGGGCAGAAGGTGTGGACGTCGGCCGCCCAGTGGTCGGACTTCGGGATCCTGCTGGCCAGGACGGATCCGGCGGCGCCCAAGCACAAGGGCCTGACGTACTTCGTGGTGGACATGAAGAACACGCCCGGTATCGACATCCGGCCGCTCAAGGAGATCACCGGCGACTCGTTGTTCAACGAGGTGTACTTCGACGATGTGATGCTGCCCGGCGACGCGGTCGTCGGGGAGGTGGACGGCGGCTGGCGGGTGGCCCGCAACACGCTTGGCAACGAGCGGGTGCACATGGCGGACCAGGTGGCCTTCGACACGGGGATCGAGGCGCTGATCGGGCCGGCCTGCGCGGCGGGCGAGGTGGTGCGCGACCGGCTCGGCGGGCTGCTCGTCGAGGCGCACGCGCTGGCCTGCATCGGGTTGCGGACCACCCTGCAGCAGGTGTCCGGCCTGGAGCCGGGCGCCGGTGCCTCGGTGCGCAAGCTCGTCCAGACCCCGCACCAGCAGCGCATCGCGGAACTGGCGCTGGAACTGCTCGGCCCGGAGGGCGTCACGGACCAACGCGCCCTGCACGGATTCCTGATGGCGCGCTGCCTGACCATCGCGGGCGGCACGACGCAGGTGCAGCTCAATGTCGTCGCCGAGCGGATCCTCGGCCTCCCCCGTGACTGAAGGAGTGCGCATGACCAGCAAGGTCTTCGTTGTCGGCGTCGGCATGACGAAGTTCGAGAAGCCCGAGACCCGCGACTGGCAGTACTGGGACATGGCGAAGGAGGCCGGAACCGCGGCCCTGGCCGACGCCGGGATCTCCTACGACCTGGTGGAGCAGGTGCCGGTCGGATACTGCTACCAGGCGTCGACGGCGGGCCAGCGGGCGGTGTACGAGCTGGGGCTCAGCGGGGTGCCGGTCTACAACGTCAACAACAACTGCGCCACGGGCTCCACCGCCCTGATGATGGCCCGGCAGTTCGTGGCGGGCGGCCTCAACGACTGCGTGCTGGCGCTCGGCTTCGAGAAGATGACCAAGGGCGCGCTGGGCGCCGGTTCGAGCGGTGGCGACTTCGCGACCTCACCGGTCGCCCGGCACTACGGGGTGATGGCCGCCAAGCACGGCTTCGAGATGACCCCGCCGACCGCCCAGATCTTCGGCAACGCCGCGCGGGAGCACATGGAGCGGTACGGCACGACGGCGGAGCAGCTGGCGGGGGTCGGCGCGAAGAACCACGGTCACTCGGCGAACAACCCCAACGCCCAGTTCCAGGACGTCTACACCGTCGAGGAGATCCTGGCCGCCAGGACCATCCACTCCCCGCTGACCAAGCTGCAGTGCTCGCCGACCTCGGACGGCGCGGCCGCCGCGGTGGTGGTCTCGGAGCGCTTCGTGCGCGAACACGGTCTGGAGGACCGGGCCGTGGAGATCGCCGGGCAGGCGATGACCACGGACACCAGTGAGAGCTTCTCGTCGGGCTCGTGCATCGATGTGGTCGGCAAGCCGATGTCGCGGGCGGCGGCGCACGCGGTCTACGAGGAGTCCGGGCTGGGGATCGAGGACGTCGACGTCATCGAGCTCCACGACTGCTTCTCCATCAACGAGTTGCTGACGTACGAGGCGCTCGGCATGTGTGGCGAGGGCGAGTCCGGCAAGCTCATCGGCGACGGCGCCACCACGTACGGCGGGCGCTGGGTCGTCAATCCGTCGGGCGGGCTGATCTCGAAGGGGCATCCGCTCGGTGCCACCGGTCTCGCGCAGACCGCCGAACTGGTCTGGCAGCTGCGGGGCGAGGCGGGGCCGCGCCAGGTCGAGGGGGCCCGGGTCGGCCTCGCGCACAACATCGGGCTGGGCGGCGCCGCGGTCGTCACGCTGCTGCGAAGGACGGGCACCTGACCGTCCGACGGGTAGGGGCGGCCGGCTCGGGTGGGGTGCGTGCGGCCGTTGTTGGGGACGATCGTGGCATGTACCGTTCAATGGTGCGTTGCCTGGTCGTTCCCCACACGACGTTCTACGCGCGCAGACTTGGCGACCGCACGACCTCTCCCCACCCCCCACGGAGGTACGCCGGATGCTTGTACGCAGCACTTCCCGACGCCGCTTCACCAGCGCTCTCGCCGTCCTCGGCGCCCTCGTCGCGGGCACCGCCGTCCAGACGGCGACCGCGCACGACGCCCACGCGGCCACCCCGCACCGCGTCCTGTTCGACAACGCCCACGCCGAGACGGCCGGCAACGCCGACTGGATCATCGGCACCAGCCAGCCCGACCCGCTCGGCCAGAACTCCGCACCACAGACCGACAAGGACTGGACCGGCGCCCTCTCGTCCTGGGGCGTGGCGCTCCAGAAGACCGGCAGCTACTCGCTCAAGACGCTGCCGACGGGCGGGAAGATCACGTACGGGACGTCCGCCGCGACGGACCTGGCGAACTTCGACACCTTCGTGCTGCCGGAGCCGAACATCCTGCTCACCGCGGCGGAGAAGACCGCCGTGATGACGTTCGTGCGGAACGGCGGCGGTCTCTTCCTGATCTCGGACCACACCGGCGCCGACCGCAACAACGACGGCGCCGACGCCGTCAAGATCATCAACGATCTGATGTCCAACAACACCGTCGACAGCACCGACCCGTTCGGCTTCTCCGTCGACAAGCTGAGCATCAGCTCCGACCACCCGGCGGCGATCAACGACAGCACCAACCCGGTGCTCAACGGATCCTTCGGCAAGGTGACCAAGAGCCTGATCGCCAGCGGCACCACCTTCACCCTCAAGCCGTCCGACAACCCCGCCGTCAAGGGCCTGCTCTGGCGCACCGGTTACAGCCCCACCGGCACCACCGGCGCCTTCTTCGCCACCAGCACCTTCGGCAGCGGCAGGGTCGCGGTCTGGGGCGACAGCTCCCCGATCGACGACGGCACCGGCCAGTCCGGCAACACCCTCTACGACGGCTGGAACGACTCCACCGCCACCAACGCGGCCCTCGCCCTGAACGCCACCGCGTGGCTCTCCCGGGCGAGCTGAACGGGCCGTTTTCCCCGGAGCAGGTTTCCCGGGGGCGGGTTCCCCTGGGACGGGTTCCTCTGGCTCCGGTGACCCGCGGCCGGTACCCCGCGGCCGGTGATCCGTGCGGCTACAGCCAGCCGTTCTGGCGGGCCGAGCGGACGGCTTCCATCCGGTTGCGGGTGCCGGTCTTGCCGATCGCCGACGAGAGGTAGTTGCGGACGGTGGACTCCGAGAGGTGGAGTTTGCCCGCGATGTCGGAGACGGTCGCCCCGTCGGCGGCCGCGTTGAGCACGTCCTGCTCGCGTGCGGTGAGCGGGCTGGGACCAGCGCTCAGGGCGGCCGCCGCGAGGGCCGGGTCGACGACACGTTCGCCGGCCAGGACGCGGCGGATGGCGCCCGCCAGATCCTCGACCGGCCCGTCCTTGACCAGGAAGCCGGCGGCGCCGGCCTCCATGGCGCGGCGCAGATATCCCGGGCGGCCGAAGGTGGTGAGTATCAGCACCTGGCAGGAGGGCAGCTGCTTGCGCAGGTCGGCGGCGGCGTCGAGGCCGCTGCGGCCGGGGAGTTCGATGTCGAGCAGCGCGATGTCCGGCCGGGCGGTGAGCGCCGCCTCGACGATCAGGTCGCCGGCCGCCACCTGGGCGACGACCTCGATGTCGTCCTCCAGGTCCAGGAGGAGCGCCAGCGCGCCGCGCATCATGCCCTGGTCCTCGGCGAGCAGTACCCGGATCGGGTCGGTCATGCGGCGTTTTCCTCCTCGACGGGCAGTTCCGCGGTCACCTGGAAGCCGCGGCGCTGCGCCGGGCCCGAGTCCAGGGAGCCGCCGGCCGCGGCGAGCCGTTCGGACAGGCCCTTGAGGCCGGTGCCGATGCGGTGCGCCGTGGTGGTGGCAGCCGTCGCCGAGCTTACGCCGGAGCCGTTGTCGGTGATCGTCAGGCGGGCCTTTCCACCGGTGGAGCGCAGTTCGATCTCGCACGAGGAAGCGCCGCTGTGCCGTACGACGTTGGTGACGCCCTCGCGGACCACCCAGCCCAGCAGCGCCTCGGCCTGCGGGGGCAGCGGCGGTCCTGACTCCCGCACGACGACCTCGATGTCGGAGGCGGACAGCGCGGAGCGGGCCCGGTCCAACTCGGTGGCCAGGCTGCCCTCGCGGTAACCGGTGACGGCTTCGCGGATCTCGGTGAGGGCCTGCCGGCCCACCGCCTCGATGTCGGCGACCTGGGTGAGCGCGGCATCCATGTTGCGCGGCGCGAGCCGGCGGGCGGCCTCGGACTTGACCACGATGACGGAGAGCGTGTGGCCGAGCAGATCGTGCAGATCGCGGGAGAAGCGCATCCGCTCCTCCGCCACCGCGCTGCGCGCCAGCTCCTGCCGGGTGGCCTTGAGCATGTGGACGGCGTCGAAGAGGGTGAGGATCACGGACACCACCAGGCCGGACAGGAAGGTGCCGTAGGAGAGGGTGGCGGTGTTCCAGAAGTCCTCGTGGTGTCCCATCCCCGCGATGACCCCGGCCGAGGCGCTGAGCCCGATCAGTACCATCCCCAGCCCGCGGCCGCGGGCGCTGACACCGCACGCCAACGACAGCAGCGGGAAGAGCAGCAGCCAGTTGTCCCCGTAACCGATGGTGAGGGCGAGGGTGACGGCGGCCTGCGCGATCAGCAGCCGCACCGGTACCGGGCCGCCCTTGAAGCGGTCGCTGAAACCGGCGCGGACGGCGCAGATGTAGAGGACGCAGAACGCGGCGAGGCCGGAACCGGCCAGCCAGGGGAGCGCCACCTGGCCCTTGGCCACGTCCACGGCCGGTCCGCTGGCCATCAGCAGCCAGGGGATGAGCGATCCGCCGTCCGGGCCCTTCATCCGGTCGATCTCCTCGCCGAAGTCCCGGGGCCTGTGCTCGCCGCAACCACCCCGCCGGCCGAAGGCCCGCAGCCCCCACATGTCGACCATGTCCGTCCCACTCCCCGTCCAACCCGTACCGCGTCGATCAGCCCACATCATGCGGTACGCGCCCCACGGCGGTAAGAGAGGACCGCGTATCCGCCGAAGAGCAGCAGCCAGCCGCCGAGCACCACCACCGTGCCGGCCCCCGGGGCGTGACCGGCGACCACGCTCCACCCGAGGTCGCCGAAGCGGGCCGTGGGCGTCCAGCGCGAGATCGCGGCCAGCCAGCCGGGGAAGAGCGAGGCCGGGAACCACAGGCCGCCGACGACCGCGAGGGCGATCACGCAGGCCGTGTTGGCCACTCCGGTGGTCTGCGCCGTCAGGCCGTAGCCGTTGCCGAGGCCGAGCAGGGTGAAGGGAACGGTGCCGAGCCACAGCAGCACCGCCGCGGCCGCCCACTGCCAGGCCGCCAGGCTCACGCCGTTGATGAGGGCGCCGGCCAGCAGCACCGAGCCGATCGCGGGGAGCACGGTCACCGAACCGGTGAGGGCGCGGGCCACCACGACCTGCAGCGGGCTCATCGGGGTGACTCGCAACTGCCGCAGCCAGCCGAGGCCCTTGTCCTCCGCGACACCGGTTCCGGTGCCGATCGCCGCGCCGAGCGCGCCGTACGCGGCCATGCCGATCATCGAGTACGCCGCGTAGTCGGCCTTTTCGTCCCCGCTGACGCCCAGGTTGGTGAAGAGCAGGTACATCACCAGCGGCATCCCGATGCCCAACATCACGAACCCGGGATCGCGCAGCGCGCGGCGCACCTCGAGCCTGACGTACTCCAGCATGACCGGCATCAGATCGTCTCCTTCGTACGGGTCAGGGTGAGGAACGCGTCCTCCAGGCTGGCGGCGGTCACTTCGAGCCCGCGGACGGCGCCGCGCTCGGCGAGGGCGACCACGGTGGCGTCGGAGTCGCTGGTCCGCAGCCGGGCCCGGTCGCCGCGGATCTCCACGGCGGTCACGCCGGGCAGCAGCCGCAGCCCGGCGGAGCCGGATCCGGCCAGATCGACGGTGACCAGATTGCCGCCGGCCGCGGCCTTGATTCGCTCACCGCTGCCGTCGGCGGCGATCCGGCCCCGGTCGACGACCACGATCCGGTCGGCGTTCTCGTCCGCCTCCTCCAGGTAGTGGGTGGAGAACAGGACGGTGTTGCCGCGCCGGGCGTAGCCGCGCATCGAGTCCCAGAAGGCGCGCCGCGCCTCGACGTCGAGGGCGGCGGTCGGCTCGTCGAGCACCAGCAGTTCCGGGTTGCCGGCCAGCGCCACCGCGAAGCGCACCCGCTGGGCCTGACCACCGGAGATCCGGTCGATCCGGCGGCGGGCGAGACCGGTGAGACCGGCCAGCTCCAGGGCCTCGTCCACGGGCATCGGCGCGGGGTAGGTCCGGGCGACGAACGTGATGAGCTCGCGCACGGTGACGCGCGGCACCGGCCGGCCGTCCTGCAGCATCGCGCCGACCCGGCCCTGGCGCACGGCCCGCTCCGGCGGCCCGCCGAAGAGCCGCACCTCGCCGGCGTCCGGCGTGTCCAGGCCCAGCAGCAGGCCGATCGCGGTGGACTTCCCGGCCCCGTTGCGACCCAGCAGCGCCACGGCCTCGCCGCGCCGGATCTCCAGGTCGATCCCGTCCACGGCGCGGACGCTCCCGAAGGCCTTGACCGCCCCGGAGAACCGCACCGCGGGCTCGGTCCCAATCGTTGTCGTCATGCTGTCGACGGTACGGAGAACGCCCCTGACCTCGGCAGAGGTGAATGTACGCGGTCGGCCGGGACAAATGTCACTGGTGGTGCGAGCTGATGGTGTGTCAGCTATTCACAGGCTCAGGGCGATGCGTTATACATGAGCCACTGCTAGAACACGTTCTAGCAGTCCGTGATCGACCCCGGCGCGGCCGACGGTGCGGACAGTCGCGCCGGGGTCCTCCAAGGCACGCGGGCACCGCCGTCGGCGCCCGCCGGCCCGTACCGGGCGCCCGCCGGCGCCCGCCAGTGCCCGTCCCTGTCCCCACGGCGAAGGAGCAAGCCGGACCATGCCCATCGACGTCGCGAAGGCCACCGCGGCCGAACCCCGCACCACCGACCTCGCCTGGGACCACAAGGACGTCCTGCTCTACCACCTGGGCGTGGGCGCGGGCCGGCCCGCCACCGATCCCGACGAGCTGCGCTACACGCTGGAGAGCAGGCTGCAGGTCCTGCCCAGCTTCGTCACCGTCGCGGGCGGCAGCCTGGCCGCCGCGGGCGGACTGAGCGCGCCCGGGATCGACGTGAACCTCGCCGCCGTGCTCCACGGCGGCCAGCGCATCGAGCTGCACCGCCCGATCCCGGTCACCGGGAAGGCCGTGCAGACCAGCCGGATCGCCGCCGTGTACGACAAGGGCAAGGCGGCCGTCATCGTGCTGCGCTCCGAAGTCGCGGACGACCAGGGCCCGTTGTGGGCCGCCGACACCCAGATCTTCGTCCGCGGCGAGGGCGGCTTCGGCGGCGACCGCGGCCCCTCCGTCCGCACCGAGGCGCCCGACCGGGAGCCGGACCGCACCGCCGAGGTCGCCACCCGCGAGGACCAGGCGCTGCTGTACCGGCTGTCCGGCGACTGGAACCCGCTGCACGCGGACCCCGAGTTCGCCAAGGTCGCCGGCTTCGACAAGCCGATCCTGCACGGCCTGTGCTCGTACGGGATCGCCCTCAAGGCCGTCGTCGACACCATGCTCGACGGCGATGTGGCGCGGGTCCGCGCCTACTCGACCCGCTTCGCCGGGATCTTCTTCCCCGGCGAGACCCTGCGCGTGCGGATGTGGCGCGAGGACGGCCGCATCCAGGTGTCGGCGACCTCGGCCGACCGGGACGACGCACCGGTCCTCGCGGACACGGTCGTCGAGCACGCGTAACCCCGGACCGAACGACCGCACGACCCCGCAGGATCCGCGCCATCGGCATGACCCCGCACCACCCGCATGACCCCGCACCACCCGTACGACCCCGCACCATTCCGCACCTCGCGAAGGGAGCCGCCCCCGTGCGCGCAGCAATCCAGCAGGAGATAGGCCAGGACAAGCTCGAAGTCGTCGACGACATCGAGGCGGTGGGATTCGGACCCGGCAAGGTGCGGATCCGCATCCGGGCGACCGGACTGTGCCACTCCGACCTGTCGGCGATGAGCGGCGTCCTGCCGCAGCCCGCGCCGTTCGTGCCCGGCCACGAAGGCGCCGGCGAGATCGTCGAGGTCGGCGAAGGCGTCACCAACGTCAAGGCGGGCGACCGCGTGCTGGTCTGCTGGCTGCCGGCCTGCGGCGCCTGCGCGTCCTGCAAGCGCGGCCAGACCCAGCTGTGCATCGCCGGCTTCCTCAACGCCGGCACCCCGAACTACAAGCGCCCCGGCGGTGATGTCTTCGGCTTCGCCGGCACCGGCACCTTCGCCGAGGAGGTCGTCGTCGACTCGCTGTGCGCCGTCCCGATCCCGGACGACGTGCCGTACGAGATCGCCGCGCTGATCGGCTGCGGCGTCACCACCGGCATCGGCGCCGCCATCAACACCGCCAAGGTGGAGGCCGGTTCCTCGGTCGCCGTCATTGGCTGCGGCGGTGTCGGCATCAGCGTCATCCAGGGCGCACGGGCGCTCGGCGCCGCCGAGATCGTCGCCATCGACCCGGTCGAGAGCCGCCGCGAAGCGGCCCTGCGGTTCGGTGCGACCGAGGCCGTCGCCCCCGACGGGCTCGCCGACGCCAAGAACCGCATCACCGCGGGCGAGGGCTTCGACTACGTCTTCGAGGTCGTCGGCAAGTCCGCCACCGCCCGCACCGCGTACGAGAACACCCGCCGCGGCGGCACCCTGTGCGTCGTCGGCGCCGGCGCGATGGACGACAACCTGCAGATCAACATGTTCGAGCTCTTCTTCGACGAGAAGCGCATTCTGCCGTCGCTCTACGGCGGTGGCGACGTGCTGCGCTCCTACGAGCGCGTCATCAAGCTCTGGCGCGCCGGCCGCATCGACCTGGAGGGCCTGATCACCCACCGGGTGCGGCTGGAGGAGATCAACGACGCGATCGACCAGATGCGGACCGGCGAGGCGCTGCGTACCTGCATCACCATCTGAGCCATGCCGACGCGCAACCCCAACGCGCAAGTGAACGCGAACGTGAACGCGAACGTGAACGCGAACGTGAACCCGTACCTGTAGCTGAGAGGACCAGGATGTCTGTGCACGGGCAGCAACTGTCGGGTCTGGCCGCGATCGTCACCGGGGCCGGGCGCGGCCTCGGGCGGGCCGAGGCCCTGGAGTTGGGACGGCTCGGCGCGAGTGTCGTCGTCAACGACTTCGGGCAGCCGGGCCGGGACGGCTCGGGCGAGGCGTCCGCCACCCCGGCGGAGGAGGTCGCGGCGGAGATCGTCGCGGCGGGCGGGCAGGCAGTCGCGCACCATGGCGACGTGGCCGACTTCGAGGAGGCCCGCGGGCTGGTCCAGCTCGCCGTCGACACGTACGGAAAGCTCGACATCCTGGTCAACAACGCGGGCATCCTCCGCGACCGGATGATCTTCTCCATGTCGGAGGCGGAGTGGGACGCGGTGATCCACGTCCATCTCAAGGGCCACTTCAACACGACCCACTTCGCGGCCGTCCACTGGCGGGAACGCTCCAAGGCAGCGGGTGGCCCGGTCTACGGCCGGGTCGTCAACACCTCCTCCGAGGCGTTCCTGGCCGGTTCGGCCGGGCAGCCCAACTACGCGGCCGCCAAGGGCGGCATCGTCGGGCTCACCACCTCCACGGCGCTCGCGCTCGGCAAGTACGGCGTCACCGCCAACGCGATCTGCCCGCGCGCCCGCACCCGGATGACGGAGGACGTCTTCGCGGGCTTTCTGGAGGTGGAGGAGGGTCTCGACCCGCTCGCCCCCGAGCATGTCTCGCCGCTCGTCGGCTACCTCGCCTCACCCGCGGCCGCGCGCGCCAACGGCCAGCTCTTCGTGGTGCACGGCGGCATGGTCGCGGTCGTCGACCGCCCCCGCGTCGCCGCCAAGTTCGACACCGCCAAGGACGTCTTCTCCTACGACGAACTCGACGGTCTGCTGACCCCGTACTACGCGGACCGCGACCCGAACCACACGTTCGCGGCAACGGAAGTCCTGGGCCTCAAGCACGAGTAGCCCGCCCGGCGGGTCGCGGATCCCTCGAAGCGCGGGCCGCACCCGGCCCCGCAGCCCGAGCTCGTCCTCCGCACCCGAACGCCGGGCCGGTTCAACCGTTCCGGTCAAGCGCCGAGGCGGGCTTGTCCTCCAAGCCCGCCCCGGTGTCGTGCAGCCTGCTCCGGCCCGGTCGGCGCCCGAGACCAAAGGGGGTCTCGTCAGCGCGGCCGCCGGCCGGTCCTTCAGTCCTTGCTGCCCGCAGGGCGCCGGTGCCGGCCGTGGGCGTCACCGTCGCTGTCGTGCGGCGAAGCGCTACCCCTGTGGCGACCCCCGGCGTTGTCGTGACTCTCGCCGGAGTCGGATGTGGTTTCGAACATGGAACGTCTCCCCGATGAATGGCGTGCTGGTTTGCGCTTGAAGCGGCCGAATATCCCCAACTCGGCCTGGGGGTAAGCCCGTTGGTCACCCTCGGTGCCCGAGGGGTCCGGATGCGTAGCCCTCGGCGAGTGTAGTCGGCGGCCGCGTCCGGTGATCATCGGGGTTACCGCGCCCGCGCAATGGTGAGCGGGGCCTGCTGGAGGGGGAGCACGGACATCGGCTGCGGCGCGTCCCCGGCGGGCCCGCCGACCGCGGCGGCACCGTCGATGGCCGCCCGTGCGGCGCCCGCGACGGCCGGTACGGGAGCCGCGGCCGGCGCCTCGTACTCGCTCAGCCCGAACGGCCAGCGCTCGCATGCGTACGGCAACCGCAGGGAGCCGCGCCCCGACCAGAGCCCGGTGCCCGCGAGCCAGCCCTCGGGAGCGGTGAGCCAGGTCACCGTCCGCTCGCCCGGCCGCCAGACCACGGGCGCGGACCCGTCCGGCCCCTCGGCGCGCAGCGCCACCGCCGACGCCTCCGGCATCAGTATCTGGCCGGGCTGTGCGGCGAACGGCGTGAGGACCGTGTCCTCCATGCGCAGCGCCTCCGGGAAGCGCACCGGCCGCCGGCTGCCCAGCACGCCCCAGCCGAGCCGGTCGGTGCCGGGGGCGTCGCTGCGCAGCAGGAGCAGCCCGCTGTCGGGCTCGGCGAGCAGGACCCGGTCGTTGCTGTCCTCGGCGATCTGCAGCAGCGGGGTCATCTCGCCGCGCCGCAGGTCGACGGCGACGGCCTTGGTGCGACCGCCGTCCGGGCCGACGCGGTCGAGGGCGAGCAGCCCGCCGGCGCGGTCCAGCCAGACGCCGCCGGTGCAGCGGCCCGGCACGGTGGCCAGTAGTTGCGGTCCGCCGCTGTGGTTGCCGCCGCCGCTGCCGCAGACGAGCCATACCTGGGTGGCACCTTCGGTGTGGGCGAGCGCGAAGGCCGCCCCGGCGACCGGCGGCAGCAGCCGTACCTCCTCGCCCTCCAGGGATTCCAGGGAGCCGAGCGGCAGCTCGCCGGTGCCGGGCCCGGTCGGGTAGAGCAGTGCGAGGTCGAAGCGCTCGGCGACGCGGCGGCGGATGAGCACCCGCCCGTCGGGCAGCGGCAGTACTTCGGTGCCGGGTTCCTCCGGCTGGTTCCCGGGCAGCGGGACGGTGTACGGCTCGGGGCCGGCCAGCGTCCAGCGCTCGGGGTACCAGCCGCCGTCACCCGACTCGGTGAGGCAGGCCGCGTACGAGCCGTCGGACGCGATCGTGAACCGCGCCCGCAGCACCGTGGCCCTCTCGATGGCACAAGCCGTCATGTGTGGTCCACCTCCGGAACCGACGCTAGTTTTCGCACTTCCGGACGATCAGCGCGAGTCGGTGCAGTTCACACGTAAGGGTGGCGCTTCTTCCGTTTACCCGAGGATCGGGCGCTGGTTGTGATCCGTGACCGGAACCACATCTTCCGGACTTGGTGGACGGCGCAGAGCGGAATGTAAGGCAAGGCTCGCCTAGCCATCCCTCAGGTACCTCTCTGCCTCCAGGAGTCCTTTCATGTCTCTTCGGCGCCGCGGCACTGCCGCAGTCGCTCTCGCAGTCGCCGCCGCGCTCGACAGGAGCGCGGCGGCGGACGCGAAGCTCGCCGCGTACGACACCAAGGCCAAGGCGCTGGGCGCCGCGCTCGGAACGTCCAAGCCGACCGTCTCGATGGTGCGCTACCTGCCCGACGGCAAGATCCGGCTCTACGCGGGCGCCTCGTTCATCGGCACGATCCTCAAGGACGCCGGGATCCCGCGCCCCAAGAACCAGCAGATCGACGACCTCGCCACCGAGATCAGCGCGGAGAACATCGACCAGGCCGACGCCGACCACGTCTTCACCGGCGTCTACGGCGACGCGAAGGCCACCGACAAGGCCAAGGCCCAGGACAACCCGCTCTGGAAGAACCTGAGGGCGGTCAGGGCCGGCCACGCCTCCGACGTCCCGGACGAGACCTGGTACCTCGGCCTCGGCGTCACCGCCGCCGACCAGGTCCTGGCCGACCTGCGCTCCCGGCTCGTCAAGTAGCGGGATCCGCGGGCGGCCGATGGCGGGATCCGCGGGCGGGCCAGTAGCGGGATCCGCGACGGTTCGGTGGCGGGATCTGCGACGGTGCGGTGGTGGGATCCGCGACGGTTCGGCGGCGGGATCCGCGCCGGTGCGGTGGTGGGATCTGCGACGGTGCGGTGGTGGGGTCCGCGGCCGGCCGGTGGCGGGATCCGGCCGCCCGCGATTCCGGTCGGCGCGGGGGAGGGCGGTAACCTTCCTACCGTGCCCTCACTGTCCGACGTCATCGCCGCGCTCGAAACCCTCTGGCCCCCTCATCAGGCCGAGCAGTGGGATGCCGTGGGCCTGGTCTGCGGCGATCCCGGGGCGGAGGTCACGCGGGTGCTGTTCGCCGTCGACCCCGTCCAGGAGGTCGCCGACGAGGCCGTACGGATCGGCGCCGACCTGCTGGTCACCCACCATCCGCTGTACCTGCGCGGTACGACGACGGTCGCGGCGACCGGCTTCAAGGGCCGCGTCGTGCACACATTGATCAAGAACGATGTGGCCCTGCACGTCGCGCACACCAACGCCGACCGCGCCGACCCCGGAGTCTCCGACGCTCTCGCCGGCGCCGTCGGGCTGCGGATCACCGGCCCGCTCGTACCGGACGCGACCGACCCGTCGGGCCGCCGCGGTCTCGGTCGTATCGGTGAGCTGGACATTCCGCTCACCCTGGCCGAATTCGCCGCCCGGGCCGCCCGCGGCCTGCCGCGTACCGCGACCGGGCTGCGCATCGCCGGGGACCCGGAGCAGCTGGTCCGCACCGTCGCCGTCTGCGGCGGTTCGGGCGACGGCCTCTTCGACGACGTCCGCGCGGCGGGCGTCGACGTCTACCTCACCGCGGACCTCCGCCACCACCCGGCCTCCGAGGCCCAGCAGCAGGGACTGTCGTCCGACGGTAGGCCGGCGCTGCTGGATGCCGCACACTGGGCAACCGAGTGGCCGTGGTGCGAGCAGGCCGCGGGCCAGCTCGACGAGATCTCGGACCGGCACGGCTGGGCCCTGCGGACGTATGTGTCGCACCAGGTCACCGACCCGTGGACAGCCCACGCCCCCGCCCCGGAAGCTTTGTCCACCACCTCTTCGTCCCGCCAGTCGCCCGAAGCCACCCCGACGAGCGCCTCGCGCCCGCAGTCTCACCCAGGAGCCCCCCGCTGAACGCCGCCCCCGCCGACCAGATCCGCCTCCTCGAAGTCCAGGCGCTCGACTCGCGTATCCAGCAGCTGGAACACAAGCGGCACCACCTCCCCGAGCACGCCGAGCTCGACCGCCTGAACGCCGATGTCACCCAGCTGCGCGACCTGCTCGTCGCCGCGCAGACCGAGGAGAGCGACACCGCCCGCGAGCAGGTCAAGTCCGAGCAGGACGTGGACCAGGTGCGCCAGCGCGCCGCCCGCGACCAGCAGCGGCTCGACTCCGGCGCCGCGGCCTCCCCGAAGGACCTGGAGAACCTGCAGCGCGAGATCGTCTCGCTCGCCAAGCGGCAGAGCGACCTCGAGGACGTCGTCCTGGAGGTCATGGAGCGCCGCGAGACCATGCAGGAGCGGGTCCAGGAGCTCTCCCACCGGCTGGAGTCCGTGCAGGCCAAGGCCGTTGAGGCCGAGACCCGCAAGGCCGTCGCGCTGGGGGACATCGACGCCGAGAGCTCCAAGGCGGTCAAGGAGCGCGAGATCGTCGCCGGCGCCGTCCCGGCCGACCTGCTGAAGCTCTACGACAAGCTGCGCTCGCAGCAGGGTGGCGTCGGCGCCGCCCGGCTCTACCAGAAGCGCTGCGAGGGCTGCCGCCTGGAGCTCAACATCACCGAGCTGGGCGAGGTGCGGGCGGCTCCGGCCGACGCCGTCGTCCGCTGCGAGAACTGCATGCGCATCCTGGTCCGTACCGCGGACTCCGGCCTCTGATGGCTCGTGGTTTCGTCGTCGAGGCCGACGGCGGGTCCCGGGGCAACCCGGGCCCCGCGGGGTACGGCGCGGTCGTCCTCGACCCGGCGACCGGCGAGACCCTCGCCGAGGCCGCCGAGTACATCGGTCACGCCACGAACAACGTCGCCGAGTACCGGGGTCTGATCGCCGGGCTGCGGGCCGCCAAGGCCCTCGATCCCGAAGCCGCGGTCCGGGTCCGGATGGACTCCAAGCTCGTCGTCGAGCAGATGTCGGGGCGCTGGAAGATCAAGCACCCGGACATGCGCCCGCTCGCCGCCGAGGCCAAGTCCGTACTGCCGGCCGGCCAGGTGACGTACGAGTGGATCCCGCGCGAGAAGAACAAGCACGCGGACCGGCTCGCGAACGAGGCGATGGACGCGGGCAAGAAGGGCAGGCAGTGGGAGCCCAACGCTCCCATCGTCCGCAGCGAACTCGGGCTGGGCGGCGGCCAGGACACCGGCGGCGTCGAGCTTTCGGAGCAGGGTTCGGCTCAGGTCCCGGGCCAGGATCCGGGCCAGGTCCAGGGCCCGCTTCAGGACGCGCTTCCGGAGACCGCACCGAGCGCGGGCTGGTCTTCGGCCGCCGACCTCGGGACGCCCACCACGTTCGTCCTGCTCCGGCACGGCGAGACGGCTCTCACGCCCGAGAAGCGGTTCTCGGGCAGCGGCGGTTCCGATCCCGACCTGTCGGAGAAGGGCCGCTGGCAGGCCCAGCAGGCCGCGAACTCGTTCGCGGCCCGGGGCACCGTGCAGGCGATCGTCAGCTCCCCGCTGGCCCGCTGCCGGCAGACGGCGGAGGCCGTCGCGACCCGCCTCGGCCTCGACGTACGGATCGACGAGGGTCTGCGCGAGACGGACTTCGGTGCCTTCGAAGGGCTCACCTTCGCCGAGGTGCGGGAGCGTCATCCGGCCGAACTGGACGCCTGGCTGGCCTCGGCCAAGACCTCCCCGCCCGGCGGCGAGAGCTTCGCGGCGGTCGCCCGCCGGGTCGCGCTCTCCCGCGACAAGCTGATCGCGCGGTACGCCGGGAAGACGGTGCTGCTGGTCACGCACGTCACCCCGGTCAAGACACTGGTCCGGCTCGCGCTGGGCGCGCCGCCCGAGTCCCTGTTCCGCATGGAGCTCTCGGCGGCCTCCGTCTCGGCGGTGGCCTACTACGCCGACGGCAACGCCTCGCTGCGCCTGCTCAACGACACGTCGCACCTGAGGTAGTCCGGGGGGCCGAGCGGCGGTGGCCTTGCCCGCCGGCCCTTGCTCGCACCGGCCTTGCTCGCCTGTTTGCCGCCTGCCTGCCCGCCTGATTGCTCGCCTGCCTGCCTGCCTTGCTTTGTCGCCGTCCGGCGCGTCCGGCCCTCCGGGGTCAGCCGCGCAGGGCGGCGGCTTCGCGTGCGAGGGCCTCGACGCGTCCCCAGTCCTTGGCGCGGAGCGCCTCGGCCGGCAGCATCCAGGTGCCCCCGACGCAGCCGACGTTGGGCAACGCCAGGTAGCGCGGCGCGGCTGCCGCGTCGATCCCGCCCGTGGGGCAGAACCGCGCGAGCGGCAGCGGTGAGGCGAGCGACGTCAGATACGCGGTGCCGCCGGCGGCCTCGGCCGGGAAGAACTTCAGCTCCGTTATGCCGCGTTCCAGCAGCGCGACCACTTCCGACGTCGTCGAGACGCCGGGCAGGAAGGGCAGCCCCGAGGCGCGCATCGCCTCCAGCAACCGGTCGGTCCACCCCGGGCTCACGAGGAAGCGGGCCCCGGCGGCGACCGCCGCGTCGACGTGCTCGGGCGTCAGCACCGTGCCCGCGCCCACGACCGCGTCCGGGACCTCGCGCGCGATGGCGGCGATGGCGTCGAGCGCGGCGGCCGTCCGCAGGGTGACCTCGATCGCGGGCAGCCCGCCCGCGACGAGGGCGCGGGCCAGCGGTACGGCGTCGGCGGCGTCCTCCAGGACGACGACGGGGACGACGGGGGCGAGGTCGAGGACGGAAGTCATGCCCGCCATCCTGCATGCGGCCCAGCATCATGCGCAACGAGCGTTGCACATGATGCAATACGCGTTTCCGCGGCTCGTGTGTCGGCGCGAGCCGGTCCCCGCAGGCTCAGTGGATCTCGGTCACCAGCACGTCGAGCTTCCCCGGCGCCTGCTCCTCGATCACGAAACCCAGATCCCGCAGCGTCGCCGCGAGCTTCACCGGAGTCTTCGGCTTCGCGCCCGACTCCAGGAGGGCGCGCACCAGCCGGCCCTTGGTGGCCTTGTTGAAGTGGCTGACGACGGACCGCTTCTCGACGCCGTCGACCACCGTCACCTGCAGCACTCGCACGGTGGCCGTCAGCGCCGCGAGCTCGCTCCGCGGCTTCGGCTTCCACGCGCTCGCGTACGCCGACGACCGCAGGTCCAGCACCAGGCCCTCACCGGCCGCCTCCGGGACGACGCCGGCCATAGGCTCCCGCCAGTACGCGCCGAGCGCGCCCAGCGCGGGCAGCTTCACCCCCATCGAGCAGCGGTACGACGGGATCCGGTCCGTGATCCGCACCGCGCCCCACAGCCCCGAGAAGACCAGGAGGGAGTCCTTCGCGCGCCTGCGGGCGGCGGCGCTCAGCGTCGCGAGCCCCAGGGCGTCGTAGAGCACGCCCGTGTACAACTCCCCGGCCGGCAGCGTCGGCGCGGTGAGCAGCCCCGCGTCCTTGGCGACCTCGCCGCGCAGCCCGGGGCTCAGCCCGAGCACGTCCGCGGCCTTCTCCTCGTCGCCCGAGCACAGCTCCACCAGCTCCGCCAGCACCGTCGACCGCGTCCCGGTCAGCCCGGGAAGCGAGAGCGACCCCAGCTCGACGGCGGGACCGGCACCCACGGTGGCCTTGCCCTCGGACGGCGGAAGCAGGACGAGCACAGCAGTTCTCCCTCGGACGGACCAACACGAACCGGATGCAGCCTACGGCCCGCCATACGCTCACTTCATGCCCCGCCGCCACCTGCTCGTCCCGGCCGCCGACGGAACCCTGCTGCGCGACGCGCTGCGTGAGCTGCGCGTCCGGCTCGACGTGCCGGGCGACTTCCCGGCAGCCGTGCTCGCCGAGGCCCGGCAGGCGGCGGAGAACCCCCGGATGCCGGAGCTCGACGCCACCGACATCCAGCTCTTCACGATCGACCCGCCGACGTCCACGGATCTCGACCAGGCCATGCACCTCGCCCGCCGGCCGGGACCGGGCGGGGCAGGGGTCGGGGCCGGGACTGGGACTGGGACTGGGACTGGGGGCGGGGGATACCGGGTGCACTACGCCATCGCCGACGTCGCGGCCTTCGTCACGCCCGGCGGCGCCCTCGACGCCGAGGCGCACCGCCGCGTCACCACTCTCTACTTCCCCGACGGACGCGTCCCCCTCCACCCCCAGATCCTCAGCGAGGGCGCCGCCAGCCTGCTCCCCGGCCAGGACCGCCCCGCCCTGCTGTGGCGGATCGACCTCGACGCAGCCGGCCAGGTCACCGCCACCGATGTCCGCCGGGCGCGCGTCCGCAGCCGCGCCAAGCTCGACTACGCGGGCGTCCAGCGCTCCATCGACGACGGCACCGCTGAGGAGACCGTCGCCCTCCTCAAGGAGATCGGACTGCTGCGCGAGCAACTCGAACGTGACCGTGGCGGTATCTCCCTCAACGTTCCCGAGCAGGAGATCGAGCAGCGCGCCGACGGCGACGGCTATGTACTCGAATACCGCGCCGTACTGCCCGCCGACGGCTGGAACGCCCAGATCTCGCTGCTCACCGGCATGGCCGCCGCCGACCTGATGCTCCGGTCCGGCACCGGCATCCTCCGGACGCTCCCCGCCGCCCCCCAGAGCGCCGCCGACCGGCTCCGACGCGTCGCGGAGGCCCTCCAGGTCGACTGGCCGGCGGGCGCCCCGTACGCCGATGTCATCCGCTCCCTCGACCCCCGGCGCCCCAACCACGCCGCCTTCCTGCAGGAGTGCACCTCCCTGCTGCGCGGCGCCGGCTACACGGTCTTCGACGGCGCCGCCCCCGAACACGCGGAACACGCCGCCGTGGCCGCCCCGTACACCCACTGCACGGCCCCCCTGCGCCGCCTCGTCGACCGCTACGCCGGCGAGCTCTGCGTCGCCGCCGTCGCGGGCGAACAACCCCCGGACTGGGTCCGCGCCGCCCTCCCCGACCTCCCCAAGGAAATGGCCGAGGGCACCCAGCACGCCAACCGCGTCGAACGCGAATGCGTCGACCTGATGGAGGCGGCCCTCCTCAGGGACCGGGTCGGCGAGGTCTTCGACGCCTTCGTCATCGACCTCGACGAACGCGAACCCGGCAGCGGCACCATCCACCTCGACGACCCCGCCGTCGTAGCCCGCATCGAATCCCCGCCGCCGGCCCCCGCTCTCCCCCTCGGCCACCACCTCCGAGTCCGCCTCACCGAAGCCGACCCCACCACGTCAACGGTCCTCTTCGCCCCGGCCCAGCAGCCCGGGCACGTCGACTAGGATGGGCGGCACGGCGGACGAGCCGGCCGGGCGGTCGCGGCGGGATCCTTGTGATCCTTCCGAGGAACGTCCGGGCTCCACAGGGCAAGGTGGTGGGTAACGCCCACCCGGGGTGACCCGCGTGCCAGTGCCACAGAAAACAGACCGCCGGGAGCCGCAAGGCACCCGGTAAGGGTGAAACGGTGGTGTAAGAGACCACCAGCGTCCAGGGTGACCTGGACGGCTAGGTAAACCACACCTGGAGCAAGGTCAAGAATGGGCCGCCGCAAGGCAGCTCTGCGCGGATGACTGAGGGCTGCCCGCCCGAGTCCGCGGGTAGACCGCACGAGGCCGGCGGTAACGTCGGTCCCAGATGGATGACCGCCTCCCCATGGCCCGCAAGGACCACGGGAGACAGAACCCGGCGTACAGGCCGACTCGTCCGCCGCCTGTGCTTTTCTCGGTGGTCCGGCGCCGCCCTCGCCCCCGCTCGCCTCCGAGTGGGGGCTGGCCCCCGGGGGTTACCAGAAGAGGATGCGGAAGCGGCCGCCTCGGAAGATGTAGGTCGCGTAGCAGCCGCTCAGGACGGCGACGACGAACTTCCAGAGGAACGTTCCGAAGGTTCCGGAGCTGAAGCTGCTGTTCAGGAGGAATACGCAGACGATCGCCCAGAAGCCTCCGTAGATGACGCGCGAGAAGACTTCGCGAGCGCCCAGCGGGGCACGGAGCGGGGCGTTCTGCGGGGTGGTGTAGCCCAGGTGGTCGGAGAGGGCGGGGCTGATGGTCGGTGGGGTCATGACCGGGGGTTGGCTGGGCTTGGCCGGTACGGGGTAGCCGAGTCCCTGGAACAGGTCGGGGCCGGGCCGGGTTCCGGTCTGCCGGCTGCATCCGGGACACCGGCCGCCCAGCGCGCGCTTGTTGAAGTGCGGGCAGTCCCGGTTGAGGCAGGTGGACTGTCCGGGCCGGGCCTCGTTCGGAGCGTAGGCGGGTTGTTCGGGCATGGCTTCTCCGTGGTGGTGTGATGGCCTTCCGGGTTTACCTTTTGGTCTCTGCGGTCAGCTGAGGCTGAGGCCGAGAGGATGGCCGCAGAGAGCGGCCACGTTCGTGGTGGCGTTCATGAGTGCGGCACCGTTGGTGGAATCCGAATCCGCGATTTTCTGCAGGCTTTTGGCGTCGCCCGCCAGATTGTCGGGACCCGGATAGCGGTCCGCCGCATCCGCCAGGTCGCCGGCGCTGTTGAACACCGCGTTGTCGAAGAAGCCGTTGGCGCCCAGGAGTTTGCGTCCGAGGGTGCTGTAGTTGTCGCAGACCTCGTCCTTCGTCGACGGGCCTTTCGACGCGCAGTTGCCGAGCGTGAGGACCAGCAGCACCGTGATGGCCGTGGTCCCCAGAATGCGTGTGGTTCCGGGCATGGGAATTCCCCCCTTGGATCGAACCCGATGTGCTGTTCACCCCCGGTGACGGTCAGCCGGGGCGCTGCCACCAGCGCTGCCGCCCGCTGCCGTAGGTGATGTCCCCGCCGGCGATCGTTCCGCGCGACATGTTCAGGTCGCCGCCCGCCCGGAGGGAGACACCGCGCGCCGGGGCCCCGGCCCCTGGCGCGGCGGATGCCGCTTCGACCGCTTCGGCCGCTGCTTCGCGTGCCACATTGCGGGCGCTCTCGCCGTCGCCCGCGACATGCAGCCATGCTCCGGCCCGGGTCTCCTTCACCCGTACGTCCACCGCGTGGAACGAGACCGGGTCGATCCCCTCGTAACCGCCGCGTACGACGCCGTCGTAGATGGCGTCCGAGATCAGCAGGGCGCTGTCGCTGCGCGCGCTGCGCAGCGCCTTGCGGAGGAGGTCGCTGTCGACGAGCCGGAAGGCGTGGTTCACCGCGTGCCCGCCGATCCCGTTCGGGTCGAAGTGCACTTCGCCGGCGTGGACGCCGATGCGGACGCGCAACAGTGGATCGCTCCGCCGCCGCAGCGCGAGAGCGGCGTCCAGGCGGGGCAGGACGCCGCCGATGATCGCGGACTTCGGAATCCCGGGCGGGACCACGATCAGCAGGCCGTCACCGCGGTCCTCCTGCCGGCACTGGTCCCACAGGCCCACGCCGAAAGCGCTGCGGAACTCCTCGTACATGTCCCTCCGGGTACGCATCTGTTCGGTGTCGCTGCGGCCGGAGAACGCCTCGACATCGCCGACGATCACCGTCGCGTGCATGGGATTGGGCATATCCCGGACCCCCCTGTGTTTCCGTGTATCCGTGTACCCGTCCTGTGTGTCCATGGCCGATGTCCGCGGCTACTGGACGCCTGCTGGATGACGTCCGGATGCCTACTGGATGGGGATGCCGCCGAGCTTCAACTGCCCGTTGGTGGAGTCGACCAGGGACAGGAAGACTCCGCCGGCCAGCTTGACCATCCCGTAGTTCCCCGCGCTCATCTGCCAGCGGCCACCGGACCACACCAGCGGCACCGAGCCCTGCTTGGCGTTCTGCCACGTCAGCGGCACCTGGGCGTCCGTACCCGACACGAGCGCCTGGCCGACGCCGATCTTGTCGACCTGGTTGCGGTACTCCTGCGAGCGCCGGTCGAACTGCCCCTGCATCGACCGGGCGCAGCCGGCGTCGCTCGGCGCGACGATGGCGCACCAGGAGGTCGCGTCGGCGCTGCGCTCCGCCTTGCGGATCTGGTTCGCGGTGCCCACGGCGCCCTTGGCGCCGCTCTGGGTCACCACGGAGAGGTCGACGCCGGAACCGGGCGAGCTCGTGAGGTTGACGCCTCCGTAGATCACCAGCGAGAGCGTCACTCCGGAGAGCGCGATGGCCGCCAACGGATGCCTTCGGACGACCTGCTTGATCTTGACGAGGTCGCCGCCGACGATCGTGGCGTGCTGGAAGTCGGCGTCTCGGCCGACCTGGATGTTCGCGTTGCTGCCGCCGCCTCCCGCGTTGTTGTGAATGGACTGCGAGGTCGGAGGTGGTACGGGTCTCTGCTGCGCCTCATGCGACAAGGGACTCTCCTGGCACGGTTCTGGCACCGTCACTGGTGCTGGCGCACAGCTGAGCAGTTCGATCCCGGACGCTGAGCGTCAAGTGACATATAAGAGCCAAAGAACCATGAGATTTTACAAAAGGTGACGAAATATCAGATCATGTGGTACGGCTCCATCTGTCCTGTTGTACGCCGACAACTGAATATGCAATGTGCCCACATAGCCGTACTTCTCGGCGCGATACTGGCTGCATGCCGGCGGTGCGATTCTGGGATGTCCTCAGTGAAGCGGAGCGGTCCGAGCTGACGAAGCGCGGTCGCTGCCGCCACTATGCGGAGGGCGACCAGATTCTGCCCTCGGCCAGGGACGACGGCTGGACAGCAGTGATTATGAACGGCAAGTGCCGCGTGGTGGCGCACCACGAGAACGGCACCGGCGCGTATCTGGCGGTACGTCAGGCCGGCGACATTCTCGGGGAGATGGCCGCGATCTCGGGGGGCCGGCGTTCCGCGACGGTCGTCGCAGTGTCCGCGGTGGCCGTCCGGGTGTTCCCGAAGTCGATCTTCCAGCAGTTGATGGAGACCCATCCCCTCCTGCGGCAGCACCTTCTCCTCGTCCTCATCGCCCGGTTACGGGAATCGGACCAGTGCCAGGCCGATCTTTCGGTGGGGGGCTCGCAACTCCGGCTGACCCGGCTGGTGCTCCGGATCGCCGACGCCGAGGGCGTCCGCACGGACCAGGGCATCGAACTCAGAGGGTTCACACGGCTGGACCTGGCCAACTGGTGCGGCAGCAGCCGTGAGTCGGTTCAGCGGCATGTGAAGGCGCTGACGGAGTTGGGCATCCTGGGCCCGGTGCGGGTACGCCAACGGCTTGTGGTGGTCGACCTGGAGAAGCTCCGGAAGTGCGCCGAGAAAACCGGGTGAATCCCTCCGAGCCGGTCATTAGAGTCGGTCATGTCCAGGTGCGCAGGCCGGGGTTACTTCCAATGTTAATGGTGGTGTCGCGGGTTCGAGTCCCGCCGCCGGTCGTGAGACCGGTGTAGCTCAGTGGGTAGAGCACATTGTCACCTCAGCCGACTCTGATCTCTGGACAGCTGTTCTCTGCACCTCCCGGTGCGAAGGCGACGGTTACTTCTCTGGTTGAAACGCGTTCACGCGTGGGGTTCGAATCCCTCTCGGCCGCCGCCAAGACTGATCTCGGGAGGCAACAGCACCGGCATGCCCGGTGCGTGGCGCCTCCCCTCCTTGTGAGGGGTTTTTCATGTCCCGTTTCAATACCCGTACGGCCAAGCCGTCCGTCGTCTCGCCCGTGACCAGCACGGGGGAGCGGACCGTCACGCACCAGGGCGGTACCGGATATCTGCGCGACGCCAAGAGCGAGCTGTTCCTGCTCGCGGTCGCCAATTTCGTCGGGCAGGACACCTTCTACGAGACGGGCGGACACCGCGACGACCGTTTCACCGCCCTGATCCGGCAGCTCGCTGTCGAGGACCCGCGATGGACGGCCGGCCTGCTCGGCTGGCTGCGCGGGGACGGCAACATGCGGACGGCGGCGATCGTCGGCGCCGCGGAATTCGTCAAGGCGCGCCTCGAGGACGGAAAGAGCCTGGACGTTTCCAACCGGGCAGTCGTCGATTCCGTGCTGCGGCGTCCGGACGAGCCGGGCGAACTGCTGGCGTACTGGACGTCGCGATACGGCCGGAACGTTCCGAAGCCGGTGAAGCGCGGTATCGCGGATGCGGTGCAGCGGCTCTACAGCGGAAAGTCGCTGCTGAAGTACGACACCGCGTCGAAGGGCTACCGCTTCGGCGACATCCTCAACCTCGTGCACGCCGCTCCGGACGCCGGAAAGCCTTGGCAGGGCGAGCTGTTCCGCTACGCGCTCGACCGCCGGCACAACCCCGACGCGGCGGAGCCGCCGGCGTCGAACCGGACGCTGACCGCGCACCGCGTGCTGATGGCCGTGCCGGTGGCGGACCGGCGGGCGCTGGTGACCGGTCCCGACGGTCCTGCGCGGCTGGCGGAGGCCGGGATGACGTGGGAGGCGCTGGCGGGGTGGCTGCAGGGACCGATGGACGCCGCCGCGTGGGAGGCCGTGATCCCGTCCATGGGATACATGGCGCTGCTGCGCAATCTCCGCAACTTCGACGAGGCGGAGGTGAGCGACGAGGTCGCCGAGGGAGTCGCGAAGCGGCTCGCCGACCCGGAGCAGGTGGCGCGGTCGCGCCAGCTGCCGATGCGGTTCTACTCGGCGTACAACGCGGCGCCGTCGCTGCGCTGGGGGTACGCGCTGGAGAAGGCGCTCACCGCGTCGCTGGCCAACATCCCGGTGCTGGGCGGCCGGACGCTGGTCCTGGTGGACACCAGCTCGTCCATGGAGGCCGGTTTCTCCCGGGACGGCTCGCTGATGCGCTGGGACGCGGCCGCGCTCTTCGGGATAGCGCTGGGACAGCGGTGTGCCGACGGCGATGTCGTGTCGTTCTCCAGCGCCCGCTACTACGTCAGCGACAAGCCGGGAGCGCGCACGAAGGCGTTCCCGCAGCCGCGGGGCGAGTCGCTGCTCAAGGCCGTCGGCCGGTGGAAGGACGGCGGCTGGTTCCTGGGCGGCGGTACGGACACGGCTGCCGCGCTGCGGCAGGAGTTCAAGGGTCACGACCGGGTGGTGATCGTCACCGACGAGCAGGCCGGCATGGACGCGAAGGAGGTCACCGCGGCGGTCCCGGCCACGGTGCCCATGTACACCTGGAACCTCGCGGGCTACCGCGCCGGCCACGCGCCCTCCGGCGACGCGAACCGTCACACGTTCGGCGGGCTCACCGACGCGGCGTTCCGCATGGTTCCACTGCTCGAGGCCGGCCGCGACGCCAAGTGGCCCTGGGAGGCGACGGCCTGAGCATCTGTCAGATCTGATGAGTCTCTGTCAGATCTGTCACGCCGGGTCCGGGATGACGGCCCCCGTTCCGCTGACGCGGATGCGGGGGTCGTTCTCGCGCAGTTCGACGGTGAGGAGGCCGGGGCGGCCGAGGTCGTCGCCCTGGTGGAGGGTGAGGATGGCGGGCGCGGTGACCAGGCGCTGGTCGCGGAGGTACGCGCCGAGCGCCAGGGCAGCCGCGCCGGTGGCCGGGTCCTCGACGACGCCGCCGACCGGGAACGGGTCGCGGACGTGGAAGACGGAGTCCGAGGCGCGCCAGACCAGTTGGACGGTGGTCAGGTCGAGGCTGAGCATGAAGGCGGCCAGCCGCTCGAAGTCGTAGTCGAGCGCGGCCAGGCGCTCGCGGGTGGCGGCGCCGAGTACGAGGTGGCGGGCGCCGGCGTAGGCGATGCGCGGGGAGAAGGCCGGATCGAGGTCGGCGGCGGGCCATCCCAGTGCTTCGAGCGCCTCGGTGACGGCCGCTTCGGGGACCTCCTCGACGTGCGGCTCGACGCTGGTGAGGGTGGCGCGCAGGGCGCCGGAGGCGTCCGCGGCGACCGTGACGGGGACGTCGCCCGCGCGGGTCGAGAAGAGCAGGTCACCGGCGCCGATCCGCTCGGCCAGGGCGACCGCGGTGGCGACGGTGGCGTGCCCGCAGAACGGCACTTCGGCCTTCGGGCTGAAGTAGCGGACGGTCAGCGAGCGTCCCTGCGAGGCGGTGATGAAGGCCGTCTCCGAGTAGCCGACCTCGGCGGCGACGGCGAGCATCTCCGTCTCGCCGAGGCGGGCGGCGTCCAGGACGACACCGGCCGGGTTGCCCCCGGCCGGGTCGTCGGAGAAAGCGGTGTAGCGGAGCACCTCGGTGCCGTAAATGGACGTCATGACCTGCACCAACGACCCCGGCCGCCACGATGTTCCCGCGTCCTTGCCGGGGCTTCGCGGGTCAGCCGATCAGCCGACCAGCCGCAGGCGCAGCCGTAGCAGCGTCGCCGGGTCCAGTCCCAGGCCGTCGGTCAGGAAGCGGCCGAAGGATCCGTAGTCGTGCGCCGCCTGGTCCCGGAAGGCGGCGAGGTACTCCGTCCTGACCTCCTGGAGCGGGATGAGGAGGTCCGGGTTCTGCATCAGGCCCAGCGCTTTGACCTGGTCGCGAACGGCCCGGTCGGCGGCGGCGCGCAGGTCGTTGGAGAGCAGGTAGTCGGCGGTGGTCGTGGTCTGCGGTACGCCGACGGCCCGCAGGACCGTGTCGACCAGCACGCCCGTACGGTCCTTGCCCGCGGTGCAGTGCACCACCACCGGTCCCGTGGAGTCCGCGATCCGGCGGATCGCAGCGCCCAGGGCGGCGCGGTTCGCCGCGGAGGTGACGAAGCCGCGGTAGGCGGTGCGCATCCGCTGCGCCGCCCTGTCCCCGCCGAGGGCCGCCTCCTGCGCAATCGGGTCGGCGCTGCCGACGACCTGCGCGATGAACAGGTACAGGCCGGTGTCGTCGACGGGCAGCGCGACGGCTACGGGCCCGGACGGGAGCCGGTCGGGCCCGTCGGCCCGGACCTCCGAGGGGCTGCGCAGGTCGATGACGGCGCGCAGCCCGAGGCCGGCGAGGGCGGTGACGCCGGCCGGCGGGAGCTTGGCCAGGCTCTCGGTCCGGTAGAGGGTGTTCCACCGGGTGGTGGCGCCGTCGTAGGTGCGGTAGCCGCCGGTGTCCCGGGCGTTGACGGTGCCGGGGACGGCGAGCACCCGGTCGTGCACCTCGGCCGTCGGGGCTACTGAAGTCGGCGGGGCTGCCGGCGAGCCTGTCCCCGCCGCCCGGGCGGCGGGGACGAGCGGTCCTGCGAGGACGAGTGCGAGGGCGAGCGCGGTGGCGGCGCGTGCTCCGGTCCGCATACGAGGGTCCCTTCCTGGTCGGGAGCGGGACCGTAGCGCGAGGATCTTGAGAGCGGAATGCCCGTGCTGACGAAGTGTCAGCAATCTCTTCGAGTACGGCCGCCGAACGGATCAGCCGCGCCCGATGTACGGCATCGTCGTCGCCATCACCGTCGCGAACTGCACGTTCGCCTCCAGCGGTAGCCCGGCCATGTGCAGCACCGTGCGCGCCACATCGGTCACGTCCATCACCGGTTCCACCGCCGTCGTGCCGTTGGCCTGCTGGATCCCGGTCGTCATCCGGGTGGTCATCTCGGTCGCCGCGTTGCCGATGTCGATCTGGCCGCAGGCGATCCGGTAGGCGCGGCCGTCCAGGGACAGGGACTTCGTCAGGCCGGTCATCGCGTGCTTGGTGGACGTGTACGCGACGCTGTTCGGGCGCGGCACATGCGCCGAGATCGAGCCGTTGTTGATGATCCGGCCGCCCTGCGGGTCCTGCTCCTTCATCGCCCGGAACGCTGCCTGTGCGCAGAGGAACGCGCCGGTGAGGTTGACGTCGACGACGGAGCGCCACTGCTCGTACGTGAGGTCCTCCAGCGGCACCGGCGGCCCGAACATCCCGGCGTTGTTGAACAGCAGGCCGAGCGGCCCGAAGCTGCTCCGTACCGTCGCGAAGAGCCGGTCGACGTCCTCGGGCCTGGTCACGTCCGCGGGTACGACGAGGGTGCGCCCGTCCGTGGCCTCCGCCTCCGCCAGCCGGGCTGTTTCTTCCAGCGCCTCCGGGCGGCGGCCGGCGAGCGCCACCGACCAGCCGGCCCCGGTCAGCGCCAGCGCCACCGCGCGCCCCACGCCGGAACCGGCGCCCGTCACCACTGCCACCTTCTGGATCTCACTCATGGCATCGCAGGGTATGCGGTGCGAGGATGGAGATCAGCGCCGCCCCGAAGGTGACCACCGTCCCGCAGGAGGCCATATGCCGATCGTCGACCCGCTGTCCGACAAGGAGATCGCGGACCGTCTCGCGGAACTCCCGGGCTGGCAACTCTCCGCCGACGGGACCTCTCTCGTCCGCACGTACCGGCTGGCGCACCTGGCAGCCGCGATCCTCGCCGTGCACATCGCGCAGGTGCAGGCCGAGCTGGACCACCACTCGGATCTCACCCTCGGTTACGACACGCTCGGCGTGTCGATCACCACGCATTCGGCCGGCGGCCGGCTGACGTCGAAGGATTTCGGCCTGGCCACCCGCATCGCGGCCATCGCACCGGCCCACGGAGCGCAGTAGCCGGAGCGCGGTAGGGCCGGATCCGCCCGGCCCGACCCGCCCGATCCGCCCGATCCACCTGGTCCGCCGGTCCGCCGGTCCGCCGGTCCGCCCGGCCCGTCGCGCCCCTCAGCCGAAGCGGCGCAGCAGGGCGGACTTGGCGGCGGTGAACTCCTCGTCGGTCAGTATTCCGTCGCGCTTGAGGTCGCCCAGTTCGCGCAGCCGCCGCAGCAGCGCGTCCGGGTCCTCGGCGTGGTCAGAGACCAGCGCCGGGACGGCGTCATCCGCCACCGGCTGCTTGGCGAGCAGTTCGGGTCGCGCGTCCGCCTGAGCGGAGTCCGAGGGGTGCGGCAGCCGCGCGGCGACGGCCGCCGCGAGGAGGGCGGTGTGCCCGATCTCCTTCTTCAGGCCCCACAGGACGATGCTGTTCGGGTCGTGCTTGGGCGGCTGGGTGGTGGACTGCGCGCCCCTGACGCGGAAGCGCAGGTGCCCGTTCTCCAGGCCGACGTTGGGGCGCCACTCCACGCCGACCAGGTCGCCGAGCGGCAGTTCCCGGGCGCCGGCCGACTTCTTGCTCTCCTCGGCCATCCAGTTCCAGCTGATGGCCACCCGGTCGCCGTCGAAGGTCGCGGCGCCGTCGCCGCCGCTCGCCGACAGGGGCACCTTGGGGCCGGGGAGCAGATAGGCGTCGGTCGGCCCGGTCGGCACCTGTTCCAGCAGCAGGGCGTTGCGCACCTCGTCGGCGAAGTACTCGGCGACGCCGGTGCGGTCCGGGTCCACGGCCACCTGGTACGGGTCGGCGGCGTCCGGCAGGCCGCCGCCCGTGGCGTACAGGAGCGGGTCGGCGCCGTCCCGCAGCCGCAGCCGGAGCCGGCCGCCCTTGCGGCCCGGCTCGTAAGCGATGCCGGCCACGGCGCGGAGCGGTACGGCGACCTCGCCGAGCATCTGCCGGAGCTTGTGCACGCCCCGGTCACGGCCTGGGACGATACGGATGACCCTGTCGTCGAACGTCCACGTCCCGTCGTGCGTCAGCAGCTCAGCCATGGGCCGATCCTAATTCTCCGGGCACCGTCCGCCGGGCTCTCCGGAAGATCCGGAGCAGCACCGACGAAGCCCGCCGATCCCGGGGAGGCGAGCGGTCACTCGCCCGGGTACCGCACGCCGATCTGCTCGCGGACGGTGTCCAGGGTGCGCATGACGGCGAGGGTTCCGGACAGCGGCACCAGCGGCGACTGGGTCTCGCCGGCCCGCAGGCAGCGCATGACCTCGGCGGCCTCGTGCCGCATGCTGTCGCGCTCCGGGACGTCGGTGACCTCGGAGAGCAGGTACTCCCGCGGCTCGTGGCCGTCGCGGTACAGGGTGAACCGGTCGGGGAAGAAATAGCCGTACGGGATCTCGATGCGTCCGGCGGTGCCGGTCACCGAAGCGGTGACGGGTGTGCCGGAGGTGATGGAGCAGCTGAGGAGGGCGAGGGCGCCGCTGTCCCAGCCCAGGACGATGCCGGTGTTGTCGTCGACGCCCTCAGGGGTGAGGTGGGCGGTGGCCAGGACGGAGTCGGGCTCGCCGAGCAGCAGCTGCGCGAAGGAGACGGGGTACACGCCGAGGTCCAGCAGCGCGCCGCCGGCCTGGGCGGGGTCGCGGAGCCGGTGGTCGGCGGTGAACGGGCCGGCGAGTCCGAAGTCCGCGTGGATGGTGCGGATCTCGCCGATGGCGCCGTCCCGTACGAGGTCGAGCAGGCGCAGGATCAGCGGGTTGCAGTACATCCACATCGCCTCCATGAGGAAGCTGCCGCGGTCGGCGGCGAGGGCGGTCAGCTCGACGGCCTCGCGGACGTTGACCGTGAACGCCTTCTCGCACAGCACGGCCCGGCCGGCCTCCAGGCAGAGCCCGGCGGCGGCGCGGTGCGCGGAGTGCGGGGTGGCGACGTAGACGACGTCGAGGGTGTCGTCCTGGGCGAGCTCGGCCCAGCTTCCGTAGGCGCGGGCGATGCCGTAGCGGTCCGCGAAGGCCTTGGCCGAGTCGATGCCGCGGGAGCCGACCGCGGCGACCTCGGCGTCCGGCAGGGTCAGCAGGGCCTCGGTGAAGGTGGCGGCGATGCCGCCGGTCGCCAGGATTCCCCACCGGATCCGCCGGTCACGGCCCGCGCCCTCGGTGCCCCGCGCGTCCCCCGTACCCCGTGCATCCTCCGCGCCCCGCGTGCCGGAAACGCCTTCTGTTCCGTGTCCGCCGTCTGCGTCATGCTCGCCGTGCACCATGCGTCCGCCCCACCAGGTCTCGACCACGTGTGAATGCCTGAAAGGATAGGCAACGATTCAACTATTACCGGGGGTGCCCCATGCAGGAAGCCGGCCCGACCGCCGACGCGCGAATATCCGGCGCGCGACAGCTCGCCGCGCAGCGCCGTACCGGGTGGCTCGTCACGCTGGTGCTGGGCGGGCTGACCGCGCTGGCACCGCTCTCCATGGACATGTACCTGCCGGCCCTGCCGAAGGTCACCGACGCGCTGCACAGCCCCGCCGCGACCATCCAGCTCACCCTCACCGCCTGCCTGGCCGGCATGGCGCTCGGGCAGCTGGTCGTCGGGCCGATGAGCGACAAGTGGGGGCGCCGCCGTCCGCTCCTGGTCGGCATGGTGGTCTACGTCGTCGCCACCGCCGTATGCGCCTTCGCGCCCAGCGCCGAGCTGCTGATCGCCTTCCGGCTCTTCCAGGGCCTGGCGGGCGCCGCGGGCATCGTCATCGCCCGTGCCGTCGTCCGTGACCTCTACGACGGCGTCGAGATGGCCAAGTTCTTCTCCACCCTCATGCTCGTCTCCGGGGTCGCCCCGGTCATCGCACCCGTCATCGGCGGGCAGGTGCTGCGGCTCACCGACTGGCGCGGCGTCTTCGGCGTACTGACCGTGATCGGGGTGCTGCTCACGCTGCTGGTCTGGCGGCAGCTGGACGAGTCCCTGGAGCCGGCGGACCGGCACAGCGGCGGCCTCGGCCAGACGCTCTCCGCGATGCGCGGGCTGCTCGCCGACCGGGCCTTCACCGGCTACATGCTCGCGGGCGGCTTCGCCTTCGCCGCCCTCTTCGCCTACATCTCCGCCTCGGCCTTCGTCGTCCAGGACATCTACGGCGCGTCACCGCAGACCTTCAGCCTGCTCTTCGGCCTGAACTCGATCGGGCTGGTCGCGGCCGGCCAGCTCAACGGAAAGGTGCTGATCGGCCGGTTCAGCCTCGACAGGACGCTCGGAGTGGGCCTCGCGGTGATCACGCTGGCCGCCGTCGCGCTGCTGATCATGGCGTCCGGGGTCTTCGGCCGGGTGGGGCTCGTGCCGATGGCGGCGGGCCTGTTCGTCCTGATGTCCGCGATGGGCCTGGCGCTGCCCAACACGAACGCGCTGGCGCTGATGCGCACCAAGCACGCGGCCGGCTCCGCGTCCGCCCTGCTCGGTACGACGTCGTTCCTCATCGGCGCGGTCGTTTCGCCGCTGGTCGGGATCGCCGGCGAGCACACGGCGGTACCGATGGCACTGGTCCAGCTGGCCTGCGCGCTGGTCGCCGTCGGATGCTTCGCCGGGCTGTGCCGCCCGTGGCGTCGTAGGGTGGATGCACCGTAGTTCATCAGGAGGCAGGAATGTCCGAGCCGATCGACGGGAACCGCTGGGCGTTCAAGACCGCCGACAGCGTGCTGCACACCGGGTCCGAGAACCCGGTCGATCCGGAGGACCTGGTGATGCTCTCCGGCCGCGAACCCACTCCCGCCCGGATCGAGAGGGCCCGCAAGGAGCTGGAGGAACATGGCGCCGCGGCTATCGAGAGGTACCTGCCCTGAGGCGGGCCTCGACGCCGTAGAACTGCAGCGGATCGTCCCCGGGCTGAGGACGGCCCTGGAGGCCTCGCCCGTCCACCCCTGGTGTGCGGGCGCGGTCGTACTCGCCGGGCGCGGCGATGTCGTCGCGCTGCACGAGGCGGTCGGCTGGGCGGTGCGGTACGCGGCCTACGACGAGGCCGCCGACCGCGGTGTGGAACTGCCCCCTGAGCAGTGGGTGCCGATGCGGCCCGACACGATCTTCGACCTGGCGTCCGTCAGTAAGCTCTTCGCGGCCGTCCTCGCGGTGCGGCACCTGGAGCTGGACCGGCCGGTGGCCTCGTACGTGCCGGAGTTCGTGGCCGCGGGCAAGGCGGACATCACCGTACGGCAGTTGCTCGACCACACCTCCGGCTTCCGGCCCGAGCTGCCGCTCTACGACCTGCCCACCGCGCCGGCCCGGCTGCGGCTGCTGTGGGACGAGAAGCCGCTGCATCCGCCGGGCACCGTCCGGATCTACTCCGACCTCAATCTGATCGCGCTCCAGCAGGTGCTGGAACGCGCCACCGGCCGGCCGTTGGACGTCCTGGTCAGCGACGGGATCACCGGGCCGCTCGGCATGACCGACACGGGGTACAACCCGTCCGCCGCCCTGCTGCCGCGGATCGCCGCGACCGAGGACCAGCGCCGGCCGTGGGGCAAGCTCGACCGCGGCATGGTGCACGGTGTCGTCCATGACGAGAACGCCTACGCGGCGGGCGGTGTCAGCGGGCACGCGGGGCTCTTCTCCACCGCCTGGGACCTGGCCCTGTTCTGCCGGGCGCTGCTCGACGGCGACGGGCCCTACCCGGCGTCCCATCCCGGGTCCTACCCCGGGTTCGAGACCGACCAGCCGGCCCTGATGGGCGAGCTGGCCGGGCACGGCGCCGTCGGGCACAGCGGCTTCACCGGTACGAGCCTGGTGATCGATCCCGCCACCGACACGTTCCTGGTGCTGCTCACCAACTCGGTGCACCCCAGCCGCACCTGGCGGGAGGGCAGCGCGCCCCGGGCCGCGGCCGCCACCCTCCTGGCGCGGAGCGTGCTGCCGTCACCCGGCGGTTAGGACCTGTCCGGCCGGGCAGGTCCTAACGGAAGATGCCGGTGTGGCCCAGCGAGTAGCGGCCGGGCTGCGGATAGACGGCCAGGCCGTGCGGGCCCGAGCCGACCGGGATCTTGGCGATGGTGTGGCCGTCCGCGGTGTCCATCGCGTAGACCTCGGAGTTGTAGCGCCCCGACAGCCACAGGACCTTGCCGTCGGCGGACACGCCGCCCATGTCGGGGCTGCCGCCGCCGGGGATCCGCCACTTGTGGATGAGCTTGTTGGTGGCGAAGTCCAGCACCGACACAGACCCCTCGCCGCGGTTGGAGATGTACATCGACCTGGAGTCACGGCTGACGTAGAGCCCGTGCGTGCCCTTGCCGGTGGGCATCAGGTACGGCTTGGAGAACGTGTCGCCGTTGAGCACCCACATGCCGTCGGCCATCATGTCGGCGACGTACCAGGTCTTGCCGTCGGGGGACATCTTCACGTCCTGCGGCATCGCGCCGTCGAACGGCAGCCGCTGCTGGCCGACCACCTCCATCTTCTCGGTGTCGACCTTGAGCAGCTCGCCGGAGAACTCGCAGGAGACGAGGAAGTACCGGCCGTCGGGGGAGAAGTCGGCGTGGTTGACGCCGTAGCAGGACACCGGGACGGTCTTCCTGATCGCCATGGTGTGCGCGTCCCGGAAGACCAGCTCGCGGTCGAGCGAGGCCATCACCACCGCGTACTTGCCGTCCGGGGTGAAGTACAGGTTGTAGGGGTCGTGCACCGCGACCGTCTTGCCGACCTCGCCGTTGGCCGGGTTGATCGGGGTCAGCGTGTGGCCCCGGTTGTTGTTGACCCAGAGCGTCTTCAGGTCCCAGGACGGGACGACGTGCTGCGGCTGCTCGTCGACCGGGATCGTCTCGATGACCTTGTACGTCTTCGGGTCGATCACCGACACCGTGTTGTCGTTGCTGTTCGGCACGTACACCCGGGACGGGAAGTTCCGCACGGCCGGGGAGAGCGCGTTGGGGCGGTCCGCCGCGTAGACGTCCTTCGGGTCGAGCACCGGCGGCATGCCCGGCAGGCCCTGGGGCGCCACCTTCGGGGCGGTCCTGACGGCGGCCTTGGTCACCGCGGGAGCGGGCGCGTGCTGCTCGCTGCCGCCCTTCCCACAGCCGGCGGTGGCGGTCACGAGGGCGATGGCGGCGGCGATCAGGGCGGCGCGGCGCGCACGGTACACAGGACGCATCAAATCAGTAGCTCCGTCGTGGTCACAGCGCGCAGCCCGCGCCGTTTCAGGTCGTCGAGGATCCCGGGCAGTGCGGCGATCGTGCCGGCGTACCCGAAGTGCAGGCTCACCACGGATCCGGGGCCGACGTCCTTGGCCACCTTGGCGCGGACGGCCCCGGTTCCGGGTTCGGTGAAGTCGAGGGAGTCGACGTCGTACGCGAGGACGTGCTCGTATCCCGCCTGCCGGGCGAGGCGTTCGACGAGCGGGGTGGCCAGTCGGGCCTGGGACGGCCGGAACCAGCGGCCGGGCGAACCGGTGAGCTTGCGCAGCCGGTCCGCGCAGCCGGTGATCTCCGCGGTCGCGGCGGCCGCGTCCATTGCGCAGATGTTGCCGTGGGTCTGGGTGTGGTTGCCCAGCTCATGGCCGCCGTCGAGCACCCGGCGGGCGATGTGGGGGTGCTCGTCCAGCCACTCGCCGACAGCCAGCACGGTCAGCCGCGCCCCGGCCTTCTCCGCCTCCGTCAGCAGGGCGGTGGCGATGGCCGGTTCGCCCCGGCCGTGGAAGGTGAGGGCGACCTGGGGGCGGTTCCTGGGCCCGTGCTCGATCTGCGCGGGCAGGCCGGGCGGCAGCGGGCGCAGGACGGGAGGGGAGGAAGCGGGAGGCGCCTGGCTGGCCGCCGGATCCGGGGAGACCCCGGACGCGGGGGGCCGGCCGTCCGCACAGCCGGTGAGCAGGGCTCCGGCGGCGGCGACCTGCAGCACGGTACGGCGGGTCATGGACATTGAGGACCACTTTAGGGCGCAATGCCCGATCTTTTGATGTTATTGGGGCGGCGCGGCGCGTGGCGGAACCGGCTGACATGATGTGGACCCGCGGTACGCGAGCGGCCAGAGGTACGTACGACGTGGGGGGCTACGTGGTGGAGACAACGGCGGTGCGGGAGGCCGGTTTCGGCACTGCGCTGCGAGAACTGCGCACCGCGCAGAAGTCGGCGAAGGGGGTGTCGCTGTACTCGCGCTACATCAACCGGCCCGCCGGCCGGGTGCTCGCCGCGGCGGCCTACCGGGTCGGATTGACACCCAATCAGGTGACGCTGGTCAGCGCGGCATTCACCTACGGCGCCATCGCGGCGGTGGCGCTGGTGCGCCCGTCCTGGACGCTGTCGGTCGCGGTCTACCTCGCCCTGGTGATCGGTTTCGCCTTCGACTCGGCCGACGGCCAGCTGGCGCGGCTGCTGCGCCGCGGCAGCCCGGCGGGGGAGTGGCTGGACCATGTGGTGGACTGCGGGAAGATCACCGGCGTGCACGCCGCGGTGCTGATCTCCTTCTACCGCTTCTTCGATCTGCCGGGCGAGGGCTGGCTGCTGCTGCCGCTCGGCTTCCAGTTCGCCGCCGTGCTGATCTACGTCGGCGGGCTGCTGACCGAGAAGCTCAAGCCGAAGCCCGCGCCCGGATCCGTACCGGCCGCCCCGTCGCGGATCAGGGCCGTGGCCCTGCTGCCCGTCGACTACGGGGTCTTCTGCGTGGTCTTCCTGGCGCTGGGCGGCGGGCGGGCGTTCCTGTGCGCCTATGCCTTCCTGTGCGGGGTGTACGTGCTGTTCCTGGGCGCGTTCCTGGCGAAGTGGTTCCGCGAGCTGAAGGCCGTGGGAGCCCCCGCAGCCTGATCCCCCCGCCTGACCCCCCCGCCTGATCTCGCCGCCTGACCCGCCGACTGACTCCGTCGGCCGACCGCGCAGCTCGTCCCCGCCGCTCGACCCTAGCCGCGCCGCTCGGCGCCTTCCGGGGTGACGGGTTCGGTGAGGACGTCCAGTGCCCGGCGCAGCTGGGTGCTGGACGTGTGCACGGTGTACGGGAAGTACACGACCTCGACGCCGACCGCGGCGAAGTCCCGCTCCAGGCGCGCGCCCTTCTCGGTGCCGCGCCAGTCGTCGCCCTTGAAGATGACGTCGAAGCGCACCTGCTGCCAGGTCTCCACCTTGTCGGGGACGGTCTCGACGAAGGCCGCGTCCACGAAGCGCACGCTGCGGACGATTTCCAGCCGCTCGATCAGCGGGACCATGGGCCGCCGGCCCTTGGCCAATTCGGCCATTTCATCGGAGACGACCCCCGCGACGAGATAGTCGCACTGACTCCGGGCATGCCGAAGGATGTTGAGATGCCCCACGTGGAAGAGGTCGTAGACCCCTGGCGCGTAGCCGACACGGTGTGCCACGAAACGACCCCCCAGCCGTACTGCCCCGCCTGGTAACGACCATGGCGATGGTGAGCCTCAGACGATAGCCGGACGCCGCAGATACTAAGGGACGATTTGCGAAAGAAAGACCGCCTGGAATCATCAACATGTAGCACTGGTGAACAGTTAGGGTGGACGCTTGGTCACTTCTGGGGGGAACGGGGCTCGGCGTGTCGGCTCTTGACAGTTTTCGCCACAAACGGCTGTTGTTGGTTTCAACCAATTACGCGCCGGAGCACACCGGCATCGGGCCGTATGCCACGCAGATCGCCGAACACTGGGCGGCGGGCGGCGCCGAGGTGTCGGTGCTCGCCGGGATGCCGCACTACCCGGCCTGGGAGACCGACCCCGCCTACCGGGGGGTCTGGCGGACCGAGGAGGAGCGCGGCGGGGTGCGGGTGCACCGTCGCCGGCACACCGTGCCACCGCGCCAGACGGCCGTGCGCCGCGCCCTGTTCGAGGCGTCGGTGCTCGCCCACGGCCTGCTCGCGCCACCGCCCGTTCGGCCCGACGTGGTCGTCGCACAGCTGCCCAGCCTGGCCGGCGGCGTCCTCGGAGCACGGGCCGCCCGGCGGCACGGCGTCCCCTACGTCCCCATCGTGCAGGACCTGATGGGCGCGGCCGCCAAGCAGAGCGGCATCAGCGGCGGGGACCGGGCGGCATCCGCCGCCAGCGCCGTCGAGTCGTACGTGCTCAAGCGCGCGACGCTGGTCGGCGTCATCCACGAGAGCTTCACCGACAAGGTCGCCGCGCTCGGCGTACCGCGGGAGCGGATACGCGTCGTCCCCAACTGGTCGCACGTGGCCCGCCCCTCCCGCCCCCGCGCCGAGATGCGCGCCCGGCTGGGCTGGCGCGAGGGCCAGACCGTCGTCCTGCACTCGGGCAACATGGGCCTCAAGCAGGGCCTGGAGGTGCTGGTCGAGACGGCCCGCCTGGACCCGGCCGTCCGCGTCGTCCTCATGGGGGACGGCAACCAGCGCGAGCAGCTGCGCGCGCTGGCCGGCGGGATGCCCAACCTGGAGTTCATGCAGCCGGTCGACGACGCGGAGTTCCCCGACGTCCTCGCCGCCGCCGACGTCCTCGCCGTCACCCAGCGCGCGTCCGTCCTCGACATGAGCATCCCCTCCAAGCTCACTTCGTACTTCGCCACCGGGCGGCCGGTCGTCGCCTCGGTGGCCGCCGAGGGCGGCACGGCGGAGGAGGTGCTGCGCTCCGGCGCGGGCGTCCTGGTGGCCCCCGAGGACCCGCACGCACTGCTGAGAGCGGTCCTCGGACTCGCCCAGGACCCAGAAGCGGCCGACGAGCTGGGGTCCCACGGGCCGCGCTACGCCGACGCGCATCTCAGCCGTACCGCGGGCCTGGAGCGGATCGACGCCCTCGTGGCCGAAGTCCTCGACACCACCCCGCCGGCCCCGGCCGCGCCACCCGTACCCCGCACCGAACCCGCGCCGGCCCCGGAGCCCGCGCATTCGGACACCTGATCCGTTGACGAACGCGCATAATGAGCGAGCGCATGGGGAGCGCGCGCCTGAGGGGGTTTCACGCACGTGATCGAGCAGCATGACGAACCGGACCTGTTGCGCGACCAGTTCCGCCAGCTGATCCGCTACCGGGCACTGATCGTGGTCGGTGTGGTGATCGGGCTGCTCGGCGGCGCTGCGCTGGCCCTGTCGGGCGCGGACAAGTACGTCGCGACGAGCGAGATCACCGTCCGGGCCGCCTCCGTGAACCCCTTCGCCACCGGCGCGACCCCCGACAAGATCCTGAACATGGGCTCGGAGCGGCAGACCGCCGCCAGCGGCGTCGTCGCGGAGCGCGCGGCCAAGGCGCTGGGACAGCCGGACGCGGCCATCGAACTGCTCGCCAACCTGCAGGTGACCAACCCCCCGCAGACCACGGCCCTGGACTTCGCGTACACCGGTCACAGCCCGAAGGAAGCGGCGGCGCGGGCCAACGCCCTCACCCAGGCGTACCTGGACAACCGGCAGCAGCAGACCGCGTCGAGCATCGCGATCATGGTCAACGGCTACAAGATCCAGCTGGACCCGCTGGTGAAGCAGTCCGAGGCGCTGCGCAAGCAGATCGAGCGGCAGAACCTCAAGGACGCCAACAGCGTCGCCACCAACACCAACGCGCAGACCAACCTGCTGGGCCGGATCTCCGAGCTCAACGGCAACATCAGCGAGCTGAAGGCCCTCGACACCACCTCGGGCAATGTGATCCGCACGGCCGTCCCGCCGACCTCGCCCGCCGGGCTCGGACTGCCGATGGCCCTCGGCCTCGGCCTCGCCGTCGGGATCGCCATCGGGCTGCTCGCCGCCTGGGTACGACTGGTCTTCGACCCGGCCGCCCGCTCCGACAGCGATGTGGTGCGCGCGCTGCGCGCCCCCGTCCTCGGGACGCTGCCGCGGGTCCGCGACAGTCGTGAGCCCGGCCCGCTGCTCGCCCTCGACAACACCGAGAGCCGGCTCGCCGAGGCGTACCGCTCGGTGGCCTTCCGGCTCGCCTACGACCAGCGGTTCGCCGACCGCCGACGGCTGCTGGTGGTCGCGCCGCGCGGCTCCAGCGAGACCGCCACCGCCGTCTCGGTCAACCTGGCCGCCTCCTTCGCCGAGACCGGCATGGAGGTCCTGCTCATCGAGGCCGACCTGCGCACCCCGACACTGGCCGAGCGGCTGCGCTCCGGCGACGGCTCCCGTCCGGCCTGGGCCCGTACCCCCTCGGTGGGCGACGGCGGCTGGCCGGCCGGCCACCAGATCTCCGTCGACGCCGGCGAGTCCGGCTCCTTCGACCTGGTGCCGGGCCGCCGGGTCCGCAACGTCGCCCGCGCGCTGACCTCGGTGCCGGCCACCCGGCTCATCTCCGAGGCCGACGCGCCGAAGTCCGCGGTCATCGTCCACGCGCCCGCCGTGCTCGCCTACGCCGACGCGCTCGCGCTCGTCGACCGGGTGGACGGCGTCCTGGTGGTCTGCGACCCGCGCGAGGTGCACCGGGCCGACCTGGAGCGGGTCCGCGAACTCATCAGCGGCGCCGGCGGCACCGTGCTCGGCGCGGTGCTGCACTCGTCGGGCGGCACCGGATTCACCCTGCCGTGGCGGCGCTCCCAGGACCGTACGGCCCCCGCTCCCGCGCCGGCCGATAACGGCGGCAGCGCCCCCGGGTCCGCGACGGCCGACCTGCTGGAGGGCGTCGTCCCGGAGCCCGAACGATCGCCCGTGTCGTGATCGGCCGGACAGGCCCGAAAGCCTCCATAGCCTGCTCCGTCGCGGACCAGGGCGTCTCGGCGCTCACCAACATCCTGGTGCTGGTGGTCGCCGCGCGGCTGTCCAGCGCCGCCGGGTTCGCGGTCTTCTCCATGGTCTACATGGTCTTCACCATCCTGCTCGGCGTGGGCGTCAGCTACGTCGGTCAGGCGCTGGTGCTGGTCCGCGGCGAGGACCGGGTGATCCGTGCCGCCTGCCGCTCGGCGGCGGTCTTCACCGTCGTCGCGTCCACCGTCATCGGGTTCACGGCCGCGGCGGTGCTGGCCTTCGTGCCCGGCGACACCGCCGCCGCGCTGGCCGTCCTCGGGCTCATCCTGCCCATCGCCCTCACCCAGGACGGGATCCGGTACTGCTTCTCCGCGCTGCGGCTGCCGCACTACGCGCTCGCCGCCGACCTCGTACGGCTCGCCGTCGCGCTGCCGGCGCTGGCCGTGCAGCCGCACGGCGCGGGCCCGGCCCGGCTGGTGGAGGTCTGGGGCCTGTCGGCGCTGCCCGCGCTGCTGACCGCCTTCGCCCTGCTCGCCCCGCTGCTGCGCGATGTCCCGGCGGACCTGCGGAAGTATGTGCGCCGCGGCCATCTCGGACAGCGCTTCGTCGTCGAGTTCGGTGTCGGCAACGGATCCAGCCAGCTGGCGATCCTCGGCCTCGGGCTCTTCGCGACCCCGCTGGCGGTCGGCGCGCTGCGCGGCGCGACCACCCTCTTCGGGCCGCTGAACGTCCTGTTCAACGCGTCGACGGCGTTCGGCCCGCCGCTGCTGAACCGGACGGAGAGCGTACGCGGCCAGGTCCGCGCCACCGCCGTGCTCGCCGCCGTGCTGGCCGGCGTCGCCGCGAGCTGGGCCACCGTGCTGTACCTGCTGCCGGACCGGATCGGCAGACAACTCCTCGGTGACACCTGGCCGAACGCCGCCCATCTGCTGCCGGCCAGCGGCAGCCAGTACACGGCGATGGCGGTCGGCACCTGCGGGCTGCTGACGCTGCGGGTGCTGCGCCCGCGCACCACGCTGCCGATCCAGGTGGTCTTCTCGCTGGCGGCGGTGGCCTTCATGCTCACCGGCTACGCCATCGGCGGTGTCCTCGGCGCTGCCTGGGGCCTGGGCCTCGGCTCCGTCTCGAAGGCGGTCGCCACCTGGCTGCGGATCGGCTCGGTCAGCGCCTCGGCGGCGTCAGCGCAGGAGCTTGCGCGGGTCGGTGCGGAAGGAAGCGACCATGGCCAGGCACAGCACGGCGATCCCGATCCGGCCGGAGGCCTGGAGAAGTGAACCGCGCAGCAGGATGAAGGAGTAGCCGGCGATCAGCGGCACGATGATGGCCGTCATGTCGCCCGGCCGCCCGCCGTCCGCGGTGCGCAGCGCGTAGCGCCGGTCACCGCGCGCCGCGAGATAACCGACGCCCAGGAAGCCGACGGTCATGCCGATCGGTCCGAAATCCAGCCACAGTTCGGACCACAGCGGCGAGGAGAGGTTGGTGTTCTTGTTGCCCATCCACTGGCCGAGCATGATGCCGGTGTCGAGCGCCTTGTCGGGCCAGGCCGAGCGGGGCACGTAGAAGAAGACCGCGCCGGCGAGCTGGTGCCCGTAGGTGTGACCCGCGCCGGAGTGCACCTCGGTGATGGCGTTGGCGAACATCACCGTCTGGTCGTAGTCCTTGCGCGCCAGCGGTTCGAGGACCGAGTTGGTCTCCATGGGCTTGTAGTCGGCCGCGTCGTAGCGGAACCGGTCCATGAAGGGGAACACCAGCAGCGCCGCGACGACGCCCAGGGCCAGCGCGGAGCGGTACATCACGGGGCTTCTCGGGAACGCCGTGAACAGGATCGAGAAGAGCACCGTCAGGAACCAGAACCGGGCGTTGGAAATCGGGTTGTTGACGACGATGTTCAGCCCGGCCGTGGCGATCCACAGCAGGATCGGCAGCGGCCGCCGGCGTGCGATGCGCGAGGTCACCAGCCAGCGGGTGAGGAAGAGCAGCGCCAGCAGCGCGGGCACCGTCCCGAAGCCGCGCAGCGTCGCGGAGCCCGCGTGCGAACCGGCGGTGGCCACCCCGGTCTCCGCGAGGGTGTCGCTGATCTCCTGGCGGCTGCTGAACAGCACCGCGGGCCCGCCGAGCTTCATGACGTAGTAAGAGCTGGCCACGAACGCCAGCACCACCAGCAGATAGAGCCGGCGCGGGCTCACGGAGGCCGCCGGGCGCTCCTTGCGCCCGGTGCGCACCGGGCGGTGCCGGGCCAGCAGGACACCGACATCGAAGGCGACACAGCCCACGAGGGTCAGCGCGAGGGCCGCCGACAGGTCGCTGCGCGGGCCGACCAGCGGGGTCGGGACGCGGCCCAGAACGAGCTGGGCGAGCGAGGCGACACCCATCGCCGCGTAGACGAAGAGCCAGAACGACCCCTGGATGAGCCGGCGGCGGCGGGTGGTGAGGATCATCGACGACAGCCGGGCCCCGGCGTAGCAGGTCAGCGCGATCTGCAGCCAGTACGCCTCGTCATGCACGCCCGCGCCCGGCTGGAGGGCCACGGCGGCGGGCAGGAAGACGACCAGGCCGAGCACCAGCGGCACGGCCAGGGCGCGGGAGAGCACGGCCCGGGGGGACACCGCGGGCAGCTCGGGCCGCCGCATCCCCGCCTCGGGTCCCCGTACGTCAACCGCCATGGCTCCAGCCCCCATTCCGTGCGCCCGATCAGCGTCGCACGTCCGCGTACACCTTTTGCAGGTGGTCCACGATCGCGTCGATGGTGAAGGAGTCGTGGATCAGCCGGCGGGCCGCGACGGAGGCCGCCGCGTGCACCGCCGGGTCGAGCAGTTCCAGGATCGCGCCGGCGATCCGGGCGCCGTTCTCGGCGCCGGTCTCCTCGCGGCTGTCGACGAGCCGTCCGGCGCCCGCCGCCTCGATGTCGGGGGCCAGCCCGCAGGTCCTGGTGACGACCACCGGCGTGCCCACGGACATCGCCTCGGCCGCGGAGAGCGAGAACGACTCCTGGATCGACGGGATGACGTAGACGTCCGCCCGCCGCAGGTGCTCGTACACCTCGGACCTGTCGAGCGCGCCGACGTACTCCACCGACCCGTCGACCCCCAGCGCGCGGGCGCGGGCGAGAGTCGCGTCGAGCCCGCCGGTGTCGGGCCCGGCGAGCACGAAGCGTGCTTCCGGGTACTTGCCGAGCACACCAGGGACCGCCTCGATGAAGTCCTCGGGCCGCTTGGCGGGGTGCAACCGGGCCAGATACAGCACCGTGGGCGGCCCGCCGTGCGCGGAGGCCCGCCGTTCCGGGAGGTACTCGCCCTGCGGCTCCACTCCGTTGGCCAGCCGTACGGTGTTGGTCAGCTCGACCGGTTCCACCACGGCGTTGACGTTGCGGCGCTCGGTCTCCGTCAGGCACAGCACCGCGTCCGCGCGCCGCAGCACCCGCCGCACTCCGAACGCGTCGGAGATCTTGGCGGGGAGCCGCTCGGTCGGGTCGATCATCCCGTGCGTCTGCAGGACCAGCGGCCGGCCGCACTGCAGGGCGGCGAGCGCGATCGGCAGGGTGACCAGGTCCCGCATCAGATGGACGTGCACGATGTCCGCCGACTTCACCAACCGGCGCGCCCCGGCCAGCAGCGACGGGGAGGTGATCCCCGCGACGCCGAACCGCCGGATCAGGTGCCGGGCCTGGAAGAGCCGGGCCGGCACTCCTTCGACCTCGTCGGGCAGCGGCCCCTCGAACTCGTCGCCGAGGGTGACCAGCCGGGCGTCCACCCCGCGCTCGCGCAGCCCGCGCGAGAGGCTGAGCGCCACCCGCGTCGGACCGCCGAAGGCGTGGCTGGGCGTGTGCAGGGTGACGGCGTGCAGAACCCGCATACGCCGGTCACTCCCCCTTCGAGAAGAGCCACACGGAGCAGCCCGTGCTGGAGAACCCGCGCGCGCCGACCGGGACGGTGACCAGGGCCTTGCCGCCGGAGACCGCCTTGCCGTCCGCACCGGTGATCTTCCAGGAGCAGTTCTTCGACGGGGTCGGCGCGTGGTAGGTGCCGGGGGTGATGACGCTGCCGGTCTTCGGCTTGTTCCCGACGGTGAAGGTGCCGTCGGTGAAGCCGTGTTCGGCCGCGTCGAGTATCGGCTTCTGCTCGGGGCAGAGCGCGATGACGGCGTCGTGCGCGCCGGAGATCTGGCCGAGGACGATGCCGCTCGCCGCCGCGTCGGGGTTCCGTTTGGCGATGAACTTGATCTTGTCGCAGGACTCCTGGCCGACTTCGAGCACGGCCGCCGGGTCCGATCCCTTGGGCACCCGGCCGTTCAGGTACTGCTTCTGCTGCTTGGTGAACGAGCCCGTCACCGGCGTCAGCTCCGCCGCCGGAACGGTGGGTCCCGGCGTCGTCGGAGCGGCGGTCGCGGTGGGGTTCTGGTCGAGGCCCCCGGAGGCGGGGGCCGAGGCGGAAGGACCGTTCCCCGCGGACGGGGCGGCCGTGTCATGGCTGCTGGAGCAGCCGGTCAGGAACACCACCGCCGCTGCCGTCGTGATGACGGCAGCGGCGGTGGCCCGGAGCGGGTGGATCATCCGGTGAGCCCCAGGGTGTGGTGCTGGGCGATCTGCGTGGGAGTCAGAACGCTCGGGTAGATCGCGGTCTCGTCGATGGAGCCCGCGAAGTAGCTGCTCGCGGGCTGGCTCGGCCAGCCGTTGAGCTGGTCCCCGCCGACGTGCCAGTAACCGGTGTAGTCCTGGCTGGTGGTGTAGGTGGTGTTGCCGGCCACGAGGTTTCCGTCGACGTACAGCCGCATGCCGTTGGATCCCTGGGTGCCGACCACGTGGTGCCACTGGCCGTTGTTCAGGCCGGCGGCGCTGCCGATGGTGCGCGTCCCGTTGGCGTATGCGCCGAAGATCAGCGAGCCGTTGTTGGTCATGTAGATGTGCTTGTCGTAGTTGGAGCTGAGCCGGCCGTTGGTGTTGCTGCCGAAGCCGACGAGCTTTCCGCCCTGCGTGGTGGTGGTCTTGAACCAGGTCTCCACGCTGTACGAGGCCGGCCGCGGGAAGGCGCGGTCGCTGTAGGAGTACTGGCTGGTGCCGTTGTACGTGACCGCCGTGCTGTTGCCCTGCACCGCGGCGGGGACGACCCGGCGGGTCGAGTAACCGACGTTGTCACCGGCGACCTGGCTGCCGGAGGCGTCCGCCAGGTAACCGGCCGTCTCGTCGTAGCGCCAGTACAGGCCGGCGCCGTCGGCGACGACCTTGGCGGGGTACGACTCGGCGGTGGCCGCGGCGACGGTCGTCGCGTTGGCCGACTTGGCGCTGACGTTGGTGCCGTCGCTCGCCGACACCCGGTAGGTGTACGAGGTGCCCGCCACCACATTGGTGTCGGTGAAGGTGAGCTGCGGGCGCACCCACGGCAGTGAGGAGGCGCTGACGGTGTAGACCGGGGTGGCACCGTTGTTCCGGTACACGTTGTAGGTCAGGTTGCCGTCGTCGAGGTCCAGGCTGGTCTGCCAGCGGACCTGGACCTTGCCGGGCTCCACGCTCGACGCGACGACCTGGGGGATGCTGGGCGCCCCGGTGTCAGGTCCGTTCGAGAAGCGCGTCAGACCCTGCTGGGCCTTGAGGTTGGTGGTGGTGAAGCCACCGCCGGCCCAGAGGTAGTCCTTGCCGCCGCCGGACGCCACGATCAGGACGCGCGGGCCGACCAGCTCGCCGATACCGTCGTTGGTGTCGGGGAACCAGGGCAGCAGCGTCGGGCTGTCGACCGACTCCGCCAGCAGGTGCTTGCGGGTGCCGTCCGGGTACTCGCCCATGGTCGAGCAGTCGTGGGCGTGCGAGCCGCTGTACAGGACCGACTGGTAGAGCGCCAGGTTCTGGGTGGCGCCCAGGCAGGTGTCACGCCAGCGCTGGTTCCAGTCGCTGTAGTTGAAGGCGATCCGGCCGTCGAACACCCCGCCGCCGGTGCCCTCGTTGGCGACGTAGAAGCCGGTGCTGTCGGTGATGATGTCCTTGACGACCGACGTGTTGTCGATGAAGCCGTTCGGGTAGTTCTTGGTGACGGCTCCGGTGGTCGCGTCGACCACCGCCAGGGCGTGTGAGTTCGCGCCGTTCACGGTGTAGAAGTCACCGCCGACGATCACATGGGTGCCGTCGGCCGCCACCTCGACGGCCCGCGCGGTCTCGTCGGTGTCGACCGTCCACGGCTTCAGGTCGCCCGCGGTGTTGATCGCGGCCAGGTGGCCGCGGTTCTGGCCGGCGACGGTCTGGAAGTCGCCGCCGAGGTAGACGGTGTCGCTGGTCGCCGCCAGCGCGCGCACGGTAGCGGTGACGTTGACGTGGAAGTCGTTGCGCGGGGTGCAGGTGGCGATGTCGATCGCCGCCAGGTTGCTCACCCCGACGCCGTTGACGGCGCCGAAGGAGCCGCCCGCGTAGAGCGTCTTGTGGTCCGGCGAGACGGTGAGCGCGCGGACCGTCTCCGTGCCGCCGGTGAAGGACAGGTTGCACCCGGTGGGTGCGCCCGTCGTGGTGTCGAACGCGGCGAAGTTGACCGCGGGCTGCTCGTTCTGGCCGGCTGCCGAGCCGGGCGGCCGGATGGCCGTGAACGTGCCCCCGGCGAAGACCACCCCGTCCGCCTGGGCGAAGGCCCAGACGATCCCGTTGGTCTGCCAGGTCGAAAGGTCGTCCGCCGTGATGGCGACCGGCGGAGTCAGTGCCGTCGCGGACTGCGACGTCATGGCTCCCAGTGTCGCGGCCGCCAAAGCGATGGCAACCGAGAACACCCCCAATTTACGCATGCGTAGCCCCCCAGGCCCTTAGCGTTTGCCCGCGGCTCGTACAGCCGGCGGTGCTGGGCAGAGTAGGGCGATCAGTAAGCCCCGGTCTGCACTTTTGGCGAAACATCAACGATCGATACGGACAGTTGCGCCCGCCAACTGATCAGAGACATGACGGATATCGGCATCCACCATGATCCGGGCCAGTTCGTCCACCTTGACCGATGCCTCCCAGCCAAGGAGATCGCGGGCCTTGCTCGCGTCCCCGATGAGCGCGTCGACCTCGCTGGGCCGCTCGTACTTGGGGTCGTAGCGAACATGTTCAGCCCAATCCAGTCCCGCATGGGCAAAGGCGGTCTCCACGAACTGGCGCACCGTAGCAGGTTGGCCGGTGGCCACCACGTAGTCGTCCGGTTCGTCGCGCTGCAGCATCCGCCACATCGCGTCCACGTACTCCGGCGCGTATCCCCAGTCGCGGACCGCGTCCAGGTTGCCGAGGTAGAGCCGGTCCTGCAGGCCGGCCTGGATCCGGGCGACCGCGCGGGTGATCTTCCGCGTGACGAAGGTCTCGCCGCGGCGCGGGGACTCGTGGTTGAACAGGATCCCGTTGACGGCGAACATCCCGTACGCCTCGCGGTAGTTCACCGTCGACCAGTAGCCGAAGACCTTGGCGCAGCCGTAGGGGCTGCGCGGGTGGAACGGCGTGCTCTCGTTCTGCGGCGGCGGCGCGGCGCCGAACATCTCCGACGACGAGGCCTGGTAGACGCGGGTGCTGATACCGCTCGCGCGGACCGCCTCCAGCAGGCGCAGCGCGCCCAGCCCGGTCACGTCGCCGGTGTAGAGCGGCGCGTCGAAGGAGACCCGGACATGCGACTGCGCGCCGAGGTTGTACACCTCGTCGGGCCGCAGGTCGCGCAGCAGGTTGACCAGGGCGACGCCGTCCGACAGATCGGCGTGGTGCAGCACGAGGGAACGATTCACCTCCTGCGGGCCCTGGTAGATGTGGTCGATCCGCTCGGTGTTGAAGCTGGACGACCGGCGCACGAGACCGTGCACCGTGTAGCCCTTGGCGAGCAGCAGTTCGGCCAGGTACGAGCCGTCCTGGCCGGTGACGCCGGTGATGAGTGCGCTCTTGCTCACGCGGTCCCCCCTTAGGGATCCGGATATATTGCTGTTTTCGTACGGAAGGCTGGACTCAGATCCGCATGGGTGATGCCGCAGGGCATAATCCGGTGCCATGACGGCTACGAGGGAACTTCTCCCGCCCAGCGCCCGGATCTTCGTCGCGGGACACCGCGGTCTGGTCGGCTCGGCGGTCACCCGCCAGCTCACCGCCGACGGCTACCAGGTGATCACCCGGGGCCGGGACGGGCTGGACCTGCGGGACGCCGCGGAGACCGGGAAGTTCCTCGCGGAGGTCCGGCCGGACGCGGTCGTGCTCGCCGCCGCCAAGGTCGGCGGGATCATGGCCAACAGCACCTACCCGGTGCAGTTCATCGAGGACAACCTGCGGATCCAGCTGAGCGTCATCGCCGGCTCGCACGCCGCCGGGGTGGGTCGGCTGCTCTTCCTCGGCTCGTCCTGCATCTACCCCAAGCTCGCCCCGCAGCCGATCCGCGAGGACGCGCTGCTCACCGGCCCGCTGGAGCCGACCAACGAGCCGTACGCGCTCGCCAAGATCGCCGGCATCGTCCAGATCCAGTCCTACCGGCGGCAGTACGGCGCCGCGTACATCTCCGCGATGCCGACCAATCTCTACGGTCCCGGCGACAACTTCGACCTGGAGACCTCGCATGTCCTGCCGGCCCTGATCCGCCGCTTCCACGAGGCGAAGCGCGACGGGCGCGAGAGCGTCGAGCTCTGGGGCACCGGCTCCCCGCGGCGCGAGTTCCTGCACGTCGACGATCTCGCCGCCGCCTGCGCGCTGCTGCTGCGCACCTACGACGGCGACGAGCCGGTCAACGTCGGCTGCGGCGACGACCTGACGATCCGCGAACTCGCGGAGACCGTCAGGGACGTCGTCGGCTACGGGGGTGCCATCGCCTGGGACTCGACCAAGCCCGATGGCACCCCGCGCAAGCTGCTGGACGTGTCCCGGCTGACGGATCTCGGCTGGAAGCCGACGATCCCGCTGCGGGACGGCATCGCCTCGGTGTACACCCAGTGGCGGTCCGAGGCGTGAGGGGTTGGTGGGTGGAGGAACGAAAGGCACCGGTCTAATACGCTCCTCGCCCGTCGACCACGGCACGGAGCGTGCGGGCCATCACGTCGACATCACTGGTGAACGACCAGTTGTCGACGTACTGCAGATCGAGTGCGACCGTCTCGTCCCAGGACAGGTCGGAGCGTCCGCTGACCTGCCAGAGTCCGGTGATACCCGGTTTGACGGCGAGCCGGCGCAGCTCGATCTCGTCGTAGCGGGCCACCTCCTCGGGCAGCGGCGGGCGCGGCCCGACCAGTGACATCTCGCCGCGCAGCACATTGACGAGCTGCGGCAGTTCGTCGAGCGAGCAGCGGCGCAGCAGTCGGCCGACGCCGGTGACCCGGGGGTCGCGGCGCATCTTGAACATCAGGCCGTCGTTCTCGTTGGCCGCGGTCAGCTCGGCCTTGCGGGCCTCGGCGTCCACGACCATGGTGCGGAACTTCCACATGGTGAACGGCGCGCAGTTCTGGCCGTGCCGGGTCTGCTTGTGGAAGGCCGGGCCCGGTGACCCGAGCCGGATGGCCGCCGCGATCAGCCCGAACAGCGGTGCCAACACCAGCAGTCCGGCGGCGGCGCCGGCCCGGTCCATGGCCGACTTGGCGTGGATCTGGACCCCGCGCCGGGTGGGCGGGGCGATATGGAGCATCGCCAGCCCGGCGGGCGCGGCGAGCTGGACGCGGCGCACGGCCACGTCCACCAGTCCCGGCAGGACCGCCAGCGGCAGTCCCGCGTCGTGCAGCGCCCAGGACAAACGTTTCAGCCGCTCTCCCGCCATCCGCGGTCCCGGTGCCACCAGCACGAGTTCCGCACGGTGGTCCCGGGCGGCGCGCAGCACCAGGGCGGAGTCGCCGCTCGGGGCGCTGGGCGTCACGGAGCCCAGCCGGGCACTGACCGGGGCGCCGCATTCGAGGTTGGCGTTCCCGACCGGGACGACACCGACGACCACATAGGCGTGGTCGGTGCGTCCGGCCAGGTGGCCGACGACATGGTCCGCGGCGCTCGGCTCGCCGATCACCAGGACCTTGCGCACCGCGTGCGCCTCGCGGCGGGCCGCCGCGAGATGTCGGTGCGTCATCTTGCGGCAGGAGGCCGTCAGCAGCAGTCCGGGCGCGAGCCCGAGCAGCGCCAGCGAGGGTTCGGAGATCTCGCCGACCGCGGTACGCGCCACGGCCAGCACTCCGAGCAGGATCAGCCAGTCGTACAGGACCGGCAACGCGGCCCGGGACTCGCCGAGGGACCGCGCCGCGTATCGGTGCCGGCCGGTCTGCACGCACAGCCAGGCCACCGCGGCCACCACTGCGCATGCCCTTGGGTACGGTTGACGCGTCGCCTGGAACACGAGCGCCACGGGCAGCGCGATTCCCACCGCGTCGACGGCGAGCGCCACCGGCAGGTACCACGTCGGTTTGTCGCTGAGTCCGCGCGGAGCCTTGCTCCGCACGGGTTTCGGTTCGGCTTCGATCAGACCATTGGGTACTTCGACACGCCGCATGGACCCCCCTGGCACATCGCGACCGGCTGGGCGCGGTTGCTACTTCCCCAAGTAGCAGTGCGCCGTGATACACCGGAACGCTAGGCCAAAAGAGTGGTCATCCGCTGCGGTTTACGTATATTCGAGCCGTTGTTGTGTCCAAGTTAATAGCTCAGCTGCACAAGATGGCCATACAGAGTATGGCGGGCGTCCACTTCATGGTTGCGTCCAGAAGGCGGTGCCACCCGGACGGTACCGGCCCGGTGCGGGACCGCATGCGGAGGGTAAGGGTCCGGCGCCCATGGCGGCGCCCCTTACAGTTGTCGCTTGTGTCCACCTTGCAAGCCCCCGATGACCTGCGCGCCGCACTGAACGGCCTGCTCGACGGTCTGCCGCCGAGCCAGGCGGCCCAGGCGGTCGACCGGCTGATCGCAGCCTACCGAGGCGTGACGCCGACCGATGCCCCGATCCTGCGGGACGCCTCCGACGTCGCCGCGTACGCGGCGTACCGGATGCCCGCCACCTACGCCGCCGTCCGCTCGGCGCTCGCGGAGTTCCAGGCGCGGGCCGGCGCATGGGCCCCGGCCACCCACCTGGACGTGGGCGGCGGCACGGGGGCGGCGATCTGGGCGGTCGCCGACACCTGGCGGCAGGACACCCACACCAGCGCCGTCCTGGACTGGTCGGAAGCCGCCCTCACCCTCGGCCGTGAACTGGCCGCGGGCGCCGACTCCGCCGCGGTGCGCGCCGCCGAGTGGCGCCGCGGCCCGCTGGGCGGCGCCGTACGCCTGCCCGAGTCCGACCTGGTCACCATTTCGTACGTGCTGGGCGAGCTGGAACCCGCCGCCCGCACGTCCGTCGTCGCCGAGGCGGCCCGCGCCGCGCTGGGCGCCGTGCTGATCGTCGAACCCGGCACCCCCGACGGCTACGCCCGGGTCATCGCCGCGCGCGATCAGCTGCTCGCCGCCGGATACACCGTGCTCGCCCCCTGCCCGCACGACGGTGCCTGCCCGATAGAGGGCACCGACTGGTGCCACTTCGCGGCCCGCGTGAACCGCTCCTCGCTGCACCGCCAGATCAAGGGCGGCTCACTGCCGTACGAGGACGAGAAGTTCAGCTACGTGGCGGCCGCCCGCTTCCCCGCCACGCCTGCCGCCGCGCGCGTCGTGCGGCACCCGCAGATCCGCAAGGGGCAGGTGCTGCTCGACCTGTGCACCCGGGACGACGGACTCTCCCGCAGCATCATGACCAAGAAGCGGCACGGCGACCTCTACCGCGCCGCCCGCGACGCGGACTGGGGCGACACGTGGCCGCCAGCGGCGGGCTGAGGATCCACTCCGTCCTGGCCGCAGCTCCCGGCGACAGCCGGGGCTGACGACCGGGGTCCGGGGCGGAGCGAGCCCCGGTTTCGGGAAGGGGCGGGGTGCGGGAAAGCCCGGCCTAGAGCCAGCCGTAGCGCCGGAAGGCCCGGTAGACCACCGCGGACAGCGTCGCCGTGACGCCGAGCATCAGCGGATAGCCGAAGGTCCACTTCAGTTCCGGCATGTGCTCGAAGTTCATTCCGTAGAAACCGGCGATCATCGTCGGGATCGCCAGGATCGCGGCGGCCGCGCTGATACGCCGCATATCGGTGTTCTGCTGCACGGCGAGCTGGCTGAGATTGGCCGACAACAGCCCGTCCACCAACTCGGTGTAACCGGCCAGGCGCTCCCGCACATGGGAGAGATGGTCGGCGACGTCCCGCAGATAGCGGGCCACCTCGGCGCCGATGATCGGGTGCGGATCGTCCGCGAGGCTCCGCAGCGGGCGGGCCATCGGATGGACCGCCCGCTTGAACTCGATCAACTCGCGCTTGAGCTGGTAGATCCGCTCCGCGTCGTCGCCGTGTCCGGCCGAGAACACATCGGACTCCAGCTGGTCCACATCGAGCTCCACCCGGTCCGCGACGTCCAGGTAGTCGTCGACGACCTGGTCCGCGATCGCGTGCAGCACCGCCGCCGGACCCTGCGCCAGCATCTCCGGTCGGCCCTCCAGCGCGCTGCGCACCCGGGACAGGCCCGGCGCGCTGCCGTGCCGGACGACCACGATGAAGTCCTTGCCCAGGAACATCATGATCTCGCCGGTGTCGACGACCTCACTGGTCGCCGTCAGCTTCTCGTGCTCCACGAAGACGATCGTCTTCAGCACCAGGAAGAGCGTGTCGCCGTAGCTCTCCAGCTTCGGCCGCTGGTGCGCCTTGACGGCGTCCTCCACCGCGAGCGGATGCAGGCCGAACACATCGGCGATCTCCACGAGGTGCTCGGCGTCCGGCTGGTAGAGCCCGATCCAGGCGAAACCGCCCCGCTCCCTGGCGGCGGCCAGCGCCTCGCGCGGCGGCAGGGTCGCGGAGCGCTTGCCGTCCTCGTAGACGGCGCAGTCCACGATCACGTCCGCGGTGCACTTGCGGGGCGCGGGCAGCGCGCCGCCGCTCTCGTCGAGGGTGTGCCACTTGCCCCCGCTCCCGCTTCTGCGCCACTGCCGACCTGTCATCGTGCCCTCCTCGGTGCGTACCCGACGAAGTATCGCCGATCGGGCCGGTCGGCCGTCCTTCAGCCCTGCGGCGCGCCCCCGGCGCCGGCCGTCCCGTGCAGGACCGCCATGGCCGCGTTGTGCCCGGGGATCCCGCTGACCCCGCCGCCGCGCACCGCGCCGGCGCCGCACAGCAGCACCGCGGGATTTTCGGTCTCCACACCCCAGGGTCCGGTGTCCGGGGAGGCGTACGGCCAGCTCAGGTCGCGGTGGAAGATATGGCCGCCGGGCAGCCCGACCTCGCGCTCCAGATCGAGCGGGGACTTCGCCTCGATGCACGGCCGGCCGTCCGCGTCCAGTGCGAGGCAGTCGGCCAGCGGCTCGGCCAGGACCGCGTCGAGCTGGGCGAGGGTGGCCTTGAGCAGGGCCTCCTTCGTACCGGACGGGTCGGCGTCGAACAGCCGCGCGGGGGCGTGCAGGCCGAAGAGGGTGAGGGTGTGCGCACCCTGGCCGGCCAGGGCGCGGGAGAGGATCGAGGGGTCGCTGAGCGAGTGGCAGTAGATCTCGGACGGCGGGGCGGCCGGGATCCGGCCCGCCGCGGCCTCCTCGTACGCGGTCGCCAGCTCGCCGTACGACTCCGCGATGTGGAACGTGCCGGCGAACGCCTCCCGCGGGTCCACGGAGGTGTCCCGCAGCCGCGGCAGCCGGCGCAGCAGCATGTTGACCTTGAGCTGGGCGCCTTCGGGCCGGGGTGGCGCGGGCTCGCCGAGCAGCCCGGCGAGCGTGTGCGGGGCGGCGTTCACCAGCACGTGCCCGGCCCCCACCCGGCCGCCCTCGAAGGAGACCTCGGCGCGCCCGCCGTCCGTCGCGATCCCGGTCACCTCGCAGCCGGTGACGATCTCCGCGCCGGCCGCGCGAGCCGCCCCGGCCAGCGCGTCCGTCAGCGCGCCCATGCCGCCCACCGGCACGTCCCAGTCGCCGGTCCCGCCGCCGATGACGTGGTAGAGGAAGCAGCGGTTCTGCCGCAGCGTCTCGTCGTGGGCGTGGGTGAACGTGCCGATCAGCGCGTCGGTGAGCACGATGCCCCGGACCAGTTCGTCCTCGAACGTCGCCTCGACGGTCTCACCCAGCGGCCGTTCGAAGAGCGCCTCCCAGGCGGCCGGATCGTCCACGATCCGTTCCAGTTCCGCCCGGGACGGCAGCGGCCCGGTCAGCGTCGGGAAGACCCGCTCCGCCACCTGCCGCGTCATCGCGTAGAAGCGCTGCCACGCCTCGAAGTCCCGCTCCGAGCCGGTGCGCCGCACGAAGCCCTCCCGGGTGCGGGACGGATCCTGCGAATCGACCAGCAGTCCTCCCCCAACCTTCGGCCGGGGGGACCCCCAGCCGTAGGGCGTGTACGAGGAGATCCGGCGGCGGCGCACCGCGAAGCGCAGCCCCAGCTCCTCGGTGATCTTCTTCGGCAACAGGCTGACCAGGTACGAGTAGCGCGACAGCCGGGCGTCGACCCCGGTGAACGCCTGGGCGGACACGGCCGCGCCGCCGGTGACCGGCAGCCGCTCCAGCAGCAGCACGCTGCGCCCGGCACGGGCCAGATAGGCGGCGGCCACCAGACCGTTGTGGCCGCCGCCCACGATCACGGCGTCGTACGAGGAACGCTTCGGCACACGGGACGAAGCGGGTGAGGATGCGGGTGTGGAGGACATGCTGGCACGGTAACTACCGCAGCTCCTGGGTGCAGCACTTCACGCTGCCGCCCGCCTTGTGGAGCTCCGACAGATCGACACCGATGGGTTCGAAACCGCGCTCGCGCAGTGGTGCGAAGAGCCCGGTGGCGCCGCGCGGGAGGAGTACGTGGTGTCCGTCGCTGACGGCGTTCAGCCCGAGTGCGGCGGCGTCCGCCGAGGTCGCGAGCAGAGCGTCGGGGAAGAGCCGGGCCAGTACCTTGCGGCTGCCGGGCGAGAACGCGTCCGGGTAGTACATGACCTCGCCCGTGGCGTCGTCGAGGACGGCGAACGCGGTGTCGAGGTGGTAGTAGCGGGGGTCGGTCAGTTCCAGTCCGATGACGGGCCGGCCGAAGAACTCCTGCGCCTCGGAGTGCGAGAGCGGGCTGCTGCGGAAGCCCATTCCGGCCAGGATCCACTCCGAAGTGACGGCGAAGTCGCCCTCGGCCTCGTTGATGTGCTGCGGTTCGCGCACCTCGGTGAATCCGTTGCGGCGGAACCACGCCAGGTGCGCCGGCGCCTCCGCGGTCCGCTCGGCGTTGAAGAACCGGGCGCCGAGCACCCGGCCGTCCACGACGGTCGCGCCGTTGGCGGCGAAGACCATGTCGGGCAGGTCCCCCACCGGGGCGAGGACCTCGACGGTGTGGCCCAGCGAGCGGTAGCGGTCCCGCAGTTCCTCCCACTGGAAGAGCGCGAGTACGGGGTCGACCGGCTTGGCCGGGTCCATCCACGGATTGATCGAGTAGGTCACCCGGAAGTGCTCGGGCGGGCACATCAGGTACCGCCGGGGTGTGGCGGTGCGGACTGTGCGCAATGCGGGCTCCTCGTCGTTTGAGGCTCCGGCGGAACGCCGATGGGGGCTGCGTACGCGCATCGGGGTTACGTACGCGCACAAATCGTCCACCCTCGGCGGCCGAAACGCATCGAACCATTTGGGTGGTTCGCACGATCGTTTTCATACACGGCGGCCTATCGCACCGGCTTTCCCGGCGCACCGGGTCGTTACCGGCGGGGGAGTACGAGCGGACCGCCGGTCCTGGGGTGCGCGAGCACCTCGACCGGGTGCCGGTACACCGCGCTGAGCAGCTCCTCCCCCTGGCGCGGCGTCCCCGGCACGCGAAGACGCCTGCGGGGCCCGGCCTTTCGGGTCCCGCAGGCGTCTTCGTGATTCCGGGCCGGGCAGGTGCTAGGCGCTCAGCGGGTAGCAGTGGCCGAGGTCGGCGAAGACGGCGCTGTTCAGGGCGAAGGCGGTGCGGCACTCGTCCACGACGCGCTGCTTCTCCAGATCGTCGACGGCCAGGGCGTCCAGCAGCTCGCGGTACTCGCGCTTGAACGCGGCCGGGTTCCCGATCTTCTCGAAGACGTAGAACCGCACGCCGTCACCCTTGCGTTCGAATCCCCAGGTCTTCTCCGCGATGCCGCGGATCACCTGTCCGCCGGACAGGTCCCCCAGATAGCGGGTGTAGTGATGTGCCACATACCCCGCGGGCCACGTCCTGGCGACCTCGGCGACCCGCTCCGCGTACGCCGCGGTGGCGGGCAGCGGCACCGACCGCTGCTGCCAGCCCGCGCCGAGCAGGTGGTCCAGGTCGCGCTCCAGTTCCGCGACGCGCAGCAGTTCGGTGCGGACGAAGGGGCCGGCGACCGGATCCCCGGCCAGCGACTGCGCAGCGTCCTCCAGTGCCCGGTAGACGAACCACAACTGCTCGGTGTAGCGGGCGTACGCGTCCACGCCGAGCCGTCCGCCGAGCAGATCGCTCATGAAGGTCGAGTTCTCGGCCTCGGTGTGCTGATCGTGGCTGGCGGTGCGGATCACGGTGGAGAACGGGGACGGCGTCAAGGGGACCTCCTGCTTCGGGCGTGCCGCAATCCGTGCAACTTAGGTATACCTAAGTCAAGAGGATGCCGACAGCCTGTCGGGAACCACGCTACTCCACTCCTTCCACCCCGGCTGTGCGTTCATTCCGGACAAGAGGCAGGATGAGCCCCACCACCCGCGTACCGTTGACTGTGGACGCGGGGGCGAGGGAAGGAGCCCGATGGCAGGCAAGAGCAGGTTGTCCGAGTGGCTGCGCCGCCGATCGGCAGGCTCGGACAGCGATCCCGGATCTGCTCCCGCCCTGCTCCGCGAGGATCTGATCCGTTCCGCGGCCACCGCCGGTTTCCCCGTCGCACCGGCCGCGCACCCCTCCGGCTACGGCTGTTCCTGCGACCGCGTGGGCTGTCCCACCCCGGGCATGCACCCGGTCTCCTTCGCCTGGCACACCCAGGCCACCATCGATCCGCAGAAGATCGACCACTGGCTGCGCACCCAGCCGCTCGCGAACTTCATCTCCGCCACCGGCGCCAGCCATGACGTCCTGGACGTGCCGGCCGACGCGGGCCGTATCGCGCTGGACCGGCTCGCGGCCGAGGGCGGGGACGCCGGCCCGGTCGCCGCCTACGGGGACGACCGGCTGCTGTTCTTCACCGCCACCCGCGGCACCCCCGTCGACGAGGACGAGTGGTGGCCCTGCGAGCTGGACTGCCATCCCGAGACCGTCGACGAGCATCCCGGCCTGCGCTGGCACTGCCGCGGCAGTTACGTCCTGCTGCCGCCCGCCAAACTGCCCACCGGTGGCGCCGTGACCTGGCTGCCCGACCGCGGCCCGGACCGCCCGCTCCCCGACCCGCTGCCGCTCCTGGAGGTCCTCATGGATTCCTGCGCACAGGTCGAGTACGTCCCCGAAACGGTGGGCTGGCGGCTCTGACCGCCAGGGCCGGTCCGGCCGGCCCGGTTCACTCGCCCTTGGCGGAGACCAGACCCAGCAGACGGCTCAGGAAGACGACCTTCCCCTGCGCGTCGTTCGCCGGCGGGACCGTGACGGCCTGCTCCGCCACCCGGATCAGGGTGACCGAGTTCTTCGGGGTGCCGGTCATCAGCGCCTTGGTGTTGGGGTCGTCGACCTTCAACGGCTTGCCCGGCGTGGTCAGCCGCGACTGGTGGCGGGAGGCGAAGAACACCAGCGCCCCGCCGTCCGTGGTCCGCAGCCCCACCGGGGGGAACTCGCCCACACCCACCGCCTGGTCGGCGTACTCGGTGACCGCCGCCGAGGAGCGCGCGCCCTTGCTGCGCTCCTGGCGCAGCTGCGAGGTCTGGGAGCCGTCGGCGAAGGCGAGCGTCGCCGCGGTGCCGCTCTGCAGGTACGAGGTGTACGCGGAGCTGAGCCGGCCGGGCTCGACCAGCAGCCCCGAGTCGTCCAGCGGCACCGGCTCGGCGTAGCCGTCGCTGTCCAGAGCGAACTTCGGCATCCGGTCGGCCGCGACGACCGCCAGGTACGAGGCCTTCCACGGGTCGCTCACGGAGGACCGCTGGAAGAGCAGCAGCCAGCGGGCGCCGCCGGCGCTGCTGGCGGCGTCGGCGGCGAACCACTTGGGCCAGCCGCGCTGCTTGGGTATCAGGAAGTGCGCGTCGGTGAGCTTGACCGGCACGGCGGCCGGATTGCCCTCCGGGTGGTTGGCGTGCCGGGCCGTCAGACCCGCGTGGTCCATCGCGCCGAGCGCGCCGGTCTCGGCCTTCTCCAGCGTCGCGGGGTCGTAGCTCCGCTTGGCGTCGTTGTTGAGCCGGGTGAAACGGTCGAGGGCCTTGGTGGCCTCAGCCTTCGTCACCGCCGGTACGAGCGCCTGCTCCCCGTGCACGGTCACGCACCCCGTCACCGGCAACAGCACGAGAAGCAGAACTGCGGCTGTCAGGGACAACCTGCGGCGGGTCATTGGGCGTCGGCTCCTTCGGGGCTGCTGCGGTCGGCGCAACCCTACCGGGGGCGAGGAAGAAGGCCATGGTCGGTACGAGATACAGAGCCCACACCGTGACCTGGGCGACGGTCGGATCCGGCTGGAAGTTGAGGACGCCCTTCAACAGGGTGCCGTACCAGCTGTCCTGCGGGATCGTCGAGCTGATGTCGAAGGCGACCGAACCGAGGCCGGGAAGCCAGTCGGCCTCCTGAAGGTCGTGCACGCCGTAGGCGAGCACACCCGCCGCGACCACGACGAGCATGGCGCCGGTCCAGGTGAAGAACTTGGCCAGGTTGATCTTCAACGCGCCGCGGTAGAAGAGCCAGCCGAGCACCACCGCGGTGGCCAGGCCCAGCGCGACGCCGATCAGCGGCTGCGTCGACCCGTCCTCGGAACCGGCGGCCGCCACCGCCGCCCAGACGAACAGCGCGGTCTCCAGGCCCTCGCGGCCGACCGCCAGGAGCGCGGTCGCGACGATCGCGACGGTCCCCATGGCCAGCGCCGCGTCCAGCTTGCCGTGCAACTCGCGCTTCAGATGCCGCGCGGTGCGCCGCATCCAGAAGACCATCCAGGTGACCAGGACGACGGAGAGGATCGACAGCGAACCGCCGAGCGCCTCCTGCGCCTCGAAGTCCAGCGACGAGGAGCCGTAGTGCAGCAGCGCGCCGAAGGAGGCGCTGATGACGACCGCAACTGCCACGCCGATCCACATCGGCAGCAGCGTGTCACGGCGCCCGGACTTCACCAGGTAGGCGATCAGGATGCAGACGACCAGGCTGGCTTCGAGGCCCTCGCGCAGCCCGATCAGATAGTTGCCGATCACCGCCGGTCACTTCCCTTCGAAGAGGCCGCGGCCCCACCAGTCGGCGCTGTCGCGAACACCGGGAGGGCAGGCGAAGTGCGCGGAACCGACGTGCTGGATGTACTCGTTGAGGGCGTCGGTGCGCGCCAGCCGGTTCTGCACCGGGATGAACCCGGACCGCACGTCGCGCTGGTAGGCGAGGAAGAACAGCCCGGCGTCGAGCCGGCCCAGGCCGTCCGTGCCGTCGGTGAAGGAGTACCCGCGGCGCAGGATCGTCACCCCGGCGTTGCTGTCCGGGTGCGCCAGGCGGACGTGCGCGGTCGGCAGCATCGCCTTCAGGTTCGGGGTGTCGTGCTCGCGCTGCTTGCCGGCAGGCGCGCCCTCGCCCTTGTTCCGCCCGAAGATGTCCTCCTGCTCCTTGAGCGGAGTGCGGTCCCAGGTCTCAATGTGCATCCGGATGCGCCGGGCGACGAGGTACGAGCCGCCGGTCATCCAGGCCGCGCCGTCCTTCGCGGACGCCCACACATGCTCGTCCTGCGTGGCCCGGTCGGTGCCCGCGACGTTGTGCGTACCGTCCTTGAACCCCATCAGGTTGCGCGGAGTCTGCTCGTCGGGCGTCGTCGAGGAGGTCTTGCCGAAGCCCAGCTGCGACCAGCGCACGGCGACCTTGCCGAAGCCGATGCGCGCCAGGTTGCGGATCGCGTGCACGGCCACCTGCGGGTCGTCCGCGCAGGCCTGGACGCAGATGTCGCCGCCGCTGCGGGTCGCGTCGAGGTTGTCGTGCGGGAACGCCGGCAGGTCGACGAGGGCGGTGGGGCGCTGGGCCTTGAGGCCGAAGCGGTCCTTGCCGTCCTTCTCGAACAGCGTCGGGCCGAAGCCCACGGTGATCGTCAGCCGGGAGGACGGCAGGCCGAGCGCCTCGCCGGTGTCGTCCGGCGGGGCCTCGGGCAGACCGCCGACGGCGCCCGCGCCGACCGGCTTGCCGGCCGTCATCGCGGCGGCCGCGGCCGTCCACTCCTTGAGGAGCGCGATGAGTTCGGCGCGGTCCTCGGTCTTGACGTCGAAGGACGCGAAGTGCAGCCGGTCCTGGACCGGGGTGGTGATACCGGCCTGGTTCGTGCCGTGGAACGCGATGACGTCGCCCGCGGCGCCCGCCGGCTGGACGTCGTTCCCGGTGCGCACCGCCGCGGCGGCCCCACCTGCGGCGGCCGCGCCGAGCGCGATGCCGGCCCCGGTCCAGCCGATGACGGCCCGCCGGGAGACCGGGCCCCTGGCCCGTTCCGCCGTGGTGTCCACGTCCGCTCCGTCCGTCCGGGGCGCACTCGCTTCGGTGGTGATCTCGTCAGCCATGGAAGAACTCCGTTACTTCGCGACGGCCGCGGCGAGCTTGGAGAGCGGCTCGGCCAGCGCGTTGACGCCGTCCGAGAGCTCCTTGCGCTGGGCCGCGTTCACGGTGTCGTACGAGACGAAGGTGTCGCCGGTCCGGTACTTGTCGAGCAGCGTGTTGATCGCGGTGAACTGCTTGTCCAGCTCCTTGGCCAGCTCGGGGTTGTTCTGCGAGGCGACCGGCTTGAGCAGCTCGTAGGCCTTCTGCGCGCCGCCGACGTTGGCCTTGAAGTCCGACAGGTCGGTGTGGCTGTAACGGTCTTCCTCACCGGTGACCTTGCCGGTGGCGACCTCGTCCAGCAGCTCCTTGGCGCCGTTGGCCATGCTGGTCGGGGTGATCTCCGCCGTGCCGACCCGCTTCTGCCAGTCGGTGAGGTCGGTGTAGAGCTGCGCGGCGAGCTTCTTGTCGTCCTCGGTGATCTTCTTGTCGGCCCAGAGCGACTTCTCGAGCTTGTGCCAGCCGGTCCACTTCTGGCCGGGCTCCAGGCCGTCCTCGCGGGTGTCGGCCTTCGGGTCGATGTCACCGAAGGACTCGGCTATCGGCTCGGTGGACTCCCAGCCGGTGCGGGACGGGGCGAAGGCCGCCTTGGCGCCCTCGATGTCGCCCTTGACGACCGCGTCGGTGAAGACCTTGACCTTCGGCAGCGTGGCGTCGGCCTCGCTCTGCGCCCACTTGCGGTACTCGGCGACGGCCGTGTCCAGCCGCGGGTCGTTCTTCTTCGGCGCGTTCGCGCCGGTGACGGTGACCTTGGTGCGCAGGCCGTCACCCTTCATCCCGGGCTTGCAGGTGACCTCGTACTCGCCGGCCTTGAGCTCGGCGGAGATGTCGGCCTTGGTGCCGGGGCCGATGTTCTCCCGCTCGGTCATGATCTTGTCGCCTGGGGCGTACACGTACAGCTCGTTGACCTTGGAGCCCTTGTTCTCGAACGCGAACTTCACGTGCCCGGCGGGGAAGCTGGTCTTCGAGACCTTGCACGAGTCGTCGGTCGCGGTGACCTGGACCGCGTCGGACGCCTTGGCGTCCGTCTTCTCGGAGCAGCCGCTGACAGCGGCGAGCGCGGCCGCGACCGCGACAGCGGTGACGACGGAGAGACGGGCTGCGGACATACGGGGCTCCAGGCTGCTCAAGGACGCTCAAGACGGGTTGGCCGGGTGAGGCTGGCCTAACTTATCTGAGCCTTGCCTTTGTAGTACCCGCAGGGTCCGGTGAAGTCCAGTGATTCCCGTCTCACCGGTGCACGCGGGGGCGCGTCGCGGCGCGCCCCCGCTCCCGTCATGGCAGCGTGAGCACCTCTGCGCCGGTTTCGGTCACGACCAGGGTGTGTTCGAACTGGGCGGTGCGCTTGCGGTCCTTGGTGACCACCGTCCAGCCGTCCTCCCAGATGTCGTAGTCGTGGGTGCCCAGTGTGAGCATCGGCTCGATGGTGAACGTCATGCCCGGCTTGATCACGGTGGTGGCGTGCGGGGCGTCGTAGTGCGGCACGATCAGCCCGGAGTGGAACGACGTGTTGATGCCGTGCCCGGTGAAGTCCCGCACCACCCCGTAGCCGAAGCGCTTGGCGTACGACTCGATGACCCGCCCGATCACGTTGATCGCCCGGCCGGGCTTGACCGCCTTGATCGCCCGGTTCAGCGACTCCTCGGTGCGCTCGACAAGCAGCCGGGACTCCTCGTCGACGTCACCGCACAGGTACGTGGCATTGGTGTCGCCGTGCACCCCGTGGATGAACGCCGTCACGTCCAGGTTCACGATGTCGCCGTCGCGCAGCTCCGTCGAGTCCGGGATGCCGTGGCAGATGACCTCGTTGATCGATGCGCACAGCGACTTCGGGAAGCCCCGGTAGCCGAGGTCCGAGGGGTAGGCGCGGTGGTCGCACATGTACTCGTGCGCGACACGGTCCAGCTCGTCCGTCGTCACCCCCGGGGCGATGTGCTTGGCCGCCTCCACCATCGCCCGGGCGGCGATCTGCGACGCGATCCGCATCTTCTCCACGGTCTCGGCGTCCTGCACCTCCGGCCCGGTGTACGGAGTCGGCGCGGGCTTGCCCACGTACTCGGGCCGGGGGATCGAGGGGGGCACCGGGCGCGGCGGGGAGAGCTTGCCGGGAACGAGAAGCGACTGACCAGACATGGCGACGAGTGTATCGGCGGGCGATCGGGCAGGCTGGCGGCAGGTACTCGTACATCAGGAGGCAGTCATGGCGCTGTTCAGGGCGAAGAAGCCGACCGGCAAGCCCGGCGAGTGGTTCTACTGCCTGGAGCACAAGAAGGTCGAGGAGGGGCCCGAGTGCCCGGCCAAGGACCGCTTCGGCCCGTACGCCACCCGCGGCGAGGCCGAGCACGCGATGCAGACGGCGGCCGACCGCAACCTCCAATGGGAGACGGACCCCCGCTGGCACGACAAGGAGGCGGGCGCCGACGACGAGCCCGGCCCGTCCGGCACCTGACGCGCCGGAGCGGACGCGTCAGCCCGCCGGGGAAGCGGCGGGCACGGCGGACGGGTCGGACGAGGCGGCGGGTTCGGCCTTGGCCTTCCGCATGCGCACGGCGTGCTCATTGGTCCGGGCGTCGTACGACATCAGCCGGGGAAGGGCCAGGGCCAGCAGCCCCACCGCCGCCACGCAGGCCACGCCGCCGCTCCAGACCGAGGTGCGGGCGCTGGTCAGCGCCGCCATGCCACCGGCCCTGACCTGGCCGAGCTGCGGCCCGACCGAGTACGACAGCAGCTCGATCCCGGCCAGCCGGCCGCGCAACTCGTCCGGGATCGTCTGGTTCCACATGGTGCTCCGGCCGATGCCGCTCACCATGTCGCAGCCGCCGGCGACCGCCAGAAGCAGCAGGACGAGCCAGATGTCGCCCATCCAGCCTGCGACCGCCATCGCCAGCCCCCAACCGATCGCCGAGACCACCACCAGCCGGCCGTGCCGGTGGATCCGCGACGTCCAGCCGCTCGTCATGCTGACCACGAGCGAACCGACCGACCCGGCCGCGTACATCAGGCCCAGCGCCCAGGGCGCGTGCAGGTCGTCGGCGAGGAACGGGAAGATCGCGGTGGGGAAGGCGAAGAACATCGCCGCCAGGTCGATCGCGTACGTGCCGAGCAGTTCCTTACGGCTCCAGGCGTAGCGCGCGCCCTCCGCGATACCGCGCAGCGACGGCTTGTCCGCGTCGTGCGCGGCGGGTGACGGCCGCAGTCCCACGGCCAGGCCGACCGAGGACACGAACGTCCCGATGTCGATCGCGTACGCCCACGACAGACCGGCGAAGGCGATGAGCACCCCGGCCAGCGACGGGCCGGCGATGGCGCCGACCTGCCAGCGCAGCGCGTTCAGCGACGCCGCGGCGGAGAGCTGGTCGTGCGCGACGATCCGCGGCACGATCGAGTCCAGCGCCGGACGTTGCAGCCCGGTCAGGGCGCTCGACAGCGCCGCCACCACGTACAGCGGCCACACCATCGGACGCGGCAGCAGCGTGTTGGCCAGCAGCAGTGCCGACAGCAGACCGAGCGCGGCCTCGCTGTAGAGGATCAGCTTGCGGCGGTCCATGGCGTCGGCGAGGGCGCCCCCGTACAGCCCGAACACGATCAGCGGTACCAGCTCGACTGCGCCGATCGCACCGACGGCGACCGCGGACCCGGTCAGTTCCTTGATCTGCACCGGCAGCGCGACGAAGGTCAGGAAGCTGCCGAAGACCGTCACGACCCCGGCCATCCACATGAGGCGGAAATCGCGCGAGGAGCGCCACGGGGCCAGGTCGGGGAGCAGGGCTCTCAGCCGGGACGGAGGCGGGCCGGGTTCGGGCGGGCTGTCGTTCACGGGTTCGCATGCTCCGCCTCCGGGCCGCGGGGGGCAAATGGTTTTGGGCCCGGGGCCGGATCTTCGCGGACGGTCATCGAGGACGGCTGCCGCGTGCCGCGTGCCGCTACCAGCGGGCGGGCGGCGGTGACGTCAGCTGTTCCGCCAGCCGGGACAGCCGGTCGCGGAACGAGCCGTGGCGGCGGGCGGCGGGCAGGCTGTTCTCGCCGGCCGCGGCGGCGACGAGATGCTGCAGCAGATCCATCCCCATCGGCGCGGGGGCTGCCGCTTCCACCGGCGCCGGGTCCGGGTCCGGAGCCGGTTCGCTTTCCGTTTCAGTTTCCGGCTCCGGCGGTACGGTCAGCGCGTCGTGCGCCAGTTCCCGCAGGCCCGGGTCGCCGGCGTCCATCGCCAGCACGGTCGCGCCGGCCCGGCGGGCGTCCGCCACCCGCTCCAGGAGCGCGGCGCCCGGAGCCTGCGGGCTGACCACGAACACCGTCTCCCCGCGCCGCGCGGCCTCCAGCCGCCGCAGTCCCACGGCCAGATGGGCCGGGGCCCCCGCCGGAATCCGGAACCGCACCAGCGTCGGCGACAGCCCGGTCAGCCCGCTCCACGCCGCCTCGTCGTCCAGGTGCGCCGCCAGGTGCCAGGGCTCGTACCCCCGGGTCCCCACCAGCAGCAGCCCGCCGGGCCGGCGGTGCACCGAGGCCCGCAGCGATCCCGCGAAGGACCGCGTGCTCTGGAGCCACTCGGTCCCCGCCAGTACTTCCCGCAACAGCGCCACGCGTACAGCGTCCATGCCGGGCATCCTGCCGGACCGGTGGCACCGCACGGGTCCGCTCTCCGCACTTCCCCCGTAACGAGTGGCGGTTCGTGGGGCGTGGCAGGATCGCCCGCATGACTTCCCCTGACGATGTGAACAAGGCCCCCGCGACCGCTTCCGCGCCCGCCCCGAAGGCTCCGGCCAAGGACCCCTGGGACCTCCCGGACGTGTCCGGCCTGGTGGTCGGCGTGCTCGGCGGCACCGGCGACCAGGGCCGCGGGCTCGCGTACCGGCTGGCGAAGGCCGGGCAGAAGGTGATCATCGGATCGCGCAACGCGGAACGGGCGCAGACCGCCGCGGACGAGCTGGGTCTCGGCGTGGAGGGCGCGGACAACTCGGAGTGCGCCCGGCGCAGCGACATCGTGATCGTGGCGGTGCCGTGGGACGGGCACGCCAAGACCCTGGAGTCGCTCCGCGACGACCTGGTGGGCAAGCTCGTCGTCGACTGCGTCAACCCGCTGGGCTTCGACAAGCAGGGCGCCTACGCGCTGAAGCCCGAAGAGGGCAGCGCCGCCCAGCAGGCCGCCGCGCTGCTCCCGGAGTCCCGGGTGACCGCCGCCTTCCACCACCTGTCGGCGGTGCTGCTCTCCGACCCGGAGATCGCGGAGATCGACACCGACGTGATGGTGCTGGGCGAGGTCCGCGCGGACACCGACCTCGTCCAGGCGCTGGCCGCCCGCATCCCCGGGATGCGCGGCGTCTTCGCGGGCCGGCTGCGCAACGCGCACCAGGTCGAGTCGCTGGTCGCCAACCTGATCTCGGTGAACCGCCGCTACAAGGCCCACGCCGGGCTGCGCGTCACCGACGTGTAGTCGCCGGCCCGGCCGGCGGGTCGTGGGGCACGGCGGGGTGTGGGGGACAATCGTCGGGACCGTATGTCACCGGTTTCCGGACAGGAGCTCCTCCCCATGCCCCGCCTTGCTGTCTACGCCCTCGCCGTGTGCGTGCTCACGGTCGCCGCGGCCGTCATCTCCTTCGCGAACGGCAGCTGGACCGGTGTCGTCTGGATCCTGCTGGCGGGCCTGTCCAGCAACATGTGCTGGTACTACCTGCGCAGGGCGAAGGCCGACGCCAGGGCTCAGGAGACCCAGAACCTGAAGAGCTGATAGCCGAACCTGGTCGCGCCTTCCGGCACGTCGAACCAGCCCATCACGGTGTAGACGAAGTTGAAGAAGGCGACGTTCACCTCGGGGATCCACAGGCACCCGAAGACCGCCAGCAGACCGAACTGCGCGAACGGCTCCACCTGCCGGCGGAAGTTGTACGACAGCCACGGCTCGATGATCCCGTAGCCGTCCAGCCCCGGCACCGGCAGCAGGTTCAGGACCGCCGCCGTCACCTGGAGCATCGCCAGGAACGCGAACGCCGCCAGGAAGCCGACCGGCCAGGAGTCCGTCGCGCCGAAGGCGAACGGCAGCATCAGGACAATCGCGAAGAGCACGTTCATCAGCGGTCCGGCCGCCGAGATCGCGCTGTGCTTCCAGCGCCCCCGGATCCGCCCCCGCTCGATGAAGACCGCGCCGCCGGGCAGCCCGATGCCGCCCATGATCACGAAGAGCACCGGCAGCACGATGCTGAGCAGCGCGTGCGTGTACTTCAGCGGGTTGAGCGTCAGGTAGCCCTTGGCACCTATGGTGATGTCCCCGCTGTGCAGCGCCGTGCGGGCGTGGGCGTACTCGTGCAGGCACAGCGAGACCACCCACCCGGACACCACGAAGAGGAAGACGGCGAAGCCGGGGCTCGACGAGAAGTCGGTCCACACCGCCCAGCCCGATACGGCCATGACCGCCGCGATCCCCACGAAGATCGGGCTGATCCGGTGGTCACTGCGGGTATCTGTGCTGCTCATACGGGGATCATGTCGCCGGGCGGCCGTAATTTACAAGCCTGTCCCGCGATTGAGGGCAAGATGGGGGCGTGCGTTACGCGATCCTCGGCACCACTCAGGCATTCCGCGACGACGGTGTCCCCGTCCCGCTCGCGGGGCTGCGCCTGCGCGCGCTGCTGACGGCGCTGGCCCTGCGCCCCGGGCGGCTGATAACCGCAGAGGCCCTGATCGACGAGTTGTGGGCCGACGATCCACCGGCGAACGCGACCGGCGCGCTCCAGGCACTGGTCGCGCGGCTGCGCCGGGCCATCGGCCATGACGCCATCGGTTCGGCCGACGGCGGGTACCGGCTGTGCGCCGCACCCGAGGCGGTCGACGTGCACCGCTTCGAGCGGCTGGTGGACGAGGGCGGCCGGGCGCTGGCCGACGGCGACCCGGTGAAGGCCTCCGACCTGCTGGAGGACGCCCTCGCCCTGTGGCGGGGACCGGCGTTCGCCGATCTGCCGGACCGGGACACGCTCGCGGTGCGCTGCGACGAACTGCGGCTGGAGGCGGTCCGGTTGCGCCTCACCGCGGGGCTCGCGCTCGGCCGCGCGGCGCAGCAACTGCCCGAGCTCGCCGGGCTCGCCGCCGCGCATCCGCTCAACGAGTCGCTCCGCGCCCTGCACATCCGGGCGTTGCGCGACGCGGGCCGCACCGCCGACGCGCTCACCGCGTACGAGGACGTACGCCGCGACCTCGCCGACGAGCTGGGCACCGACCCGAGCGCCGAACTGCGCGCGCTGCACACGGAACTGCTGAACCCGGCGCCGGACGCTGAGCCGGAACCACCGCTCCCGGCCGCCGTCGGGACCGTTCCCGAGCCGCCGTCCGCGCCGGCCCCCCGCCGCTCGGGCAACGCCCGCGCCCGGCTCACCAGCTTCGTCGGCCGGGCGGCCGACCTCGCCGCGATCCGCGAGGACCTGGCCGCGGCCCGGCTGGTCACCCTCACCGGACCCGGCGGGACCGGCAAGACCCGGCTGTCGCAGGAGACCGGCGACCTGCTCCGCGACCGCTGGTCCGACGGCGTCTGGTACGCGGAACTCGCACCGGTCAGCGACCCGCGGACAGTTCCCGAGGCGGTGCTCACCTCGCTCGGCCTGCGCGAGACGCTGCTGCACCCCGGCAGCGCCGCGGAACAGGCGCTGAGCAGCGTGGAGGGCAAGACCAAGGACCCGGCCAGGATGCTCGCGGAGTACTGCGTGAGCCGCAGCCTGCTGCTCGTGCTCGACAACTGCGAACACGTCATCGACGCGGCGGCCGCCCTCACGGAACAGCTCCTCGCGCACTGCCCCGGCCTCACCGTCCTCGCCACCAGCCGCGAACCGCTGGGTGTCCCCGGCGAGCGGGTGCGCCCGCTGGATCCGCTGCCGGACCCGTTCGCCCTGCGGCTGCTCGCCGACCGGGGCGCCGCCGCGCGCCCCGGGTTCACGGTGGACGACGATCCGGTCGCGTGCGTCGAACTGTGCCGCCGGCTCGACGGGTTGCCGCTCGCCATCGAACTGGCCGCCGCCCGGCTGCGCAGCCTCACCCCGCGCCAGCTCGCCAACCGGCTCGACGACCGCTTCCGGCTCCTCACCGGCGGCAGCAGGACCGTACTGCCCCGCCAGCAGACGCTGCGCGCGGTCGTCGACTGGAGCTGGGACCTGCTGGACCCGGCGGAGCGCACCCTGCTGCGCCGGCTGGCGGTCTTCGCCGGCGGCTGGACGCTCGAAGCCGTCGAGGAGGTCTGCTCCGGCGACGGGATCGACGCCGCCGACGCCGCGGCCCTGCTCGGCTCGCTCGTCGACAAGTCGCTGGTCCTCGCCGACCTCACCGACGACGGCGCCCGCTACCGGATGCTGGAGACCATCGGTGAGTACGCGGCCGAGCGGCTCCACGAGTCCGGCGAGCGCGCGGCGGTCGAGCGCCGCCACATCAGCTGCTTCCGCGAGTACATCAGGACCGCGGACCCGGAGCTGCGCGGCCACGACCAACTGCTGTGGCTGGCACGGCTGGAGCGTGAGCACGAGAACGTACGGGCCGCGCTGCGCCGTGCGGTCGACCTGGGCGACGAGCAGGAGGCACTGCAACTGGTGCTGTCCTGCGGCTGGTTCTGGGAGATGCGCAACTACCACACGGAGCAGCTGACCTGGCCGGCCGTCGTGTCGGCGATGGGGCCCGACCCGTTCGCCGAACCGCCCACCCTGGAGCCGGTGGAGCGGGGTCCGCTGGACGCGCCGCCGCCGATGGGCCGCGAACAGCTGTACGAGGCGCGCCGCTGGGTGCGGATGATGGAACTCGTCTCCAACGACGGGGACATGGAGAACCGCTGGGGCGACCCGGATGTCGCGAGGGCCGGACGGGCGGTCCTGGAGGCCTATCCGCCGAACCTGCCGCAGACCGCCCGGCGGCCCGGACTGATGAGCCCCTTCGCGGCGTTCCTGTCCGGGGAGTTCGACCGGCTGCAGGAGCTGGTGGACAACCTGGTGCTGAGCTGCCGGGAGTTCGGGGGGCCCTGGGAGCTGGCGTTCGCGCTGCAGATCCGGGCCAAGATGATGAACGACGTACTGGAGAAGCTGGACCAGTCGATGGCGGACGTCCGGGAGAGCCGGGACCTGTTCCGCCAGGTCGGCGACCGCTGGGGGATGACCGAGGCGCTCGCCGCCGAGGCCGAGGCGACCGCGAACGGCGGCCAGTGGGAGCGCTCGGCCGAGTGCTGCCGTGAGGCGATCGGGATGGCCCAGGAGCTGGGTTCGTACCAGCAGGTGCCGATCCTCAGCGTGCGGCTCGCCGAGATGATCATCAACATGGGGGACATCGACGAGGGCGAGTCGATGCTCCGGGCGGCGATCGAGGACGCCGCGTCGTTCGGCGCGGTCGCGGGCGGCGCCGCCTTCTACGGGCGGATCCTGCTGGTCGCGCTGCTGGGCCGGCGGGGGGACCTCGACGAGGCGCACCTGCTGATCGACGAGATGATGGCGGTTCCGCCGGTCGGAGTGCCGCAGTTCATCCACGGCATGCTGCACGGCATCAAGGGCTGGCTCATCTGCCGCGGCGGCGACCCGGAGCGGGGCATGCTGCACCTGCGGGAGGGTCTCGACCACCTGGGCCAGAGCGTGCTCACCGAGGTCATCGCCCCGCGGATCGGCATGCTGCTGGTGCCGGTGGCGGTGACGATCCTGGTCGCCCGGGTGCACTCCGGATCGGCCCCGCAGGGCGGGGCCGCCACGGCGGTCCGGGCCGCCACCATGCTCGGCGCGCACGACGTGCTGCGGCCCTCCGCCCCCTCCCCGCTGGAGAAGGTGGAACTGGCGGACGCCCAGCGGGAGTTGCGCGAGCTGCTCGGCGACGCCGCGTTCGAGACCGCATACGCGGCGGGCGACGGTCTCTCCGCAATGGAGACCATCGCCCTGATGCGTGACGGGGACTGACACGGAGGCCGGCCCGGACCGGGCCGGCCGGTGCCGGTCACGTCTTGTTGCGGAACTTCCGCACGGCCAGCGGAGCCGTCACCACGGTGATGCCGACCGTCCAGGCCAGGGTGATCAGGACGGAGTGCGCCACGGGCCCGCCGTTCATCAGGTTCCGGGCGGAGTCCGCAAGGTTCGACAGCGGATTGACGTCGGTGAAGCTCTGCAGCCAGCCCGGCATCGTGGTCGTGGGTGCGAAGATCGACGATCCGAACTGCAGCGGCATCAGGACAAGCATGGCCACCCCCTGTACGGCCTGCGCGGTCTTCATCGTCAGCCCGAGCAGGATGAAGATCCACATGAGTGAGGCGCCGAAGACCATCGAGAGCGCGACCGCGGCCAGCAGGTGGAACACGGACGTCGAGATGGACAGGCCCAGGATGAATCCCATGATCAGCAGGATCGTGGTGGCGACCAGCATCCGGCCGATCTCCACGATGATCTTGGCGATCAGTACCGAGGACCGGGCGATCGGCATGGTGCGGAAGCGGTCCATCACGCCGGTGCTGAAGTCCTGGTTGACACCGGTGCCGACGGCCATCGCGATGTTCATGCCCATCATCGCCATCAGCCCGGGGATCACGTAGTTCACGTAGTCCTGCTGGTGGCCCTTGCCGGAGATCGCGCCGCCGAAGACGAAGACGAAGAGCAGCGTGAAGATGATCGGCATGAGCACGGCGTCGAACATCGACTCCGGGTCTTCCTTGATCTGCAGCATGTTGCGGCGCGCGAGCGCCCCGATGTGCCGCAGATTGGCGCGTACGCCTATCCGGCCCTCGCCGGCCTGCGCCTTGACGGGCGCGGTGGTGGTGATGACTGCGGCGCTCATGCCGCTACCCCCTCTTTCACTTCGGACTTCTCGGAATCGGCGTCGGAGTCGGAGTGCTCCGTGGCGCCGGTCCGCGCGCCCTGGTCCGTCTTCTGGCCGGTGATGGAGAGGAACACCTCGTCCAGGCTGGGGAGATGCGTCCCTATCCCGGCGATGGAGAAACCGCGCGCGCCCAGCAGTCCGACCACCGAGGTCAGTTGCTCGTCGCTGAGGATCGGCACGTTCAGCACGCCGTCCTCGTGGTCGATGGTGGCGCCGGCCACCCCGTCCAGGCCCGCTTCGGCGAGCGCCGCGGACATCGCGGGCAGCGTCACCGTGTCGCTCGGCCGGATCTGCAGGGTCCGCCCGCCGACCTTGGCCTTCAACTCGTCGACCCGGCCGTTGGCGATCACCCGGCCGCGGTCGATGACCGTCAGCTCGTCGGCGAGCTGCTCGGCCTCCTCCATGTACTGCGTGGTCAGCAGGACCGTCGCGCCCTCGGCGACCATCCGCTTGACCTCGGCCCACACCTCGTTGCGGGTGCGCGGGTCCAGGCCCGTCGTCGGCTCGTCCAGATAGAGCACCGACGGGTTGCCGATCATGGAGGCCGCCAGGTCCAGCCGGCGCCGCATACCGCCGGAGTACCCGCTCGCGGGCCGCTTGGCGGCCTCGGTGAGCGAGAACCGCTCCAGCAGCCCGTCGGCGCGGGACCGCGCGTCCTTGCGGGACAGATCGAGCAGCCGCCCGATCATGTACAGGTTCTCCCGGCCGGAGAGCTTCTCGTCCACCGAGGCGTACTGCCCGGTCAGACCGATCACCCTGCGCAGCTGCCGGGGCTGCCTGAGTACGTCGTATCCGGCGACGCGGGCACTGCCCGCGTCCGGCTGGATCAGGGTGGAGAGCACCCGTACCAGCGTTGTCTTGCCGGCGCCGTTCGGCCCCAGCACACCGAGAACGGTGCCCTGCCGTACATCGAGGTCCACACCGTCCAGGGCCTTTGTCTCGCCATAGTGCTTGACCAGCCCCCGTACCTCGACGGCGGCGCCCACCGTGTCACTCTGTCGCGTCGTCATGCACCAACCATGGCGTGGCCCACTGACAGCGGACCGACAGGACACCGACACCGCCCCCATGGGGCTGACACGGCGATCACACGGGGATCACACCGGTGTCAGACGGTCGGAACGGTGAGCAGGTGCTGTCCGGTGGAGGTGATGACGTCGAAGCCGGAGATGTCGGCGGGGGAGAGGCCCGCCGCGCCCTGGACGGTGAGCGGTGCGGGTTGCTCGGTGGTGCCGTACCCGGCCGCCGGGACCGACCAGGTGGCGACGGTCTGCCGGCTGCCGTCCCGGCCCACAGCGACAAGACTGCAGGTCAGAGGGCCATTGACGCCGGAGAGCCGGAGATCGACCTGGGTGCCCCACTTCTTGCCGGTGACGCCGACGGTGGCATTGGCCCCGGTGGCCGGGTCGCCCGCCGTGAACTGCGCGGCAGCGACCGGCGTCGCGGTGTCCTGCTGGGTGACGAGGACCCCGACAGCGGATCCGCAGAGGGCCAGCACTCCGCAGGCCGCCAGCGCGAGCACCAGCCGCCGGCTGCGGCCGGGCCGCCGCCGCGCGGTGCGGTGCGTCGCGGGCTGTGCCGGGGGCTGCGCGACCGGCCGGCTGGCCGCCGGCTGGGCATACGGCTGCACGGGCTGGGGGAACGGCTGGGCGGGCGCCCGCGCGGACGTCGCTCCGGACGGCCACTCCCGCACCGGCTCCGGTACGCCGCCGCTCTGCCGCAGCTCGCCGAGGAGCGGTACGAGTCCGCTCAGCTCGTCCAGCTGCCGTCCGCACTCCTCGCAGTCGACGAGGTGCAGCTCGAAGCGCGTCATGGCGTCGTCGTCCAGCGCGCCGATGAGGTAGGCCCCGACGTCCAGGTGCGGGTCGAGGGGCGCCCCGGGCCCGGGTGCGTACTCGGTCATGAGGTGGTCACCCCTCTCTCCTCCAATGCGTTCCTGAGCGCCCGCAGGGCGTAGAACACCCTTGAGCGCACTGTGCCGGCCGGTACGCCCAGCTCGTCCGCCGCCTCGGTCACCGTACGACCCGCGAAGTACGTCTCGATCAGCACCTGCCGGTGGGCCTCGGTCAGATCGCCGAGCGCGTCGGAGATCGTCATGAGCCGCAGCGACCGGTCGAGTTCGTCCTCGGCGGGCAGCTGGTCGAGTGCGGCCGGCGGAGCCTCGGGCGGACGGGACTGGCGGCTGCGATGGCCGTCGATCACGATACGTCGGGCGACGGTCACCAGCCAGGGCCTCAGCGAACGGGCCGCCGGATCGAGCCGTCCCGCGCTCTTCCAGGCCCGCAGCAGCGTCTCCTGGACGACGTCCTCCGCCAGATACCGGTCACCGCCCACCAGGTGCAGCACAAATCCGAGCAGCGCGCCCGCGTGTTCGCGGTACAGCGCTCGCATGAATTCTTCTTCCGGGAGCGGCCCGGTGGGATCCCCGTCCACGGCGGCATCCTGTCGTACCGGGCGCCGCGGCGCGAGTGTCTGCGATGAGTGGTTGCGCATCAGTACCCGTTCGACCCGGTATCGGTGGGTGCGGGCGTCTGCGCCGCGCCGCCTGCCTTCTTGCCGTCGGGAGCCACCGCGAACCAGGTGCCGTCGACGCCCTGGCCATGGGTGTCGCCGGCCTTGGCGTCACCGCTGTAGCGGTACAGCGGCCAGCCGCCGAGGGTGGCCTGCTTGCTGCCGTCGGCGCGGGTGACCGTGCCGACGAGGTGCAGGTCGACGCCCTTGACGGTGGTGACCGCGGCGACCGGCGGCCAGGTGGCCGCGCACTGTCCGGTGCAGTTGGACGTGGGCGGAGCGGCCTTGTCCTTGTCGAACCGGTAGAGGGTGAAGCCCTGGGCGTCCGTGACGATCGCGCCGAGCTTGGCGTCCTGCGCCGCCGCCAGCCCCGCACCGGCCGTTGTCGACGAGGACGAGGCCGGGGGAGGCGGGGTGGTGGTGCCGCTGCTGCCGGAATTCGAGGATCCACATGCGCTGAGTGCCAGCAGCGCGGCGGCGGCGAACGCGCCGGCCGCTGCCGTCCTGCTGGTGCGGGTGATGGGCATGATGACTTCCCGTACTGTGCGGGGGTCGCCGCCGTGGGCGGCGCTCACCCTGTAGTACGCATCCCGGGCCCGGACGACTCACCCGCCGGCGAACAAGTCGTCCGGATCCGGAACGGCCTGCTCCCTAGTGGAAGCTGTGCTCCTCGGTCGGGTACGCCCCGCCGGTCACGTCCTCGGCGAACGCCTTCGCCGCGTCGCCCAGCGCCGACCGCAGCTGCGCGTACTGCTTGACGAAGCGCGGCACGCGGTCGCCGGTCATGCCCGCCATGTCGGTCCACACCAGCACCTGGGCGTCGCACTCGGGCCCGGCGCCGATGCCGATGGTCGGGATGTGCAGCGACCGGGTGACCTCGGCGGCGAGCCCGGCCGGCACCAGCTCCAGGACGACTGCGAAGGCGCCCGCGTCCTGTGCCGCCTTGGCGTCACGGAGCAGCTGGTGGGCGGCCTCGTCGCCGCGGCCCTGGACCCGGTAGCCCATGGCGTTGACGGACTGCGGGGTCAGGCCCAGGTGCGACATGACCGGGATACCGGACTCGACGAGCAGCTCGGTCTGGGCCAGCGAGCGCTGGCCGCCCTCCAGCTTGACCGCCTGGACACCGGCCTCCTTGACCAGTCGGGTGGCGCTGCGCAGCGCCTGGACCGGCCCTTCCTGGTACGAGCCGAACGTCAGGTCGCCGACGATCAGGGCGCGACTGGTGCCCCGCACGACGGCCGCGGACAGCATCGTCATCTGGTCCATGGTGACCGGGACGGTGGTGTCGTAGCCGAGGTGGCAGTTGCCCATCGAGTCGCCGACCAGCAGCACCGGGATCCCGGCCTCGTCGAAGACGGAGGCGGTCACGGCGTCGTAGGCGGTGAGCATGGGCCACTTCTCGCCGCGGTCCTTGGCGGCGGTGATGTCGCGGACGGTGATGCGGCGCGTGCCCGTGCCCCCGTACAGCGCGCGGACGCTGTCGGATTGCTTCTGGGCAGCCGGAATCTGCGTCATTGCAACGGCTCCTTCAGTCATCTCGAGGCACCCTGACGGCGTCCCCGGATCCCTTCCATGCTGGCACGTGTGGCGGCCTACGCAAAGAGCCCCCCTATTTTTACCCCTGCTTTACGATACGAGACGGTCCCGTATCGGAAATGAGGGCTAGCGTGGGGCCATGTCCATATCCTCGAGTCAGACCCGAGCCATCCCCGAGGCGATCCACCGCCGTCGATGGGCGGTGCTCACCGTCCTGCTGTTCAGCCTCCTGGTGGTGGTGCTGGACAACTCGATCCTCAATGTGGCGATGAAGACGATCGCCCAGCCCGCCCCCACCGGCCTCGGGGCGACCCAGAGCCAGCTCGAGTGGGCGATCAACTCCTACACCCTGGTCTTCGCGGGGCTGCTCTTCACCGCGGGTCTGCTCGGTGACCGGCTGGGCCGCAAGAAGGTGCTGCTCTTCGGCATGCTCGTCTTCGGCGTCGGCTCCGCGCTCTCCGCGGTCTCCGACTCGTCGGGGCAGCTCATCGCCTTCCGGGCGCTGATGGGCTTCGGCGGCGCGTTCATCATGCCCGCGACCCTCGCGATCATCATGAACGTCTTCGAGCGCGACGAGCAGCCGAAGGCCATCGGCATCTGGACCGGTGTGGTCGGCCTGGCCATCGCGATCGGCCCGATCACCGGCGGTGCGCTGCTGGAGCACTTCTGGTGGGGCTCGGTCTTCCTGATCAACGTGCCGATCGTGGCGGTCGCCCTGGTCGCGATGGTCATCATCGTGCCCGACTCGAAGGACCCCAACCCGGGCCGTCTCGACCCCGTCGGCGTGCTGCTCTCCATCGTCGGCCTGGTCCTGCTGATCTACGGCATCATCAAGGGCGGCCAGCTGGGCGACTTCACCAGGCCCCAGGTGTGGCTGACGATACTGGCCGGGCTCGTGGTGATCGCCGCCTTCGTGGTCTACGAGAAGCGCAGCGACCACCCCGCCTTCGACGTCACGTACTTCCGCAACCGGCAGTTCTCCGCCTCCGTCGCCGCCATCGGCCTGGTCTTCTTCGCGCTCATGGGCGTGACGTTCTTCGTCGTCTTCTACACGCAGAGCGTGCGCGGCTACAGCGCCCTGGAGTCCGGCGTGCTGCTGCTGCCGCTCGCCGCCGCCCAGATGATCTTCGCGCCGCGCGCCCGGCTGGTCGTCGACAGGTTCGGCCCCCGCGCGGTGTGCGCGATGGGGCTGGCGCTGACGGCCGTCGCGTTCCTCGGCTTCCTGCTGCTCGACCAGGACACCCCGATCTGGATCCTGGAAGTGCTCTTCTTCCTGATGGGTACGGCGATGGCACACGTCATGCCGCCCGCCACCGTCATGATCATGTCGTCGCTGCCGCGCGAGAAGGCCGGCTCCGGATCCGCCGTCAACAACACCTTCCGGCAGGTCGGCGGCGCGCTCGGGGTGGCCATCCTGGGCTCGCTGCTCTCCACCACCTACCGGGACGGCATCGACAGCCACCTCACCGGCCTCCCGGCGCCCGCCAGGCACGCGGCCGGCGAATCCATCCAGGCCACCTACGGCGTCGCCGAGAACATGGGGCCCGCGGGCAAGGCGCTGCTCCAGCCCGCCAACAACGCGTTCATCCACGCCATGCACATCACCGCGATCGGGTCCGCGTCCGTCGCGATGGTCGGCACCCTGGTGGTGTTGGCCTTCCTGCCGCGCAAGGACGCCGTGCCGAAGCAGGGCGGAGAGCGGGCCCCGGAGGCGGTCGGAGCGGAGCGATGACCGAGGCGGGTACCGAATCCGCGCCGCGCGGCCGCCCGCGCAGCGCCGCCGCCGACAGCGCGATCACCGAGACGGTGCTCCGGATGCTGGAGGAGGGGGTCACGATAGGCGAGCTGTCCATCGAGGGCATCGCCCGCGACGCCGGGGTCGGCAAGGCCACCGTCTACCGGCGCTGGCCGGGCAAGAACGCGCTGCTGATGGATGTTCTGAACTCGATCGACGAGCCGACGCCCGACCTGGCGGGCGAATCGGTACGGGACGACCTGGTCGCCATGGTCGACGCCATCCGGCGGCGCGGTCTGGCCAAGCGCTCCTCGGCCGTGATGCGCAACATCCTCCTGCAGTTCCAGCAGGTCCCCGAGTTGTGGAGGCAGTACCACGACACCGTGGTCGTCACCCGCCGCGACGCCATGCTCCAGGTGCTGGAGCGCGGGGTGCGAACCGGCGAGATCCGGGCCGGACTCGACCTGGAACTGCTCGGCGACATCTTCGCCGGCCCGATGCTGAGCCGCGCCATGATGCGGCCGGGCGCGTCGCTGGAGGACGGGCTCTCGGAGCTGATCGTCGACACGGTCCTGGAGGGCGCGCGCCCGCGTTGACCGCGTTGACCGTTATGTACGCGTCTTGTCACAGGGGACGGTGGCGGCGGGTTCCGGTGGAACCCGCCGCCCCTTCCGGCCCGTCGGTTCTTATGTCGATCCCTTAGGGTCGGCATTGCACTCGGCAAGGCAGTGAGGACCCCCCATATGACCCAGGCGCACATGACCGACGCAGCCACGGACGGCCCCGAGCCGAACCGTTCAGCCTCAGGAGCGCGACGGCGTTTCGGCTGGCAGCGCGACGGTATGTGGCGCAGAGGCATCATCACCGCGGCGCTCGCGGTGATCCTGGCACTGGTGTTGTTCCTCCACTCCGACGTACCGAACCGGATCGGCAACCTGGGCAGCCTGCTGGAGACGTTCCTGCCCTGGCTGGGCCTGGCCCTTCCGGTGCTGCTGGTGGTGGCGCTGGTCCGCCGCTCGGCGACGGCGCTGATCGCCGTACTGCTGCCGGTCCTGGTGTGGTTCAACCTTTTCGGCGGACTGCTCACCGACAACGAGAAGTCCGGCGGCAACCTGACGGTGCTCACGCACAACGTGAACGCCGACAACCCGGACCCGACCGGTACCGCGAAGGACGTCATCGCCGCCGGCGCCGACCTCGTCGCGCTGGAGGAACTGGCGTCCGGTCAGGTCTCCACGTACCAGGCGGCGCTCGCCGGCGCCTACCCCTACCACTCGGTGCAGGGCACCGTCGGCCTGTGGAGCAAGTACCCGATCCAGGGCGTGCACACGGTCGACATACGGCTCGGCTGGACGCGGGCGATGCGGGCCGCCGTCTCCACCCCGCACGGCCAGATCGCGGTCTACGTCGCGCACATGCCGTCGGTGCGCGTGAAGTTCAACGCGGGCTTCACCGCCGGGCAGCGCGACAGCGCGGCCGACGCGCTCGGCGAGTCCATCGTGCAGGAGCCGTTGAGCAAGGTCGTGCTGCTCGGCGACCTCAACGGCACCATGAACGACCGCTCGCTGGCGTCCGTCACCTCGCAGATGCGCTCCACGCAGGGCGCGGCGGGCAACGGCTTCGGCTTCAGCTGGCCCGCCGACTTCCCGATGGCCCGCATCGACCAGATCATGGTCAAGGGCATCGAGCCGATGTCGTCCTGGACGTTGGGGAAGACGGGCAGCGACCACCTTCCGGTCGCCGCCCGCCTGCAGATCTGAGCCGGGGAAGGTCAGTTCTCCGCGCGGCCCGTCTCTCGCCACCGCGAGGTGATCGGCAGCCGCCGGTCCTTGCCGAAGCCCTTGGCCGAGATCTTGGTGCCCGGCGGGTACTGCCGGCGCTTGTACTCGGCCGTGTCGGTCATCTTCAGGATCCGGGTCACCAGTTCCGGGTCGAAGCCCGCGGCGATGATCGCGTCCCGGCCCTGGTCCCGGTCGACGTAGAGCTCCAGCACCCGGTCGAGCACGTCGTAGTCGGGCAGTGAATCGGTGTCGACCTGGCCGGGGCGCAGCTCCGCGCTGGGCGGCTTGCTGATCGAGTTCTCGGGGATCGGCGGGGTCTCGCCCTTCGCCGCGGCCGACGCGTTCCGCCAGCGGGCGAGCCGGAAGACGGTCGTCTTGTAGACGTCCTTGATGGGTCCGTACGCGCCGACCGAGTCGCCGTACAGCGTCGAGTAGCCGACGGCCAGCTCGCTCTTGTTGCCCGGCGCGAGCACGATGTGGCCCTCCTGGTTGGAGATGGCCATCAAGGTGGTGCCGCGCAGCCGGGACTGCAGGTTCTCCTCGGCGAGGCCGGTGAGTCCCAGCGAGGCCATGTACGCGTCGAACATCGGCGCGATGCGGACGGTCCGCAGGTGCAGTCCGGTGCGGCGGGCCAGTTCCTCGGCGTCGCCGATCGAGTGCTCCGAGGAGTACTGGGACGGCATCGCGACGCCGTACACGTTGGCGGGCCCGACCGCGTCGCAGGCGATGGCGGCCACCAGCGCGGAGTCGATGCCGCCGGAGAGCCCGATCAGCACCGACCGGAAGCCGTTCTTCGTCACGTACGCGCGCAGTCCCGTGACGAGGGCGCTGTAGACCTCCTCGTCGTCGGTGAGCCGGTCGGCGTAGCCGCCGGCCACCTCGGGCTCGTAGCGCGCGACCGGCTCGGCGGAGAGCGTGACGTGCTCGATCTCCAGACCGTCGTCCAGGACACCGGACGGCACGGCGCCGGCGGCGGGCAGGTCCAGGTCGACCAGGACGCACCCCTCCTCGAACTGCGGGGCGCGGGTGATCACTTCGCCGGTCGGCGAGACGACGATCGAGTCGCCGTCGAAGACCAACTCGTCCTGGCCGCCCGTCATCGCCAGATAGGCGAGCGTGCAGCCGGCCTCCTGGGCGCGCTTGCGCACCAGCTCCAGGCGGGTGTCGTCCTTGTCCCGCTCATACGGCGAGGCGTTGACCGACAGCAGCAGCCCGGCGCCGGCGGCGCGGGTGGCGGGCACCCGGCCGCCGTCCTGCCACAGGTCCTCGCAGATCGCGAGCGCGACGTCCACGCCGTGCACACGGATCACCGGGAGGGTGTCACCGGGGACGAAGTAGCGGAACTCGTCGAAGACGCCGTAGTTGGGAAGGTGGTGCTTGGCGAAGCGCAGCGCGATCCCGCCGCGGTACAGCACCGCCGCCGCGTTGCGCGGGGCCCCGGCGGGCTGCCCGTAGCGCGGTTGGGCCTTCTCGCTGCGGTCCAGGTAGCCGACGACCACGGGCAGCTCCCCGAAGCCCTCGGCGGCCAGCCGGCCGGCCAGCTCGACCAGCGCGGACCGGCTGGCCTCGACGAAGGAGGACCGCAGCGCGAGGTCCTCCACGGGGTATCCGGTCAGCACCATCTCGGGGAACGCCACCAGGTGGGCTCCACGCTCGGCCGCATGCCGGGTCCAGTGCACTACCGACTCGGCGTTCCCGGCGATGTCACCGACGCAGGAGTCGATCTGATTCAAGGCGAGGCGAAGTTGAGGCACCCCTCCAGTGTAATCGTCACTCCGACGCGATGTCCTGGCCGGGAGGCGTGTCCGGCAGCACATCGCGTCGGCCCGGCACGTCCGGTCAGGCGCCGGGCGCGACGGCGGTCCGCAGCCAGACGGCCGTGTCGGACGGCAGCAGATCGCCGGCGAGCGGGCCGCTGGCCAGCAGGACGGCGGTGTTCAGCGGCAGCGCGACAGCCTGGTCCGAGAGGTTGACGACGCAGGTGAAGACGTCTGTACGGCGGAACGCCAGCACTCCGGGAGCGCCCTCCAGCCAGCGGATCGGGCCGTCCCCGAGACCGGGCTCGGCCCTGCGCAGCCGCAGCGCGAAGCGGTACAGCTCCAGCATCGAGGCGGCGTCACCGGTCTGTGCCCCGGCGCTGCGGTCCGCCCAGTCGGCGGGCTGCGGCAGCCACGGCGGCTGCGCCGCGCCGTCGGGACTGAAACCGAACGGGGGCTCCTTCCCCGACCACGGCATCGGGACGCGGCAGCCGTCCCGCCCCGGCACGCTGCCGCCGGAGCGCAGGTACATCGGGTCCTGGAGCCGGTCGGCCGGAATGTCCTCGACCTCGGGCAGCCCCAGCTCCTCGCCCTGGTAGATGTAGACCGACCCCGGCAGCGCCAGCGTCAGCAGCGCGGCGGCGCGCGCCCTGCGGGTGCCGAGCGCCAGGTCGGTCGGGGTGCCGTGGGCCTTGGTCGCGAAGTCGAAGCCGGTGTCGGACCGGCCGTAGCGGGTCACCGTGCGGGTGACGTCGTGGTTGGAGAGCACCCAGGTGACGGGCGCGCCCACCGGCTCGTGCGCGGCGAGCGTCGTGTCGATGGACGCGCGCAGCAGCGCCGCGTCCCAGGGGCAGGACATGAAGTCGAAGTTGAAGGCGGTGTGCATCTCGTCGTGCCGCAGATACCGCGCGAACCGCTCCGCGTCGGGCATCCACACCTCGCCGATCAGGGCGCGGCTGCCGGGGTAGGAGTCGGCGATCCGGCGCCAGGAGCGGTAGATGTCGTGCAGCTCGTCGCGGTCGTCGTAGGGGTGCTGGCCGTCCCGGTCCTCGGTCAGGTCCGGCAGCGCCGGGTCCTTGACGGGCAGGCTCGCGGAGTCGATGCGCACCCCCGCCGCGCCGCGGTCGAACCAGAAACGCAGCACGTCCTCGTGCTCGCGCCGCACGTCCGGGTGGTCCCAGTTGAGGTCCGGCTGCTGGCTGTCGAACAGGTGCAGGTACCAATCGCCGGGGGTTCCGTCATCGTTGACGGTCCGCGTCCAGGGCACACCGCCGAACTGGGACGGCCAGTTGTTGGGCGGCAGCTCGCCGTGCTCGCCGCGGCCGGGCCGGAACCAGAACCGTTCCCTGGCCGGGCTGCCGGGGCCGGCCGCCAGCGCCTCGCGGAACCACGGGTGGGCGGACGACACATGGTTGGGGACGATGTCGATGATGCTGCGGATCCCCAGGTCGAGCGCTTCGGAGATGAGCTTCTCGGCCTCGGCCAGGGTGCCGAACACCGGGTCGATGTCCCGGTAGTCCGCGACGTCGTAGCCGCCGTCGAACATCGGGGAGGGGTACCAGGGGTTGAACCAGAGGGCGTCCACGCCCAGCTCGCCGAGGTACGGCAGCTTGGCCCGGACACCGGCGAGGTCTCCGATCCCGTCGCCGTTGCCGTCGGCGAAACTACGCGGGTACACCTGGTAAATGACCGCGTTGCGCCACCAGTCGCCCGCAGCGGGGTGGTGGTCGGAGACGGGCGGGCGGGTGTCTGCCACGGAGACGTCCTTTCGGGCAGGAGGGACCCCGCCGCCGGCCTTCGAGCGGGGATGGGGCATGGGACCGGCGGCGGAGTTCTGAGGGGTTCAGTCCTGGCGAAGCGCTGGTCAGCCCTTGAGGCTGCCCGCGGTCAGACCGGACATGATGTTGCGCTGGAAGAGCAGGAAGATGGCGATCGTCGGCAGTGCGGAGATGGCCAGCGCGGCGATGAGGACGTTCTGCGGCACGCCCTGCGACAGGGAGTTGATCCCGATGTTGATCGGCTGCTTGTCCGTGTCGGGCTGCACGAGCATCGGCCAGAGGAAGTCCTTCCACACGTTGACCACCGCGAAGATGGACACCACGCCGAGGATCGGCCGGGACATCGGCAGCACGATCGACCACAGGGTCCGCAGCGGACTCGCCCCGTCGATCGCGGCCGCGGCCATCAGGTCCTCGGGAATCGAGTCGAAGAACCGCTTCAGAAGGAAGATGTTGAACCCGTTGGCGACCGTGGGCAGCCAGATCGCCCAGGGCGTGCCGATCAGGTTGATGTGCAGCAGCGGCAGGTCGAGCACGGTCAGGTACTGCGGCACGATCAGGACGGCGGCCGGGATCATCAGGGTGGCCAGCATCATGCCGAGGATCAGGTTCCCCAGCACCGGCCGCAGCTTGGAGATCGCGTAGGCCGCGGCCACGTCGAAGACCAGCTGGAAGGCGAGCGCGCCGAATGCGTAGTACATCGTGTTGAAGAGCAGCCGGGCGATCTTCAGCTGGCTCCACGCCGTCTTGTAGGTGCCCGGCTTCGGGTCCTTGGGGAAGAGCGTCGGCGGATTCTGGAGCACTTCCTGCGCGGATTTGAAACCGCCGGAGACCATCCAGTAGAGCGGTCCCAGGAAGACCAGGGTGAAGACCACGACGACCAGGGAGAGAACGGTCCAGTAGATGAATTTCCCGCGGGGCCTGTTCAGCGCGGCCGCGGATATCAGGGTCCGCTGCTGTGGTTGGTTCGCTGCCATGTCCTTCTCCCCGTCCTAGTCGCTGTCGCGGCTGAGCCGCGCGTACAGGCCGGAGAATCCGCCGAGTACCACCAGCATGATGAGTCCGAGCGCCGAGGCGCTGCCGAAGCTGTCGTACCGGAAGGCGTACTGGTACACCATGTAGACCACGGTCCCGGTGGAGTTCTCCGGGCCGGCGCCGCCGGTGAGCAGATAGACGTTGGTGAACTCCTGCATCGTCGCCACGATCTGGAGCAGGAGCATCAGCGACAGGACCGACCGGGTCTGCGGGATGGTCACGTGCCAGATCTTGCTCAGCAGCCCGGCGCCGTCCAGGTCGGCGGCCTCGTACAGCTCACCCGGCACGTTCTGCAGCGCCGCCAGGTAGATGAGGGTGGCGCCGCCGGCGCTCATCCAGGTGGCCGCGATCACCACGGAGATCATCGCGGTGCTCGACGAGTCCAGCCAGGCCTGTTCCGGCAGGTGCAGGAAGTGCAGGATGTGATTGAAGAGACCGTATTCCGGGTTGTAGAAGTACTTGAAGAGAAGCACCCCGGCGACGGGGGGCAGCATCACCGGCAGATACACCAGGATGCGCAAGTACGCCTGCGCGTGCCGGAATTCGTTGAGGACGATGGCGATGACGAACGGCACCGCGAATCCGATCACCAGGGCGTAGAGCGTGAACTGCATCGTGTTGCGCCAGGCCGGCCAGAACCCCGGGTCGTTCCAGACGGTTTCGAGGTTCTTCCAGCCCACCCAGGTGGTCTCGCCACGTCTGGTCTTCTGGAAGCTCATGATGACTTCGCGGATCATCGGATACCAGGAGAAGAATCCGAAGCAGAGCACCGCGCCGATCATGAATGCGTGCGCCTGCAGATCGCGGCGCAGTCTCCGGCCGAACCCCGCGCGGGCATTCTCGTCCGGAAGTCCGGGCCGGCGCCTGGAACCCTTCGGCGACGAATGCCCGGTACCGCGTTTGGCCTTGTTGTGGGAGACGGTGGTCGCCGCCATGGGAACTCCTCGACTGGGGCCGGGGGCACCCCCGGTGGGCACAGCGGATACTGATCGGCGGTCGGTTGCCGCGGTGCGGGGGCCGGCGCTCCGGCCGGCCCCCGCGCACGCTGCTACTGGCTGGCCGTCAGCAACGTGTTGACCTGCGTCTCAGCGGTGGAGAGGAGCTTGCCGACGTCGGCGTTCTTGTTGGTCAGCGCACCGGACATCGCGTTGTCCAGAACCGTGTAGATCTTCTGGGCGTTCGGCGGCTCGGGCTTCACCGGGACCTGGGCGGCCACGTAGGTGGCGAAGTTCTCGACCGGTACGGTCGCGCTCGCGGCCTTGGTGGAGGTGTCCTTGTCCTTCGACGCGCCGGTGAAGAAGAACGGCTGCGGCAGTCCGACCGGGATGCCGTCCGTCTTGTTGCGGGCGTAGTTGAACTGGCCCTTCTCCAGGGTCAGGAACTTGAAGTTGACCCAGGCGATGCCGGCCTTGATCTGGTCGGGCGTGGCCGACTTCTTGAACATGTAGTCGGCGCCGCCGAACAGCGAGGTCTTGCCGCCGGGGATCGGCGCCATGCCGAGGTCCTCGAACTTGGCCTGGTACTGCTGGACGACGAGCGGGATGTCGTCAGGAGCACCGACGTACATACCGACCTTGCTGGTGCCCATGGCCTTCTGGACGTCGCCCCACGCGAGTCCGGGAGTGGCGGGCATGCTGTTGTCGGTGAAGCGCATGTCGTGCAGGGTCTGCAGGAGGGTCTTGCTCTCGTCCGTGTTGAAGGCGGCCTTCTTGCCGTCGTCGGAGGTCACCTGGCCGCCCAGGCCGTAGAGCTCCGAGGTGAAGTGCCAACCGCCCTGGTTGCCGCCGGCGTTCTCGATGAAGCCGTGGATGCCCTGGCTGCCCAGCTTGTCCTGGATCGTCTTGGCCGCGGCCCGCACGCCTTCCCAGGTGGTCGGGGGCTTGTTGGGGTCGAGACCGGCCTGGGAGAAGATCTTGCGGTTGTAGATCAGGCCCATCTGGTAGTTCGACGTGGGCAGGCCGTACAGCTTGCCGCCGTCCTTCAGTACGTTCATGACGTTGGGGTCGATGTCGTTCAGGTTCGGGACGGTCTCCGGCGTGACGTACGCCGAGATGTCAGCGGCCTGGCCCGCGTCCAGTACCTGGTCCTTGTCGGTCATGTACGTGTAGAAGGCGTCGGTTTGCGTGCCGCCCTTCATCATGGCCGTGAACTTCGCCGGATCCTCGCACGGGAAGGCGTCCTTGCTGTTCACCGTGACGTTCGGGTACAGCGCCTTGAACGCGGCTATGTCGTCCGTCCACTGCTTGCGCTCGGCCGCCTTCGTGGTGGGCGGCATGCAGTCGACGCTGATGGTGACCTTGGTGCTGGGGTCCAGCTTGGCGCTTGCGCTCTTGTCGCCTGAGCCGGGGTCGTTGGCGCTGTCCTTGCTGTCGGAACATGCCGCGGCGGTCATACCGACGCCGGCGACCAGCATGACGGCCACCAGTGTCCGGTAGCGGTTTGTCTTCATTGATCAACCCTTCCCCTGAACCACTGCGCGACGATGCTCCGCGCTCTGAGATCTGCGAACCCTGCGCGGTTGCGTGGCGCGGGGTGTGCGCCGCCGTCTCGGGTGGCCTCAAGGTACTGAACCCGATAGATGTCCGCAAGATTTCGCGCGAAGCTCGCAAAGACACGACTTGATTACGAAGCCGTTTCCCAGCCAGTGGTGTCGGGGAGGGTTGCCAACGACTGCCGGAGCCCGGACGGGCCTCAGCGGGCGGTCGCTTCCACCTCCGGCTGCTGGGGGGCGGCGGCCCGCGGCGCGGGGCCCGTGGAGCCGCGTACGACGAGCTCGGGTTCGAAGAGCAACTCGTCGTGGTCGACGGGGGTGCCGCTGATCTGGCCGCTGAGCAGGTCGACGGCGGCCCGGCCCATTGCCTCGATGGGCTGGCGCACGGTGGTGAGCGGCGGATCGATGCAATTCATGAACATCGAGTCGTCGTAGCCGATGACCGAGAAGTCCTGCGGCACCGACAGCCCGCGGCGCCGGGCGGACCGGATGGCGCCCAGCGCGATCGGGTCGCTGGCGCAGATGACGGCGGTGACGCCGCGCTGGATCAGCCGGCTGGCCGCGGCCTGCCCGCCCTCCAGCGTGAACAGCGCGTGTTCCACGGCGGTGTCGGGGAGTTCGGCGCCGCGCTGCGAAAGCCAGCGGCGGGCCGCGGCGAGCTTGCGCCGCGACGGCACATGGTCGGGCGGGCCCAGGATCAGGCCGATCCGGTCATGGCCGAGCGATGCGAGATGGGTCATCCCCTGTTCCACCGCGACGGCGTCGTCGCAGGACACCCTCGGGAAGTCGAGATCGTCGATGGCGGCATTCATCAGCACAGTGGGCAGATTGCGCTCGGCGAGCCGGGCGTAGTGCTCGTGCGACGACTCGGCCTGGGCGTACAGGCCGCCGAAGAAGATCGCCCCGGAGACGTGCTGCTGCAGCAGCAGCTCCACGTAGTCGGCCTCGGACACCCCGCCGACCGTCTGGGTGCAGAGCACGGGCGTGAAGCCCTGCTGCGCCAGGGCTCCGCCCACCACCTCGGCGAAGGCCGGGAATATTGGATTGGAAAGCTCCGGGAGCACGAGCCCGACAAGCCGGGCACGCTCCCCGCGCAGCTGGGTCGGTCGTTCGTAACCGAGCACATCGAGTGCGGTCAGCACTGCGGCTCTGGTCGCATCGGAGACTCCGGGCTTCCCGTTCAGCACTCGGCTGACGGTCGCCTCGCTCACCCCGACCTTCTTTGCCACCGTGGCAAGTCGTCGTGTCATGCCGTCAATTCTAGTACAGGTTACGCAAGTTTCTTGCGGGAAATTTGCGCCAATCCTGCAAGGCCCGGTGTCCGGGGATCACCCCGGCCACCGGTGATCCGTTACTGCCGGTAGCCGAGGACCGTCATCATGCCCACCTCGGCGTGGTAGACGTTGTGGCAGTGCATCATCCACAGCCCGGGATTGTCCGCGTCGAGGTCGACGGTGAGTTTCTGGCCGGGCAGCACGATAGCGGTGTCCTTGCGGGCGCCGCCGCCCGGCAGCGAAAAGGTGTGCCCGTGCAGATGGACCGGATGCCACATCCGGGTGTTGTTCGCGAACGACAGCCGGACCCGTTCGCCCTGCCGCACGTCATGGCGGACCGCCGGATCGTACGCAGCGCCGTCGAAGGCCCAGTTGTAGGCCGGCATGCTGCCCGTCAGCCGTACCTGGACCGTGCGGTCCGGCGTCTGGCCGGGGTCCTTCAGGGCCACCGACGGATCGGCCCGCAGATCGCCGGCCTGGAGGAGTTCGCCGGACAGCTCCTGCGGGCGGGCGGCGGCGGTCGGCGCCGCCCCGCTGCCGGTGCGCAGCACGTCCAGCGCCGCCGCGCCCTTCCCCTCAGCGAGGGCGACCAGCGGGAAGACGCCGTCACCTGCCGTGACCAGCACGTCGTACCGCTCGCCCATACCGATCAGCAGCGCGTCGGTCTCCGCGTGCACGACGGGGTAACCGTCGGTGTGCGTGACGGTCATCCGGTGCCCGCCGAGCGCGACACGGAAGGCGGTGTCGCCGCCCGCGTTGATGAAACGGATCCGGATCCGGTCGCCGCGCTTGGCGGTGAAGCCGCGCGGGGCCTGCGGGACGCGCCCGTTGACGAGGTAGTACGGGTACTTCACATCGCCCGGGTCGCCGTCGAGCAGGTCGCTGGAGGCGCCCACCAGCATGCGGGTCGGCCCGGCCGGGGCGGCCGGGTCCGGGCTCGCCGGATCGTCCATGCCGGCCATGCCACCCGCGCCACCCGTGCCGGAATGGTCCGTCCGGCTCCGGCCGCTGCCGCCGGCATTCGTACTCGCGCCCTTGGTGAGCTCGGCGAGGACCGCCTCCGGGGTGCTGCCGTCGACGCCGTCCACCCAGTCGTCCAGGACGACGATCCATTCCTTGTCGTACTTCAGCGGCTCCTTCGGGTCCTCGACGACGAGCGGCGCGTACAGCCCCCGGTCCAGCTGCGTGCCGGAGTGCGGGTGCAACCAGTACGTGCCCGGCCGCGCGACCGCGAAGCGGTACGCGAACTGTGCGCCGGCCTTGATGGGTGCCTGGGTCAGCCCCGGCACCCCGTCCATGTCGTTGCGCAGGGCGAGCCCGTGCCAGTGCGCCGACGTGGCCTGCGGCAGATGGTTGGCGAGCGTCGCGGACAGGGTGCCGCCCGCCGTCACCCGGATCGCCCTGCCCGGCAGTTCGCCGCCGTACGTCCAGGTCCTGACCGTGGGCCCGCCGAGGTCGACGACACCTTCGACGGCGGTCAGCCGGACGTCACTGACCGGTCCGCCGCCCGCTCGGGCCTTCTCCGCGGCGGCGACCTCCGGCCCGTCGGGCGCGAGGTAACCGTCGCCCGCGACCTCGGAGTTGCCGCGCCCGGGATGTCCTGACGCTTCCATGCCGCCGGAACAGCCGGCGAGCAGACCGCCCCCGACGACGGCGATTCCCGCGCCGAGCACGGCGCGGCGGTGGTAGGTACGCATAGCTGAATACCCCTCATGGGTGTCGATGGATGGGCAGGACGGAACGCGCGACCGTCCCCGGGGCACAGGCGCCCGGGGTGGCCAGGGCGGCGTCCTATATGCGCAGCACCGGCAGGCGGGAGAGGGGTATCGCTGTGGCGGCGGTACCGAGCGCGGCGAGGCAGATCGTCAGCGGGCTCGTGCCACCCGCCGGATGGCCCACCGTGTGCATGGCAAAAATCCCGAGGAGGAGGGCGGCGAACAGCAGCAGCCGGCGCGTCATCGCATACCCCTCTCCGGTATGGGAACCTGACAGGACCCTACACAAGCGCACCGACAACAGGACGTTGGTCCCGCCGGGTGTCCGCCGGATCACCGTCCCCCGTTACGCAGGGCGCAAAACAGCAGGCAGTATGGGCACAGCAGTACGCCCACACCGGCTCGTGTGTTCGGACGAGGTCCGAAACGCGCCAGAAACCGTGTGGTGGGATGCTCATGTGCCCGAAGTGCCCCGCGGCGCGGGAGCAGGCAGCCTGATCAGCGAGGATGGGTGGAAATGGATAAGCAGCAGGAGTTCGTGCTCCGTACACTTGAAGAGCGCGACATCCGCTTCGTGCGGCTGTGGTTCACCGACGTGCTCGGCTACCTGAAGTCGGTCGCCGTCGCCCCCGCCGAACTGGAGCAGGCCTTCGACGAGGGCATCGGCTTCGACGGCTCGGCGATCGAGGGCTTCGCCCGGGTCTACGAGTCGGACATGATCGCCAAGCCCGACCCCAGCACGTTCCAGATCCTGCCGTGGCGCGCCGAGGGCCCCGGGACCGCCCGGATGTTCTGCGACATCCTCATGCCGGACGGCTCGCCCTCGTACGCCGACCCGCGCTACGTCCTCAAGCGCGCGCTGGCCAAGACCTCCGACCTCGGGTTCACCTTCTACACCCACCCCGAGATCGAGTTCTTCCTGCTCAAGGACAAGCCGCTCGACGGCAGCATCCCCACCCCCGCCGACAACTCCGGCTACTTCGACCACACTCCGCAGAACGTCGGCATGGACTTCCGCCGCCAGGCGATCACCATGCTGGAGTCGATGGGCATCTCGGTGGAGTTCTCCCACCACGAGGGCGCCCCCGGCCAGCAGGAGATCGACCTCCGGTACGCCGACGCGCTGTCCACCGCCGACAACGTCATGACGTTCCGGCTGGTGATGAAGCAGGTCGCGCTGGAGCAGGGCGTGCACGCGACCTTCATGCCCAAGCCGTTCTCCGACTTCCCCGGCTCGGGCATGCACACCCACCTCTCGCTCTTCGAGGGCGACCGCAACGCGTTCTACGAGTCGGGCTCGGAGTTCCAGCTCTCCAAGGTCGGCCGCTCCTTCATCGCGGGCCTGCTCAAGCACGCCGGCGAGATCTCCGCCGTCACCAACCAGTGGGTGAACTCCTACAAGCGCATCTGGGGCGGCTCGCAGCGCACCGCGGGCGCCGGCGGCGAGGCCCCCTCGTACATCTGCTGGGGCCACAACAACCGGTCCGCGCTCATCCGCGTCCCGATGTACAAGCCCGGCAAGACCGGCTCCACCCGCGTCGAGGTCCGCTCCATCGACTCCGGCGCCAACCCCTACCTCGCCTACGCGGTGCTGCTCGCCGCCGGCCTGAAGGGCATCCAGGAGGGTTACGAGCTCCCGCCCGGCGCCGACGACGACGTCTGGGCCCTCTCCGACGCCGAACGCCGCGCCCTGGGCATCGAGCCCCTCCCGCAGAACCTGGGCGAGGCCATCACCCTGATGGAGCGCAGCGAACTGGTCGCGGAGACCCTCGGCGAGCACGTCTTCGACTTCTTCCTGCGCAACAAGAAGCAGGAGTGGGAGGAGTACCGCTCCGAGGTCACCGCCTTCGAGCTCCGGAAGAACCTGCCGAACCTGTAAGCGCAGGTCAGCAGGGGTTCCCCTCGCTGTAGCGACATCCGGGCCAGCGGCACTCTGCCGCTGGCCCGGAGTGGTCTCACAGCTCCTGGGCCGTCTCTGGGCCGTCCGGCACGGATCCGGTGGCTTCGTAGACGCTGTCGACGGCCTTCCGCGTCCGCCCCTCGCTGCTGGGCATCAGGTGCGTGTAGACCCGGAGCGTGAACCCCGGATCGCTGTGGCCGAGGTAGTGGCTGAGCGCCTTCACGTTCTCGCCGGCGTCCAGCAGGACCGACGCGTAGAAGTGCCTGAGAGCGTGCATGCCGTGCTCGCGGGCCGCTTCGTGGGTCTCGCCCTTCTCCGGCACCGGGATCACCCCTGCCGAGACGAGGGCGGGTTTCCACATCCGGGTGTTGAAATCGTTCCGCCTGACCGCGCCCCCGTCCGTCCTGGAGAACATGAGCCGCTTGGTCAGGGGCGGGCCGTCCGGCGTGAGCCAGGGGAGCGTGACCGCGACGGGCGGGAAGCGCTCCGCGTGAGCCTTGAGCACCCGCCCCACACGCTCGGGCAGGGGTACGTCACGTTCCTTGCCACGCTTCGGCGGCGCGAACACCAGCTTTCCGTTGATCAGCTTCACCTGGTAGCCAACGTGCAGCCATCCCGTGAGGAACCCGATCTCATCGATCGGGAGCCCGAAGATCTCCCCTTGCCGCAGGCCGCACCCGCCCCCAAGGTCCGTCATCGCCTGAAAGCGGTCCGGCAATCCGGCGCGAACAGCGAACAGCCGATCGGCCGCCCACGGAGTTACCCGCGGGGCGGTCGATTGCGGTGCCCGGACGGATTTCGCGCGGCACGGATTCTTCGGCAGGTGTCCGTCGTCCACGGCCGCGGAGAGCACAGCCGAGACGCTGCTGAAGATGACACGACGGTAGGACGCGACGGGGAGTGCGCTCTCCAGTCTGCTCAGCCACTCCCGGATGTGCTCCGGCAGGAAGGATCCGAGCGGGCGGGACCCGATGTACGGGAAGGCGTGCAAGCGGAGTTGGACCTCCACCACGGTGCGGGTAGTCATATCCGTGGCCTGCGACGCAATCCACTTCTCTCCGTACTGCTGGAAGGTAGTTCTGCCGGCGGCTGGGTCGATGTACCGCCCGCGCGACATGTCCGCCTCGATCCGCGCAAGCCACTGCTCCGCCTGCCGCTTCTGCTTGTCCGGGAAGGACTGACTCTTCTCGGTGCCGTCCGGACCGACGTACCGGGCCCGGTAGCGGAGCCCGATGCCGTAGCGGTCGCTTTTGACGCGGCGGGGAATCCCAACTGCGTCTTTCTCGGTCTTGTACCAGCGGTCTTGGATGTGGCCAGCCATGGTGAGCTGATCCTTTCGGCGTGGTGGTGAAGCGGACGTGAGCGCAGATCGGCCGGACAGCCTGTTGGCTGACCGGCCGATCTGCGGTGGGGGAGAGGCGTTAGGAGGTCTCCCGCGCCTTGCGGTCAGCGACCCATGCGTGGACAGCGACGGGGTCGTAGCGCAGGTGTTTGCCAACCCGGAATCCGGGCGGCCCAACGCGCTTGCGGCGCCATTCGTAGACAGTCGCGATGCTCGGGAGCTTGAAGATTCGCTGGATGTCTTCGGGGGTGAGGTAGCAGTCCGGGAGCCCGGAGCGCAGGGCGGTACGCGGGTCACTCTTGGTGGGCGTTGCCATGGTTCGGTGTCTCCTCGGGCCGTTTGCGGAGCGGGGGCGGGGGCGTTGCGCCTGTCCGAGGTGGGGATTTCTGCGTCATTGCGTCATCGGCGTCATTCGCGCTTCTGACCTGCGGTTTTGTGTGACGTAGCGGTTGGGGTGTGCGTCATGGGTGCGTCATTGCATGACGCAGATGACGCAGGATGACGCAGGCGCTTCCGTCTGCGTCATGGCTGTCACCGCAGGTCAGGGCACGTGTTTCGGTCCGCATGACGCAGATGACGCAGGATCTTCCTTCTTAGGAAAAAAAGAAGGGGCTGTCTGTTGTGGTCCGGTGCGCCTTCGAGCGTGAGGAAGGAGCCGCTGCGCGGCGCGACCTCTGAACGGCGTTCCGCCGAACAGCAAGAGGAGCACCCCCCGGGGGGGGCTGGTGCTCTTCTTGCTTGTCCGGGTGAGCGCGTGAATCGCGGGTCAGAATGCCTGCTGCTGCTCGGGTGGGGGCGGGGCGGCGGGGCGGGTCATTTCGAGGTAGCGGCCTTCGCTGGTGCGGCCGGTGTCGATGACGACGCCGCGTGCGGCGAGCGTCGGTTGGAGGCGCTTGAGGCGGTCGGAGAGGACTTTGCCGGTGGTCGGCCACCCTTTGGGCAAGGGCCGGCAGTCGTCACCGCTGTGCAGGCGGCTGAGGCAGTGCAGCCACTGCGTGGACGTCATCCGCTGCTCCGCGCCCGGGTCGAGGGTCTCGGCGTGCTTGAGGACGGTCTGCGCGAGCAGGTCGCCCTCGATCACGTCGTCGTTCAGCTCGTCCAGGCTGGACAGGTAGGCGGTGAGCGCTCCGAGGCCGGCTGCAGCGTCGAGTTGCGCGCACAGGTGCGCGAAGTCCGCCATCCGCAGGTCGGTGGGGGTCTCCACGTCCATGGCGCGGACCTTGACGGTGAGGTCCAGGAGCGAGCCGAGGATGACCGGCAGCACTTCCGCGTACTCCGCCCACAGCTCTGCCTCGGTGCGCCGGATGCGGGGCCGCACCAGGCGCAGTGGCAGGAGGCGTTCGGCGAGGTCGGGGCGGATGACGCCAACGTCGATGCCGGTCAGCAGCAGGGGGCGACGGAAGCCGAGGCGGAAGACGTCCCCGTCACTGAACAGGGCGCGCTTGACGCTCTCGGCGCCGGTCACGATGCAGCACATGGCGTCGGACAGGTCCGGGGTCATGTGGGAGAGGTTGTCCAGGGCGGTGATCCATCCGGCCGCTACTGCTGTGATCAGGTCGCCTTCGTCCTTCGGGGCCCGGCGCAGGTCACCGCACATGCCCTCGATGATCCGCAGCAGCATTCGCCCGGCGGTGGACTTCCCGGCCCCCTGGGGGCCGGTGAGGAACGGGGCGGGGACGGGCGCGGACGGCCTGAGGCAGCCGATCAGCCAGGCGATGGCCAGGCATTCGGTCTCTGCGGTGGCGAAGTTGCACAGCCGCATGAGCAGGTCGATGCCTTTGCCGCCGGTGTCTTTGGTCGGCAGGGGCAGTTCTCCGGTGAGCTGGGTCCGCCGCCAGCACACCTCCCGGGGATCGGGGGTGAGGATGTCCCAACCGCTGGGGTGGATACGGACGGACTGCCCGTCATCACGGCCCAAGTCCAGCCACGTCGCCCCATCGAACCCCGGGGCCACTCGGATGTTCACCGCGTGCGTCTCCTCGTACAGCGCGAGCGCCTCGATCAGGTCCAAAGCCTCCTTGAGGGCGGTGCCGTTGAACACGCCGACCCCGTCCCGGTACATGCCGACGATCAGTTCCTGGCGGTGGCTGCCGGTCGTGCCCTGCGAGCGCATGGGACGGGCGACGGGGTGGCCGTTGCGCTGCGCGTACACGGTCCCTTCGGCGGTACGGAAGTACCGAAAGTGCGCCTGCGCGTAATCGGTGATGATCTCGCGGGCCGGAGTCTTCTCGTCCTCGGCCATGTCACATCCCCAACCGGTTAAGAGCGTTGCTCCACGCGTCGGTGCAATGCCGGGCCGATTCACCCTTGACCTGCGCGACGGTGAACAGCCGGGCGGTATGCGCGTCGGTGAGGCAGCCGCACCGGCCGTGCACGGACAGCACCGCGAGGAACGTCCGGTACACGGTCGCGTGCACCGCCTCCCGGGCCTCGGTGATGCGCTGCTCGGCCATGGCCAGGCCACGGGCGAGGTAGGCGGGCGTGCGGTGCGGGCAGTCGCCGTCGCTGGCCCGCGCAGGCACGGCGGTGACCGCCGGTCGTGCGGCGCAGGGTTCCTTCATGGCCAGCGCGAGAACGGCCGCCGGCAGGGGTGCCGGGGTGCCGGTGCCCCAGCCGAGCCAGCGGGCGTAGGCCATGGTCGATTTGATGTCCACGCCGGGCCGTACGGCGTTCGCGGATGGCATGGTCCCTTGGTAGATCCAGTGCTCGCCCCGGGTGGTGGCTACGACGCGGGTGGCGGGCAGGGCTTCGCGGGCCCATGCGATGGCCCGAGCGTTGTCCAGGTCCACGACCGTCAGCCCCGCCCCACCAGGGTGGTAGGCGAGCGTCTGAGCCTGCCGCCAGCATGCGGCCCATGGGGCGGAGGTGATGACGTCGGTGTCGGTGGTGGCGGCGGCCCAGGCGTGGCAGACCGCCGGGCACCGGCAGGGGCCCGGCGTCTTCATGTTGGGCCGTCCTCCGCAGGCGTTGCCGGCGCAGGTCTGGCAGTTCCCGAACGGCACCTTTCCGGCCCGTAGCGGAAGCACGGGCAGGCCGGCTGCGGCGAGGTCCCGTGCGGTGTTCAGCAGCTCGTTCATGCCGCCGCCTCCGCCGTGCTCGCAAGGAACGCGCCCGCGATCCAGCGCGTGTACGCGGGGGGCAGGGCTTCGCGCAGGTTGAAGTGGTCGGCGGACCAGTCGATCCCCTTCGCCTGCTGGATCTCCGGCACGGTGCCTTTGCCGCCGCCCTTGCCGTACGCGGCGATGTAGGGGCCGTCGTAGTACGCGCCGTGCCGCCAGCCGCGCACGCGTCCTCGGTGGGCGGGGTGGGTCGGCCGGGGGGTGCTCCACCCGCCGAGTTCGAAGTACCGGTGCATGAGCACGGCAAGCCCGAACTGTTCGCCGCACAGTCGCAGGTCTTTGCGGACCTCCGAGCCGGCGACGTTCTCCATCGCGTAGGGCCGCCCGGTGGCGTCGAGCGCGGTGCGGGTCGGGGCGATCAGCCGGGGGTGCTCGCGCCCCAGCAGCGCATTGCGGGCGGCGTTGCTGCCCTTGGTGGGGGCGCCCTCGCCCTGGCAGGGCGGGGAGGCGTGGATGAAGTCGTACTGCGCGCCGTGGGCCCGGATGTACTCGACGGCGTCGCCCTGGATGAAGGCGTCGCCGCAGTAGTCGGGCATGGGACGCAGGTCGATGCCGGTGACGTGGAAGCCGGCCTGCTGGTAGCCGCGCGTCGCGCCGCCGATACAGCAGAACGCGTCCAGAACGCGGGGGCGCCGGATGTTCGTAGGTTGGGTCATGCTGGATGTCTCCTGTTCTGTGATGAGAGCGGGTGAGCCGGGGCGACCGCGAATCTTTGGCGAGAGAGGCGGTCGCCCCGAGCGTCATTTGCGGGCGAGTCGGAGCGTGATGCCGCTTCCGATCCCGATGGGGCCGATCGCGCCGGCCACCAGTGCGGCGGTGTGGACGGCGAACTGGAACAGGGCCAGGGCGGCGGCGATGGTGCCCATGGCGCCGAGCGCTGCGGCCATCCCGACCGCGAGCGGCATCAGGTAGGTGCGGGCCGACCGGGGGGCGGGAACGGTGGTGTGGACGACGACGATCGGTCGCCCTTCGCGCTGTGCCTGGCGGTAGATCTCAGCGGGGATGTGCGGGGCGATGCCGGGTATCGGGGGCGGCGGACGATGGCGCATGGTGGTGCCTCCTGAGGCTTTGTGGTGCCGGGTGGAGACGTGCCGCGGGCCGGTCCCCCGGCGTGACGGGGACCGGCCCGCGATGCTCACCGCGGTCACGGTGAGTAGCTGTAGTGGGTAGTGCCTACTGGCTACTGCCTAGTGGCAAGTAGCCAGTAGAAACAGCCCGTGAGAGGCGAGAATGGGCAGTAGACGGGCTTCTACTGGCAAGGTGGGCAGTAGCCACTACCCAGTAGGCAGTAGCCGCCAGTGACCGCCTCAGGCGTGATCCGGATGGACGTAGACCGAGCGCGGCCCGTTCTCCCGGTAGATCAACTCACCGCGCTCCGCGGCTGCTTTGAGCGCGTCACGGACGGCCTGACGGCTACGGCGGACCAAGTCCGCGACAGCCGAAGGCTTCATGCCCATGGGCCCGGTGGACTCGATCGCGTCGATCGCTTCCGCCAACCACTCCGGCCCACCCGCAGATGCGCCGGCGTCCTCGGCCGGCTGGAGCGCGGACAGGTTCAGCCCCGGACGGGCGGGCGGCTGCTCCGTCCCCGGATCAGGGGTCGGTTCGGCGGTGGTGCCGAACTGCGCGTCGATCTCCCGCATGAACTGCGCCGCCAACGCGTCCGCTTCACCGTTGTCCGTGCCGCGCAGCGCCGACAGGTTCAACCCGCCCCCGGCCGTGGCCGGTCGTACCGGCGCTTCGGCGTCGACGCCTTCAGTGAGGTGGTCGCGCATCCATGCAGTTCGGGTGACATCCCACCGCCGGGCGTAGGCGGGGCCGGCGGCCCGGGCGGAGGTGTCGTCCAGGATCGGGTGGCGGTCGGAGGTGGCGGCGACGATGTCGCGGATCTGATTGGGCAGGATCCGCCAGTTCTTGAACAGCGCGACCGGTGATTCCGGGGTGCCCATGAACCCCGACCCCTTGTAGGGGGCCTGATCCACCCGCAGGCCACGGCTACCCGGGAACTGTTTGCCCAGGTCCATGCCCTCCGTCTCCCCACCCGTCAACGCCACCCGCACTTTCGCTTCCCGGCGGATCATGAGGTTGCCCAGCACGGATCCTGTGGCGCCGAGCGCGGTCAGGACGGTGCGTAGACCCATGGCGCGGGCGATGCGGATCACCTCCAGCATCTTCTCCGCCAAGGCCCGCATGGTCTTGTCGCTGCTGGCCAGGATCTCCGCACCTTCATCGATCACGATCATGATCTGAGGGATCTTCGCGCTGATCGGCAGCAGGTCTGTGTTCGCTTGCGACAACAGGTCCTGGTACGCCATCTTGCGATGCTTCGCGATCTTCACTGCGGCATCGAGCATGGTCAAGGCCTCGTTGTACGTCCCGGCCAGCCAGTCCACCCCGGGGCGCATTCCGTCGGTGGTCTGGCCCTGGGAGTCCAGGGCGGGGCGGACCCAGGGGAGGCCGGCGGATCCGGCGTTGAGGTCGATGACCCAGGTGAGGATGTCGGTGGCGCGGGCGAACCCGGCCAGGATCACGTGGACCATGTTGGTCTTGCCCGACCCGGTCGGCCCCACCACCAGCGCGCACTGTTCGCGCAGGTAGGCGCTGATCTGCTCCGCGTTCGTCCGGTAGCCCCAGGGGATGCCGGTGTAGATCGACAACGGGGCATAGTCGGTCGGGTAGGTCAGTTCCGCGGCCAGCACGTTGGCGGTGGTCACGTCGATCAACACCCGCCCCTGATGCACCCCGGGCAGCGCGGTGGCGGTGCAACCGTGCGGCAGGTTCGCATCCGCACTCAGCCGCGCCGACTCACCCGCGATCCGGTCATACGTCGTCCCGCCCGGCGGGAGTTCCGCGTCGATGGTGAACCCGGTTCCGGTGGGCCACATCTCGACCGCCAGAACTCGGAGCATGATCCCGCAGACCCGGTTGACGCGGTCCACCCACTCCGCGGCGATCGCCCGCCGCTCGGCGCTGAGTTCTGCGGCGACCTGGCGTGCTTCGACCGCGAGCGCTTCCTCTTCGCGGGCTTCCTCGTACAGGTTCGTTGACCGCGTGGCGGCTCCCATGCCGACACCGATGGTGGCGAGGGAGCCGATCGCGGCCCAGGTCAGGGGGCCGGTGGTCATGGCCCAGGTGGTCCATCCGGCGGCGATGAGCCAGGACGCGGAGCGGGCGGCGATGGTGCGGCCGGCGTTGCGCCACCGCACCCCCGCCACCGTGTGTCCTACCGCCCCGGCCACCCCGATCACCAGCGCCCACCCCGGCGGCATTCCGGTGGCCGCGCCGGTCGTGGCGACGGCAAACGCCCCAGTGGTGGCGGACAGGGCCCCGCTCACGGGGCCGTGGCCTGCTGTCCAGTCCAGCGGAATGCCCCCTGTTCCCTGCTGCTTCGTCATGCTCTTGCCGGTCGTGGTGGTGCTCATACGTTCCAGCCCTTCTCGGCCTCAGGCCCGTTGCGGGGGTCTTCGTGGCGGGCGATGTCCTGCTCGTGCGCGGTGCGGAACACCTGCGGCAGTTCCTCGGCCGCGGCAGCCGCAGCCATCAGGGCCTGGAAGATCTCGCCGAACCCGGCGGCGACCTCCTTCTCCAGCGGGAACTCGGTGTCGGAGCGCTCCGCGAGGATCCGCAGCGTGTTGGCCACCGCGGTCAGCGCCTCGGGGAGCTGATCGACCATGGCCAAGATCTCCATGCACCCGTCCGGCTCGTAGGAGGAGGCGGAGGACTCCATCTCGGAGGCGAACTGTTCGAAGTTGAACCCAGACACGTGCACTCCCTCAGGGACGATGTGCTGCGGCGTACTCGGAACGTGCTGGTCAGGGCGCTCCACCTGATCGCCGACCTCATTCGGGTCCTGCTGCGCTGCGCCCTCAGCCGCGGCTTCCTCGGCCTCCTGCTGCGCACGGATCTCCGCATCACGGGCGGCCTTGTCGCGCTGGGCGTTGGCGACGATGCGCCGGAACAGCCGGCGGCCCGGGTAGAGCAGCCACCGCCACCCGATCCTTCGACCCAACGGCGTGGACAACGCCCCCAGCACACCCAGCGGCGCGGCCAGCGCTGCGGCCAGGAGCCGGCGTCCTTGCATGCGGGCTGCGGAGCGGGCCATCGCGCGCCGCGCCCGCCGGCGTGCTGGAGCGCTACGGACCGCGGACCGTTGGGCGACAACTGTCTGTCCGGCGTTGTGGTCGCGGGCCGCGCGGGTCTTGGCCGCGAGCGCGGTCCGTGCCTGGCCTGCGCGTCCCAAGCCTTTGGCAAGGGTCTGAGCCGCCCGGCCCCTGCCCGCCGATTTCGCGGCGCGGTGGTCTGCCTTCGCGCCCCGGCGGTTGTCGGCGACCGCCCGGCGGGCGGCGGTGCTCTGCGCGCGCTGACTGGCACGGGTCGGCGACCCGCTGTTCTGCGCGGTGCGCAGCGCCTTGACCTGCGCTACCCGCCCCGTACCGGCAGACCGGCCAGACCCGTGCCCCGTAGTAGCGGCCCGGTTGGCCCGGTTGGTCTTGCGGTGCTTGGCCGCCGCGGTCCCGCCGGACCTCAGACCGGACGTTCCCGCACGGGACGTGCCGGACCGGCCACGGCCCTTGCCTGCGCCCGCCGCACCAGAACGGCCCTGCGCCGGCACCCGTCCAGCACTGCCGGTGCGAGTGCCTCGGCCGGTCGCTGCGGCCCGGGAGGTGATGCGCCTGCGGGCGGCGCGGTCCCGACGGTGGTTGCGGGTGGCTGCCACCGTGCCGACAACCACCGCCCCGGTCATAGCGAGCATCACGCCGAGCGGCCCGCCCGCCAACGCGGCGGCGGCGAACACGCCGACTGTGGTGTTCGCGCTGGTCACGGCCAACGGCACGGCCGGAACACCGCCCACGGTGTGCGCGACTGCGGGTGCGGTCGGGGCGGGTGTTGAAGCGGCGGTCGTGTCGGGGGGATTGGGGGGTGGGGCAGTCTGCGGGGTTGCTACCGGTTGTGTGCTGACCTCGGTCATGCTGAGAGCACTCCTTAGGGAGAAAGGGGGCCCGACCGGTGCTGTAGGAGGCTGTTGGTCGGGCCCCGCCACGGGGGAAGGTGCAGTTCAAGCGGTGCGCTGTTCGTCGGGGTACGCGCAGGGCACGCACATGCCGAGCGAGGCCGGGATGCAGTACCCGGCATCGGTGCGGCAGATCGGGCAGGTGCGCCGGGCGGCCATCGCTTTGGCCAGCGCCATGCGTTTGCCGGGGGTCATGGGCCGGACGGGCTTGGCGTCCGCGACCGCGTACAGGAACCCGACCAGAGGACTGCGCCGGTAGCGCGGTCGCATGATCTGCGCCCGCACCGGCTGCCCACCGGGGCGCAGGCCTTGGGCCCGTAACTGTCGGCGGGTCGCCATCCCCTCCGGCGCGAGCCGCCAGGGGTAGGTGGGTATGCCGTGCACCGCGCCGGTCGGGTCGTAGCACGCGCCGAACGAGGCGGTCATAGCGCGACGTCCGGGCCATCGTCCGAAAGCTCGTTGGGGACGGAGACCAGGTGCGGGCGCTGGGGGATTGCGTCGGCTTCTGCGTGCGGGTGGCGGGTGATGCCGTCGGCTTCCAGGCGCTTGTAGACCTTGTGGACGTAGGAGGTGGAACGGGTGGACATCACGGCCGCCGGGGCGAGGGGGATGCCGTCCTCCCAGCACGCCCGGATCACATCCAGCGCGTCCTCGGCCGACAGCTTCACCTCTTCCTCCACCGAGGTGGATGCCGGGGGGACGGTGAGCGCATGCACCTGCTGTGCACCACAGATGACCAGCAGCGATGCGGGAGCCACTACCAGGACCGGCTCAGCGACTGGAAGGGCGGCGGGCGGGGTGGAAAGGGTGGTGGACACGGGGTGGACGGGTGGGCTGTCCACTCGGTCCACCTCGGCGGTCAGGGTGCTGATTTTGGCGAGGATCGCGCGCCGGTAATGCGTGATTGCTTCGGCGAGAACGATCAGGAGAACCGGGGGAATGGAGTGCAGCACCAGCCCCGCCGGGTCGAGTTGCCGCGGGACGCCGAACGCGGTGCCGGCGGGCCACAGCGAGGCCCAGCAGTTCATGACCCAGGTGCCCAGGCCGGCGAACCACCGCAGCGCGGATGCCCACCCCGAGGGGTGCACCCCGTACTCCGACAGCCGCCCATCCACGATCAGGACCGCGCCCAATGCGACGGCCACCATCGGATCCAGCAACCAAGCGATCCACACGGACACGTGGTGCTGGATCGCGAACAAGGTCACGTTCGTCGCGGTGAAGGTCAACGCCACCACGGCGACCGTGACCAGCACCTTGGTCAGCCCGGCCTGAAGGCGGTTCAGGGAGTCGACCTGTGCGGAGGGCAGGGCGTTCAGCATCACCGTTCGCCATCCATCGTCTGCTGGATGCGGAGAGTGGCGTTCAGTACGACCGGCGATGTGGGGTCGTCGTCGGAGAGGCTGTACTCGCTCCACTTCCACTCAGCGTCCGGCAGCGCCCCGTATCCCAGAGCGGCCAGAACCTGCTGACGCTCGGTGAGCGTCGGTGCCGGTGCCGCGCGCTTCCAGTAATGCTCCGGCCACAGATCGACCGTCGTACCTGCGAGCGGCACGTACAGGTGCCAGTGGCCGCCGTTGTTGGACAACATTGCCGAGCGGGGTGTGGGTTCCATCAGGCCACCTCCGTCGAACCGGCCAGGCCCTGGTTCTCCAGCTCCCGGCGGGCGACTAGCACCCGCCGGCGGGCCCGGCGGATCCGCCGCTCATCGAACGGCGACGGCGCCCGATCCAGCACGGCAATCTGCGCATCGAGCAACTCGATGTCCGCCAGAATCGCCGGCATCTCTACGTCGATGGCCGCAAGGTCAGCAGCCGACGGCTCACGGTCGAAGTCAGCGGCGGTAACAGCCGCCTGAGCAGTGCCGATGTACCTCATGGGTCGTGGTTCCTTCCAGAAGAACGGCCCGAACAGCGGCCCCGGTGTTCCAGCACCGGGGCCGCACGCCGTAATTGGGTGAGTGGAGCGCCCCGGGCGGGATTCGATCCCGCGCCCTCACGGCTGGATACCGGGGCTGAACTGGTGATCTGCGTCATCGTTGCTGCTCTGACGCCAGCAGGGCGGCGCGTGCCGGGTGGCACCCCGCAAGGGGTGTTCTCCAGAGCCAGCACGCAGGAAAGTGGCCGCCAAGACGACATCACCCGGTCGCCACGGAGGCGGGGAATCGAACCCCGCCAATCAAGCTCACTGTTGAGTTCTCAAAGGTCAGACGCTTCCTTCGACCCCGTTTCACGGGAGGCCTCTGGGCGTTGCGGTCCTGCGGGTGCGCCAGTACAGACGACCTATGTAGGTAACATAGGTCACTTGCTTGAACGTCAAGCTACCTAGGTTGGTTTCTGTGTGTCAAGGCCTCTCGCCCCGAATGGGCAAATGACCTAGGTCAGGTACGCTCTAGGGATGGATGCGAAGCCTGAGAAGAAGCCCAACGCCAAGGAGATCGCTGCCTCGTTCCGCAACGACATCGCTGACGGGGTGTACGGCCCCGGTGCGCGGTTGCCGGGTGCCAAGGGCTACGCCGGAAAGCTCGGTGTAGCGCTCATGACTGTGCAGAACGCGTACGGACGGCTCGCGGAAGAAGGGCTGGTTGAGGGCCGGCAAGGGAGCGGCACCTACGTCGTCGATCCGGCGGCGGGGGAGCCCACTGCGCAGCAAGCGGCTTCGAGCATCCGCGAGCTTCAGGCTGAGCTGACGCACGTCACGTCCCAGCTCTCCGAACTGCGTAGCCGGGTGGAAGCCCTGGAAGGCGGCGGTTCCGTCAATCCGGCTGGACCCGCCGTCTGAGCCCGTCCGTTGAATCCCGGCTGTGTTCATATCGCCTCCTCTGCACTCAGTACGTGCGGTCTGTTGGTCTGCGTCGATAGGCTGGAAACTGCCTCTGCAACCTTTGTAACCGGGCTGCCTGACTGACCGACAGATGCTCAATGTGGCCACCCGCGGGCGGTCACATAAGCCTCATGGGGAGGACCGCGTGGGACAGCGTCCGAACGATCTGACACCGCACGCCAGCCCTCTGCACTACCTCGGTGCGGAGATGCGTTCGTGGCGGAATCAGCGCGGTCTGTCCCTGGGGAAACTGAGCAAGCTCATCCGGTTCAACACCAGCTACATGGCCCGTGTGGAGCGCGGCGGCCAGGGTGCGTCTGTCGAGCTGGTGAAGGCGTACGACCGGGAGCTCCAGGCCGGCGACTCGCTGAACCGGCTCCAGCGCTCGATTCTTGAGGGCGCCAGCCTGGACGCGCTGCTTCGTGGCCATGTGGCTAATCCGGGGACCCATGTGGCCAAAGAGCCTGTGGCCCTGGCCGCGCGAGCGGCCTTAGAGGCACCGTCGGAGGAGGGGATTTCCGTCCCCGTTCGTACCGACGACGGAAGGATCATCTTCGTGTCACTGTCTCGCCGCGCCATGATCGGGGCACTTGGAGCGGGAGCCGCGCTTGCTGCCACGTCTGACCTTCCGGCAGCCGCAAGCGTTCCCCGGCAGCCCAACCTCCTGTTGTCTGGCGCGGACCCGATCGAGCACCTTCGGGAGACCCGGCGGGTGCTCATCGACAACGACAACCTGTTCGGCCCACACCGTGTGATTCCGTTGGTGCAGCAGCAAATTGCCGCCATCAAGTCTCTGAGGGCCGATAGGCGAGGTATCGACCGTCGCCAGCTCATCCAATTGCAGACCCAATACTCGGAACTCTGCGGATGGCTCTACCAGGACGTCGGGGACTTCCGCGCCGCTCAACACTGGATGCATGAGGCGCTGGAGGCGTCGCATATGTCCGGCGACCCGGAATTGACGGTCTATGTGCTGGCCCGGCGCGGCCAGCTCGCAGGCGACATGCGGGACCCCATCGAAGCCGTCGACGTGGCCGAGGCTGCCGAGGACCTGGCCGCCCCTCGTAGCCGGCTCGCTGCCGTGGCCGCGACCTATGCCGCTCACGGGCACGCCTTGCGCAACGACGCAGCAGCTTGCCAACAGGCGTACGACCATGCGCGTGATCTGTTGGGGAGCATGGACAGTGACCCAGCTTCCCCCTGGGGGGTGTGGCTGGACGCTCCCTACATAGAGGTTCAGCGTGCCCACAGTCTCGCCATTCTCGGGGACCATCGCGCCGCGGCAGAGGGGTTCCGCAGCGCGATCGTCAGGCTTCCCCCCGGGTACCACCGTGACCGCGGGGTCTATCTGGCCCGAGAGGCTGCAGCTCATGCGGGGGCTGGAGAAGCGGAGCAAGCGGCCGCGGTAGGCGCTCAGGCCCTGAGTATCGGGATCGAGACCGGGTCCGCGCGAATCACTCAGGAGCTGGCCCGGCTCGATGGCGATCTCGACAAGTGGCGGGCGGTACCCGCCGTTGCAGACTTCAAGAGCGCGATGGACGACGCTCTGATCCACCAGACATGATCTCGGCGTCCAAGCGCCCGCAACGAACCCTCTAGGAGACCCGCTATGCCCCGCCCGTATGTGCTCCTGAGCGCCGCCACCTCAGTTGACGGCTACCTGGACGACTCCAGCGCCGAGCGATTGCTCCTCAGCAACAGCGCCGACTTCGACCGGGTGGACCAGGTGCGCGCGGAGTCGGATGCCATCCTCATTGGCGCCGGCACGATGCGCGCCGACAATCCACGCTTGCTGGTCAACAGCGCGGAACGGCGTGCCGCCCGGGTGTCCGCCGGCAAGCCTGAGTACCCGCTGAAAGTCACTGTGTCGGCGAGCGGCAACCTCGAAGCCGACCTGAAGTTCTGGCACCACGGCGGCGAGAAACTGGCCTACACGACAGACACAGGAGCGGAGAAGCTGCGCGAGCGCTTGGCAGGCCTGGCCGACGTCGTGTCTACCGGCGCTGACATCGACTTCGGCAGGCTTCTCGACGACCTAGGAGCCCGGGGAGTCGAGCGGCTGATGGTGGAAGGCGGCGGACAGATCCACACCGCGTTCCTCTCCCAGGGTCTCGCTGACGAAATTCACCTCGCCATTGCGCCCCTCGTAGTCGGTGACCCGCAGGCACCCCGGTTCCTTCAGGCTGCCAATTATCCGGGCGGGTCCACTCACCGGATGCATCTGGCGGAGGCCCGAACCATCGGTGACGTAGTGCTGCTCCGTTACCTTCCCAAGCAGGAGAGCAACGCGTGACAACGACCGACGATCGACACTGGATGACCGCGGCAATCGAACTGTCCCGCCTTTGTCCGCCGGCAGAGGGCGCCTATTCCGTGGGGGCCTTCATCGTCGACGAACACGGCGAGGAAATGGCGCGAGGGTACTCACGGGAGACCGACCCGCACGTACACGCCGAGGAGTCAGCGTTGGCAAAGCTCCCGTCCGATGACGCCCGGCTCGCGGGCGCCACGCTGTACAGCACCTTGGAGCCTTGCAGCCAACGGAAGTCGCGCCCTCGCACCTGCACGGAACTGGTTATCGCGTCCGGGATTCGCAGGGTCGTCATCGCGTGGAGGGAGCCGCCTCTTTTTGTCGGCGATTGTATCGGCGTGGAGACGCTGCGCGAAGCGGGTGTCTCGGTTATCGAACTTTCGGATATGGCAGCCCAAGCGCGTGCCGTGAACGCGCATCTTCCTGGCTTGACTAGCTAGGTGATCAAATCCTTGCTGCTCAACGCGATCGGCTCGTCCACCCACAGTGATGCCTGATGGCCCTGCCTCACCCCGGCCCTCGGGATCGTGTGCGACTTCTAGGAGCCGCCCGGCCGATCATGCGGCTCGTTAGGGTGCCGGTGTGTCGACACGGGCACCCTCGATGATCTGGCGGCGCTTGCGGACACGCTGCTTACATAAGTACTTCAGACAGGGAATTCGCAACCCCTTGCATTCCATTTATTTGCCATCGACAGTAGCTAAATTTCTTTCCTCCCGCCTCAGCTCGCTCTCGAAGTCGTTCTATAAGAATTTCTCGCGGCTCAAATCGACCAATGGCGAAAATCGCGTAGGAATATTCGGAATGCAAGAAGTTCTCCCCATAGCGCCGTAGTCGATTGTCTTCACCCACGACCTCTTGAGAATAGATGCAATAGAAAGCTACGGTTACATCTCCGCGAAGAAGAACAAAATGGGGCGAAGATAGAGATCTAGTATTTTGGGGGCGCACCTGATCCTCCCCATAAAAATTCTCCACCTCGCTTTTGAGCTGCGACACAAAAGCTCTGTGAGTTGCTGCGATCACACTCGGGTCTCGACGCGCGGCGGGGTCGTAGGCGGACATTACCTCTAGTGCAGATCGAGCCTCTTCGGGCGGAGCCGCTTCAATGGCGATTACGGCCTCATGCCGTCTTGCCTCTAGGTTGACCTCATTGTCACCGAATTTAGCCCGAGTGATCGGTGATCCAGTTATGGACATCACGACCAACACGGCGCCAATGGCGATAAGCGCTGTAGGGCCGGACTCGACCTCGCGGAAGAACACTGCCGTTCCGCCTCCGCCGATCATCGCAACACCGACCAGGGCGGCGCTAAATCGCTCCCATGACGAAAGCGGCCTAGACCGGCTCTCCTCGCGCGGTCCCTCCGGAGTGGTGGCTTCGTCCTCGCCCATGGCGTGAGCGTAGGTGCAGGAGGCTGCACGTGGGCGGTGTTCCATTAAACCTGCTGGCTTTGGGGTGGCCACGTCATGGAACCGGACAGCCCTCGCTCGGCCAGCCCACCGTCACCTCATCAAGGTCCACGTGGAGCATCTCAGTTGGGGCTCCGAGAACATGATCGGTGGCGGCCTCCTGTTCAGGGATCCTCAACCTGGCTTGGGTCGATTTGGGCATACCCGCCGCTCTTTTGCGGAAGCCAGAGTTGGGTTGTTGCGGGAGATGTCGAGGATGTAGAGGTTTCCTCAGCCTCCCGACTCTGTCGTTCCCGCCCCTCCCGATCGAGCCGCCGAGCTTCGCGTCGAGCGCCCAGTTCATCATCGATCTCTTCAATCGCCCGGCTAAGCGCATAGATCGCATGATTCAGCTCCGCGTCGTTAACGCGCTTCCCGGCCTGCCTCATTTTACTCCGCTCCTGCCCTTCGAGATCCCTTCTAATGTCAAGCAACTCGGAGAGGTCGTAGTCGCGGTATCGGCTATCGCTCAAAGAGAACACCTCATTCGAAGTGATCAATAGTCATATGTGCCGGCGGATGGCGGGGTAACGTGCACCGGGAGTGGCGGTTTCTACATTACCCTCCATGGCGTAACTCTGCGCACATAGTTGATGTGGCGTCGAAGGGGCCGCGGCCACAGCCAGCACCGGTAGAGGGTCGTCCCCTGGCCATGCATGATCTGACTGCAGGGGAATTTCAAGATTCGTGCAGTATCCGCGAGAACTTGGACAGAACACCCATCCCTGGAAACCGCCCTCCGACAGGATTTTCCGCCCGGGGGCTCAATGTGAGACAGGGTCACTGCGGGGCCGTCTGGGGGCCGTCCGAGGTCAACCAAGGACCACAAACAACAACCATTGACAACGGCTTTCAGGCCGCTCACCGCGGATTCCGTAGCTTTCTCCCGCGCCATGTAGGGCGGGGTGTCAGTTCCTGCGCAACAAGAAGCAGGAGTGGGAGGAGTACCGCTCCGAGGTGACGGCCTTCGAGCTCCGCAAGAACCTCCCGAACCTGTAGGCGCAGGTCGACGAGGGACTCCTCGCAGCGACGGCAACGGGCCGGCGGCATCATGCCGTCGGCCCGTTGCCGTTTCGCGGCTCGTGGTGGCTACGCGGCCGGCTCGATGTTCTGGTTGACGTGGAAGAGGTTGTGCGGGTCGTAGGTCCGTTTGACTGCCGCGAGCCGGTCGTAGTGGTCGCCGTAGGTGGCCCTGACCCGGTCCTGGCTCTCGCCCTCGCCGAGGAAGTTGACGTAGCCGCCTCCCATCGAGTGCGGGTGCAGGTCGTCCCAGTAGTTGACGGCCCACTCCTTGACGGCCCCGGCGTTGGCCGGGTCGGGGTCGATGCCGGCGATGACGCCGGACCACGTGGCGTCCCGGTAGGCCCACGCGGTGTCGCCCGGGGCGAGCTGGTGCGCGGCTCCGTCGACCGGGTAGAGGTGCATGGTCGACAGATCGGTGGGGAGGTTCTCGGCGTACTTGGCGTGCACGTCGATGGCGTCGTCCGTGATCCGGTCGAAGAAGTCCCCGCGCCAGTACCACTGCAGGCCCTTCGGGAGCAGCTCGTCGAACATGCTCTGCATCATGGGGTAGGGCATCGGGGTCGAGAAGTGGAAGGCCGGCGGGCCCGCGTCGTTCACCGGGGCCAGGGCCTGCTCCATGCTGTCCGGGTCTCCCGTCCAGCACCACACCACGCCGCACATCTTGTGGCCGTGGATCTCCTCGGGGAACGGGGGACCGGGCGGGACGGTGAGTGAGGCGAAGAAGCCGTTCAGGTCCTCGGGCGCCTGCGGCAGGAAGTCGCGGTACCAGCGCAGCACCTCGTGGACGTGGTCGACCGGCCAGAGGCTGATCGCGAGACCCACGGTGTGCACCGGATGCAGCCGGAAGCGGAACGAGGTGACGACGCCGAAGTTCCCGCCGCCGCCGCGCAGCGCCCAGAACAGGTCCGGGTGCTCGTTCTCGCTCGCGGTGACGAAGCTGCCGTCTGCGAGCACCACATCGGCGGCCACCAGGCTGTCCATCGTCAGACCGTACTTGCGGGTGAGGTGGCCGTGTCCGCCGCCCAGGGTGAGCCCTCCGACGCCGGTCGTCGACATGATGCCGGCGGGCACGGCCAGCTCGAACGCGTGGGTGGCGTGGTCGAGGTCGCCGAGCTGGCTTCCGCCGCCCACCCGGGCGGTCTTGGCCGCGGGGTCGACGCGCACCCAGCGCATGGGCGACAGGTCGACGGTGACGCCGTTGTCGACGAGACCGAGGCCGGGGCCGCTGTGCCCGCCGCCCCGGACCGCGAGGTCCAGGCCCTGGTCGCGGATGAAGTCGACCGCGGCCATCACATCGGCCGCGTCGGAGCACTGCACGATGGCAGCCGGGCTCTTGTCGATCATGGCGTTGTAGACCTTGCGGGCCTGCGGGTATTCCAGATCCTGTGGGCCGATGACCGGACCGCGCAACGCGGTCCGCATCGCTTCAAGAGTGCTGCCGTCCATGGCCATCTCCTCGGCGAGAATCGGACCGCCTCCCCACCCGGCCGTTCACCGGCCGGGTCGCCGGTGAGCGGTTGTGCGCCGACGCCCATGAACCGTCCGTCAGCCGTGGGGCATCGCGGCCCCCACAGCCGATACATCCAGGATCCCGCCGGTCGGGAAGGATCGCATGTCCGCCGGATGCCCGGCTCCGGCAGGAAGAGCACCATGGGGTCATGGACGGACGCATCGGCGACATCAGCCCGGCCGGACGCCTCGCGGAACCCACCGAGGGCATCAGCCAGGAGGAACTCGCCCTCGCCGCCCGCAACCACGGCCTCCCGCTGGAGGCACTGCGCTACGACGTGACCCCGCCGGGACTGCACTACGTACTGATCCATTACGACATTCCCGCCGCCCGGGAGGACGACTGGCGGCTCACCGTGGGAGGCAGGGTCCGGACGCCGCTGGCGCTGGACCTGGAGACCCTGCGGTCCTTCCCCGCCGTCACCCACCGCGTGACGATGGAGTGCGCGGGCAACGGCCGGGCCCGGCTCACCCCGCGGCCGGTGAGCCAGCCCTGGCTGGTCGAGGCGGTCGGAACGGCCGAGTGGACCGGGGTGCCGCTGCGGGTGCTGCTCGCCGAGGCCGGGGTGGAACCGGACGCCGTCGAGGCGGTTTTCGGCGGAGCCGACCACGGCGTGGAGCGCGGTGTCGAGCAGGAGTACCGGCGGAGTCTGCCGCTGGCGGTGGCTGCCGGCGCCGATCCGGACGTGCTGGTGGCGTACGGCATGAACGGCGGGCCGCTGCCGCCGCAGCACGGCCATCCGCTGCGGCTGGTGGTTCCCGGCTGGTACGGGATGGCGCACGTGAAGTGGCTTCGTGAGATCACGCTGACCGACACCCCGTTCACCGGATTCCAGCAGGCGGTGGCGTACCGCTACCGGCAGCAGGCCGACGATCCGGGCGAACCGGTCACCCGGATCGCCCCGCGGGCGTTGATGATTCCGCCGGGGTTCCCGGACTTCATGTCCAGGGTCCGCGTCGTACGCCCCGGCACGGTGCTGCTGGAGGGCCGGGCCTGGTCCGGGATGGCCCCGGTCACGAAGGCCGAGGTGAGTACGGACGGCGGGCGCACCTGGGCCGAGGCCGAGCTCGCCCCGCCGGACGGATCGGGCTGGGCCTGGCGGGGGTGGCGGGCGTCCTGGACGGCCGCGCCCGGCAGCCATGTGCTCAGCGCCCGGGCCACCGACGCGGAGGGCAACACCCAGCCCCTCGCCCAGCCGTGGAACCGCGGCGGCTTCGGCAACAACCTCGTCCAGCGGATCACCGTCCACTGCCTTCCGGACGATCCCCGGGACGACCTTCCGGACGACTGACGCGGGCCGTCGGCGTTCCCGCGTTCAGCCGATGTAGGCGGGCGCGAGGGCCGCCGGCGTCAGGGTGCGGGGGGTGCCGGTGCCGTCGGCGGGGACCGTGTAGAGGTCCGCGCCGAAGTCGCCCGGCAGCGAGTACGCGACGGTGCGGTCGTCCGTCCAGACGGCCTGGTCGTCGACGCTGCGGGTCTCGGCCAGCGGGGTCTCGCGCATGGTGGCGAGGTCGAGGGCGTAGAGCCGCCAGGGGGCGTCGGGGGACAGGCCCGGGACGCGCTTCTTGAAGACCAGGCGGGTGCCGTCGGGCGACAGCGACGGGCATTCGACGTTCGCGCGCAGCGTCGTCACGGTGCGGGCCGCGATGTCACCGTGCACGAGGTACGTGGAGCCGCCGGTGGCGAGCGTCGCGTAGAAGTGCCGGTCGTCGGCGAAGGTGACGCCCCAGAAGTTCACGTCGGTGGCGCGGTAGCGGTGGCCGTCCTTGAGGATCGTGTAGTCCTCCAGGCTGGCGTCGAGCGCGCCGGTCCTGAGGTCGAGGATCGAGGTGCGGGTGGAGAAGTTCGTGCCCGCGTAGGAGTCGCCGCCGACGAAGACCGTCCAGGCGGCGAGGTGGCCGCTGGGCGAGACCCGGGCGCGGGTCGGGATCCCGGTCAGCGGATAGCGGCGGGTCTCCTTGAGGTGGGCGTCGAGGACGACGGCGCGGTAGGTGTCCTGGACGGTGCCGTGCACGGACTGCAGGCAGATCCCGGTGCCTGCGGCGGCGTGGAAGCGCAGGCAGCGGACGCCCGAGGCGGTACGGGTCGCCCCGGGCGAGGCGGCGGGCACGGTGGCCAGCTCGTCACGGTGCGGGCCCCACGCCATGTTGCGGAAGACCATGAGACGCGGCCCGGCCGGGGCCAGCGACACCGCGCCCTGGACGACCGGCGGGCCGCCGGCCTGTTCGGTGTTCCTGCGGGCGGCCCGGTCCGAGGCGTGCCAGATCGCCGCGCCCGCCACGCAGGCGAGCACGGCGACCGCCGCGACGAGGATCAGCAGCCGGTTCCGGGTGGTCATGGCGCCGGCTCCACTCACGGTCAGCTGGTCCAGATGCCGGTGATGTCGGAGGCCGAGGCGGCGTTCCCCGCGTGCGAGGTGCCGTACATGTCCTCGATGGTGCGCAGCACGTTGTAGTGGTTGTACGTGGTCGACGAGGTGCTGCCCGGGATGACGCTCTGTCCGTACAGGACGGTGGGGATGCGGTTCCCGGCGAGCCGGTTGTCCTCGTCGAAGGTGACGATGAGCAGGCTGTTGTGGGTCTTGGCCCACGTGGCGTAAGCGCCCAGATTGTTCTTGATCCAGGTGTCACCGGTGCCGACGGAGCAGTCGTGCATGTCGCTGCACAGGTTCGGCACGACGAAGGAGACCTGCGGCAGCGTCGTGTAGTCCGACGGGAACTGCGCGAACGTCTTGGCGCTGGAGGTCGGCACGTTGCTGAAGCCGAACCAGGGGTTGTGCTTCTGCGCGTACTTGCCGCTGCTGCAGGTGGTCGAGCCCTGGCTGGGGAGCGTCTCGTTGTAGCTGCCCCACGTCTTGCCCGCCGCGATCAGCTCGGAGCCGAGGTTGGGCGCGGAGCTGAAGCCGGGGGTGATGCAGCTGTCGCCGGTGATGCCCTGGTTGCTGCCGGAGAAGATCTGGTAGTAGTTCGGCTGGCTCGGGTGCGTGACGCCGTACGAGGAGGTGAGGTTCGCGCCGCCGGTCTTCAGCGAGTTGATGTAGGGGGCGCTGGAGCTGCCGATCACCTGGTTGTACGCGTGGTTCTCCATCATCACGACGATCACGTGGTCAGGAGTGGGGACGGCGCCCGCGGCATGCGCGGTGGACGCGCCGCCGAGGCCGGCCCACAGGCCGACGGAGGCGCCGGCCAGTCCGAGGGCTGCGGCGAGGGCGGTGAGGGGACGACGCGGTACGGATATCGACAAGCCGGGCACGGCTTACCTCCGGTGGAGGGGGGTATGGGGGCGCGGAGCGCTGTCAGCGTAGGAGTGGCCGCCGGAACTGAGAAGATCCGCCGACGTGAATGGCCGGGAAACGAATGGTGCGGCCCCGCCGGGACCGGCGCCGCCGTCGCGGAACGGCGGGCGAACCGTCCGGCGCACGCCGTTCCGGGTCGGCGGCCTGGCGGTTACGCTCAGCTGGGACCTTGATCGCAGGCATGACGGACCGGAGGCGAGATGTCGCTGCCGCAGGGGCGCCGGAGCAGTACGTTCTCCCGGCTGCTGCGCCACGGGTTCACCGATCCGGCGGCGGCCGAGGTACTGGTGGAGGCCGCGGGGCTGACCGCGGTACGGACCGACCCGGTGCTCCTGGACGCGCTCGGCGCGACGGCGGACCCCGATCAGGCGCTGCTGGGCCTGGTCCGGCTGGTGGAGGTGCTGGACGAGGGCGAGCGGCGGACGCTGCTGGACACCCTGACCAGCGCCAAGCCGCTGCGCGACCGGCTGCTCGGCGTGCTCGGCGCCTCCGAGGCGCTCGGCGACCACCTCGGCCGTCACCCGCGCGACTGGCACGCGCTGGTGACGTACGAGTCCTCCGACCTGCACCCCGGCGTTGCCGAGTTCGAACGGGGGCTGGCCTCGGCCACCGACCCGGACCTGCTGCGCGCCGCCTACCGGCGCTGCATGCTGGCCATCGCCGCCCGTGATGTGTGCGGCACCAGCGATCTGGTGCAGACGGCCGCGGAGCTGGCCGACCTGGCCACCGCGACCGTGCGCGCGGCGCTCGGCATCGCCGCCGCCGAGGCGCCGCAGGACGCGGCGCTGTGCCGGCTCGCGGTGATCGGCATGGGCAAGTGCGGCGGCCACGAGCTGAACTACGTCTCGGATGTCGACGTGATCTTCGTGGCGGAGCCGGCCGAGGGCGCCGAGGAGGTCGAGGCGATGCGGGCCGCGACGCGGCTGGCCGCCCGGATGATGCGGGTCTGCTCCGACACCACGGCCGAGGGCACCATCTGGCCGGTCGACGCCAACCTGCGGCCCGAGGGAAAGAACGGCCCGCTGGTACGCACGCTTTCCAGCCATGTCGCCTACTACAAGCGGTGGGCCAAGACCTGGGAGTTCCAGGCGCTGCTCAAGGCCCGGCCGATGGCGGGCGACCGCGAGCTGGGCCTCGCGTACGTCGAGGCGCTGTCGCCGATGGTGTGGCAGGCCGCCGACCGCGACCACTTCGTCACCGACGTCCAGCAGATGCGCCGCCGCGTCGTGGAGGGCATCCCCGCCGCCCACGTCGAGCGGGAGCTGAAGCTCGGCCCCGGCGGGCTGCGCGACGTCGAGTTCGCCGTCCAGCTGCTCCAGTTGGTGCACGGCAGAACCGATTCTTCACTGCGCAGCGGCACCACGCTCACCGCGCTCGCCCAGCTCGCGGCGGGCGGCTACGTGGGCCGCGCGGACGCGGCCTCGCTCGATGCCGCCTACCGCTTCCTGCGCCTGATGGAGCACCGGATCCAGCTCTACCGGCTGCGCCGGACCCATCTGGTGCCGGAGGACGAGGCGGGGCTGCGCCGGCTGGGCCGGTCGCTGGGATTCCGTGCCGACCCCGTCGCCGAGCTGAACCGGGAGTGGAAGCGGCACGCCGTCGAGGTGCGCCGGCTGCACGAGAAGCTCTTCTACCGGCCGCTGCTCGACGCGGTCGCCCAGCTCGAACCGGTCGAGACCCGGCTCAGCAACAGCGCTGCCATGCAGCGCCTGCAGGCGCTCGGGTACGCCGATCCGGCCGCCGCCTACCGGCATCTGGAGGCGCTGGCCAGCGGCGTCAGCCGCAAGGCCGCCATCCAGCGCACGCTGCTGCCCGTCCTGCTCGGCTGGTTCGGCGACTCCGCCGACCCGGACGCCGGGCTCCTCGGCTTCCGCAAGGTCTCCGACGCGCTCGGCAAGACCCCCTGGTACCTGCGGCTGCTGCGGGACGAGGGCGCCGCCGCCGAGCACCTGGCCCGGGTGCTCTCCTCCGGCCGGCTCGCCCCCGACCTGCTCATGCGGGCCCCCGAGGCGGTGGCCCTGCTCGGCGCCCCCGAGGGGCTGCGACCGCGGACCGCGGCGGCGCTCGAACAGGAGGTGCTGGCCGCGGTCGGCCGCGCCGACAGCCCCGAGCAGGCGGTCACCGCGGTACGTGGCGTGCGGCGGCGCGAGCTGTTCCGGACGGCGGCGGCCGATGTCACCGGCGAGCTGGACGTGGACGCGGTGGGCACCGCCGTCACCGACATCAACACGACCACCGTCGTGGGCGCGCTGCGGGCGGCGATGAAAGCCGTCGACGCGGCGGAGGGGCCCTTGGTGACCCGCTTCGCCGTCATCGGCATGGGCCGCTTCGGCGGCCGCGAACAGGGCTACGGCTCGGACGCCGACGTGATGTTCGTCCACGAGGCGTTCGAGGGGGTCGACGAGTCGAGGGCCGCAGGACAGGCCCTCAAGATCGCCAACGAGCTGCGCAGACTGCTGCAGATCCCCACCGCCGACCCACCGCTGATCATGGACGCGGATCTGCGCCCCGAGGGCAAGAGCGGCCCGCTGGTACGCACCCTCGGCTCCTACGCCGCGTACTACCGGCGCTGGTCGCTGGGCTGGGAGAGCCAGGCGCTGCTGCGCGCGGACCCGATGGCCGGGGACCACGGGCTGGGCGAGCGGTTCATCGCGCTGATCGACCCGCTGCGGTACCCCCCGGGCGGGCTCGAAGAGGACGCGGTCCGCGAGATCCGGCGGCTCAAGGCCCGGATGGAGTCCGAGCGCATGCCGCGCGGCGCCGACCCCACCACCCATGCCAAGCTCGGCCGCGGCGGCCTCTCCGACGTCGAGTGGACCGTCCAGCTCCTGCAGATGCAGCACGGCGGGCGGCTGAGCGAACTGCGCACCACCCGCACCCGCCGGGCGCTGTCCGCGCTGCGCGCCGCCGGACTGGTCGGCGTCGAGGACGCGGCCGTCCTCGACGAGGCGTGGGTGCTGGCCTCCAGGGTTCGCAACGCGGTGATGCTGGTACGCGGCCGCCCCGGGGACACCTTCCCCGGCGACGGCCGGGAGCTCGCCGCCGTGGGCCGCTGCCTCGGCTACTCGCCGGGTCACGTCGGCGACATGGTCGAGGAGTACCGCCGGACGACCCGGCGGGCCCGCGCGGTCGTCGAACGGCTCTTCTACGAGTACGAGGCGTGACGTCCGCTACGGGGTGTGACGTCCGCAATGAGACGCGGCGACTGCTACGAGGCGTGACGACTGCTACGAGACGTGACGACTGCTACGAGACGTGACGACCGCCGCTGTGCGTGACCGTCAGCGGCGGCGGGCGGTGGCCGGGTACCGCGGCAGGCGGTAGACGAAGCGGCCGTAGAGCGCGTGGACCAGTGCGAAGCCGGCAGCCAGGCACACGGCGCCCCCTATGGCGTCGAGCCAGAAGTGGTTGGCCGTCGAGATGATCACGACCAGGGTCGCCAGCGGGTACAGGACGCCCAGCACCTTGGCCCACAGCGGCCGCGCGAGGACCGCGATGGTGATGCCGCACCACAGCGACCAGCCGATGTGCATGGACGGCATCGCGGCGTACTGGTTCGACACGTGCGCCAGGTCGCCGGAGGCCATCGAGCCCCAGGTGTGGTGCGCCTTGACCGTGTCGATGAAGGTGATGCCGTGCATCAGCCGGGGTGGCGCGAGCGGGTAGAAGTAGAAGCCGACCAACGCGAAACCGGTGGTGATGAACAGGACCGTGCGGGCCGGGCCGTAGCGCCCCGGATGCTTGCGGTAGAGCCACACGAGGACGCCGACGGTGATGACGAAGTGCAGCGTCGCGTAGTAGTAGTTCATGCCGACGATCAGCCATGTCACCGAGTTCACGGCGTGGTTGACGCTGTGCTCGACGGCGAGCCCGAACTGGTTCTCCAGCTTCCAGATCGCGTTCGCGTGCCGCATCGCCGCCGACTGCTGCTCGGGCACGGCGTTCCGGACGAGCGAATACACCCAGTAACTGACCGCGATCAGTGCGATCTCGAACCACAGACGCGGTCTGCGCGGAGTGCGGAGCCTCGACACGAGGGTATGGCGGGGTGCCGCAGGGCCCTCGCTCGGCGCTCCATCGGAATCAGTGGAACCGATGGAGCGCGGCGGGGTGGCCGTACGGCCAGCCAGGATCTTCGCGGTCGGTTCCCCCATGGATGAATAGTCTGCCAGACATGGGGGACCTTGCCGATCAGACCCCGGATGGATCCTGTGCATTCGATGTCTGCCTTCCGGCCGACTGCTGGACCAGAAGCGCGGGCGTCTGACCGCTCGGAACCGCGGCCGTTGAACCGCGAACGACCAGCTCGGGGAGGAAAACGAACTCGCTGTGCGGGGCGGGGGTGCCGCCGATCTCCTCCAGCAGCGCCCGCACCGCCGCCTGCCCCATGGCGGCCACCGGCTGCCGGATGGTGGTCAGCGGCGGATCGGTGAAGGCGATCAGCGGGGAATCGTCGAAACCCACGACGGAGACGTCTCCGGGCACCGACAGACCCTGCTGCCGGGCGGCCCGGATGGCGCCGAGCGCCATCATGTCGGAGGCGCAGACGATCGCGGTGCAGCCGGAGGCGATGAGGGCCGTCGCGGCCGCCTGGCCGCCCTCCAGCGTGTACAGCGAGTGCTGGATCAGTTCCTCGGACTGCTCGGCGGTCAGGCCCAGCACGTCCGCCATGCTGCTGATGAAGCCCTGGATCTTGCGGAGCACCGGCACGAAGCGCTTCGGTCCGACCGCCAGTCCGATTTTCTCATGTCCGAGTGCCGCCAAATGGGTGACGGCCAGCCGCATCGCGCCGCGGTCGTCCGGAGAGACGAACGGCGCCTTGATCTTGTCCGAGAAGCCGTTGATCAGGACAAACGGCACGCCCTGGCCGTGCAGCCTGGCGTACCGCTCGGTGTCGGCGGTCGAATCGGCGTGCAGGCCCGAGACGAAGATGATCCCGGCGACGCCGCGTTCCACGAGCATCTCGACCAGCTCGTCCTCGGTCGAGCCGCCCGGCGTCTGGGTGGCCAGCAGCGGGGTGTACCCGTCGCGGGTCAGTGCCTGACCGATCACCTGCGCGAACGCGGGAAAGATCGGGTTCTCCAGCTCCGGGGTGATCAGGCCGATCAGACCCGCGCTGCGCTGCCGCAGCCGGACCGGTCGTTCGTAGCCGAGCAGATCGAGCGCGGCCAGCACGGATTCACGGGTGGTGGCGGATACGCCGGGCTTGCCGTTGAGGACGCGGCTGACCGTTGCTTCGCTGACACCCGCCTGGGTTGCGATGTCAGCAAGCCTTGCGGTCACAGCACCGGATGCTAGGGGACGGATGGCCGCCACGTCAGATCGCCCACCAAATCGTGGTGTCCGCGGGGATGACGGCGTTGGCTCCGTCCGCCGTGAATCCGGCGCCGGAGAGCAGCGCGCGGCCCGGCGCCGGGATGGTGACGGGGGCTCCGGAGACGTTGGCGGTGCAGACGAACGAGCCGTCGGCGCTGTCCCGGCGGAACACCAGCACGCCCTCCGGCGCCTCCAGCCAGGTCACCTCGCCACCCGCGCCCAGGGCGGGGTGTTCACGGCGCACGGCCAGCGCCTCGCGGTAGAACTCCAACGTCGAGGAGGGGTCGCCCTGCTGGGCCTCGACGCTGAGACCGGCCCAGGCGTCGGGCTGCGGCAGCCAGCTCGGGCCGCCCTCGACCGGCCCGAAGCCGTACGGTGCCCGGGTGCCCGACCACGGCAGCGGTACGCGGCAGCCGTCGCGGGTGCCGTCCTGGCCGGCGTTGCGGAAGAACGCCGGGTCCTGACGCACCTCGTCCGGCAGGTCGGTGACCTCCGGCAGGCCCAGCTCCTCGCCCTGGTACAGGTAGGCGGAGCCGGGCAACGCCAGCATCAGCAGGGTCGCGGCACGCGCCCGGCGCAGGCCGAGCGCCTCGTCGCCGTCGGCGAAGCGGGTGGAGTGCCGCACCACGTCGTGGTTGGACAGCACCCAGGTGGCGGGCGCGCCGACCGAACCCATCGCGGTCAGCGAGGTGTCGATGACGCGGCGCAGCGCGGCGGCGTCCCAACCGGACGTCAGGTACTCGAAGTTGAACGCCTGGTGCAGCTCGTCGGGGCGCAGGTACAGGGCACTGCGCTCGACGGTCGGCGTCCACGCCTCGGCGACGGCGATCCGCTCGCCCGCATACTCGTCCAGGATCTTGCGCCAGCTGCGGTAGATCTCGTGCACGCCGTCCTGGTCGAAGTACGGCATCGACGCGGTGCCCAGCAGCTTGAGCTGCTCGTGGGAGCCGATGTCGGGCAGGCCCGCCGCCTTGACCATGCCGTGGGCGACGTCGATCCGGAAGCCGTCGATGCCCAGGTCCAGCCAGAACCGCAGGATCGAGCGGAACTCGTCGTGCACGGCCGGGTGGTCCCAGTTGAAGTCCGGCTGCTCGGGGGCGAACAGGTGCAGGTACCAGTCGCCGGGGGTGCCGTCATCGTTTACGGTCCGCGTCCAGGCCGGTCCGCCGAAGATGGACTCCCAGTCGTTGGGCGGGAGTTCGCCGCTGTCGCCCTTTCCGGAGCGGAAGTGGAAGCGCTCGCGGATCGGCGATCCGGGACCTTCGCGCAACGCCTGCTTGAACCACTCGTGCTGGTCGGAGCAGTGGTTCGGGACCACGTCCACGATGACCCGCAGGTTCAGCTCGTGGGCGGCCCGCACCAGGTCGTCGGCGTCGGTCAGGGTGCCGAACATCGGGTCGACGGCGCGGTAGTCCGCCACGTCGTAGCCGCCGTCGGCCTGCGGGGAGGCGTAGAACGGCGACAGCCACACGGCGTCCACCCCGAGCGACTGGAGGTAGGGCAGGCGGGCCGTGATCCCGGGCAGGTCGCCCATCCCGTCGCCGTTGCCGTCGGCGAAGCTGCGCGGGTAGACCTGGTAGATCACCGCGTCACGCCACCAGTCTCTGCGCCCGGCGTCGGCGGCGTTGTCGGCGGCGGAGCGGGGCGCGTCGGTGAGGTGCTGGCTCATGGATTCCCTTGATGTGTGCGGGGAACGACAGGTGGCGTTGGTGTGCGCGTTGCCGCTGCGATGGACCGGGAGGCGGGTCAGGACTTGGCGGCGCCGGCGGTGAGGCCGGAGACCAGGTGGCGCTGGACCAGGAAGAAGACGAGTGCGGCCGGGATGGCGATGATCACCGCGGCGGCGGTCATCGAACCCCACTGGGCACGCTGGTCGGTGACGAAGGTGCCGATGCCGACGGCCAGGGTGTAATTCTCGTTGCTGGACATGAACTTGCTGGCATAGGCGACCTCGCCCCACGCGGTCAGGAAGCTGTAGAACGCGGTGACGGCCAGCCCCGGCCGGGCCAGCGGCAGGATGAGCCGCCAGAACGTGCCGAACGGCGTCAGACCGTCGATCCGGCCCGCCTCGTCGATCTCGTGCGGGATGGTGTCGAAGTACCCCTTCAACATCCAGGCGCAGAACGGCACGGAGATCGTGCAGTACGTCAGGACCAGGCCGGCGTAGCTGTCGAGCAGGCCGAGCCGTCCGAGCAGGTTGTACAGCGGCACGATGAGCACGGCCATCGGGAACATCTGCGTGGTCAGGAAGGTCCACATCAGCTGCTTGTGACCCGGGAACTTCATCCGCGAGATGGCATAGCCGGCGCTCGCCGACAGCATGACACCCACCACGGTCGTCGCGGCCGCGACGATCACCGAGTTGAGGAACCACTTCGGGAAGTTGGCGTGCAGGATGGTCCGGTAGTTCTGCAGGCTCAGGTGGTGCAGGATCTCGCCCGGGTCGGTCCACGCGTTCGACGGTCCGAACGAGATGAACGCGATCCACAGGGCGGGGAAGACGGCGATCGCGGTGGCGGTCAGGAGCGCGCCGTGCAGGCCGATCGAGGCGAGGGGGCTGCGCTCACCCCGCTTGCGGCCCGGCCGGGCGGCGGCCACGGCGTCCGTGCGGGGGGCGTCGGCGGTACCCGTCTGGCTGGTGGAGACTGTCGCACTCATCGTCATGGCTCCTTACGCCTGCTCGGTCTTGGCCTGGTAACGCCGGTAGAAGGTCGAGAAGACCAGCAGGACGGCGAGGATGACCATGCCGTACGACGCGGCACCGGAGTAGTCGGACACCCCGGTGAACGCCCGGCGATAGGCGTAGGTCACGAGGATGTCGGTGTCCCCGGTGGTGTTCTGGCCCAGCAGCAGGAAGATGATCGGGAACATGTTGAAGGTCCAGATCACCCCGAGCAGGATCACGGTGCTGCTCACCGGGCGCAGCCCCGGCACCGTGACGTTGTGGAACCGCTGCCAGGGGGTCGCACCGTCCATCTCGGCGGCCTCGTAGAGCTCCTTGGGTACGGACTGCATGCCGCCCAGCAGGGCGACCATCATGAAGGGCACGCCCACCCAGACGTTGACCATGATGACCGCGACCTTCTGGGCGAACGGGGTGCCCAGCCAGTTCTGGGCCGGCAGGCCGACGTGGGTGAGGATCGAGTTGAACACGCCGTACTGCGAGTTGAGCATCAGCCGCCAGGCGAAGACGCCGACGAAGGCCGGTATCGCCCAGGGCAGGATCAGCGCGAGGCGGTAGAAGAGCCGGAACTTCACCGGACGGTTGAGCAGCAGCGCCATGCCCATGCCGATGGCGTAGGTGAAGGCGACGCAGGTCACCGTCCAGATCACGGTCCAGGTGAGCCGTGGGTAGAAGTCCCCGTCCGCGCCGGAGATGATCTTCCAGTAGTTGTCGAAGCCGACCAGGTGGTACGACGCGGGGATGTGGACAGGGCCGATGTTCGTGGCGACGTTCGACTCGGTCGCGTTGGTGAACGACAGATAGGCGCCGTACCCCAGGGGGTAGAGGACCAGGACACCGATCACGACGACGACCGGGGCGACCATGGCCCAGGCGTACCAGTGCTTGTCCCACGACCGTTTGAACGACGTCGCGAGTCCGGCGCGCGGGGCCTTGCCTCGCGGTTGTTTGTCAACGGTTGCGGTGGTCATCGCTCATCGGCTCTTTCCACGAATACGGATGATGCTGCGGTCGGCGTGTGGCTGGGTGGTGCCGCGGCCCCGGAGCGCCCCTCGGAACGGGGCGGGCGGGGTGGCTCGTTCCCCGGGGCCGCGCGTTCGGCCCGGCCCGGACGGCCGGGCGCGTGGGCCCCTGCCCTCCCGAAGGAGGACGGGGGCCCCGGCCGACCGGACCGGAGTCTGGTGCCGGTGGAGCGGTGGCTACTTGGCGACCGTGAAGCCCGGCAGAAGCTTGCCGAATTCGGCGGCGGCGGCGTTCAGGCCGGCCTGGACCGAGACCTGGCCCTGCAGGATCTTCACGTACTGCTGCTGGAGCGGGGTGAAGAGGCTGCCGACCTGGGGGAGCGCGACGCGCGGGCGGGCGGTGTCCATGATGCCCTTGAAGCCGGCGATCTTCGGGTCGGCGGTGACCGCGGGGGTGTAGGCCGAGGTACGCGTCGGCAGGGTGCCGGTCTTGGTCGCGATCGTGACCTGGCTGGCCGAGGAGGTCATGAACTCGGTGAAGAGGTAGCTGGCGTCCAGGTTCTTGGAGCCCTGGTAGACCGCGAGGTCGTGGCCGCCGGTCGGCGCCTGCGGCTTGCCGGTGGAGCCGGCCGGGACCGGGGCGTAGCCGAGGTTGGACTCCTTGCCCTTGAAGGCCGAGCCGCTGACGTCGTCACTGACCGACCAGGGGCCCTGCACCAGCATGGCGACCTTGCCGTTCTTGAACGAGGTCTGCATGTTGTCGTAGGCGCTGGCGAAGTCGACCTTCTCCGAGGAGGTGTCGTAGATCTCCTTGGCCTTGGTGACCGCCTTGACCGCCTCGGGGGAGTTGACCGTGATCTTCTTGGCGGACGCGTCGGCGAGGTCGGTGCCCTCGCCGAAGAGCATCGGCATCAGGAAGTACGTGTCCGGGTTGAGGTAGGTGCCGGTGATCCCGGTCTTTTCCTTGATCGTCTTCGAGACGGAGATGAACTCGTCCCAGGTGGTCGGCGGCTTCGCGATGCCGGCCTTGGCGAAGATCTCCTTGTTGTACAGGAGGCCCAGGGTGTCGGTGACCGACGGGACGCCGTAGGTCTTGCCCTCGTACTTGGTGGTGTTGAGCGGGCCCTGCGTGAAGTCCGCGGTGTCCTTCAGGGCGGCGGTGCCGTCCAGCGGGGCGATGTAGTGCAGGGAGGCGTACTCCGGGATCAGGCCGACGTCGGCCCTGACCACGTCGGGGGCGCCGTTGCCGCTCTGCGCCGCCGTCTTGAACTTCTGCTCGACGTCCGCGAACGGGACGTTGACGTACTTGACCTTGATCTTCGGGTACTTCGCCATGAAGTCCTTGATCAGGGCCTGGTAGACAGGCGCCTCGTTGGTGGCGTCCGAGGTGTCCCAGTACGTGATCTCCCCGGAGACGCCGGCCGGGTCCTTCGCCGCGTCGCTGGTGCTCTTGTTGTCGCTGCTGCCGCCACAGGCGGTGGCCCCGAGAACGATGGCCGCGGCCATCGCCACGGCGGATATGCCGCGTCGCATACCTGTCTCCTTGATGAGGGTAAAACCCGGTTCACCCTGGAGTGGGTGATGCGCGCCGCTTGTGCTGTGCGGCTGCTCGGGCTGGGCAGGAACGTAACAGCGATGTAAGTCCTTGCGAAAGAGTCTGCAAGAAAGATTCCGCAAGGTCAGCCGAATGTGACGTCCCCGTTACCTGCAGATGTCCGGTGCAGGCCGGGGGGCTGAAGAAGTCCGTTGCAAGGTCTTGCTGCAAGGGGCGGGCAGCGATAGCGTCCGCAGCGCCCGGCGGTGCCGCCGGGCGGCCGCGGGACTCGGCGCGTAGTGCCCCGGCACGAGCTTTTCCGTACCGAGGAGACCCGCCCGTGTCCGTACCCGCACACATACGACGTGTGGCAGCGACGGTGGTGTCGGCGCTGCTGCTGGCCACCGTGCCGGCCGCCGTGCCCGCCCTGGCCGCCGCGCCACCCGCCCCACCCTCCGACGCGGCGCTCGCCGCCCAGCCGGCCCGCCACGACCTCACGCGTGAGCAGTTCTACTTCGTCCTGCCGGACCGGTTCGCCAACGGCGACACCCGCAACGACACCGGCGGCCTCACCGGCTCCCGGCTGGTCACCGGCTACGACCCCACCGACAAGGGCTTCTACCAGGGCGGCGACCTCAAGGGCCTGACCGGGAAGCTCGACTACATCAAGGGGCTCGGCACCACCGCCATCTGGATGGCGCCGATCTTCAAGAACCAGCCCGTGCAGGGCACCGGCAAGGACGCTTCGGCCGGCTACCACGGCTACTGGATCACCGACTTCACCCAGGTCGACCCGCACTTCGGCACCAACGACGACCTGAAGAAGCTCATCGCCGCCGCCCACGCCAAGGGCATGAAGATCTTCTTCGACGTCATCACCAACCACACCGCCGACGTCGTGGACTACAAGGAGAAGGCGTACTCGTACCTCTCCAAGGGCGCGTTCCCGTACCTGAGCAAGGACGGGACGCCCTTCGACGACACCGACTACGCTCCCCCAACCTCCGGCCGGGAGGGGCCCCCAGCCGCGGCGGGCAAGGACTTCCCGGCCGTCGACGCCGACTCCTTCCCGCGGACGCCCGTCGTGGCCCCGGAGAAGAAGAACCTCAAGGTGCCGGCCTGGCTCAACGACCCGTCGATGTACCACGACCGCGGCGACTCCACCTACGCGGGCGAGAGCACCGACCAGGGCGACTTCTCCGGCCTCGACGACCTGTGGACCGAGCGCCCCGAGGTCGTCGAGGGCATGACGAAGATCTACGAGAAGTGGGTCGAGGACTTCGCGATCGACGGCTTCCGGATCGACACCGTCAAACACGTCGACCTGCCGTTCTGGACCCAGTGGGCCACCGCGCTGGACACGTACGCCGCCCAGCACGGCCGGAAGAACTTCTTCATGTTCGGCGAGGTCTACTCCGCCGACACCGCGATCACCTCGCCCTACGTCACCCAGGGCCGGCTCGACGCCACCCTGGACTTCCCCTTCCAGGACGCCGCACGCGCCTACGCCTCCCAGGGCGCCTCCGCGGCCAAACTCTCCGGCCTGTTCGCGCAGGACTACCGGTACACCACCGACAAGGCCAACGCCTACGAGTCGGTGACCTTCCTCGGCAACCACGACATGGGCCGCATCGGGACCTTCCTCAAGCAGGACAACCCCGGCGCCACCGACGCGGAGCTGGTGCGGCGCGACCGGCTCGCCAACGAGCTGATGTTCCTCAGCCGCGGTAACCCCGTCGTCTACTACGGCGACGAGCAGGGCTTCACCGGGGCGGGCGGCGACAAGGACGCCCGGCAGACCATGTTCGCCTCCAAGGTCGCCGACTACCTCGACGACGACGAGCTGGGCACCGACCGCACCCACGCCAGTGACGCCTACGACACCGGGGCGCCGCTGTACCGGACCATCGCCGCGCTCTCGAAGCTGACCAAGGAGAACCCGGCGCTGCGCGACGGCGTGCAGACCGAGCGGTACGCGGCCGACGGCGCGGGCGTGTACGCGTACTCCCGCACGGACGCCAAGACACGGACCGAGTACCTCGTCGCGGTGAACAACGCCGCCGAGGCGAAGACCGTTGTGGTACCGACCGGTGCGGCCGGGGCGGACTTCGGCGCGCTCTACGGCGCCACCGGCACCGTGCACAGCGGCGCCGACAGCAAGGTCACCGTGACCGTTCCCGCGCTCTCCTCCGTCGTCTACAAGGCGGCCGAGCCGCTCGGCGCCCCCGCCACCCGGCCGTCGATCGCGCTGCACGCCCCTGCCGCCGGCGCCACCGGCACCGTCGAGCTCTCCGCCGACGCGACCGGCGGGCAGCTCGACCGGGTGGTCTTCGCCGCCCAGGTCGGCAACGCCAAGTGGCAGGTGCTCGGCTCCGCCGACCACGCCCCCTACACCGTCACCCAGGCGCTCGACGCCGCCGTCCCCGCCGGAACCGCACTGCGCTACAAGGCCGTGGTGATCGACTCCGCCGGGCACACGAGCAGCGCGACCGCCGCCACCACCAGCGGCGCACCCGTCCAGCAGACGCCGCCCAGCGCCGTGTCCCGCGACTACGCGGTCGTGCACTACAAGCGCACCGACGGCGACTACACCGACTGGGGCCTGTACACCTGGGGCGACATCGCCGACGGCGAGGGCACCACGTGGCCGGCCGGCAAGCCCTTCACCGGGCGCGACGCCTACGGCGCCTTCGCCTACGTCAAGCTCAAGCCGGGCGCGTCCAGCGTCGGCTTCATCGCCGTCGACAAGAACGGCGTCAAGGACACCGACGCCGACCGGTCCGTCGATCTCACGAAGACCGGCGAGGTGTGGATCACGCAGGGCAGCACCGAGGTGCTGAACGCGCCACCCACGGGCGCCTACCCGCCGCAGGACACCACCAAGGCCGTCCTCCACTACCAGCGCGCCGACGGCGACTACACCCACTGGGGCCTGCACACCTGGACCGGCGCCGCCACGCCCACCGACTGGACCAAGCCGCTCCAGCCGACGCGGATCGACGCCTATGGTGCGGTGTACGAGGTGCCGCTCGCACCGGGCGCCACCTCGCTGAGTTACATCCTGCACAACGGCGACGCCAAGGACCTGCCCTCCGACCAGTCCCTGGACTTCGCCTCCAACGGGCATGAGGTGTGGCTGTTGGCCGGAACGCCGAAGTACCTGCTCCCGCAGCCCAAGGGCACGGGCGCCGACCTCGACCTGACCAAGGCGCAGGCCCAGTGGATCGACCGCGACACCGTCGCCTGGCACACCGACGCGAGCGCGTCCGCCAGCCAGCAGCTCGTCTACGCCCCCGACGGCGGCATCACCGTCAAGGACGGCGCCCTGTCCAGCGAGGGCCACTGGCTGCGCCTGTCACCGGTCGCGGACGGCCTGACCGCCGCCCAGAAGGCGAAGTACCCGCAGCTGAAGGAGTACGCGGCCTTCACCGTCGACCCGCGCGACCGGGACCGGATCGGCGCCGCGCTGCCCGGCCAGCTCATCGCCACCCAGCGCGCCGCGAACGGGGCGCTGCTCGCCGCCACCGGCGTGCAGACGCAAGGAGTGCTCGACGACCTGTACGCCGCGAAGGCGCAGCGCGCGACGCTCGGCCCGGTCTTCGACCACGGCCGGCCCACCCTGTCGGTCTGGGCACCCACCGCGCACAGCGTCGCCGTGGAGATCGACGGCAGGACCGTCCCCATGCGGCGCGACGCCGGCAGCGGCGTCTGGTCGGTGACCGGCGGGCGCGACTGGACGGGCCAGCAGTACCGGTACGCGGTCACGGTCTGGGCGCCGAGCGTCCAGAAGCTGGTCACGAACCTGGTGACCGATCCGTACTCGGTCGCCCTGACCGCCGACTCCGTCCGCAGCCTCCTCGTCGACCTGGCCGACCCGAAGCTCGCCCCCAAGGGCTGGCAGCGGCAGGCCAAACCAGCGGCGGTGCCGTTGGCCCAGGCGCAGATCCAGGAGCTGCACATCCGTGACTTCTCCGTCGCGGACACCACCGTCCCGGCCGCGCAACGCGGCAAGTACACCGCCTTCACCGCCACGGGCTCGGCGGGCATGACGCATCTGCGCGCGCTGGCGAAGGCCGGCACGGACTACGTGCACCTGCTGCCCGCGTTCGACTTCGCGACCGTCCCGGAGAAGGCCGCCGACCAGGCGGTCCCGGAGTGCGACCTCGCCTCCTTCCCCGCCGACTCCGAGAAGCAGCAGGAGTGCGTGGCCAAGGCCGCGGCCAAGGACGCCTACAACTGGGGCTACGACCCGTACCACTACACGGTTCCCGAGGGCTCCTACGCCACCGACCCGGACGGCGCCGGCCGCACCACCGAGTTCCGGCAGATGGTGCAGGGGCTGAACAACGCGGGGCTGCGGGTGGTGATGGACGTGGTCTACAACCACACCTCCGCCTCCGGCCAGGCCGACACCTCCGTCCTCGACAAGATCGTGCCCGGCTACTACCAGCGGCTGATGGCCGACGGCAGCGTCGCCAACTCCACCTGCTGCTCCAACACCGCGCCGGAGAACGCGATGATGGGCAAGCTGGTCGTCGACTCCATCGTCACCTGGGCGAAGGAGTACAAGGTCGACGGCTTCCGATTCGACCTCATGGGCCACCACCCCAAGGCGAACATCCTCGCGGTCCGCAAGGCGCTGGACGCGCTGACGCCCGCCAAGGACGGCGTCGACGGCAAGAAGATCATCATGTACGGCGAGGGCTGGAACTTCGGCGAGGTCGCCGACAACGCCCGCTTCGAGCAGGCCACCCAGGCCAACATGGCCGGCACCGGCATCGCCACCTTCAGCGACCGGGCCCGCGACGCCGTACGCGGCGGCAGCCCGTTCGACGCCGACCCCGGCGTGCAGGGTTTCGCCAGCGGCCTCTACACCGACCCCAACTCCTCGACCGCCAACGGCACTCCCGCCGAGCAGAAGGCCCGGCTGCTGCACTACCAGGACCTCATCAAGGTCGGGCTGAGCGGCAACCTGAGCACGTTCTCCTTCACCGACTCCGCCGGCAAGCAGGTGCGGGGCTCCGAGATCGACTACAACGGCCAGCCCGCCGGATACGCGGCGGCGCCCGGCGACGCGCTCGCCTACGTCGACGCGCACGACAACGAATCGCTCTACGACGCCCTGGCGTTCAAGCTCCCGGCCGCCACGACGGCCGCCGACCGGGCCCGGATGCAGGTACTCGCCGAATCGACCGCCATGCTCTCCCAGGGCCCGGCGCTCTACCAGGCGGGCAGCGACCTGCTGCGCTCCAAGTCCCTGGACCGCAACTCCTTCGACTCCGGTGACTGGTTCAACGCCATCCACTGGGACTGCGCCACGGGCAACGGCTTCGGCCGCGGCCTTCCGCCGGCCGCCGACAACCAGCCCAAGTGGCTGTACGCCAAGCCGCTGCTCAACTCCCCGGCCCTGCGCCCCGGCTGCACCGAGATCACCGGCGCCTCCGCCGCTTACCAGGACCTGCTCAGGATCCGCTCCACCGAACCGGCCTTCGCCCTCACCTCCGCGGCCCAGGTCCAGGACCGGCTCTCCTTCCCGCTGTCGGGCCAGGACGAGACCCCGGGCGTCATCACCATGCGCCTCGGTGACCTGGTCGTGGTCTTCAACGCCACGACCACCCCGCAGAGCCAGCGGGTGACCGCCCTGTCGGGCACCCCCTACACCCTGCACCCGATCCAGTCCGCGGGCTCCGACCCGGTCGTCAAGCACTCCGCCTACGACGCAACCACCGGATCCTTCACGGTCCCGGCCCGCACGGTAGCGATCTACACCAAGCACTGACCGCCAGGAACAGCAGACAGGGCCCGCCTCCCCTCCAGGGAGGCGGGCCCTGTCAGTCCGCGAGCCGTTTCTCCAGGAGGGTTACCGCGTAGGCGCTGCCCTTGCCGCCGTTCTTGAAGGGCTGTTCGCCGGTCACCGTGTAGCCGGCCGACTCGTAGTACGCGCGCAGGCGTGGGTTTGTCGATACGCAGTCCAGCCGGCTCAGCCGGCGGCCCGTTCGGGCGATGCGGTGTTCCGCGTGGGCGAGCATCGCGCGGCCGAGGTTCGGCGGGGCGGTGGTGCGGTCGGTCATCAGGCGGTGGATGTAACCCGCGACCGGGGGCTGCGGGCCCCAGGCGGGTTCGTCGTCCCACCACAGTTCCCAGCCGCCGACCGGGGCGCGGCCGCCGGTGTCGGCGAGCCAGACCCCGCCCTCCTTCATGCGCAGCAGGAAGTGGTCCTCGCTCTTCTCACCGGGCTTCCACTGGTCGATGCCGTGCTGCCGCATCCAGCGGGCGGCGCCGTCGTACAGGGCGACCAGGGCGGCCGCGTCGTCCTCGGTGGCCTGGCGGAAGATCACACCGTCTCGTTCAAGATCGCTCATGGGCGCCATTGTCACCCGGAGCCCCCAGCCGGAACCGGCCACCCCCGAGGGGGCGTCCAGGGGATCATGAACGCCACCTCCGTCACGATCCGTGACGCCCGTCCCGGCGACCTGGACGGTATCGCCGACGTACACCGCAGGGCCCGGGCCACCTACTACGAGGGGCACCTCCCCGAGGAGGAGTACAACGGCCCCGAGGAGCTGAGCCGCTGCCGGGCGGGCACCGAGCGGGCGATCGGGTCGGCCGACCGCAGGGTGCTCTGCGTGCTGCGCGAGGACCGGATCGTCGCCTTCGCGGTGCTCGGATTCCGGCCCGGCGAGGAGAAGCTCTTCCAGTTCCATGTCGACCCGGACCTCTGGCGGGCGGGCCTCGGCAGCGCCCTGCACCGGGCCTGCGTCACGGCCTGGCAGGACGTCGCCGTGTCCGCCGTCCGGCTGGAGGTCTTCGGGCCCAACCTGCGAGCCCAGGCGTTCTACGCCCGCCAGGGCTGGGTCGAGGAGAGTCACGTGGGCGACCACGTCACGATGACGCTCCCCGTACCCGGCCGGGATTTGTCAGACACGGCCTAGCCCAGCGCGTCCAGCGTCGTGCCGGTCGTCAGCCGTCCCGTCAGCTTGGCGTTCGCGCCGCGTTCCGCGCGGACGGCGAGCAGCGGGCCGTCCGCGCTCGCGCGGACACCGCCCGACGCCGAGACCTTGGTGACGTCGCGGCTGCCGGCCGCGAGCAGGAACCAGTGGCCGGCCGGGGACTTCCACATGACGCCGGCCAGCACATGCTGGCCGAACCGGCTGCACGCGTTGGTGTCCCGGGCCTCCGCGGCCACCGCCGCGGGCGCGGTCGGCGCCGAGCCGGGCGGCTGGAACTGCACCATCGCCGTGCCGGGGCCGCGCCAGGTGTCCGCGCGCGTGCAGACCCAGGACGCGGCGGCGCCGCCCTCGGGCAGCTTCTGCTCGGCGAACTCCCAGTTGTCGACGGCCCGTACGCCCTGGCCGCGCAGCGCCCCCAGCCGGCAGGCGCTGTGCGCCCAGTTCAGCAGGGCCTGCGACCCGGTCGCCTCGCGCGGCTGCCGGGCCGGGGCGGAGGAGCCGCCCGACGGAGGCGTGTACGTGAGATGGACCGGCGTCAGATCGCCCAGATCGGTCAGTAGGAAGGTGTGCTGCTCCGCGATCCTCGCCGAGGAACGGAACTGCAGCACCGGCCACACCGTCCCGCACGCGCCCGCCGAAGCGCCCGCGCCCGGGGTGCGGACCGGGTCCGTGACACCGTCGGCCGCGACGTGCAGCGGCTGCACGACCCGGTTGGGCTGGAGCAGGTCGCGGGTCTGCGTCTCGTCGACCCAGGGGGCGGTCAGAAAGCGGGTGTTGCCGTCGACGCGGCCGACGACGACGGCCGCACCGGTGGCGACGTCCGCGTCGTCCACCCGAGCGAAGTCCAGCGCCGCGAAGCCCTTCCCGTCGTGCGGCTCGGCGTACCGGACGATCCGCATCCCGTCGTAGAGCACGACCACGGCCGCCTCGCCCACATCGCCCGCGTACAGCAGCTGCGGGGGCTGGGCGGGCAGGCCGCGCGACGTGCCGGGGGTCGCCGAGACCTGCACGCGCTCCCCGGGCCGCGACCACACGGCGAGCGCGCGGCGCAGCAGCTCGGTGTCGTCCTTCCGGCCGCCCCGGGCGGGCCAGGCGGTGAAGTCCATCCGTGACGTGTGCTCCCACAGGGCGCCGTCGGCCCGCACCAACGCCGTCGGCTCCAGTGGGCCGGCGGCAATGGCGGGCGTTCCGGAGGCGTACGATCCGGGGCCGCCGTCGTCGGAACCGGCCAGCGGCAGCAGTACCGCCGCGACCACCACGGCCGCGACCGCGACGCCCGCGGCCCGCATGTGCTGCCGTCTGCGCAGCAGGTCGGTCGGCCGGGCCTGCACCGTGCACGGGTCGAACTCGCCCCCGCCGAGCAGCGCCCGGACCGGCTCGCCGCCCGCACCGGCGGCCGCGGCCGCCTCGGTGACCGCCGTGCCGGCATCGGCGACGCCCGCCGCGGCCAACACCTTTCGGACCTCGCGTTCGGCCAGCCCCTCCAGGGCGCTCAGCGCGAACGCGGCACGGGCGGGGCTGCCGAGCTCGGAGAGCGAACGGTCCAGGGCGAGTTCGTCCGTGCCGCCCGCTTTGGGGTGCAGCCGCAGCCCCCACACGTGCGGCAACGGCAGCCAGCCGCGGGCCGCGTGGGCCCGCTTCCGCCACCCGTCCTCCGCGCCGTACGCCACCGCCCCGCGCAGCACCTCTTGACGCACCAAGGAGTACGCCGCATCCGGCGGGCCGCCGCGCGGCCCGGCCGCACCGGCGGCGACCGGTTCGGGCGCGCGCCGGCCGCGGGGCAGCGCCCGCTGTACGAGGGTGTGCGCGGCCAGCACCCTGCGGTGCCGGCCGAGGACGGCCGGCAGCGTCAGATAGGCGAGCCGTACGAGGTGCGGATAGTTCTCGACGATCGAGGCCTCGGCCTCCTCGACCTCCACGGCCTCGGCTTCCAGGGGCCTCGCGCTCTTCGGTGCGGCCTTCGCAGGGCTCTTCGCCGGGCTGTTCACCGGGCCTCACCTCGCGGCGCAGCTACGGGCCGGCCGCCCGGCGCGGTACCCGACCCGGTACCCGCGCGGGTGTGCGGGGAGTGCCCCCCGAAAGAGCGCAGAACTGTCGCTTCCCATGTGTCCACACGCCGTCAAACGAGTGAATGGTGCGATGGTCACCCATGCGGGGTACGCCGCCCGGCCGGGCGCGGGCCGTGCGCGGGCCGGGGCGGGTCGTGGGGCGGCACCCCGGGAGCCGCGCACTATGCGCGATCCTCCCTCGCACGGCGGCGCGTCGCCGTTCAGCGTGACGTCCGATTTCCGCCGGATCCGGGCCGCTTCCGGAGCGATCGTTGATCCATGACCAGCACCCACGAAGCCACGGCGACCAACACCCACGAGGCCACGGCCTTCCGCACCACCGCCATCGACCCGGCCCTGCTCACCCGGCTGCGGGACACCGACGACGCGGGCCGGGCACCCGAGTTGAGCACCGACGAGGAAGGCGGCGCCCCGCTGCGCTGCTGCCTGCGGCACGCCGCCCCCGGAGACCGGATCGCGCTGCTCTCCTACGCCCCGCTGCGCCACTGGGCGGCGGAGACCGGCGCGAACCCGGGCCCGTACGTGGAACTGGGGCCGGTGTTCGTGCACGCCGACGCCGACCGCTGCCCCGGCCCGCCGACCGGCGCCGGCTACCCGGCGGCGATGCACGGCGCCGGCCGGGTCTTCCGTGTCTACAGCGCAGACGGCCGCATCCTGGGCGGCCGGCTCGTCCGGCTCACCGACGACGAGGTGGCGGCGGGCGCCGCGGACGCGGAGCTGGCCGCGATGTTCACAGACCCCGAGGTCGCCCTGGTGCACGTCCGCGCGCTGGAATTCGGCTGCTTCCTGTTCGCGGTGCGCCGGGCAGCGTGAACCCCGTCGCCGTGAGCCGTGAACTAGTGGCCCGCGGTGAGCTTGACGACCACGACTGCCGCGCCGATCGCCGTGTCCAGCGTGCCGGCGACCAGCGCGGCCACCAGGCCGCCGCCCATCCGGACGCCGCCGACGAAGCCCCAGGCGAAGAGCCCGACGACATCGACGGTGGCGGCGGCGATCAGGGCGGTGTGCAGGGACATCGCCCCGGTCGCTGACACGCCGATCAGGATCAGCGGGCCGACGGCGCTGAGCAGCAGCGGGCTGCTGACGTAGAGCAGGCGGCGGAACTCCGGCCAGGTGGTGGAGCGGTGGTGGACGGCGCGATGTCCCTGGTCGTCGGCGACGAGGGTGGCCAGCCACAGGCCGAGCGAGGTGGCGGTGACGGAGACGGCGGCATCGCCATCCGCGAGGCCGTCGACCATCGTGAGGCCGACAACGACGGCGATCATGGTGATCGTCGCGTAGATCCGCTCCTTGAGCCGTTCCGCCACGACCTCGGTGGCGGATGCGGAGCCGGCGGGGACTCCGGGGGGAGGTGTCTCGTGCATCCGGTCAGTCGAGCACGGGGGCGGCCGCCCGCCGGGCGGCGGCGCGCACGGACCTCAGGAACTCAGGAAGGAGTCAGGAACACTCAGGAACGGTCCAGGTAGGCCAGTACGGCCAGCACCCGGCGGTTGTCGTCGTCGGACAGCGGCAGGTCGAGCTTGGCGAAGATGTTGGACGTGTGCTTGGCGACGGCCCGTTCGGTAACCACCAGCCGCTCGGCGATCGCGACATTGGACCGGCCCTCGGCCATCAGCCCCATCACTTCGCTCTCGCGGGGGGTCAGCTTTCCCAGCGGCTCGTTGCGCACATTACGGGCCAGCAGCTGCGAGATCACCTGCGGGTCCATCGCCGTACCGCCGCCGGCCACCCGCCGCACCGCGTCGATGAACTGGTCCGCGTCGAACACCCGGTCCTTCAGCAGGTAGCCGACCCCGCCGCTGCCGTCGGCGAGCAACTCCCGGGCGTACAGCTGCTCCACGTGCTGGGAGAGCACGAGCACCGGAAGGCCCGGGATCTCGCGCCGCGCGTACAGCGCGGCCTGCAGCCCCTCATCCGTGAACGACGGCGGCAACCGCACATCCACCACCGCCACGTCGGGCCGCAACTCCACCAGCGCGCGCTGCAGTTCCGGCCCGTTGTCGACCGCGGCGGCGATCTCGAAGTCATACGCCTCCAGCAGCCGGACCAGCCCGTCGCGCAGCAGGAAGAGGTCTTCGGCGAGGACGACGCGCACGGCAACTCCAGGGTGGCGGGGGGCGGGGCGGTGCTGGGCCCCGCCGCGCTGTCGGCGGGGCCCTCCCGGCGCAGCCAGCGCTGATGGGATACGGCCACCGTAGCGGCCGCCACTGACAGCCGGCCCGGGACGGCCGGCCCGAAGTCAGCTGCGGCGCCGATCCGTCACCCGATCCGTTTCCCCCAGTGGGCGGTCCTGCGGCCCTCCTGGTTCATGCAGAACTTCACCGGCGACCACGCGCACGCCCGGACCGTTCGAGCGGACGGGACCATCCGCACCGCGGCCGGCGAGGGTCGCGTCGGGTTCGTCGACGCCGACGACATCGCCGCCGTCGCCGTGACGAGGTCCATCCCCCGGCTGGATCGAACTGTGGGACGAGCACGGGATCCTCGAGTTCCCCTTCGCGGTTCTCCTGGTCCATCTCCCGATGCGTCTCGCGTTCCAACTCCCGCTCCGCGAACGCGCGGAAGAACACCTCGCCGGCCGGCAGCGGATGACGCGTGAGCAACTGCGGACCCAGCTGGCCGCCTTCACCGCCAGAGTCCTGGAGCCCCGCACCGCGCCCCGTCCCGCACGCGACAGTGAATCTTCATCCGGCTCTTAACCCCACCTCACACGGCTGTCACACCGCTGCCCCACAGTGAAGGGCATGTCCGTCCCGCCGCCGCCCGCCTCCGAGCAGAGTCCGGTGGCCGCGGCGAACGAGGCGATCCGACGCTTCGTCAGGGAGCGGTCCGGCGGTACCTGGACCCGCGCCGAACTGGCCGAACTCGACCGGCTGCGCCGGGCCTGGCGCAGCGCGCGATCCGGAGACCGAAGCGGCCCCTGAGCCGATACGGGGGCCGGGGGCCGCTCCTGCCGGGCGATTCCGGGGAGCCGGCCAAAGGCCGCGGTCTCTGGGCCCTAGTTCGGCCGGCCGGCCGCCGGGGCGGCGAGCGCGCACGGCAGTTCCATGGTCACCATGGTCGGGCCGCCCGCCGGGCTGTTGACGGCCAGGACACCGTCGAAGGCGCCGAGGCGGCGTTCGATGCCCTGCAGGCCGGTGCCGCGGGAGACGTCGGCGCCGCCGCTGCCGTCGTCGGTGACGGAGGCACGGAGCATGCCGTCCTCGTGCCGCAGGTCGATCCAGATGCGCCCGGCGCCCGAGTGCTTGGCGGCGTTGGTGAGGAGCTCGGAGACCGTGAAGTAGGCGGCCGACTCCACCGGAGCCTCGAAGCGGCCGGACAGCTCGACGTTGACCTCGGTCGGGATCGGGCCGCGCAGCGCCAACGCCCTGACGGCGTCGCCGAGTCCGCGCTCCGCGAGGACCGGCGGGTGGATGCCGCGCACCAGGTCGCGGAGTTCGGTGAGGGCGTCGGCGGAGGACTGCCGGGCCTCGGAGAGGATCTTCCGGGCCTTCTCCGGGTCCTGCTCGATGAGGTGCTCGACGATGCCGAGGCTCATCCCCATGGCGACGAGCCGGGCCTGCGCGCCGTCGTGCAGGTCCCGTTCGATGCGTCGGAGCTCGGCGGCGGAGCTGTCGACCGCGTCGGAGCGGGTCTCCGCCAGCCGGGCCACCCGCCGCTTGAGCGCCTCCTCCTGCGCCGCCGGGGTGGGGGCGAGGAAGGCCCGGGTGAGCAGGGCGTGGCGGTGCAGCAGCGTCGGGGAGAAGCGCAGGCCGAGCAGGATCCAGACGGTGCCGAGCAGGGCGGCGAGGACGGCCGTCGTCTGGTCGGAGACCGGGATGAACGCGTACCAGTAGGTGCCGCCCGCCGACACGATCGGCCGCCACACAGAGGCGGCGAGCACCCAGCCGAAGGCGCCCTCCACGAACAGCCCGGCCGTGATGAACGCGAGGATCGCGCCCGCCGTCATGTCGACGAGCAGCCACTGCAGGTCACGCCAGGTGGCGGGGTCGGTCAGCACCCACTCCAGGCGCCGCCAGCTGCCGGCGACCCCCGGCCGGAACTCCGGAGCGGGGCGGTACGGGCGGGCGATCTCGACACCCGACCAGCGCAGCGCCAGCTCCCGGCGGTGGTCGGCCCGGTCGCGCACCCTGGCGATCATCCATGGAGTGGTGAAGATGCCGATGCCGAGGCTGATGAAGGAGATCGACAGCACGGCGAACACGAAGAGAACGATCGACTCGATGAGGCCCAGCACTGCCAGGGCGAGCCCTCGTATGCCTGCCAGCCCCGCGTTGCGGATGTTCATGGCCGCCCTCCCCGTTCGTTCGACCGTATGCGTCGCCATCTTGGCACCACCCACTCTGCCGACGGCGTCCGCGCAGGTCACTGGCGGTGGCCCCCCAGTGGGGTGTACCTGGCAACACCATCGGGCTCGGGGGTCTGGACGGCTGGGGCGGGCGGCCGCGGATTTCTACCTTCAAGGGGTCGGAAAAATCTACCGAATCCTTGGGGGAGTGACGAGATGAAGGACAATCTCGCGGCACGGCTCGGCGCCTGGAGCGCCGGCCACCGCAAGACGGCGATCATCGGCTGGCTGCTGTTCGTGGTGGTGGCCTCGGTCATCGGCGGCATGGTCGGTACGACGCAGATGAAGTCGTACGAGAACGGCGCCGGCGACTCGGCCGCCGCCGACAGGATCCTGTCCGAGCACGGTCTTGAGCACCCTGCCGGCGAGATGGTCCTGGTCCGCTCCGAGGGCCCGGGGCAGTGGAAGGAGGCGGCGCAGGCGGTCGCCCAAGGGGTCCGCGCCACCGGCGAGGTCGGGGCGGTGCAGGCCGCGCTGCCGTCCAAGGACGGTCGCTCCGCGCTGATCCGCTTCGAGATGAAGGGCAAGCAGGAGGACGCGGGAGACCGCGTACAGCCGGTGCTCGACGCGGTCGAGAAGGTGCGCGACGGCCACCGGGACGTCCAGGTCCACGAGTTCGGGGACGCCAGCGCCGGCAAGTGGCTCGGCGACGTCATCAGCAAGGACTTCGCGAAGGCCGAGTGGACCGCAGTACCGCTCGCGCTCGGCATCCTGCTGGTCGCCTTCGGCGCACTGGTCGCCGCGCTGCTGCCGGTCGGGCTCGCCGTCACCGCGTTCATCGGGGCGAGCGGCCTGCTGGCCGTCGGCAGCCACAAGTTGCACATCTTCGAGTCCACCAGCTCCGTGATGCTGCTGATGGGCCTGGCCGTCGGCGTCGACTACTGCCTGTTCTACCTGCGGCGCGAGCGGGACGAGCGGGCGGCGGGACACGACGCCGAGACCGCGCTGCGGATCGCCGCGGCCACCAGCGGCCGGGCGGTACTGGTCTCCGGGCTGACGGTGATGGTCGCGATGGCGGGCATGTTCCTGTCCGGTCTGCTGCTCTTCAAGGGCTTCGCGATGGCGACCATCCTCGTCGTGTTCACTGCGATGCTCGGCTCGGTGACGGTGCTCCCCGCCCTGCTGTCGCTGCTCGGCGACCGCGTCGAGCGGGGCCGGCTGCCGCGCTTCGGACGCGCCTCCCGGGCCCGCCGCGCGCTCAAACAGCGTCGTCCCGCTGGTCGAATCTCCGGCGCCGTGCTGCGGCCCGTCATCGCCTGCCCCAAGACCTTCGCGGTGCTGGGCGCCGGAGTGCTGCTGGCGCTGGCCGTCCCCGCGCTGGGGATGCACACCGAATCGCTGGGGATGGACAAGCAGGTCCCGGCGGACGCCCCGCTGCGCACCGCGTTCGAGCAGATCACCACGGCCTTCCCGGGCGGTCCCGCGCCGGCCAGGATCGTCGTGCAGGCCAAGGACATCGAGGCGCCCGGCGTCCGGTCCGCGATCGCCGGCTTCACGTCAAAGACCGCCGCGTCGGCCGAGTTCGGCAAGGGCGTCACCACGGCGGTCCACGCGGACCAGGACATCGCGGTGATCGAGGTGCCGCTCGCCGGCGACGGCAGCGACGCCGTCTCGAAGCACGCCCTGGCCACCCTGCGCGACGACCTCGTGCCGAACACCTTCGGCCCGGTCGCCGAGCACGCCTACGTCACCGGGGACCTGGCCGGTTCCGTCGACTTCAACGCCCAGCTGAAGAGCGGCATCGTCCCGGTCTTCGTCTTCATCATGGGCGTGACGTTCCTGCTGATGCTGTTCAGCTTCCGCTCGGTGACGGTCGCGGTCACCTCCATCCTCCTCAACCTGCTCTCGGTGGGCGCCGCGTTCGGTGTCATGACCGCGGTCTTCCAGCACGGCTGGGGCGCGTCCCTGGTCGGCACGGAGTCGGTCGGCGCGATCGAGGGCTGGATGCCGCTGTTCGTCCTGGTGGTCCTGTTCGGCCTGTCGATGGACTACCACGTGTTCGTCGTGTCCCGGATCCGTGAGGCCCGCGACCGGGGGATCAGCACCACCGAGGCGGTGCGCGAAGGGGTGCGCTCCACGGCTGGCGCGGTCACCAGTGCCGCCGCGATCATGGTCGCGATCTTCGCCGTCTTCGCCACGCTGTCGATGCAGGACATGAAGCAGATGGGCGTCGGCCTGGCCGTGGCCGTGTTCCTGGACGCCACGGTGGTGCGGGTGCTGCTGCTCCCGTCGGTGATGGTCCTGCTCGGCGAGCGCAACTGGTACCTGCCCCGGTGGCTGCGCTGGCTGCCGAAGGTGTCCCACGGCGAGGAGGCCGTCCCGGCCCCGCCGGCCCGGGACGCGTATGCGGCGGGCGCGCCCTCCGGCGTTCGCTGAGGTCCGCCGGCGACAGCACAACGGCTGAGGGGCCCGTCGACTCGACGGGCCCCTCAGCCGTTCAGTACCTACCGGTGAAACTTCCGCACTTACCGGTGAATCTTCCGCTGCGGCGGGATCAGACCTGGCCGGCCTTCTCCAGCGCGGTGCAGCAGGTCTCGACGATGAGGCGGGTCACCACGTACGGGTCGACGTTCGCGTTCGGACGCCGGTCCTCGATGTAGCCCTTCTGCTCGACCTCGACCTGCCACGGGATGCGGACCGAGGCGCCGCGGTCGGAGACGCCGTAGCTGTACTCGTTCCACGGGGCGGTCTCGTGCAGGCCGGTCAGGCGCTCGTCGATGCCGGCGCCGTAGTTCTTGACGTGGTCGAGCGGCTTGCTGCCCTCACCGAGCGACTCGCAGGCGGTGATGATCGCGTCGTAGCCCTCGCGCATGGCCTTGGTGGAGAAGTTGGTGTGCGCGCCCGCGCCGTTCCAGTCGCCCTTGACCGGCTTCGGGTCGAGGGTGGCGGAGACGTTGAAGTCCTCGGCGGTGCGGTAGAGCAGCCAGCGCGCGATCCACAGCTGGTCGGAGACCTCCAGCGGAGAGACCGGACCGACCTGGAACTCCCACTGGCCGGGCATGACCTCGGCGTTGATGCCGGAGATCGCCAGGCCCGCGGCGAGACAGTTCTCCAGGTGCTTCTCGACGATGTCGCGGCCGAAGATCTCGTCGGAGCCGACACCGCAGTAGTAGCCACCCTGCGCGGCGGGGAAGCCGGCGACGGGGAAGCCGAGCGGCCGGGCACCGTCGAAGAAGGTGTACTCCTGCTCGATGCCGAAGATCGGCTCCTGGTCGGCGAACTGCTCGGCGATCGGGGTGAGCAGCGCACGGGTGTTGCTCTCGTGCGGCGTCATGTCGGTGTTGAGCACCTCGCACATCACCAGGACGTCGGCTCCGCCACGGATCGGGTCCGGGCAGGAGAACACCGGCTTGAGCACGCGGTCCGACGCGTGACCCACGGCCTGGTTGGTGCTGGAACCGTCGAAGCCCCAGGTCGGGAGCTCGGCGCCGTCGGCCAGGATCCTCGTCTTGGAGCGAAGCTTGGCGGTCGGCGAGGTGCCGTCGATCCAGATGTACTCAGCCTTGTAGGTCACGGGGCGCCATCCTTAAGCCACTGTCTTCGCGGGTGCAGTAGTGCACTGGAACGAGGGGTGTCGGCCGAACGCCGTTGATCGAGCCGGTGGCAGCATGGCAAGAACGTTTTTCCCGGCTGTGTCCCTTGTGTTAACCCCGTGTGAACGCGCCCCTGTGACCTGCGCCCAATCCCAGCAGAAGAGCTGCCAGGTGCCCGGCGTCGGTGAACGTACGCCCCTCGCGCACCAGGGGTCGCACGGCGAGCCCCAGCACGCCCGCCGCCGCGACCACCCGTGCGGCGCGGTGCGGGAGCGAGACGGCGGCGGCCCCGGCCACCGCGTTCAGGCCGTAGCTGGCCCCGACGTCCACCGCCGACCGCGTCTCCTTCGAGGCGTCCGCCGCGCGGAGCCCGCCGTATACCAACAGGCTCGCTCCGAGGTGGCCGACGGCGAACACCGTGGCCGTCCGGCGCGACCCCCAGACGGTCTCGGCCCCGCCCAGGATGGCGAGGAGAATCGCCCCGTATGCCGGATCGAGCGGCCGTTCCACCAGAAAGGCACTGGTCAGGAGGGTGTGCCAGCGACCGGCCCGTAGGTTGTCGACATTGGTGGAGTGCGCGCGCAGCAGCGCCTCGCGGTCCGCCTCCGGCAGCGGCCGCAGCGCGTAGGCACCGGACTGCACGGCGGCCACATAGGCCGCGGCCGCCCAGGGCGCCCTGCGGGCGGGGCCCCGGGTGCCGGAGCGGCGTCCGGGGCCCTGGGTGCCGGGGCGGCGTCCGGGGAGATCAAAGGTGGGCACCGGTCCATCATCACTGAGTACGCTGCCGGAATGCCGCACATAGCCGTGGACTACTCCGCCACCCTCACCGACACCTTCGACCGCCAGGGCTTCGCACAGGCACTGCATCCCCTGGTCGCCAAGATCGCGGACGCGCAGGTGTCCGGCTGCAAGACCCGCTTCCGCCCGCTGGACGAGATCGTCATCTCGGACGGCGGGACCGACGAGGCGATGATCCACATCCAGGTCGCGCTGCTGGACGGCCGCACCCCCGAGACCAAACTGGAGCTGAGCACCGCGGTCCTCGCGCTCGCCCGCGAGCACACCGCCGCGACGCCCGGCCTGACCGTCCACAGCTCCGTCGAGATCCGTGACCTCGACCGCGCCAGCTACCAGCGGCACTCCTCATGACGTTCCGCGTCGGACTGCTCGGCACCGGCCCCTGGGCGGAGATCGCCCACGCACCCGCCCTGAGCGGCCACCCGGAGGTCGAGTTCACCGGCGTGTGGGGCCGCAGGCCGGAGGCGGCCGCCGAACTGGCGGCACGTTTCGGCACCCGTGCCTACGACGACGTGGACGCGCTGATCGCGGACGTGGACGCGGTCGCGATCGCGCTGCCGCCGGACGTCCAGGCCCCGCTGGCCGCCCGCGCCGCCGCGGCCGGCCGCCATCTGCTGCTCGACAAGCCGCTCGCGGCGACCGTCGGCGAGGCCCGCGCGGTCGTCGCGGCCACCGAGGCGTCCGGTGTCGCGTCCGTCGTCTTCTTCACCGTCCGCTTCGACCGGACGACGGGGGAGTGGGTCGACGAGCAGGCCGCCGCGGGTGGTTGGTTCACCGGCCGTGCCGACTGGCTCGGCTCGGTCTTCGCCGGTGGCGACAGCTCGTTCGCGGCCTCCCCGTGGCGCCGCGAGAAGGGCGCGCTGTGGGACGTGGGACCGCACGCCCTGTCCGTACTCCTGCCGGTGTTCGGCGAGGTCACCGACATCGCGGCCGTCAGGGGCAGCGGCGACACCGTCCACGTGGCGCTGCGCCACGCGGGCGGGGCGGCCAGCACGGCCACCCTCAGCCTGACAGCGCCGGAACCCGCCGCCGGTGTCACCGTCGAGCTGCGCGGAGAGCGCGGCGTGCACACGCTCCCCGAACTCGGCGAAGGCGCGGTGGAGGCGCTGCGACGGGCCATCGACGCCCTGATCACCGCCGCCCGCACCGGCCGTGCCCACCCCTGCGACGCGCGCTTCGCGCTGACCGTCACCGAGACGCTCGCCGCGGTGGAGGAAACGCTCGCCAAGCACTGACGGAAGCTGACGGGCCGGACGCCGGGCGGGTTCCGCGAACCCCCCCGGAGTCCGACTCCGGCCACGCCCATTTGGCGCCCGACTCCGGCCACGCCCTTCCGACGCCCGACTCCGGCCACGCCCCTCCGGCGCCCAACTCCGCCCCGGCACCCCGCCGCCCCGCCCGACTCCGGCCCGCCACCCTGACCGGCGCCCGACTCCGGCCCGGCACCCCGCCCGGCTCCGGCCCAACGCCCTTCCGGCCCTAGCCGTCCGCCGCCCGCGTGTCTATCGTCGAAGGCATGGCTGCGGACTGGTGGTCGATCGAGATCTTCAACGCCAGGACCTCCGCCGCACGGTGGCGCGACGCCCACGCGGAGTCGCTCATCGAATCGGCGGTCACCAACGGGGCGTTGAGCTGGGAGTGGCACGCCCACTCCTGGGGCGTCGTGCTCGAGGTCCGCTTCCGCGAGGAATGGCAGTGGGAGTCCTGGCGTCAACTGCCCGGCACGGTGGCCGCCCTCGACGCCGCCCCCGACCCGGTCAACGGCCTCCTCGTGCACCGCGGACAGGGCGGCGCGTCGGGCGACCGCTCGCCACGCCGACCCCGCATCACACCGAGCGCGGGAGCCGTCGTCCTGCCGGAACCCGAGCCCGGTGACCGCTGCCCCGAACTGCTGGGCAACGCCGCCCAGCCCTCCGGCGGGCTGTTCGCGGCGGCGTCGCGGCCCTAATGCCCTGATGCCCTAATGCTTGACCAGCCCGTCCCAGCCCCACTTCGGCACCGGCCCCGGGTTGCCCGCTTCGACGCCCGGCTGCGAGACCGAGCGCGCGATGTGTGTCCCCCACTCGATGTACTCGGCGAAGCGCCGCTGCAGCAGCTCGTCGTCGGGCAGCTCCTTCTCAGCCGTGGCGATCATCAACTCGGCCCAACGGGCGCGCTGTTCCTCCGTGATGGACAGCCCCAGGTGGTTACGGATCAACCCGTGGTGGCCGCCCAGCTCGGCGCTGTAGCCGGCGGGGCCGCCGAACACCTCCGACATCCACACTGCGACATGCTCGACGTGCGTCGGCGTGAAGTGCGCGAAGACCGGTGCGAGCAGCGGATCGGCGCGGACCACCACGTAGAAGGACTCGGTCAGCCGGCGCAGGCCGTCGATCCCGCCCAGCGCCTCGTAGAAAGAGCCGCGCTCCGTGCCCGCGCCCGTGCCGCCGGACGCTTCCGAACCGGCGCTCATGCCCGGCCCCCGGAGACCACTGAGGTGCGCTCGTAGTGCTTCATCTCCTCGATGTCGCCGATGTACGGGCGGATCGCGGCAAGGAACGGAGGGAACTGCGGACCGCCGCGAAAGCCCTGCTCATGGGCTTCCACCGAGGTCCATTCGATACGCAGGACGTAGCGGTCGGGCTCCTCGACGCTGTGCGAGAGCTCGTAGCCCAGACACTGCGGCGCGAGGTCCAGCTGCTCGGCGGCGGTCGCGTAGGCCTTCTCGAATTCGGGACGGCGCCCCGGGTCGGTGATGCGGTAGCGGATGTATTCGACGGTCATCGTGCATCCTTCTTCGCTCAGGATCGGGGATCCCGCGACGGGATCTCGGCGGGATCTCCGGCCAGGATCACCCGCCAGGGCCCGGAAACCACGGTCTTTCGCGGTCGGCGGATCAAGCGGATGGCGGGAATCCGCCCTATGGCGCCGGACCGCGGGAAGAAGCCGCGCGCCCCGGGCCTTGTAACCGGGTATGACGGCAATGAAGGCAATCGTGCACACCAGCAGCGGCGGACCGGAGGTCCTGTCCCTGACCGAGCGCCCGATCCCCGAACCGGGGCCGGGAGAGGTACGGGTCAGGATCCATGTCTCCGGCGTCAACCCCACGGACTGGAAGTCGCGCCAGGGCGCGACGGGCGGGCCGGCCGACGGGGCCGAGCAGGTGCCGAACCAGGACGGTGCCGGGGTGATCGACGCCGTCGGCGAGGGCATCGCCTCCGAGCGCGTCGGGCAACGGGTGTGGATCTGGGAAGCCGCCTGGCAGCGCAGCGAGGGCACGGCGCAGGAGTACGTGGTGCTCCCGGACCGGCAGGCCGTGCTTCTGCCCGACAGCGCGTCCTTCGACCTCGGCGCGAGCCTCGGCATCCCGGCGCTGACCGCGCACCGCACCCTCACGGTCGCGGACGGCGGACCCGACCGCCTCGCCCCCGGCGCCCTCGAAGGCCGCACCGTTCTGGTCGCGGGCGGCGCGGGCGCGGTCGGCAACGCGGCGATCCAGCTGGCCCGCTGGGCCGGAGCCACGGTGGTGACGACGGTCAGCAGCACGCGGAAGGCCGAGCTGGCCCGCGCCGCCGGCGCCCACCACGTCATCGATTACCGCACCCAGGACGCCGCCGCGACCATCCGGCTCCTGGTGCCCGACGGCGTCGACATCGTCGTCGAGGTCGCCCCCGCCGCGAACGCCGTCATCGACCACGCCGTCGCGGCGCCCAACGCGGTCATCGCGTTCTACGCCAACAACGGCGGCGACGAGATCACCGTCCCGGTCCGGGAGGCGATGGTCCCCAACCTGCGCTGGCAGGGCATCCTCGTCTACACCGTCCCGGAGCGCGCGAAGGCCGACGCCGTCGCCGATGTGTCGGCCGCCGTCGCGGACGGCGCGCTGCGCGTGGGCGAGGACGCCGGGCTGCCGCTGCACCGCTTCCCGTTGGAGAAGACGGGCGACGCGCACGCTGCCGTCGAGAACAACGCGGTCGGCAAGGTCCTCATCGACGTGACCGCCGGATGAGCGGCACGCCGCAGTAGCCGTACGGCTCGCCGCACGGCTCGCTCTACGGCTCGCCGGTGGTACGGCTCAGTAGGTGACCGTGATGCGCCGGGCGGGTCCGTCTACCCGGATCCGCCCGCCGTACGGAATGACGACCTGCGGGTCGGTGTGCCCGAGGTCCACGTCGAACACCGCCATCGTCTCCGGCGCGTACTCCGCCAACGCCCGCAGGACCGCGGCCCGTTGGTCGGCGCGGTACCGCTCGCGGCCCGCAGCGTCGAGATGGTCCTCTCCGAGGATGTTCCAGGCCCTGGCCCGTCCCATCAGCAGTGCGGGGAACTGCCGCAGCAGCCCGCGCTCGCCCATGTTGCGCAGGATCCGGTAGACCTCCGCCGCCTGCGGCATCTCCTCCGACGTCTCCAGGAACAGCACCTCGCCCCGGTGGCTTTCGGCCGGCGCCGTCTCCCGCCCCGCCATCAGCAGCCACGACAGGATCTCCAGGTTCCCGCCCCAGCCCGTGCCGTCCACGACGCGGTCCGGCCGATGCCAGGTCCAGCCCTCGCAGGGCGTCATCCGCGGCGCCTCGTCGAAGGTCGCCGGATCGTCCCAGGACCGGTTGACCTCGTTGAACTCGCCGGCCGGCGCGAGCTCGTACTCGCCCGAGGTGAACAGCGCGGCCCGCAGCGAGTCCGCCGTCACCGGGTGCATAGCCCCGGGCCGCCCGAGCTCCACCATCACGGAGCCGCCGTGGTAGCCGACGATGCCGAGGCCGTACAGATGGTGCAGCAAGGTGGTGTTGTCGCTGTAGCCGAAGAACGGCTTGGGGTTGGCGCGGAGCAACTCCGCGTCCAGGTACGGGAGTACGGTGATCTGGTCGTCGCCGCCGATGCTCGCGATCACGGCCTTGATCTGCGGATCGGCGAACGCGGCATGCAGATCGTCCGCCCGCTCCCGCGCGGTGGAGCCCATCTTCCGGGTCGCCGGATACTCCACGACCCGCAGGTCGAACTCCTTCTCCAGCCGGCTCAGGCCGAGTTCGAACGGCAGCGGCAGCAGGCCCGGCAGGCCGGACGACGGGGACAGCACCGCCACGCGGTCGCCGGGGCGGGGCTTGGCGGGGTACCGGAGGCTGGTCATCGATCGAGGGTAGTGGCGGGGGCCCGGGCCGGTCGAGGCGATTGCGGGGTAGCCCCGGCCGGTGGAGGCGATTGCGGGGCGGCGCGTACCCCCGAGGATGAGGCCGAGGCCGCGTTCCCGTTCCCCGTGCGGCGCCGTCCGACGGCGACGCCCAGCAGCACGACGAGCGCCCCCACCGGCTGGTTCCACGTCATGCCCTCGCCCAGCAGCACCGCCCCCGCCACCACCGCGACCAGCGGCATCAGATACGTGACGGTGGACGCGGCAACCGCCCCCGCGCGGCGGATGATCCGGTAGTTGAGCAGATACGCCACCCCGGTGCCCAGCGCGCCGAGCAGCAGCAGGGCGACGACGGCGGACGGCGTCCAGCCGTCGGGACCGGTGGCCGGCAGCCCGCCGGAGACGAGCGGCGCCAGGACGGCGGCCTCCACCGTCGCGACCACGACCTGGGCGGCGGAGAGCGAAACGGTGGACTCGGGACGCCCGGCCAGGAACCGCTGTGCGTACGGGAAACCCACCGCGTAGCAGCCGGCCGCCGCGAGGCAGGCCAGCTGGCCCGCCAGGTCCGAGCCGTCGGCGCCGCGCCACACCCCGAGGACCACCAGCACGCCCGCGAAGCCGATCGGCATCCCGAGCAGCCGGCGTGCGCCCGGCCGCTCGCCGGGCAGCACGACGGACACCACCAGCATCGTCAGCAGCGGCGTCGCGGCGTTGAAGATCCCGGCGACGACCGAGGAGACCCGCTGCTCACCCCAGGCGAACAGCGTGAACGGAGCGACGTTCACCAGCGCCCCGGTCACCGCCAGGTGCCCCCACACCCTGGCGCCGCGCGGCAGTGCGCCGCCGGTGGCCCGCAGCCACACCAGCAGCGTCACCGCGCCGATCACCAGCCGCACCAGCGTCACGTAGGCGGGCGGCAGGACGCCCACCCCCACCTTCATCATCAGGAAGCTGCTGCCCCAGATCACGGAGAGCAGCACGAGCGCGTCCCACCAGCGCTCCCGGCCCCGGCTCTGTCCCTGTCCCGGTCCGTGTCCGCCACGCGTTTTCATGATGTCCATGCCGGAAAAGTAGGGGCGGGACGTTTTGGTGGGCGCCGAAGTGTCGCGGGCGGATGATGGGCACCATGACCGGCTCGCACACACCCACCACCCTGGCGACCCTGGCCGCACTGCTCGCCGACGAGACCCGCGCCTGCGTCTGCCTCGCGCTGCTCGACCGCCGTGCCTGGACGTCCGGCGAACTGGCCCGGCACTGCGGGGTCGCGCCGTCGACCATCAGCGAGCACCTCACCCGGCTCGTCGACGGCGGCCTGCTCGTCCAGGAGCGGCAGGGCAGGCACCGCTACGTCCGGCTCGCCGACCCCGACACGGCCCGCATGATCGAGGACCTGGCGGCCCACGTCACGCCGCCGAAAGCGCCGGCCGGCGGGCTGCGCGCCCACTCGGCGGGCCAGGCCCTGGCCAGGGGCCGCACCTGCTACGACCATCTGGCGGGGCGGCTCGGCGTCGCGATCACCGACGCGATGACCGAGCGCGGCCTGCTCAGCCAGGACGCCGGCTTCTCCCTCACCGGGCCCGGCCTGGCCTGGCTCACCGGCCTCGGCGCCGACCTGTCCGCGTACGACGGCCCCACCCCGCCCTCCCGCCGGCCCCTCGCCCGGCCGTGCCTGGACTGGACGGAACGCCGCCCCCACCTGGCGGGCACGGCCGGCGCCGAGCTGTGCCGCCTCGTCCTCGACCGGGGCTGGGCCACCCGTATCGGCACCCGTCGCGCCGTCCGCGTCACCCCGCTGGGCCTGGACGAACTGCACCGGACGCTGGGCATCGAACCGGAGCGCCTGGAGGCCGCGTGACCACCGGCACACCTCCGCGCCGGGCCCCCGGCACCAGGCTGTCGGACAATGGAGCTGGATCATCCCGATCCGCATCTCGATCCATGTCCCGATCCGTGTCCTGATCTGCCTCCCGACCTACGTCCTGATCTGTAACCCGATTCCCGATCAGTGCCCCGATCCGCGCCGCCCCCATCAGCCGCTCGTATCAGCCCCCATCCGCCGCCCCGAACCGCCGCAGGGAGAGACTTGTCCGCCGTCCGCGCCGTGCTCGCCCTGCTGGGGACGGGCGCCGCCCTGCTGGTGACCGGGTGCTCCGCGACGAACGACGCCGAGAGCGCCGGGCCGACGCCCGTCGCATCCGCTCCTGCCAAGCTGTGGCCCGACCGGCCGCCGGCCACCGAGCCGCCGGGCGACCCGGGAACCGAGCGACCCGTTCGGGTGCCCGGCATACCCAAGGTGACCTCCGGGGACATCAGGAGCGTGGACCCGGTCGCCGTCATCCAGGCCGAGATGGCCGCGGCTCCGGACGCGCTCTCCGGGGCGGACGCGCTCGACGAGGACACCGCGGCGAAGGCCGCCGCCTGCACGGCGGGCGCCGCCGGACGCGCGGGATGCCCGATCCGCACCCCCGAGTACTACGACCTGACGGGCGACGGGAAGGCCGACGCCGTCCTCGGCATCGACATGGCGGACGGCTTCCTCGCACTGCGCTGCTACACGCTCGACCACGGCGTGCTCACCCGCATCCTCGCCACCGTGACGAAGCCGATGTCCGTGGAGGTGGCCGGCGGGAACCTCATCGTTCAGGAGCCCACCCCCTCCGAGGGGTACGAGCAGCACACGGTCTACACCTGGGACCCGCAGGCGCGGGCCATGGCGATCCAGAGCGACGACTACCGGCGCGCCACCCCGCCGGGCCAGGGCGGCCGGCGCGGGAACGGTCCCGTCAGCGACGAAGCCGACTCCTCGTGGAAGCGTTCCCGATGACGCCGCGCGGGCGGCTGCCGTCCTGGACGGCGACCCTCTACTGGAAGGCCGCTGTCTTCATCACCGCGATGTGCTGCGTCGTCGCGGTGGTGCTCGGCACGCTCGTGCACGTCATGGTCACGCGGCAGACCGTCCACCAGGCCCGTACCGCCGCCCTGAGCAGGCTGGACACCGCCACCCAGGCGTACATAGCGGGCGACCCGCTGCGCCGCGGCGCAGGGCTGAACCCGCCGGACCTGCCCGACCGGCTCCGGGACCTCGCGCTGCGCGGCGAGCGCGGCACCATGTTCGGCGACTCCGACGGCCGCCGCACCATGTGGGCGGCTGGTCCGGCCGGCGGAAAGGCGTTGGCCGTACAGCTCGACTACACCCGCAGCGCGGAGACCATCAGAGGGCTGGACCGGGCCATCATCCTGTCGTCCGCCCTGGCCATCGGTGGCACCCTGCTGATCGGGATCTTCGCCGTCTCCCGCGTCACCCGGCGCCTGCATCGGACGGCGGCCGTCGCCCGCCGGATCAGCGCGGGCGACCTCGACGCCCGGGTGGCCGATCCCCGCACCGCCGGTCCCACCAGCGCCCAGGACGAGGTCGCCGCCGTCTCCGCGGCCCTGGACGCCATGGCCGCCTCGCTCCAACTGAGGCTGCAGAGCGAGCAGCGCTTCACCGCCGACGTGGCCCATGAGCTGCGCACCCCGCTGGCCGGTCTGCACGCCTCCGCCGAACTGCTGCCGCCCGGCCGTCCCACCGAACTGGTCCAGGACCGGGTCCAGGCGCTGCGCCGGCTCACCGAGGACCTGCTGGAGATATCCCGGCTCGACTCCCGCACCGAGAAGGTCGAACCGGACGCCCACTACCTGGGGCTGCTCGCCGAACGCGCCGTCGCCGCCTCGGGGTCGTCCGCCGAGGTCCGCGTCGTCCGCGACATCTGCCTCATCACCGACCAGCGCCGCCTCGAACGGGTCCTCGGCAACCTGGTCGCCAACGCCGACCGGCACGGCCGGCCCCCGGTGGTGCTCACCGTCGACGGCCCGGTCATCACCGTCCGGGACCACGGCGACGGCTACCCCGGCTATCTGCTCGACCACGGCCCGCAGCGCTTCCGTACCGAGCCCACCAGCAACACCAACAAGGGCCACGGCCTGGGTCTGACGATCGCCGTCGGCCAGGCCCGCACGATCGGGGCGGAACTGCGCTTCACCAACGCTCCCGACGGCGGCGCCGTCTCGACCCTGATCCTCCCGACGCCGGAGGAGAACGCGGACCAGGACCCGGATCCGGGGGCGGGCCCGCTGTCCTGACGTCACGGCGCGCACGGCTCATCCGCCCGCCCGCCAGTCAGCCGGCCAGACCTCACCCGGTTCCGTGGGCCTCATCCAGTTCGGCAGTTCGGCCGGTTCGGGCAGCGGCCTCTGCCGGGGCCGGAACGCCGCCGCGGGACTCCCGGGCCAGATACCCGGCCATGCAGAGCGACGCGATGCCGGCGAACGACATGGCTGCCCCCACGGACGCCACCTCGGCGACCGCGCCGAAGACCGCCGGACCCACCCCCTGCACGGTCATCATCCCGGAGGAGAGCAGCCCGAACGCCTGCCCGCGGCTCGCCTCCGGGAGCGCGTCGAGGAACGAGCGCTGCAGGCCCAGGCTGTACGCGAACCCGGTGCCGGTGACCAGTAGGAGGACCGCGCAGAGCGGCCACGGCGGATTGAAAACGAAGCCGAGCAGCGGCAGGCCGAGGACCGCGACCAGCACGGCGACCAGCCGTTCGCGGGTCGCGGGCCGGACGAAGCGGCCGACGACCAGATTGCCGACGAGCATGCCGATCGGCAGGCACGCGAGCAGGAACCCGGCGGACCCGTCGGGGAATCCGCGCCGGCCCGCGAACGGGACGACGAGACTCTCGGCGCTGGCCGCGAAGGCGGACGGCAGCCACTGCGCGAGCAGCAGTTTCCGCACCCGCCGGTCGGCGAACAGCGCCCGGTTGCCCGACCAACTGTTCCGCACCAGCGACTTGGACCCCGGGCCGGACCCTTGGCCGGACTTCTGACCGGACCTCTGACCGGGCCCGTGCTCGGAACCCTGCTGGGAACCCTGCTCGGAACCCGTGTCGGACTCCTTGTGGGGGGCCGGCAGGTCGGGCAGCCGCAGGCGTACGGCGATCGAGGCGATGAGGTACGCGCCCGCGCTCAGCAGCAGTGCGTGCCGCGAGCCCAGGAACGTCACGGCGATCCCGCCGCCCGCGAGTCCGAGCAACTGCGCCCCGGACGACGACATGCTGGACAGCGACCGCCCGAGCACGTACGCGTCGCCGGTCAGCGTCTCGGCGACGAGGCGGTTGGAGGCGCCCTGGAAGACGGGCGTCAGGAAGGCCACGGCGGCGACGAGTACCAGGATGAAGAACACCGGCAGATGGGCCAGCGCCATCGCCGTGGCGGCGGCGAACTCCAGCAGGTACCCCGCGGCGATCAGCCGTCGCGGCCGGACCCGGTCGGCGAGCGAGCCGAGCAGCATCGAGCCGGCGAGCTGCGGGATGAAACCGATGCCGAACGTCAGGGCGCCCATGAGCGGTGAGCCGGTGGTCGCGAAGATCAGCACCGAGAGGGTCAGGATCCGCAGGGCGTCGGCGGTGATCGTCACCGTTCTGGTGACGAAGAGCAGCCGGAAGCGCTGGTCCGCCAGCACTTCCCGGTAGGTGGTCCGCCGAGGCGGGGCAGGGGTGAATGTCGAACGGGTCATGGAGGGAAGCCTGTTCCCGGCGCCCCCGCCGGGGCGACTCTTACGTCAGGGGACGTAAGGCCGCCGCGTCGCCGGCGTAGGCTCTGGCCATGCGGCGATTCGAGCTCGGCACCGACGACCTGCTGCGCAGCCGGTTCGGGCTGTCGCCGGCCTTCGAGCTGTGCAACCTCCTGGGGTATCTGGAGGGCCGGACCCGGCAGCGGCTGCCGGCCGCCTGGTCGGCCCGGCTGATGCCGGTCTTCCAGCGGCTGCGCCGCGACACCGACCTGGACGCGGCGCTCGCCCTCCACACCCGCACCTTCGGCGCCAACTTCGTCGCCCTGCCGCCCCGCGGCCTCGCCCAGACCTGGGACGACGACCTCGCCGCGATCCGCGCCACGAGCCTGTCCCAGGCCCACGAGGAGGCCGAACAGTGCCTCGCCGTACGCCCTTCCCGCGACCCTCGGGTGCTGGCGACCCTGCGCGGCGACGCGGTCGTCGAGCGCGTCGCCGACGCCCTGGACCAGGCCTGGCACGGCCTGCTGGCCCGCGACTGGCCGCAGTTGCGCGCCATCTGCGAGCGCGATGTCATCCACCGGGTCGGCCAGCTCGGCCGATCGGGCTGGGCGGCCACCCTCGACGGCTTCCACCCCGACATGCGCTGGCGCGACAGCGGTATCGACATCCTGCGGACCTCGTCGTCATCGGCCAGCGTCACCACCCCCGCGGGCGAGGGCCTGCTGCTCATCCCGTCGGTCTTCGTCTGGCCCCACCTGGCCACCTACATCGACGACCCCTGGCCGAAGGCGATCATCTATCCGGCCCGCGGCACGGCCGCGCTGTGGGAGACACCCGACTCCGTCGAGCCGGACGCCCTCGCCGGCCTCCTCGGCCGTTCGCGCTCCCGACTGCTGGCCGCCCTGGACCAGCCCGCGAGCACCACCCAACTCGCCCAGAGCCTGCGCCTCGCCCCCGGCGCGGTCGGCGACCACCTGACCGTCCTGCGCAAGGCCGGCCTCCTGCACCGCGCCCGCTCCGGCCGCTCCGTCCTCTACTACCGAACCCCCCTGGGCGACGCCCTCACCGCAGGCACCGACCAGGCCCCGACCGACTGACGGAGAAACTCATCGCGTCACCGATGAGTTTCCCCGTCAGTCGGCGTCTACAGGCCGGGAATGCTGCATGCCTGTGCGTACGGGCCAGGCGCAGCAGGGGCACGTGCAAGGCGCGGGCCGCTGAGCAGTAGGGGGCCGTTCGCGACTGATCTGAACTGGTCGGTAACACAGCGAGAAAAGTGCTGCAGCTACCTAGCGGTAACCACGTGTGGCGTGTCACATTCCTCGCGCCACCGGCCGGCGGCCCACCCTCACCCAGAGCCTCCCGACCCCCATGCGGGAGGCCGTCCGCAGGAGTTCCGCCGTGCCTGAACGCTGTCACAGCACCAGCAGAACGAAGCGACTGCTTGCCGCAGTCCTCGCGCTACCCCTCCTCGCCGCCGGCCTGCTGGCCGGCGCGGCCCCCGCTCAGGCCGTCACCGGCCCGATCGTCAGCGTGTCGATGGGCGACAGCTACATCTCCGGAGAGGCCGGTCGCTGGAAGGGCAACAGCGACACCGCCGGCGGCAGCCGCGACGGTACCGACCGCGCCTGGACCGGCGGCAGCAGCTACGACCCCACCACGGTCTACGGCAGCACCTACGCGAGCGGGTGCGACCGCTCGGACTCCGCCGAGATCAACAGCCTGGCCGGAGCGGTCAACATCGCCTGCTCCGGCGCCACTACCGCCAACATCTTCCGGGCGAGCAACGGCGGCCAGTCCTTCAAGGGCGAGGCGCCGCAGGCCGACCAGCTGGCCTCGATCGCCGCGAACAACAACGTCAAGCTGATCACCCTCTCGATCGGCGGCAACGACCTCGGCTTCTCGGACGTCATCGCGACCTGCGTCAAGGACTACCTGTTCTGGTACTCCTACTGCCACACCAGTCAGCAGAGCGCCATCGACTCCAAGATGAGCGCGGCCATGGCGGGGGTCGGCAAGTCGATCGACGAGATCCGCGCCGTGATGGCGGCTGACGGCTACGCGGTGGGCGACTACCGGATCGTGCTGCAGTCCTACCCGTCCCCGATCCCGCGCAGCACCGAGATGCGCTACCCGGAGGGCGGCTGGAGCCGGGCCGGCACGGGCGGCTGCCCGTTCTGGAACGGCGACGCCGACTGGGCCCGTGATTCGATGGTCCCGCAGATCTCCAATGCGCTCGCCGGGGTCGCGACCGCCAAGGGCGTGCAGTTCATGGACCTGCGCGACATGCTGCAGAGCCGCGAGGTCTGTGCCACGGCGTCCAGCCTCGCCACCCCGAGCGCGGCGCCGTCCGCGACCACCAGCGAGTGGGCGCGCTTCGTCGACGCCGGCCTGAGCAGCTCCCAGGGCACCGTCCAGGAATCGATGCACCCGAACTACTACGGGGAGCTCGCCCTCGGCCGCTGCCTGACCCTGCTGAACGCCCAGCCCACCGGTAACTACTACTGCCGCAACACGGCGGGCCGGGACTCCACGGGGATGTACCTGAACGCCAAGTGACGCGCCGCCACCGGCGGAGGCGGCCCCTTCCAGTACAGCACTGAGCCCTGGCGCTCTCCGCGAGGAGGGCGCCAGGGCTCAGTCACTGCTTCTGACTCTTCGTCAGGCCGGACCGTTTAGAGGTCGAAGTACATCTCGAACTCGTGCGGGTGCGGGCGCAGGGCGATGGGGGCGATTTCCTGGGTGCGCTTGTAGTCGATCCAGGTCTCGATCAGGTCGCTGGTGAAGACACCGCCGGCCTGCAGGTACTCGTGGTCGTTCTCGAGGGCTTCGAGGACGGCGGGGAGCGAGGTCGGGACCTGGGGGACGCCCGCGTGCTCTTCGGGGGCGAGCTCGTAGAGGTCCTTGTCGACCGGCTCGGCCGGCTCGATCTTGTTCTTGATGCCGTCGAGGCCGGCCATCAGGAGCGCCGAGAAGGCCAGGTACGGGTTGGACGACGGGTCCGGCGCGCGGAACTCGATGCGCTTCGCCTTCGGGTTGGCGCCCGTGATCGGGATGCGGATAGCGGCGGAGCGGTTGCGCTGGGAGTAGACCAGGTTGACCGGGGCCTCGAAGCCGGGCACCAGACGGTGGTACGAGTTCACCGTCGGGTTGGTGAAGGCGAGGAGCGACGGGGCGTGCTTGAGGATGCCGCCGATGTAGTACCGAGCGGTGTCCGAGAGGCCCGCGTAGCCCTGCTCGTCGTAGAACAGCGGCACGCCGTCGGTCCACAGCGACTGGTGGACGTGCATGCCCGAGCCGTTGTCGCCGAAGATCGGCTTCGGCATGAAGGTCGCGGTCTTGTTGTTGCGCCAGGCGACGTTCTTCACGATGTACTTGAAGAGCATGAGGTCGTCGGCCGCTGCGAGCAGCGTGTTGAACTTGTAGTTGATCTCGGCCTGGCCGGCCGTGCCCACCTCGTGGTGCTGACGCTCGACCTGCAGGCCGGACTTCTCCAGCTCCAGGGAGATCTCGGCACGGAGGTCGGCGAAGTGGTCGACAGGCGGGATCGGGAAGTACCCGCCCTTGTAGCGGACCTTGTAGCCGCGGTTGTTGTCCTCGGAGCCGGTGTTCCAGGCGCCGGCCTCGGAGTCGATGTGGTAGTACGACTCGTTGGCGTTGGTGGCGAAGCGCACGCTGTCGAACACGTAGAACTCGGCCTCGGGGCCGAAGTACGCGGTGTCGGCGATGCCGGACGACGCGAGGTAGGCCTCGGCCTTCTTCGCCACGTTCCGCGGGTCACGGCTGTACTGCTCGCCGGTGATCGGGTCGTGGATGAAGAAGTTGATGTTGAGCGTCTTGTCCTTGCGGAACGAGTCCAGGCGCGACGTGGTGAGGTCAGGGACGAGTGCCATGTCGGACTCGTGGATGGCCTGGAAGCCGCGGATCGACGACCCGTCGAACATCAGCGTCTCGGTCGGGTCGAAGGCGCCGACCGGAACCGTGAAGTGCTGCATGACTCCGGGCAGGTCACAGAAGCGGACGTCTACGAACTTGACGTCCTCGTCCGCGATGAACTTCTTGACGTCGTCGGCGTTCTGGAACATCCAACTCCTCCTAGACCCGGCTCGAAGAGTCCGGGATGGCAACACGAGGCGCGGCCAGTGCGATGGCGCACGCTGGCCCCGACCATAGGGATCGGGGATTTCCCAAGCATGACCCATTTGTTTCGACGAGGTTAACCGCAACGTCGTAGGCGGCGCGTGCGGGCCGGGAAGGCACCGTACGGGTGACGCGGGGCGGCACAGTACGGTGGACGGGTGGACAACAGGGATGCACTCGGGTCGTGGCTCTCGGGACCGCGCGCGGCGGCTGAGCAGATGGGCACGGATTTCGGCTACCGGGGTGAACGGCTGGGACTGCCGAAGGACGGGCCGGGTTCGCTGGCCACGGTCGGCCGGCGGTTCGCCGCGGTGTTCATCGACTGGATGCTCTGTCTGGTGATCGCATACGGCCTGATCGCCCATCGTGACGTGCAGGGGTCCAATCCCTGGACACTGGCGCTCTTCGGCGTCCTGAGCGTACTGACCCTCGGTACCGTCGGCAGCACACCCGGTAAGCGGCTGCTCGGCCTGCGGGTGGTCCGGGTGGACGGCGGCCGGCTCGGAATCGGCCCGGTGGTGCTGCGCACGGCCCTGCTGCTGGTGGTGATCCCGGCGCTGGTGTGGGACCGCGACGGCCGCGGGCTGCACGACAAGGCCGCGAAGGCCGTCCAGGTACGGATTTGACGTAACGGCCGTCCAGGTCCGGATGTAACGGCCGTCCAGGACCGGAGCACGGCGGCTGAGCTGGATCCCGGGGACAGAACATGAACGCCCTCGTGGGCCGGGCCAAGCCTGTACGGCTTGCCCGGCCCACGAGGGCGTTGTGGTCGGTGTTCGGGGGGTCAGCGGCCCTTCGGCATCCGCATGCCCTTCGGCATCGGACCCTTCGGGATCGGCATGTTGCTCATCAGGGTGCCGAGCGACCGCAGACGGTCGTTGACCTCGGTGACCTTCGGTCCGGCCAGCACGCGCGGCAGCTTGAGCAGCGTCGTACGCACCTTCTTGAGCGGGACCTGGCCCTCTTCGTTGCCCACGATGATGTCGGTGATCGGCACGTCGAAGACGACGCGCGCCACCTTCTTCTTCTCGGCCGCCAGCAGGGCCTTCACCCGGTTCGGGTTGCCCTCGCCGACCAGCACCACGCCGGCCTTGCCGACCGCGCGGTGCACCACGTCCTGGCTCTTGTTCATCGCGACCGCCGGGGTCACGGTCCAGCCGCGGCCCACGTTGTCCAGCACCGCCGCAGCGGCACCCGGCTGGCCTTCCAGCTGCCCGAAGGCGGCCTTCTCGGCCCGGCGGCCGAAGACGATGGCCATCGCGAGGAACGCGAACAGCAAGCCCAGGATGCCCGCGTAGATGGGGTGGTCGATCAAGAAGCCGAGGGCGAGGATGACACCGAAGGTGACGATTCCCACAGCCGCTACGACGAGCCCGACCTTGGAGTCGGCCCGCCTGGTCATCTTGTAGGTCTGAGCGATCTGCTGAAGACGCCCAGGGTTCTCGGATGTTTCCTTCCTCGCCATGCGGCACAGGATACGTGGCCCGCGCGCCGGTGGCCGCATCGGTGGCCATCAAGAGGCCGGCCGGTCCGTCAGAAGGAATCCAGCCCCGGGTTCAGAAGGAATCCGGCCCTGCGTTCAGAAGGAATCCGGCCCCGTGTTGCGGCCGGCGGTGGGCGCGTTCAGCGCCTCGATCACGTGTTGGACCTCGCGCCGGTCCTTGGCCCGGCGGCGGTCCTCGACCACGGCCGACCAGGCGTTGCGACGGGCGGTCTGCTGGCCCCCGCCCAGCAGCAGCGCCTCCATGGCACGCAGGGCTCCGGTGACGGTGACTGTGGGGTGAAGGGTGCTCTGGCGGAGTTGTGCGGGCTCGACCTGCATGGGGGTCCCCCTCAGGACGCCTCGGAATCGCATGAGTGTGCGTGAACCAGGCTCGCCACATTGTGTTACCAGCCCGTGACCGCACGGTCAATCTCGCATGAAACCCTGACGCGCCCCTGATTCCGCTTCGCCGCGCCGTATGCCTGGCGAGAGGGCGAGAGGTGGTGACGCGGTGCGGAGCCGCACCGCGTCACCGTGAGGCGTCTCACACGGTCTGGGCCGCCACCGAGTGCTCGCCGGTCTCCCGGCGCCGGTCCATCGCCTGCTGGAACAGCCGGCCCGCACGATACGACGAACGGACCAGCGGCCCGGACATGACGCCGGCGTAGCCGATCTGGTCGGCCTCGTCCTTGAGCTCCACGAACTCGTGCGGCTTCACCCAGCGCTCGACGGGGTGGTGCCGCGGCGACGGCCGCAGGTACTGGGTGATGGTGATGAGCTCGCAGCCGGCGTTGTGCAGGTCCCGCAGCGCCTGGCTGACCTCCTCGCGCTCCTCGCCCATGCCCAGGATCAGGTTGGACTTGGTGACCAGTCCGGCCTCGCGGGCCTTGGTGATCACCTCTAGGGAGCGCTCGTACCGGAAGCCGGGGCGGATCCGCTTGAAGATGCGGGGCACCGTCTCGACGTTGTGCGCGAGCACCTCGGGCCGGGACGAGAAGACCTCGGCGAGCTGCTCGGGGACCGCGTTGAAGTCCGGGATCAGCAGCTCGACCTTGGTGAAGCCCTCGGCCCGCTCGGCGGTCTGCGCGTGGATCTGGCGGACGGTCTCCGCGTAGAGCCAGGCGCCGCCGTCCTCCAGGTCGTCGCGGGCGACGCCGGTGATCGTGGCGTAGTTCAGGTTCATCGTGACGACGGACTCGCCGACGCGGCGCGGCTCGTCGCGGTCCAGCGCCTGCGGCTTGCCGGTGTCGATCTGGCAGAAGTCACAGCGCCGGGTGCACTGGTCGCCGCCGATGAGGAAGGTGGCCTCGCGGTCCTCCCAGCATTCGTAGATGTTGGGACAACCGGCCTCCTGGCACACGGTGTGCAGACCTTCGCTCTTCACGAGCGCCTGCATCTTCGTGTACTCGGGGCCCATCTTCGCCCGGGTCTTGATCCACTCGGGCTTGCGCTCGATGGGGGTCTGAGCGTTCCGGACTTCCAGGCGCAGCATCTTGCGTCCGTCGGGTGCGACAGCGGACATCGTCCGGTACTCCCCTTCCACCAGCGTGTCTTCGAATCTTCGGCGAACCCCAGGGTACGCCCGTTGTTTGTACCTGTACGAACAGAGCCAACCAACAGGCTCATGGGGGCATTCCCCCAAGGGGGTGAGGGCCGGAGAGGCCCGCACGGCCCGGTCGGGGGGCCTACACCGCCCGCGGGAGCGGCGCCGCGGTTTCCAGCACCGCCCGCAGGTGCTTCTCGATCACCGGCACGACGTCGGTGACGGAAATGTCGCGGCCCAGCTCGTTGGAGAGCGAGGTGACCCCCGCGTCGCGGATGCCGCACGGCACGATCCGGTCGAACCAGGTGTTGTCCGGGTCGCAATTCATGGCGAAGCCGTGCATCGTCACGCCCTTGGCGACCCGGATGCCGATGGCCGCGAGCTTGCGGTCCTCGCGGCGCTGGCCGGCGTTGGACGGGGCGTACTCGGGGCCGTTCAGCCGCGGGTCGAATTCCTCGTCGGCGAGGCGGGGATCGAAGTCCAGGGTCAGGCCGCCCGCCGGGCGCTGCTCGACGGGGTCGCCCAGCACCCACACGCCGCTGCGGCCCTCGACGCGGGTGGTCTCCAGGCCGAACTCGGCGCAGGTCAGGATCAGCGCGTCCTCCAGCCGCCGGACGTGCGCGACGACGTCGACCGGACGCGGCAGCTTGAGGATCGGGTAGCCGACGAGCTGGCCGGGGCCATGCCAGGTGATCTTGCCGCCGCGGTCGACGTCGACGACCGGGGTGCCGTCCAGCGGGCGCTCGTTGTCGGCGGTGCGACGGCCCGCGGTGTAGACCGGCGGGTGTTCGAGGAGGAGGCAGGTGTCGGGGATCTCGTCCTCGAAGCGCGCGGCGTGCACCCTGCGCTGCTCCTGCCATGCCTCCTGGTACTCGACGGCGTCCGCCCCGAAGCCCAGGTGGACAAAGTGCAGGTCAGTCACGTCAGCTCCTCGTAGTCGCCTCGATAGCGCCCCTGCAACTGTACGACCGGGGCGGAGACGGGTCCCCAAGGGGACCAGGGGAGCGGGCAGGTAGAGGGCTGGGAGCGGGCTGGGGGAGGGGCTGGGGAGGGTTCGGCGGGTCGGAGCGGGGGGCGGGTTCGGGGCCGCGTGGAGTGATGCTGTTAGCACGGACAGTGACCAGAAGATAGGGCTTTGCAAGTCAATGGGTCGGACTGTCACCCATTCGGGGGAATCTGGGGCTCAGGCGGTGAGTGCGGCACTACAGGCCGTTACATTCACGCCGTTCTGGAGTCCTTCGAAGGAAGTGGACCGCACAGTCGATGACGGACCGATCCCCGCAGCGTTCGCCCAACCGCCAGCTCGCCACCCTGATCACCGAGGCCGGCTTCTCCAACGCGGGGCTCGCCCGCCGGGTCGACCAGCTCGGCATCGAGCACGGCCTGGACCTGCGCTACGACAAGACCTCCGTGACGCGCTGGCTGCGCGGCCAGCAGCCGCGCGGCACCACCCCCGCGCTCATCGCCGAGGTCTTTACCCGCCGGTTGGGGCGGCGGCTGTCCGCGCAGGACCTCGGGCTCGACGCGTGCGCGCCGGTCTACGCGGGCCTGGAGTTCGCCGCCGGCCCCGAGGAAGCGGTCGACATCATCAGCGGACTGTGGCGGAAAGACACCGGTAGCCAGACCGAGCTGCGCAAGATCGCGTTCACCCCGGCGGGGTTGGTGGTGCCGAGCCGCGACTGGCTCATCGGGCGGGCGGACGAGCATGTGGCGCACGGGGTCGGAGCGGGGGCCGGAGCGGGGGCCGGGGCCGGCGGCGGGGTTGGGGTCGGAGCCGGTGGTGGGGCGGGGCCGCCCGGGGGTGCTTCCGGGGGGCCGGAGCCGGAGCCGCAGCGGGCCGGCCGGGCCCGCGTTCCCGCGCAGACGCGCGGCCACGGTCCGGGCCGCGCCGCGGCCCCCCGCCAGCGCGTCACCATGGGCGACATCGCCGCGCTGCGCTCCGTCGGCGAGCTCTTCCGCACCCTCGACAACACCTACGGCGGCGGCCACGCCCGCCAGGCGCTCGTCCGGTACCTCGAGCACGAGGCCGAGCCGATGCTGCGCGGCACGTACGGCGAGGCCCTCGGCCGGCGGTTGTTCGGCGCCGTCGCCGACCTGACGCGGCTGGCCGGTTGGACCTCCTACGACATCGGCGCCCACGGGCTCGCCCAGCGGTACTTCGTCCAGGCCCTGCGCCTCTCCCAGGCCGCCGGGGACCGCGTCTACGGCGGCTACGTGCTCGTCACGATGAGCCGCCAGGCGGTCTACCTCGGCCACGGGCGCGAGGCGGTCCAGCTGGCGCGGGTGGCGCAGCAGGGGGTCGGCACGAGCGCGCCCTCCGGCGTGCAGGCCCTGCTGCACGCGGCCGAGGCGCGCGGGCACGGTCTGCTCGGCGAGGTGCGGGCCTGCTCGGCCGCGCTCGCGCGCGCGGAGCGCTCGCTGGAGGCGGCGCGGTCCGGGGACGAAGTCCCTTACTGGGCGCGGTTCTTCGACGAGGCGCAGCTGGCGGACGAGTTCGGCCACTGCCACCGGGACCTGCAGCAGTACCGGGCGGCGGCCCAGTACGCGGAGCGGTCTCTGCAGTTGCGGGGGCCGGCTTACGCGCGGAGCCGGTTGTTCTGCCGGGTGGTGCTGGCTTCGGCGCGGTTGGGGTTGGGGGAGGTGGATCTGGCGTGTGCGCTGGGGGGAGAGGCGATGCAGCAGGCGACCGAGATGCGGTCGACTCGGGCGGTGGAGTATGTGCGGGACTTCGGGCGGCGGTTGGAGCCGTTTCGGGAGACGGGGGCGGCGCGGGGGTTTTATGAGCGGGTCGTCCTGGAGCAGGAGCAGGGTGGAGAGGTGGTCGTCGACGAAGACGGGCCGGGCGTCGGGTCCTGCGGGGGTGGGGGTGAGGTTCAG
>NZ_JBWKIQ010000015.1:0-106542 GCF_056432645.1 Streptomyces sp. NPDC045021
GATCGAGGGTAGTGAACAGCTCAATGTGGATGAGACCCATGCCATGCTCCCAATGAATTGGATGTACCGGTCGCAAGGTAGACCGGTGGGCGCCCGCAGACTCATCGCTGCGACACCACCCGCTTTCGTACCAGCCGCCCGCCCGCTATTAGTCGTCGTCTTGATCGGTCTCTTACTGCTCTGACTTGGACTGTTTCCCTCGGTTTATGCTTCGGCGCATGAAGATCACTGTGCGATCAGCTGTCGGAGCGGACCTGTCGCCACTGCTGGCTCTCTACGGCGAGCTTAATCCTGACGATGCACCGCTGCCTCAGGAGGCGGCCGATGCCATATGGGTGGCCATCTCCGGTCAGCAAGGGCGAACTGTGCTGGTGGCCGACACTGACGGCGCCGTGGTCGGCACCGCGGACTGCCTGGTCCTGCCGAATCTCACCCGTGGTGGTCGGGCCGTCCTCTTCGTGGAGAACGTCGTGGTTGCGGACGCCTTTCAGCGGCGCGGCGTAGGGCGCCAGCTGATGAAGGCTGTCGTGCAGCTGGGTGAGTCGGCCCACTGCTACAAGGTGCAGCTGCTGGCCGCCGACGACGAATACGTCCACAGCTTCTACGAGTCGTGCGGCTTTCAGGCCCTTGCGCAAGGGTTTCGTCGCTACATCGAACGAGACGACCGGGAGGTGGACTGACGAGGGGTCGTTCGTTGTATCGGAATGGGGATTGTGGACCTTCTCGTGCCGGATCACCTGTGGGGCTCACAGGGTTGATTAAGGAGCTTTCCGACGATCGCGCACCGACGGTGGTGATCACGATTGGAGAGCCGCGAGGTAGATCCATCAGGCAGGCCTGAAATTCCTGGAGTCACTCCACTCCCAGAAAGCCGTTCCGCTCTGGATCTCCCCCTCAACACAGTCGAAGATCGTCTGCATCATCGAGATGTCTGGTACATCAATGGCGACATGACGATCGTCGTTCCATTCGCTCAAGAGCCCTGCGGAGTCCACAGCCCGAAGCAGCGCAGATCGAGTGTCCACCAAGGGTCGCGGCTCGCCAAAAAGAACCCGAAGGACACGGCGACCCGATCTTCTGATCAATCGGTCAACGGCTTCCGACTCGCTCTTTCCCACCACATCGCCCAGCGCCAGACCGTAGGCGTAAAATGGGATACAACAAACCTCATAGCCACCCTCAGCGTCGAGCTCACGAAGCCAAATCTGCTCGAGCATTCCTGGAAGGTCGGACGGAGTGAGGTCCAGCATCGCCATATAGTTCTTCTCACCCCTCCATACAGGGGCCTCGTGGCTGACGTATGTAACTCCGCCAATCGTAACCTGCAAGATATTCTCCACTACTAATCTGGAATGGATTTGCCGCGGGCCACAGCATGGCCAGCTGCATTCAAACTTTGGAATTATCCTGGGAAAACCGCGACAGTCACTTGCATATGCGACCGCCAAGGCCTTCGGCCCGGCGGCGGCAAGCGTGTCGATCCGACGCGAGATGGTCGGATCGAAGACCACCGGGCCGAACACTTCGGGTTCGGCCCGCAGCCTCGCCGCGTCCGCGAGACACCCCCCACCCAGAGCGGCCGCGAGCGACCAGCAGTACCGACCCGGCCTGCGAGACCACCGAGCGGCCACGCCCTCAACGCGGGCTGGCGGATACGACCCGACCCTTTTCTTCACCAGGGAAGTGCTTCTTTCCCCGCCACCTATCGGAAACCACTTCATGGTGAAAGCCCAAGGTGATTACTCCAGCCGTAGATCGCGATCTTGCTGGTCAGAGCGATGCGAAGACATGTGCGGCCACCGGCAGGGCCCCTCCCCTGCGGTAACGATCTCAGGCCGACGCAGCCGACGACATCAGCTCCTCCAGCTTGTTGAGACTCTGAGTCCAGCCTTCCTCGTGCAGAGCCTGGCGCCGCTCAGTGGCGAAGGTGCCCTGACTGAAGGCCAACTCGGCCCACCTACCGCCGATATCGCGAAGGGACAGCGTCACCAACGTCTCCCGGTCCTCGGGATCGGGATCCTCCCACCGGAAGGTGTAGGACAGGCGTGCCGGCGGGTCGACCTCAACGAATTCCCCCACCAGGTAGAACAGATCGCCTTCCGGAGGCTGCATCGCGATCCGATATCCACCTCCCGGCCGAAGGTCGCTTTCCACACTCGGGGTGATGAATCCGTCAGGGCCCCACCACTTGGCCAGTTCCTGCGGTTCGGTCAAGGCTCGGAATACGACCGAGCGCGGTGCGCGGAGGACACGCTGCAGATGCAGCCTCAACCCGCCATCGTGCGCCATCACGAACCTCCTCCAACCGAAGGCCTCGAGATTGACCACCGCACCTATCTTAAGTAGTCCAGCCATAGGCCGCGATCTCGCTGGTCTGGGGCGATGCGAAGACAGGTACGGCCACCGATGATCATCGCCTGCTGTGTGGACAAACGAAGATCAAGATCTACGGCTGGAGTACTAAAAGGTACTCGGCGGCAGCGGGAGCGGAAGTCCGGGAAGGCCGTCGATGCTGTGCTCTATGTACTCCTTCTTGGCGAAGTACGCGCTCAGCGAGGCGTCGTCCTCGCGCCCGAACCGCTTGCCGTGCAGATCACGGTCCTCGTCGTAGGACATGTTGGGCACCGCGTATCCGCAGGTGTCCCGGATGAGTTCGGCATTCACGACGATGATCGCGCGCAACCCGTGCAGAGCGGGGTCGATGTCGGGGAAGTGCTGGAGGAGCCCCGGGAACCGCGGGTCGTCGCGGAAGACGGGCTCGCCCCGGCCGTGCACCCGGACGATGTTGGGCGGCCCTTGGAAGGCGCACCACATCACGGTGATCCGACCGTTCTCGCGCAGGTGGGCGATGGTCTCGGCGTTGCTACCCGCGAAGTCGAGGTAGGCGACGGTCTGTTCGTCGAGGACGGCGAACGAGCCCGTGAGCCCCTTCGGCGATAGATTGATCGTACCGTCCCCCGCCATCGGGGCGGTCGCGGTGAAGAACATCGGCTGGGCCTCGATGAACGTGCGCAGTCTGCCGTCGATACGTTCGTAGGTCTTTCCCATACCTAAAGATTATTCACGACAATGCTTCGCGTGTCTAACTAATGTTCCTCGGATCCCGAGTCTTGGAAACGGAGGTCCGGCGTCGGGACATCGGGGCGGCTCCAACTCGGTCTGCAGCGCCCGGGTTCGGCAGCGCACGGAAGAGCAGCCCACTTGGCGCCGGCACCAAGACCACTTGTGCCAGGTCGACCTGCAAGGTGGACGCGGGGCGACAAGACACCTACGTATACGTACTCGGTGTCGCGTCGGTGCCTGGATCAGGCGCTGATGCGGTAGTGGAGGTGCACGACGCCGCTTGGGAATCGGCGCTCGCCGATGAGTTGGAGTTGAGTGCGGACGTTGTCCGACAGCGCCCTCTTCCCGCCACCGATGACGACCGGTACGAGAAGGAGGTGCAGCTCGTCGACCAGACCGGCGGCCATTGCCTGGCCGGCCAGCTCGGCACCACCGATGCTGATGTCGGTTTCTGAGGACTCCTTGAGCCGGTGAAGCGCATCGACGTCGAGGTGGCGTTCGATCCGTGTTCTCGCGCTGGACACCGTTTGAAGCGTGCGGGAGTAGACGATCTTCTCGGCCGCCCGCCAAATGTGCGCGAAGTCGCGAATCACCGCCGGCTGATCGCTGCCGGTGTCCACGGACTCCCAGTACACCATCGTCTCGTACATGCGCCGCCCGTAGAGGTAGACGCCGATCTGCCGCTCGATGTCGTTGACGAACGCGTGCACCTCCTCATCGGGCGCCGCCCACTCGAACCCGCCCTGATCGTCCTCGACATATCCGTCGAGCGAGGCGATCGCGGAATAGATCAGCTTTCCCATAATGGGTCTCCTCATCGCACAATTCAGTCGTCCCGACCGTCGTCCCGACCGTCGCCCCGACCGGCTCCGCACCCTGCTGCACACGCTCAGATCGCGGTTCCGACGCAGGCCCGACGGTCCCGCGCTTCGTCGATGTGAGCAGCGGCATGACGTTGCTCCAGGAGTGACTTCCGGTCGCCTGTCAATCTAACGCCCCTGCCCTGCAGCGCAGCGAGGACCGACCGGGGCCGACCGGTCCGCTTCTGACGAGGCGGATCCCGGCCTCTGGGTGCGGACTGGCGGTGCGGCAGGCCCCGCATCGACGCGCTTCGACGCCCGGCCGCTGTCCCGTCGCGTAGGTTGCGGATTCCAGGTTCCGCCTGCACCTTCTCACCTGGCTGTATCGAGGATCACAGCGAGGTATGGGCGCGGTGGCGGAATCCCGCGGCGGGCGAATCGGTTGCCATGAGGGGCATTGATGCATGCGCACATACCTGCCGTTATGCACCTTTTCTCATTGCTCTTACTGTTCCTCGTCCCACATGGAGCCCTCGTGACCCTCACCGCCTCTGCCGACCGCGCGGCCCGCATCCTGTCCCGGCCGGTCTCGCTGAACGGCCTGACCGTCCGGAACCGGATCGCAATGGCACCCATGACCAGGAAGTTCTCCCCCGGTGGTGTTCCTGGCGAGGACGTGGCCTCGTACTACGCCCGTCGCGCAGCCGCAGGCGTCGGCCTCGTCATCACCGAGGGCACGTACGTCGGTCATGAGTCGGCCGGGCAGAGCGACCGCGTTCCGCGTTTCCACGGTGAGGCGGAACTGGCGGGCTGGGCGAAGGTCGCCGACGCCGTGCACGCTGCGGGCGGCACGATCGTGCCGCAGCTGTGGCACATCGGCATGGTGCGCAATGCGGGGGACCAACCGTACCCGCACGCCCCGGTTGTGGGCCCGTCCGGCATCGGCACGGAGGGCGCCGACGTCACCGGTAAGGCGATGACGCAGCAGGACCTGGACGACGTCGTCGAGGCGTTCGCGAAGGCGGCTGCCGACGCCGAGCGCCTCGGTTTCGACGGGGTCGAGCTGCACGGCGCGCACGGTTATCTGATCGACCAGTTCCTGTGGGCGGGCACCAACCGCCGCACCGACGCGTACGGCGGCGACCCGGTGGCCCGTACGAAGTTCGCGGCCGAGATCGCGGCCGCGGTCCGCGCCGCCGTCTCCCCCTCCTTCCCCATACTCTTCCGCTACTCGCAGTGGAAGCAGCAGGACTACCGCGCCCGCCTCGCCGCGACCCCGGAGGAGCTGGAGGCGATCCTGACCCCGCTGGCGGAGGCCGGCGTGGACGCCTTCCACGCCTCCACACGCCGCTACTGGCTTCCGGAGTTCGACGGCGCCGACCTGAACCTGGCCGGCTGGACGAAGAAGCTCACCGGCAAGCCCACCATCACGGTCGGCTCGGTCGGCCTGGACGGCGACTTCCACAGGGCCTTCCAGGGCGAGGGCGCCGCCGTCAAGAGCATCGACGACCTCCTCGACCGCATGGAGTCCGACGAGTTCGACATGGTCGCCATCGGCCGCGCACTGCTCCAGGACCCGGAATGGGCGGCGAAGGTGCTGGACGGTCGATTCGGAGAGCTGGGGGCCTACGACGCAGCGTCGTTGAAGTCGCTCAGCTGACGTCGGTGAGGTGACGCCGGTGAGGTGACGTCGGTCAGTTGAAGCGGCTCAGCTGAGCCGAGGTCCCGCTCAGCACGACAATGTCCCCTGACCTGCTGCACGAGGCGGCCCCGTCCATCGCCCCCGAGGCCTTGGGCCGGGGCCGGTGCGCGCCGGTCCCTGCCACCCAAGGTCGCTGTGCGTCTTGGCAGTGATCTCAGATCCGGCCCTGCGAAGCGTGCACTCACTCCTGACCGGTCAGCTCCGCGTGGGTGCGGAAGCTGTAGTAGCCGACCATCGAGAACTGATTGCGGCCGACTGGTGACGGCAGCGCGAACTCGCGGTCCAGCAGCCGGTCGGCGATCGGGCCGCAGCTGTTCACACCAGGTACCGCGAACGTGCTGTCATACATCTCCCCCTTGATGATCGGCGGTTGCTGGGACACCCACTGCGTGGGCCCATAAGCGGTGGAGGTGATGGTCAGCGGCGCATGGTCGGAGCCGATGGCACAGGTCCGCCGCGAGCCCGGGTACTGGAGGCGGAGCTTGATGTCGATGGAGCCACGGATGGTGCCGTTGCCGATGAAGTCGGCGTGACCGCCGTACTCGGGCTGGATCTTGAGACCGGGGCTGCCGGGAACGGCGACCGACTGGGCGTGCATCGCGCCGAAGACCTGGCCGGTGGTGCCGTCGGGCAGTGGGCCCTCGGAATGGGTGACGGTCAACGGCACTTCGACAGCGGGGATCCTGCTGGCTGCGAGGCGGATGTTGGCGACCATCACCTCGCATCGCCAGGCGGAGGGATCGGCGCCCGACGGGAGCTGGGGACAGTCGCGGTAGTCGAAGGATGTGGGTATACCAGGATCGGACGGTTTGGGCGGCAGCGCGGCGGCGTTCGACGCGGTGGCCGTGGCCAGTGTCAGTGCGCCGGCGGTCACGGTGGCGGCGAGAGCGACGGTGAGACTCTTCATTCGGGTCATGACGCACAGCTTGGCTTCGGACGCTGTCACACGACGTCCGGGGCGCCCCCCGCACAACCCTGAGCCCACCCTGACACACGGTCAGGGTGCCGATCCCATGCGGGCACCTGCGGACTGGAGCCCGATGCGCGGCCGATACCGCGGCTCGTTCCGAGCGCCGTAGCCGACGGCGCCGGGCCGGAAGGCACGGCACCGCACCGCACCGCACCGCACGGGTAACAGGCTGGGCATCACTCCAGTGCTCCGGGCCATGGGGCCGGCCTCCACCTCTTGTCTTTGACGCGGCAGAGGTGGTGTTGAAGGGGGCCCGCTGAGGACGCTCTCGGGGACATCCCCACCCGAAACACTCGGGATAGCCCGATGGTGCCAGCAGCTCATGATCCATCAGCATGAACGATATGACGAAGGAGCAGACGATCAAGCACCGCACCACCCGGCGTCCTGTCCTGCGGGCCGCCGCAACCTGCGCGGTCATCGCGATCAGCACCCTGACCGCCGTTGTTCCCACCGAGGCCGCCACGGCACCCGCGCCCGCCGCGCACCCGGACCGGAACCCGGGTGCGGACCCGGGTCCGCTGAGCCTGCCCACCCCCACCGGCAGGTACCAGGTCGGCGAGGTGCCCCTGCATCTGGTCGACCACACCCGGCCCAGCCCTTGGCAGAAGGCCAGGAAGTACCGCGAGCTGATGGTCAGCGTGTACTACCCCACGGCGCATGCGGCCGGTCACCCACCCGCCCCGTACATGTTGCCCCGCGCGGCCGCGCACTTCGACACCGTGACCACCAACGACTACCTCGGCATGGACCTGCCCACCGGGCAGATCAACTGGGCCGGGACCGTCACGCACGCGGTACAGGGCGCTCCGGTCGCCGACCGGGACGGGAAGCGACCGGTGCTGATCTACTCCCCCGGGCTCGGCGAACCCCGGACCTGGGGCACCACCCTGGTAACGGATCTCGCCAGCCGGGGTTATGTCGTGATCACTGTCGACAACACTTACGAGTCATCGGAAGTGCAGTTCCCGAATGGTTCGCTGACCACCATGATCACGCCGACCGACCCCGGTGCGTTCATCGCGAAGTCCCTCGGGATCCGGGTTGACGACACCGGTTTCGTACTCAACCAGCTGCGGCTGCTGAACACCGGTCAGAACCCCGACGTGGACGGCCAGATGTTGCCGACCGGCCTCGCCGGAGCGCTCGATCTGTCCAACGTGGGCATGTTCGGCCACTCGATGGGCGGCACGGCCGCGGCCATGGCGATGGACGCCTACCCCCAGATCAGCGCCGGCATCAACATGGACGGCAACCTGACCAACTTCGACGGCAGCCTCATGCCGGTCGCCGAGCACGGGCTTGCCCGGCCGTTCCTGCTCATGGGCAAGGACGGAACCACGGACACCGGCCCCGGCTGGCAGGCGTTCCGCGCCCACACACCCGGCTGGTCGCGCCAGCTCACGCTGCGCGGTTCGGAGCACGCGTCATTCACGGACGCGGAAGCCCTGCTCCCGCAGCTGCGGCTGCCCTCGACCACCCAGAGCAAGGACATCGGCACCATCGCCCCGGCCACCGCGATCCGCACCAATGAAGCCTACGTTTCCGCGTACTTCGACCACTGGCTGCGCGGGCGGTGCGAGCACCTCCTGGACGGGCCGTCACACCAGTACCCGGACATGGAGTTCGTGAACTGATGACCCGCGGGCAGGGCAAGGGCACGCCACGGCCGGCTGACCAACGACCCGCCGGCACTGTAGCGGCCGGCAGTCCGTGGTCGTCCATCAGCAGGTCGGCCTCGCGCCTGCGGCTCTGGCTGCTATCCGAAGAGAGGGAATCGGTCGACGTCCGCACCGAGCTGGTCTCTCTCCACCGCCGTCAGCGGTATCCGGCCGGTGGCGGCGAGCGCGTAGTGCTGGTCGCTCCAGTCCACCGGGACCGGACGGCCCAGCAGCCCGTCGAGGGTGGCCCGTACACACACCAGACCCTCGGCCGCCGGCGGCGCAGCCGAGGAGAGGTGCGCGACCAGGTCGAGATGATGAACGGTGGCTTCAACGACGAGCGTCGCCAACAGGTCGCCCGAGGTGAGCACATGTCCCTGCGTACCGACGAGCGCCCGCGGATCGGCGCGTTCAGCCGCCGTGACGACGGCCGCGGCAGTTTCCAGGTACAGGTCGCGCAACTGCTCGAACCGCAGAAACATGCTCGCGCACACTCGCGTGTACCTCCGCCCGTTCGCCGCCCCGACCGTGTCCGGCTGCCAGTCCGACCAGTAGGTGACGGCATCGCGGTCCGCCCGTCCCGTAGCGGGCGTATGCAACGCCACCAACCCACGCTGCGCGTCAGCGAGGCAATGAAAAACAAGGTCTCGAACCGCCCAGCCGGCACAGCCACTGGGGCGCCAGGACTCCTCGTCACCGAGTGTCTCCACCACGCTCGCGAATGCCCCGTATGCAGACGTCAGACCCACAACCGGTTCCATCGTGCCCTCCCGCTCGTGCCACTGGACCCTGGCCCATGTCTGACCTGACCTACCCCGCCCACCACCAGCCACGCAAGGCCCTCGCGGGTGTCGTGTCGTGCACACCGCCGGCGCCCACCGGGCGACGTGTGGTCGCCGCGAAATGCGAGTGCCGGGTGATGTGGGACCCCGGGGACGGCGCGCCGGTTGCCGTCGCGGGCAGGTCTCACGTCTCCTTTCGTCGGGTTGGCTCGTGCTGGTCGCACCGACGATGGAATATCGCGCGGTACTCCCTCGGCCGTCGGCCCGTGTGCCGGGCAAAGATGCCGCCGAACGCCCCAGGATCGCGGTACCCGACGTCGGCGGCGATGCTTGCGACGGCCCTGTCGGTCGTCTCCAGCAGGTATCTGGCTCGACGCACCCGGGCCGTGTGCAGGTACGCGAGTGGCGTCTGGCCGGTTTCGTCGCCGAAGCGACGGAGCATGGTTCTCGTGCTCACGTGGAACTCCCGGGCGAGGACGGGCAGGTCATAGCGGGCGCTCAGGTTCTGGTCGAGCCACCGCTTGACGCTGAGCGAGAACTCCCGGCCCACCGTGGGTATGAGCCCCGGGTCGACGTAGGGGGCCTGCGTGGAGCGCGCATCATCGACCAGCGCGATCCGCGCGGTGCTGCGGGCGACGCGGGGCCCGTCGTGCTCGCGGATGAAGTGCAGCGCGAAGTCGTACATGGCGCTGAACGCCGCTGTGGTCGTCACACCCCGGTCCGTCACGACCAACCTCTCCGGGCGCAGGCGCACATCGGCGTACCTGCGGGCGAACCGATCCGCGAACAACCAGGACGTGGTCGCTTCGCGCCCGCCGAGCAGGCCGGCTTCAGCGACCAAAAAGGCACCCACGCAAATCGATACGACAGCGGTCCCCGCAGCCGCCTGTGATCGGATCGCGGCTACTTCCGGTCCCAGGCCGGCGAGTGTGGCGTCGAGATCGAGGGTGGGCGACAGCTCGAAACCCGGCACGATCAGGACGTCGACGGGGCGAACCGCCGAGACGTCGATGGCCGAGCCCCCGGACGCGATCACACGCCGCCGGGGCGAGATGACCGACGTCTCATAGGCCGGCTGTAGCAACCCCTGCGCCGCGGCGACATGGGTGGCCATCGTCAGGAGGTCCGGGACTCCGAATACTTCCGACGCGAAGCACCCGGGGTAGGCCAGCACCCCAACGCGCAGCGGACTCATGCAGTCCCTCCGACGATTTGACGGATGGCGATATTACCGGGGTAGGTGGCGATGCCGCCACTTCTCCGGGCAGCGGCCACGCATCATCATCTCGGTCATGACCATCATGCGAGGACAGAGCGACCCCTTGGACGACTTCTCACGCAGGACCGTCAGCGTCGATGGCGTCGACAAGACCGTGTACGTCGCCGGGTCAGGACCGGCCGTCATCCTCATGCCCGAGATGCCGGGTATCAGCCCCGACGTCGCACGGTTCGCACGCTGGGTACGCGATGCCGGCCTCTCTGTGTACCTACCCTCTCTTTTCGGCGTCGACGGCGCCTATCCGCTCGCGGAGGCACGCGAGACCATCGTTCGACGCGCGTGTGTCAGCGCCGAGTTCCGCGCCTTCGCCGGTGGCGGCACGAGCCCCGTCGTCACCTGGCTGCGCGGCCTCGCCCGCCTGGCGCACGCCGAGTGCGGCGGGCCTGGCGTCGGCGCCGTCGGTCTGTGCTTCACCGGCAACTTCGCCTTGACCATGGCGCTCGAATCCGCTGTCATCGCGCCCGTGGTCAACCATCCGTCGCTTCCGCTCGACGACCCCGGCGCTCTGGAGATCAGCGACGAGGACGCGGCGGCCGTGGCTGAACGCATAACGCGAGACGGACTGAAGGTTCTCGCCTACCGCTTCGACAACGACACGTGGTGCACCGGCCGGCGGTTCGCGGCCTACCAGGCGCTACTCGGTGACGCGTTCGACGGCCGCGTACTCAAGGCCGAGACGGCGAACCCAAACCCTCCGCCCTTCTTCCAGGACATCGTCGGGTGCGCCCACAGCGTCGTCACAGCGCACCTCGTCGACCAGGAGGGTCACCCCACCATGCAGGCCAAGAACGAGATCATCGACTTCCTCGTCGAGCGACTCGGGGCATGACCCGGATCAGCCCTTCTCGCTCCGGCACCTCGCGCTGAGACGACGACGTCACGTTCGCGGGGATCGGCTGTCGGACCCGTGCGGATGGTCCGGGGTTCGGACGAGTGGCCCCGCTTCCCGACCGTGGGGCGCGGAGCATTGGAGTGGCCGCCGCGTCGGCCGATGGCGTGGCTCCCGCACTCCCCCGGCACTGCTTCCTAGGGTCGGCGGTTGACGGGCCGAGCGGGCGTCCGACGGTCCTGTCGGCCGTCGGCGACCGCCCGTCATAGCAACGGCGCCGTTCCATGCATGCGCGCGGTGCCGACCGTTTCCGCAGGCCGGTACGGCGACGGGCCGACCGCCAGAACAGATGGGTGAGTCGTGAAACGCAGGACAGCGGGAGCACGAACGGGCGAACCTTCGGCAGCTGCCGGCCGCACGAACAGGGGGTGGACCCGGCGGCTGGCGGCCGTATCGGGGCTGCTGTTGCTCTGTGCGCTGCCGATCGGATCGGCGGACGCGACGCAGGCCGGTGACGCAGGCCGGCCCGCCGGCCTGCCGCTGTACGTGTCCGACTACGGCAACAACCGGGTGGTGAGGCTGCCCGCAGGTGGGGGCGGTCAGGCGACGGTTCCGTTCGACGGCCTGGTCCGTCCGACCGGTATGGCGTGGGACGCCGCCGGAAATCTCTATGTCTCCGACACCGGCAACAACCGGGTGGTGAAGCTGGCCCCGAATGGCGGGCAGCAGTCCACTGTGGCCACCGTCGACCTGTCACGCCCGCTGGGGCTTGCCGTCGACGCCGTCGGCAGCCTCTACATCGCCGACAGTTTCAACGACCGGGTCGTCAAGGTATCCGCCGGCGGCGGTCAGACGACCGTCCCCACCACGGGGTTGCTGCATCCCTGGGGACTGGCGCTGAAGGCCGATGGGGAGCTGTACATCTCCGACTTCGTCAACGACCGGGTCGTCAAGGTTTCCGCGGACGGGAGCAGTCAGACCACCGTGCCCACCGTTGGCCTTTCCCAGCCGACCGGGCTGGCGCTGAACGCCAAGGGTGACCTCTACATCTCCGACAGCGGCAACAACCGCGTGGTGAAAGTGGCCGCCGGCAGTGGTGGGCAGAGCACGGTGCCCATCACCGGTCTGAGCGATCCGCTGGGACTGGCGCTCGACAGCCGCGGCGGCCTCTACGTGGCCGACGCGTTCAACAACCGGGTGGTGCGAGTCCGGGAGGTGGGCGGCGGGCAGGTCACGCTTCCCTCCACCGGCCTCAACACGCCGACCGGTCTCGCGTTCCCGCCGACGAGCACACGGCCCGGGTGGAACTGAGTACCCCCTGCAGTCGGGCTGGCCCGGGTGGAGCTGAGAGCACCCCCGGGGCAGCCGGGCACCCGGGCCTGCCTGGCCGCGCTTCGCCACCACAATCCTCCGGCCGCCCTCTATACACGGCTGGATCGCTCGTAGATCCTTTACAGCCATGACCGATAAGGCAAACGATCCCGCGTGGCCCACCAGCATCAGCGCCATCACCTTGTTCGTCGAGGACTTGGACGCCACAAAACGGTTCTACCAGGAGGCCTTCGGACTGCCTCTGCGCTATGAGAACGACAACTCGGCCGTCTTCGACTTTGGCAACACCATCATCAACCTGCTGAAGGCCACTGCGGCGCACGACCTCATCGATCCCGCGAACGTGGCAGCCCCTGAGGCCGGATCCCGAATCCAGCTCACCCTCCCGGTGGACGACGTGGATGCGAAGTGCAAGGAGCTGGTGGCACGCGGCGTGCGTTTGCTGAACGGCCCGATGGACCGGCCCTGGGGTATACGGACCGCCAGCTTCCAGGACCCCGGCGGCCACATCTGGGAGATCGCGAAGTGACCATGACCCCAACGGACCCCGAGATCAGAGCGCTCCTGTCTTCCCTGGACGGACAACGGCGCCATGTCTGCGGCATCCTCGAAGGACTTGACGACGACGCGCTGCGGCGGCCCGTACTGCCGTCCGGATGGAGCTGCCTGGGACTCGTCCAGCACCTCGCGCTGGACGTCGAGCGGTTCTGGTTCCGCGCCGTCTTCGCCGGGGACAAGGGCGTCATCCACGACCTGGACGAGATCGACGATGCCTGGCAGGTGGGGGCCGATGTACCGGCCGCCGAGGTCATCGACCGGTATCGCCGGGAGATAGACCTTGCGAACGCTTCTGTCACCGCCTCGCCTGCGGATACCGCAGTGGCCTGGTGGCCCCACCACCTCTTCGGCGAACCACACCTACACACCCTTCGAGACGTCCTGCTGCACGTCATCACCGAGACCGCATGCCACGCCGGCCACCTCGATGCAGCACGTGAACTCATCGACGGCCGACGGTGGATGGTCTTGACCTAGCGCCGCCTCGCAGCATTTGCCGCTGAGATCGACGCGTTCCCGAGGGACCTGAACAGAGTTACGGGACAGCCTTAAGGGCTGTCCCGTAGTCAATCCACGGAACATGCGCTGACGTGTTCGCCGTGAGGGCGCGGACGGGATCGTGCAGGCCGTGATGCGTTGATCTCAGTTCTGGTTCACTGGCCAGACCGCCGCCGGATTGCAGTGGGCGGGCACGCCAGCAGATAGACCTAGTTGCTAAGAAACAGTCCGTAGGTGTCGGCCCCAACGCTGTAGGGCTGCTCTGGTTGGCCAGGATGGACGGCGAATTCCATGCCTTCCGGAACCTGGCAGAGGTACTCCAGATCGGCGCCGCACACGCACGTGTAGTACTCGGGATCCTGCGCCCAGGAGGGTGTGCCGCCCGCCTTGAACGTCTGGGCTCCGATGCCGCGCGGGTTGGGGGTGTCCACGAAGGGCCGAAGCGTCAGCGGGAGTGGGCATACGGACGGTTCGGGCTCCACCGTTGGAAGCGCCGCGTGTTGCTGGAGCAGGACACGCCAGAACGGACCCGGGTAGGGCAGCTGCGGAGCGTCCCAGTACTCGGGCACGAGCCGGCCGTCAGCAAACTCCGGGCCCTGTGACTGCTGATCGTGGGTGAGAAGGACTGCCACCTTGACGCGGGTGACAACGCCGGCGGGTGTGTGCAGGCGCAGCCATCTGGCCTCGGAGGTGAACCCGAGCATGTCCTGCATCATCGTGTGCGTCACCAATGCGGCGTCACTCAACCGCGGGGCGATGTCGATTCTCGGCTGCCACGGAGGGAGCTGCGGCGAGGCCTTCAGCAGGTCGTCGGTTCTCACGGACCCGAACTGGTGGAAACGCGCGGATTGAGCGTGTCGAAGTAGGCCGTGTCCGTGCCCGGATCAAGATAGAACACGCCGGTGTACGTATCACCCGTCATTTCACGGTCGAAAGAGTCGCTCCGAACCCACCTGGCGCCCTTGGGCATGAACTCGGCCAGTTCTACCGGACATTGGCTTGGCATCTCGAGATGAAAACTTCGTTGGGATGGCGTCGTGATGGCAGCGACCGTACCGGCTCTCAACTGGGCGGATCCCACTACTCGAACCTCGGTAGGAGCGGGAACGGACATCCTCGAATCGGTGCCCATCGCGGTCCCGAGCCAGTGCGCGCCGGACATCGCGCCGAGCGCGGCGAACCGACGCTTCAGAGGTTCGAGGTCTGTGCGGACCGTGGCACCGTCTGCGCTTTTCGCAGTCGACGTACACGCTGCCAGCGCCGTCACCGCGCCGAGCGTGAGCATCCCCCGGCGTCCGAGGCTCGCTATGCCACCCACAGCCCACCCCCAGCGCTCCCCCATCCCATGCCTGATCGTAGCGGTTGCGTCGTAGCTTTCATCCCTTGGAATTGATCATCGAGGGCGTGTTTGAAGTGCGTTCGATGGGTTCACGGGTACGGCCGTAGAAAAGTGACTTGAATGTACGCCTCGTGGCGGCGGCGAGCTTGTCCTACCTCTTCGCAACGCCCCTGGTCTGCCGCAACAACCCGATCCGGCACTCGATTCGGTGGCGGGCCTTGTACCGCTCCCAGTCGAACACCCCGGTGGCCCAGGAGAGTCGGGAATGAAGCCGCAGCGGCTGCGTGTTGACGACCGCTGATCGACTCTCCTAGCTCGGGAAGAAGGCAGGCCCATGACGTCCTCGCCGGCCACTATGCGCGCCGTTCGACTCTCCGCCCCTGGCCCCGTCGACAACCTGCGGCTGGCCACGCTCCCTCTCCCGCCCGAGAGGGACGGCTGGGTGCGCATCCGCGTCGAGGCGTTCGGCCTCAACCGCTCGGAGCTGAAGCTGCGGCTGGGTGTGAGCGTGGGTGTCAGTTTTCCCCGGGTACCGGGTATCGAGGCCGCGGGCACCGTCGACGCGGCCCCGCCCGGCAGCGGGCTGGCTCGCGGGCAGAAGGTCGTCGCCATGATGGGGGACATGGGGCGCACCTTCGACGGCGGCTATGCCGAATACACTTCGGTGCCGCTGTCGCAGGTCATCCCCGTCGACACCGACCTGCCCTGGGAGGTGCTGGGCGCCCTGCCGGAGATGGTGCAGACCGCCAACGGCTCGCTCACCATCGGCTTGGACCTGAAGCCCGGTCAGTCTGTGTTGATCCGCGGCGGCACCTCTTCGGTGGGCCTGGCCGCCGCCGCTCTGGCCGCATGGCGCGGCGCCACGGTGCTGTCCACCACCCGGCGGGCCGACCGCCTCACCTCGCTGAAAGATCACGGTGTCGACCACCCTCTGCTCGACACTGGCGAGGTCGCGCCCGCCGTGCGCAAGCTGTACCCGGACGGTGTCGACGCCGCCCTTGATCTTGTCGGCACGCCGACCCTGCCCGACACGTTGCGCGCGGTGCGCGTGCACGGCACGGCCTGCTTCGGCGGCAGTCTGTCCAATCAGTGGACGGTACGGGACTTCTCCCCGAACGAGTACCTGCCCAGAGGTGTGCGCCTGGCGGGCTACTTCGGTGACGCCGCCGATCTGCCCCGAGAAACCTTCCAGGAGATCCTCGACGCGGTCGCGGCAGGCCGGCTGGCTTTCCCCGTGGACCGCGTCTACGACGGCCTGGAGCAAGTGCCTCAGGCCCACGACGACATGGAGCATGACCGCGCCACCGGCAAACTCGTCGTCCGTGTCCGGCATTAGGGCCTGTTCGAAGCGTTGATCCAGGTCGGCGGAACGATCTCGGCGTGGCTCGTGGAGACCTGACAGGGCCAACAGTGGGAGCGGCTGAAGCCGCTATTGCCGCCGATCCCGGCGATGGGGCGTCCGCCCCGGGATCGGCGGCAGGTGTTCAACGGCATCCGGTGGCGGGCACGCATCGGCTCACCCTGGCGGGACCTGCCCGACTCGGACAGATCGGAAACTCTGCGCAGCAGGTCAACCTTGCCGAGGTCCCCCTTCGGCTGGCACACCGATCCGAAGAAGCGCCCTAGTCTTGCCCGATGGCACGATACTTCGACGTACATCCCGAAAATCCCCAGCCGCGCATCATCAGCGGTGTGGCTGACAGCATTCGGTCGGGCGCGCTGGTCGCGTACCCCACGGACTCCTGCTACGCGCTGGGCTGCAAGCTGGGCAACCGCGAGGGCATCGACCGCATCCGGTCCATCCGGGACCTCGATGACCGGCACCACTTCACTCTGATCTGCCAGAATTTCGCGCAACTGGGGCAGTTCGTACAGATCGACAACGACGTGTTCCGGGCAATCAAGGCGGCGACACCGGGCAGCTACACCTTCATCCTGCCGGCGACGAAGGAAGTACCGCGCCAGCTGCAGCACCCCAAGAAGAGGACCGTCGGCGTGCGCATCCCGGACCACGTCGTGACGCAGGCGCTGCTTGCCGAACTCGGCGAGCCGCTCGTCTCCAGCACCCTGCTGCTGCCCGGCGAGGCGGAGCCGATGACACAGGGCTGGGAGATCAAAGAACTGCTCGACCACGTGGTGGACGCCGTGGTCGACTCAGGCGACTGCGGCACCGAGCCCACCACCGTCATCGACTTCTCCAGCGGCGAGACCGAGATCCTCCGCCGCGGGGCGGGCGACCCCACACGATTCGAGTAACCGCGCGTCTTGCCCCCGGACAGCTGCTGCTCAGTGCGTAGCCGAGCCCGTGGGTCGGCGAAGGTGCCCGGAGAGCGCGCGTCCAGAGCCGCCGCCGGTCGACGTCGACCCACCGCCATCCCCCCCGCCCCCGAGCGTCCGTCCGGTGCCTTCGTCAGCACTCGCCGCGGGTGCTGAATGCCTGGCGGCAGTCGCTTCTACCCGCCACGGTCAGTCGCCGTGCCAGGATCGCCACAGCGCCGCGTAGCCGCCGTCGGCCGCGACGAGTGCGTCGTGGGTACCGAGTTCGGTCAGGACGCCGGACTCTATGACGGCGATGCGGTCCGCGTCGTGGGCCGTTTGGAGACGGTGGGCGATGGCGATGACGGTACGGCCCTGGAGGGCGGCGGCAAGGGCACGCTCGGTCATGCGTGCCGCGGCCGGATCCAGCAGGGCGGTCGCCTCGTCGAGAATCACCGTGTGCGGGTCGGCGAGGATCACCCGGGCCAGGGAGAGCTGCTGTGCTTGTGGCTCGTCCAGCCGGTGGGCGCCACCGCTGAGATCGGTGTCCAGACCGGACGGCAGGTCGTCGATCCAGGTGGCATGCACCGCCTCCAACGCGGCACACAGCTGGAGGTCCGTCGCGGACGGGGCCGCGATGATGAGGTTGTTCCGCAGGGTGTCGCGGAAGACGTGGTGTTCCTGGGTGATCAGGGCGATCTGGCGGCGCATCCGGTCCGGTGGGAGGTCGGCGACGGGTACGCCGCCGACCGAGACGCGGCCAGTGCCGGGCCGGTCGATGCCCGCCAGGAGCCGGCCGAGTGTGGACTTTCCCGCACCGGATGGTCCGACGATGGCGAGCCGTTCGCCGGGCTGGACGTCGAGATCGATGCCGTGCAGGACGTCGCCCAGGTTCGGGTACGCATAGGTGACTGCGACGGCCTCGATGCGGTCACTGGCCGGCTCGACCGTCGTCGGGACCGGGCGGCCCGCGGGGACGGCGGCCAGGCCCTCCACCCGGGCGTACGACGCCATGCTGCTCTGCAGCTGTTCGACCGACAGCAGGACGGTGTCCAGCGGTCCCATCAGCTGGCGCAGGTAGACGGCGGCCGCGACCACCTCGCCGAGGTCGGCCGCGCCGTGGTTGTAGAGCGCGCCTCCGACCAGGAGCACGCCGACGACCGGCAGCGTGTAGGAGATGTCCACGGAAGGGAAGAACACCGAACGCAGCCACAGCGTATGCAGCCTGGCGCTTCTGGCCTTCGAGATGGCCGCCTCGGCGACGTGCAACCGCTGCTGCCGCAGCCGCAGCGCCTCGACCGTGCGGGCGCCGCCGGCGGTCGTGGCCAGCATTTCCGCGAGTTCGGAATTGGCCGTGCCCTCGGCGAGATAGCCGGTACGCGCCCTGCGCAGGTACCAGCGCGTGACGACGACGATGACGGCCAGGCAGGACAGTCCGCAGACGCCCAGCAGCGGATTGAGGACAAGTACCGCGCCGATGATGAACAGCGCCTGCGTCGTGGCGATGAGCACCTCGGGTGCGGTGGTGCGCAGCGCGGTGGCGACGGCGTCGACGTCCGTGGTGCCGCGTACGGCCAGGTCGCCGGTGGGTGTGTGCTCGACAACGGTCGGGGGCAGCGCGAGAGCGCGGGCCAGGAACCGCTCGCGGATACGGGCTGCGGCACGCTCGCCGAACCGGGCGGCGAGCAGCAGTGCGGAGCGCGACAGCACGATCTGGACCAGCACGGCGGCGACGATGACGAGGGCGAGCCGGTCCACGGTGCCGACGCTGTCCGGGCCGGTCGATGCCTTGACGGTGTTGATGATGGTGCCCAGCAGCCAGGGGCCGACCAGTCCGGCAGCTGCGGCGAGAGCGTTGAGGGCAAGGATTCCCGCGAACGCGGTTTTTTCCACGGCGATGTCGGTGCCTGCGGTGCGACGGACGTGCCCGGTGTCGGCGACGGGGAGCGGAGCGGTCATCGGGATACTTCCTCTTCCTCTTCGGCGCCCCGGGAGACCAACGCGCGATAGTCGGCTCGGGTGTGCAGGAGGTCCTGATGGGTGCCGGTCGCCTCGACCTGGCCGCCCACGAGATAGACGACCGTGTCCGCCTGCTCCAGGACCAGCGGCGAGGTACTGGTCACCACGGTGGTCAGGCCGGTACGGGCCGCGCGCAGTCCGGCGGCCATCGCGGCCTCGGTGTGCGCGTCGACGGCGGAGGTCGGCTCGACGGCGAGCAGGGCCTCGGGTCGCGCGTACAGGGCCTGGGCCAGCCGCAGTCGCTGGCGCTGGCCACCGGAAAGGTTGGCGCCCTGCGCGGTGATCGTGGAGTCCAGTCCTTCGGGCATCGCCTGGACGATGTCGGTGGCGGCGGCGTTCCCGATCGCGGCCAGGATCGCCTCGTCGTCGATCGCCTGCCCTCCGGCGACCACGTCGCGCAGGGTCCCGCTGAAGAGATGGGCATCGTTGTCCGCGACCAGGATGCGCGCCCGGAGCTGGTCCAGCGCCATCGCATCGACACGGTTGCCGCCCCATTCGGCGTCCGAGGGGGTGAAACGGCCGAGCCGTTCCACCACGGCGGGCGCGTCGGCCGGCCGGTCACCGATCAACGCGATCAGCGCGCCGGGAGGCACCTGGACGCCGGAGGCGGGATCGTGCAGGACCGCGGGCCCCGGCGGGGCATCGAGCCGGCCCGTGTCGTGATGGTGATCGGGCCGCAGGCCCAGGAAGTCGATCACCCGCCGCGCGGCCACCAGACCCCGGGCGACGTCGGCGCCGCCCTCGATGAAGGCGTAGACCGGCGTGACGAGCATGGCGGTGTATCCGTACACCGCCACGAGGTCGCCTACGGCAAGCGAACCCTCGGCCGCCATCCGGGCGGTGAGCCACGTGACCAGCGCGAGGAACAGTGCCGGCAGACCGATGGCCAGCGCGCCGATCCAACTGGTCACGGCACCCACCCGGTAGCCCTGTTCGCACAGTTCCCGGGACCGGCGCTCGTAGCGGGACGCGTAGACGTCCTTGCCACCGAGACCGTTCAGGACCCGCAGTCCCGTCACCACATCGACGAGCAGCTCGGTCAGCGCACCCTGCCGCTCCCGGTATCCGGATCCGACGCCCAGCAGCCGCCGCTGCAACGGTCCGACGGTGACAGCGAGCAGCGGCACCCCCGCCAGCACCACCACGGCCAGCACCGGTGAGATCGACAGCAGCAGGGCCGCAACGACGAGATAGGCGAGAACAGCCCCCACACCCGGCCCCATCACGGTCAGGGACATGGCGATCACCTGCACGTCTCCCATCCCGATGGCGACGACCTCACCGGCGCCGGCCTGACTGCGCAAGGCAGCGCCGAGCACCGTGGCCTGTCGTACGGTCGCTCGTACAGTGCGGAACGACGCGTCCATGCGGACCTTCGTCATCGTCCGGTGGCGAAGGATACCCACGACCGCGTTGACCACTCCCATGACGAACAGCGCCGCGGTCCAGCCCAGCAGCGCGGAGCTGTCCCGTGCCCGCAGCCCGTCGTCGATCGCACGGGACAGCAGGTAGGGCGGAACGGCCAGCCCGACCATCCACAGGCTGCCCAGCAGCGCCCCGGCGGTGACCCGCCGCCGCTGGCTGGTCACCAGCCACAGCAGGAACCGTAGGGGGCTCCTGAGTTCCTTCGGAGCGGGCGGGCAAAAGGTGTCGGCCATGCCCGCACCCTAGCCACCAGCAGGTCGGCGCCCGGCAGCCAGGGGGACGCTACCGGCGACGGCACGAAATCTCCAACGCCGGTGCACCGGCGATGATGCAGCCACAATCCCGCTTTATTGAACACGTTCAAATTAGCTGTATACTACGGCCATGAGCGAACGAAGAACCGCCCTACGGCAGATACGCGCCTGGCTCATCCTGTTCATCATCTGTCTCGCGCTCAGCGGGTTGACGGCCTTTCCACTCGTCCACGAACTGCGCTGGGCCGACAGTCTGCTGGGGTCCACCGCTCTCGGGGACTGGTTCCCCGCGCTCACCCGCTGGATCACCCGCGTCCGCACCGGACTCGACACAGCGGACGCCGACTACCCGTTCCTGCTGTACGGAACCGACTGGCTGGCCTTCGCCCACCTGGTCATCGCCGTGGCGTTCTACGGGCCCTACCGCGACCCCGTACGCAACATCTGGGTCGTCGAGTTCGGAATGATCGCCTGCGCCGGGATCATCCCGCTGGCCCTGATCTGCGGGCCCCTGCGCGGCATTCCCCTCTGGTGGTCGATCATCGACATGTCGTTCGGCGCCTTCGGAGTCATCCCGCTGTACGTCGTGCACAGAAGAATCAAACGACTCGCGGCACTGGATGACGCGGCCGGCCCCCATCCCGCGCCGGTGGCGCAGCCCGCTCAGTAGAGAGCTGCGCCTGGGTCCGATCTCCCGCCCCAGGGCCAGGGCCGAGTGACCGGGAGCAACCCCAGCGGCGATGACGCTGATGGTGACGCCGACCGCGAAGGTCACCTCTGGGGCGGAGTCAAGGTCACCTCTGGGGGGGAGTCACCGGCAACTGCCTTTTGTGCTCGGTCCCTTGGTACCTTCCCACGATCGAATCGAAGGCGGGCTCACTCACCGGCTTGCCCTCCAGGAAGTCGTCGATCTCGTCGTACGTCACCCCGAGCGCATCCTCATCGGCCTTGCCCTCGTCGAGCGTTTCCAGGTCAGCCGTCGGCGTCTTCCACACCAGCGAGGCGGGTGCCCCGAGCGCCTCCGCGACGGCACGCACCCGGCGCTTGATCAGCCCCGCGAGGGGCAGCACGTCCGCCGCGCCATCCCCGAACTTGGTGAAGAACCCGGAGACCGCCTCGGCCGCGTGATCGGTCCCCACGACAAGCCCCGCATGCGCCCCCGCAACCGCGTACTGCGCGATCATCCGCTGCCGGGCCTTGACGTTGCCGTGCACGAAGTCCTGATGCCGCTCGTCGCGGAAAGCTACCCCACCGGCCAGACAGGCCTGAAGCGCGGCATCACTCGCTGCCTTGACGTTCACGGTCAGGACCTGGTCGGCCCGGATGAAGCCGAGGGCGAGCTGAGCGTCCTGCTCATCGGCTTGGACGCCGTACGGCAGCCGCATGGCGTAGAAGGTCGCGTCGTGCCCGGCGCCACGGGCCCGCTCCACGGCCAGCTGGCACAACCGCCCCGCGGTGGTGGAATCCACCCCTCCGCTGATCCCGAGCACCAAGGACCGCAGTCCGGTGGTCGTCAGCCGCTCGGCCAGGAACGCCACCCGGCGCTCGATCTCCACCTCCGCATCGAAGATCGCGGCGACGTGAAGATCCCGGGCGATCTCCTGCTGCAGGCCTATGGGCGCCGGATCGGTCACGACTACTCCTCGGGGTCGGTTCGGGGTGCAGATTCTATGCTGGCCACCTGCTGCCACCTCCTGCGGCCTGCAGGTGACAGCAGGCAGCGAGGTCGACGGCCCCATCGCGGCGCAACCCGGCCGAGTCGCCGCACGCCACAGCGGACCTGATAACGCGGGCATGGGCAGCTCGGCCCCGATCGGGACTGCCACACCCGGCCAACGTCGCAACCCGCACTGGTGACTGCGGGCCTGACGGCCCATACGCTCGGGCGCCAACCCCACTGCGCGGCACACATGTAAGATCATTTACTCGGCGGCGCCGGACGCCTCACCCGCTGCGTCCTGCGCCGTGCACGTCTGAGCGGGTGGCAACACAGAGGGATCAGAACAATGAAGCGCGCCATACGCGGCCTCGGAGCCGCTGCCGTCACCGCCGTCTTCGCCGGGGGTCTGCTCGTCGCCCTGCCGGGCGCGGCGAGCGCCAACGACTACGGGTACACCTGTAAGAACTGGAAGGACACCAGCCACAGCTGGAGCGCCGACTGCCACGTGACGCGCGGCAAGGCCCGCACGGTGACCGAGTGCGCCAACGGCAAGACCTATTACGGCACGTGGGTCGGCAGCGGGTACTGGAAGTTCAATGGCGAGTGCGGCAAGTACGCGCTCATGGCCACCGACATCCAGTGGAAGAGTTGATTCCCGATGTCCTGCCTCGTCGCGGCCCTCATGGGCCGCGACGGGGCGTTCTCCTTCTCACTCACTTTTCCGCACGCCCGGGAAGAAGCCACCGGAAAAGCAACCCATGAGGCTGGGACCAAGAACCCGATGTCCGTCAGGAATCCGTGCGGCGCTTGCCCTCCTCGAAGAACCGCTGGATCGCGTCGGCGTTGCCGAGTTCCCGCAGGGTGCGTGCGGCGCCGAAGGGGGCGTTCCAGAACTCGCCTTCGCGTGGCCGGTGCGGCCCGACGTAGGCGTAGGGCTCCGGCAGGTGGCCATCACCGGGTGAGACCCCGTAGTTCACCTCGTCGAGAGTGATGGCGAGGTCGAAGTGTTCGGGCCAGAGCACCGGTTCGGTCTCGGGAGCGAAAGCGCGCAACGCCTCGTCTCCGGCGGCGAACGCGCGCAGGATCACGGCTCCGGCTTCGGGATCGAACGTGATCACCTCGTCCGGCTTCACTCCGGACCCGTCCGAGTAGAGCCCCTCGGGAGCGCCTGCCTCGGTCCCGGCCGCATCCGCGAGCGACGCGTAGGTCTGGCCCGACAGCGGGATGCGGGCCGTTCCGGTGACGAGGTCGCCGCCTTCGACACGCAACGACGGTTCGCTGAGTGTGCCGAAACCGCCCCCGACGATCCGCAGCCGGATGCGGCCGACCTCCCGATGCTGCGGCCCGGCCAGTACCAGCTCGGCGATGCCGTGCAGGGATCGCCTGGTCAGAGCCACTGCCTCAGCCGTCATGCCGCCTCCTCGGGTTGATCGGTTCCCGCGAGTGTCGCAGGCGGCCCGGGCCGCGGCACTGCGCAACACCCGGCATTGCCAGACCTGCAACCACTGATCACATCGGAACGACGCCTCTAGCGTGAGGCGAGCCGGTCCAGCAGGGCGGCGCTGCGTGCCAGCAACGTGCGCTCCTCATCGGTGAGTTCGGCCTCGATGGCCTGCGCGAGCCATCCGGCCCTGCGGCCCCGCTCCGCTTCGAGTGCGGCTCGGCCGGCCTCCGACAGCTCGACCAGTGACTTGCGGCCGTCCGTGGGGTGCGCCCGGCGGGTGATCAGGTGCTGTTCCATGAGCAGCCCGACCGCTCGGGCCATCGACTGGGGGCGTACGCGCTGGTCGGCGGCGAGGTCGCTGGTGGTCATGGCGCCGTTGCGGTCGAGTGCACCGAGCACGGCGGCCTGGCCCAGCGGGATGCGGTCCTCGTGTTTGACGCGTCGGGTGAGCTTGCCCATCGCGGTGCGCAGTTCGGCGGCGATGGCGGCGGCTTCCGAGGTGGGCATAGGGCACTTTACCCCGTTGGTCAGCATAGCTGTGCACCTGACCTGAACAGCAATGCTGTACAGCATAACTGAGCAGCATTGCTGTATGATTTGGCTTGTCGGGCTCAGCGCCAGCGTTGTCGCAGCCGGGCCTCGGCACACGACAACGGGAAGGACCTCCCATGTCCGCAAAGGCAGTCGGAACCGTCGACGCCGCCATCGAGACCGTCACCGCCCGCCGGATCATCGACAGCCGGGGCAACCCCACGGTCGAGGTCGACATCGTCCTGGCGGACGGGTCCCTGGGACGCGCGGCTGTCCCCTCCGGCGCCTCCACCGGTGCCCGGGAGGCCGTGGAACTGCGCGACGGGGACTCCGCGCGCTGGCACGGCAAGGGCGTCGACCGCGCGGTGGCCCACGTCAACGGGGAGATCGCGGCGTCCGTGCGCGGCCGGGACGCGGCGGACCAGGAGGGTCTCGACGCCGCGCTGGTCGCCCTCGACGGCACCACCACGAAGTCCCGGCTCGGCGCCAACGCGATCCTCGGCGTCTCCCTCGCTACCGCCAAGGCCGCCGCGGCGGCTCACCGTCAGCCCCTCTACCGCTACCTCGGCGGCGCCGACGCCCACCTCCTGCCGCTGCCGATGATGAACATCGTCAACGGCGGCGCCCACGCCGACAATCCGCTGGATTTCCAGGAGTTCATGATCGCGCCCGTGGGCGCGGAGACCTTCGCCGAAGCCGTGCGTATGGGCAGCGAGGTCTTCCACACCCTGCGCCGCGATCTGCTGGCCGCCGGACACTCCACGGGCGTCGGCGACGAGGGTGGCTTCGCGCCCGCGCTGCGTACCGCCGAGGAGGCGCTCGACTTCGTGATGACCGCCATCGAGCGCACCGGCTACCGCCCCGGCACGGACATCGGCCTGGTGATGGACCCGGCGTCGTCGGAGTTCTTCCGCGACGGGGTGTACGACTACGCGGGCGAGGGAGTGCGCCGCACCCCCTCCGAGAACGCCGACTACCTGGCCAAGCTCATCGACGCCTACCCGGTCGTCTCCATCGAGGACCCGATGGCGGAGAACGACCTGGACGGCTGGCGCGAGCTGACCGCCCGTGTCGGCGACCGGTGTCAGCTCACCGGCGACGACGTGTTCTGCACCAACGAGACGCTGCTGCGCGAGGGCATTCGCACCGGCGTCGGCAACTCGGTCCTGGTCAAGGTCAATCAGATCGGGACCCTGACCGAGGCGCTGGCCGCGGTGGCCACGGCCCACCAGGCGGGCTGGACGGCTGTCATGTCGCACCGCTCGGGCGAGACGGAGGACACCACCATCGCGGATCTGGCGGTGGCGACCGGCTGCGGTCAGATCAAGACCGGCTCGCTCTCCCGCTCCGACCGCACGGCGAAGTACAACCAACTGATCCGGATCGAAGAGGAGTTGGGCGACTCGGCGCGCTTCGCGGGCCGCTCCGCACTGCGTCGGGCATGAACAGCAGGCAGAGTTGACGTCCATCCCCGCCCTGATGGGACGGGGATTCCTACTGCGGCCGGGTGGCCGTCTCGGTGGGTTCCTGCTTCTGTCCCACGGGTGTGGGGGTTGCGCGCTGCGCCGGGATTGCTCCCGGTCTTACCTGCGCTCCACGGGCGTTTTGGGTCTCCGCCTGTCCGGCGGCGACCTTGCGTCCTTCGGTGCGGATGTTGATCGCGGCGTTCAGACCTTCAGGCGGGGCTTGTCCCGGTTCACGGAGCCCTTCTGCTTGCGGGACAGGGCCTGCTGGGTGCGCTTGAGCTTCTTCTCGGCCCGGCGCAGGAGCCGGGGTGAGCTGATCTTCCGGCCGTCGGACAGGACCGCGAAGTGCGTCAGCCCGAGGTCGATACCGACCTCGCCCGCAGCGTCCGGCGGCGCCTGTTCCGGGCCGCTCTCGATGACGAAGGACGCGAAGTGCCGGCCCGCGCTGTCCTCGACGGTATTGCGCTTCTTGTACCGCTCCTTGTCGAAGCCGGGCGGTCGGCCACCGGCGCTGCCGCGCCTGCGGCGACCGGCGGCGTCAGCCTCGGCCTGGACCCGCTGGAGGAGAAACTCCCAGGCGCCATCCGCTGACCAGCGGCGATGCCGCTCGTGCACCGTCTTCCACGGCCCGTAGCGTTCCGGCAGATCGCGCCACTGCACGCCTGTCCGGATCCGGTACAGCACTCCGTTGATTACCTGCCGATGGTCCCGCCATCGGCCGCAGCGTCGGTTGCTCACTGGCAGGAGCGGCTCAAGTCGCTCCCAGTGGGCGTCAGTCAGATCACCCCTATGCCCCACAGTCCTATCAACGACTCAACTGATCGGCATGACACTGCCTAACTCCTGATCCACAGTCAGGAGCGGAGCCGTCGGAGAAAGCCGGGAGCGAGCGTCGAAGATCGCTGGGTATAGTGCAGGCGCTTTGCCCCGATGATCCCGTCGCCGAGGAGGCCGTCCCATGGAACCCGTCACGCTGATCACCGGTGGCTCGACCGGAATCGGCGCCGCCACCGCCCGCGCCCTGCTCAAGCAGGGCCACCGCGTGGCCGTCACCGGACGCGACGCGGGCAAGCTGGCCGCCTTCGCCACCACCGCGAGGGCGGGCGAGAGGCTGCTGATGATCACCGGCGACGCCAGCGAAGCGGATGACGTCGCCGCCGCCGTCCGCCACGTGCTGGACACCTGGGGCCAGCTGGACAACGTCATAGCCAACGCTGGTTTCTCCCTGCCCGGCAACCTGGAGACCCACGCCCCTGAGGACATGCGCGCCATGATCCTCACCAACGTCCTGGGCCCCGCCCTGCTGATCCAGGAGACCCTGCCCCACCTGAGGACTTCCAAGGGCCGAATCGTGATCATCGGCTCGGTCGCCGGCGTCCGCCACACCCCCGGCAACCTCTACTCCGTCACCAAGTGGGCCGCCCACGCCCTCGCCGAGAACACCCGCCTTCTGGTCGGCCAGGACGGAGTCGGCGTCACCGTTGTCGCCCCCGGCATCGTGGACACCCCCTTCTGGCACGCCCGCGGCGGCACCCCCGAGGCAGCCGCCACGATGACCGCCGAGCAGATCGCGGACACCATTGTGTTCGCCATCAACCAGCCCGCGGACGTGGACATCAACCACATCACGGTACGGCCGACGGGGCAGGTTGGCTGAGGTAGAGCTCCCAAGGGTCGTACGGGGAGACGCCTTTGGCTCCGCCAAGCATGGTGTGGCGCGGGCCGGGGGCGCCTTCGGATCTGGGCCGCCACCCCGCGGCGTTCCCAAGCACCGTTACCGCCGTTGCCTTGATCATCTGACTTTGGACTTGAGTCATCTCACAACGCAAGGGGACGGTAAGCCAGAGCCTGATCGACCACCTGTGCCGCTGTCGGATTCCGGCTCTTGGGCCAGAAGATCAAGTCGCTCACATATCCGCTGGGACAGGCAAGGGCCCGGTCAAGCGCCTCCAATATGCCGCTGGCCTCGACATCGTCGGCGTAGTCCCCGTCCGTGATCTTCTGCACCATTGCGACGGCGGTTTCGGGTGCCATCACCGCCTCCTTCGAGAAGAAGTGGCAGCTTAGCGACTTACGTGATCGACCGGACAACCCCGAGTTCCGGTAGCAGCCACGCGGGCCCCCCGATCAGGATCCGGGGGCCGCTCGCGTGCCGGGAGACACATCTTCCTGGCGATTACCTCAACGTCGACAAGGGCGCGCCGACCGGCCAGGTCCCCGCCGGTGATCCGGTCGCCAGCTGGGCCGAGCCGAACGCGCCCCTGTCCGCGACCCGGGAGCGGTGGCCGCTGCGTGCCCGTTCGGTGAGGTGAGGTGAGGTGATCGGCGGGGCGCGCTCAGGGCCCGGGCGTGGAACCGCCGGTGAGCAGCAGCAGCGCGGTGACGAGGTCGTCGGAGGCGGAGCCGGTGGCCAGGCGGCGCAGTTGGAGGCCGACGACGAGTGCGACGACGGGTCCGGCCAGGCGTTCGGGGTCCGGTACGCCGAGGCCGCCGAGGATGGAGGCGGCCAGCTGGTCATAGGCAATGAAGCATTCTGCGGCGGCCGGGCGCAGCTGGGGGTCGCGGCCGGCGTGGATGTAGAGCTCGAAGGGAGCGATGTGCTCGCTGTCGAAGGCGGTGTCCGCGGACACCTGGCCGACGATGGTGGCGGCCTGTTCCGCGGTGACGCAGTCGGTCATGTGACGTGCGGCGAGGTCGGTGAAGCGGCGGGTCTCCTGGTCGACGAAGGAGCGCAGGCTTTCGCGCAGCAGGTCGTGCTGGGTGGCGAAGTGATACGTGATCGAGCCGAGGGAGACGCCCGCCTCCTTGGCGATACGGCGGTTGGTGACCGCGGCGACGCCGTCCTGGCCGATGATCCGCAGCGTGGCCTCGACGATGCGGTCACGCGTCGGGGTGGGATTCGGCATGTGCTCATCGTCCCATGGGCGGCCCGTTGGTCAGGCCATCCGCTGCGGCGTCTTCGATGGAGGGAGGGTGCCGGGAGTTCCGCCCGGTGCCGGGTGGAACGGGCCAGTGCTCGTACCATCGCTGGTCGTCTTCCAGTTGGGCGGCGAGTGAGATCAGGAGGGGCTCGCTGTTTGCGGGACCGAGCAGCTGAGCTCCCATCGGCAGACCACCGGTGGTGAATCCGGCCGGGACGCTGATGGCGGGCCAGCCCAGGACGTTCCAGGGCCAGGCGTAGGGACAGGAAGCGATCATGGCCCGGTTGGTCCGGCCGTTGGACAAGCCCGCGCCGGCGCCGATGCGTGGTGGAGGGGTGGCTGTGGTGGGGGTCAGGATCACGTCCACGCGTTGGAAGATCGCACCGACCCGCCGCTGCAGCAGTCCCTCGGTGCTGCGTGCCGCGCGCAGTGCCGGGCCGGCGAGGACCTGGCCGAGGCGGGCGTTGCTGCGGGTGCGCGGATCGAGGAGGGCGCGGTCGGGTGCGCGCCGGCTCCAGGCGTGGATGCCGGCCGTCGCCCGCGGTACCTGGGTCAGTCCGATCAGACCGAAGTGCGGTTCGGCTTCGATGACATCGTGGCCGAGAGCGGTCAGTGCCCCGGCCAGACGCAGGGTGGCGCTGCGGGCCTCGGGATGCAGCGGGGTGCGTGTGGCGGCGAAGGCGCTGCGCAGCGACAGCGCGATGCGCAGTCGGCCGGGGTCGCGGTCTGCGGCGGGCGCCATCGCGGTGGGCGGGGGCTGGTGGCGGTCGCGGGGGTGGTTGCCGGCCGCGGCGTCCAGGAGCAGTGCCGCGTCGGCCACGGTGCGGGCGAGCGTTCCGAACACCGTCAATCCGTTGAAGGATTCGGGGTCCGGCCAGGTGGAGATCCGGCCGCGCTGCGGTTTGATGCCGACCAGGTGGGTCCATGCGGCGGGGATGCGGACGGAGCCGGCCCCGTCGGAGCCCAGGGCCGCGGCGACCAGGCCCGCTGCCACGGCGGCGGCCGACCCGCCGGATGAGCCGCCCGGGGTGTGATCCTGATTCCACGGATTGCGGGTGGCGCCGAACGCGGCTCCCTCGGTGAACGGCCACTGCCCCAGCTCGGGGCTGTTGGTCTTGCCGACGATGATCGCTCCGGCGGCCTTCAGCCGGCGCACCGCCTCCGCATCGGTGGTCTTGGCAGGGAAATCACCGGCGCAGCCGAAGGCGGTGGGCTCGCCCGCCACGTCGGTGTCGTCCTTGACGGCGATCGGGACACCGAGCAGGGGCAGGCGGTGGCCGGCGGCGAGCTGCCGGTCGGCTGCGTCGGCTTCCGCCAGAGCAGCGGTGGCGCGCACCCGGCGGAACGCGTTCAGGGTCGGCTGCGTCGCCTCGATGCGGGCGAGAGCCTCTTCGACGAGGGCCCGGGACGAGATGTGCCCGCCGTGCAGGGCTGCGCTCTGCGCCGCCAGGCTCGTGCGTGCAGAATCGGCCATCGTTGATTCCCTTCGCCCTCTACTACTGTTCGTTCGAACGAACAGTAGTAGAGGATGGGTCCCATGGACATCAAAGGATCGACCGTTCTTCTCACCGGCGCGGGCGGCGGCATCGGCCATGCCCTGGCGAAAGCTCTGGCCGCCAAGGGCGCCCGTCTGGTGATCACCGGCCGGCGAGCCGAATCGCTCAAGGGGCTCGAAGCGTCCCTGGGCGCACGGGTGCTGCTGGCGGATCTCAGCGACCGCGACGCGGTCGTGCGCCTGGCCGAGGAGGCCGGCCCCGTGGACATCCTGGTCGCCAACGCCGCGCTGCCCTCCAGTGGCGCCCTGCTCGACTTCACCCCCGTGCAGATCGACCGGTCCTTGGAGGTGAACCTGCGCGCCCCCTTGATGCTCTCCCGGCTGCTGGCGCCGCACATGGTGGCAGCCGGCCGCGGTCACCTGCTGATGATCGGCTCGATCTCGGGACGGACCTCGTCCCCCGCCACCTCGCTCTACAGCGCCGCGAAGTTCGGCCTGCGCGGATTCGCCCATGCCCTGCGGCAGGATCTGCACCACACGGGCGTCGGTGTGTCCATCGTGCAGCCGGGATTCGTCCGCGGCGCGGGGATGTTCGCCGACACCGGTGCCACACCGCCCGCCGGGGTTCGTACCGTCACCCCCGAACGCGTGGCGGCGGGTGCCGTCAGTGCGCTCGAACGTGACAGGGCCGAAGTGAACGTCGCGCCGGTCGAACTGCGGCTGGGCAGCGCCATCGGCGGCCTCTTCCCCTCGCTGGGCGCCGCCGTCCAGCGCAGGGCCGCGCTCGAGTCCTTCGTCGGGCAGATCACTCAGGCCCAGCGCCACAAGCGCTGAGAAAGTTCGCTGTAGCCGATGAGTTCAGTGGGGCAGTGCCGTCTACCTCCGTGAAAGCACAACGGGTGCTTCCCGCAGAGGAGATCACGATGTCCCAGGCAGCCCTGTCCACCACGACCGCCACCGCCACCACCGCCGCAACTGACGCGCCCCGCACCGCCGCTCCGGGGCGCAAGGCCCGCATCGCACTTCGCACGCTGCAGGTCGTGCTCGCGTTGTTCTTCATCGTCGCCAGCGGGCTGCCCAAGCTGTTCGCGGTGAGCGCCGCCGTCGAGAGCTTCGACAAAATCGGCTTCGGCGACTGGTACATGTACTTCGTCGGCAGCCTCGAGGTGGCCGGCGGGATCGCACTGCTGATCCCGGTCCTGTCCGGCGTCGCATCGACCGCCTTCATCGGCCTGATGATCGGCGCGTTCATCACCAACGTGACCGCACTGGGCGGCCATTACGCGGCCACACCACTGATCCTGATCATCCCCTTCGCCCTGATCGCCTGGGCCCGCCGCCACCACAACGCGGAACTGGTCCAGCTGGTCCGCCACCGGGCGTGAACACCCAGCACGGAAGCCGTCGCAGCAGCCAGCGCCCGCCGGGGCCGTCCCCCGGCGGGCGCCCGGCCGCGCCCGTATTCTCAGGTGACCGACCACGGGAACCGATCCGCCCGTACGGCTGCTTCCACCCTTCCCGGGTGAGCGCGAACCCAACATCGCCGCGTTCAGCAGCTCGGTACGGCACGGCTCCGGCTTCCCGAGGGTGCGACCGGTGACACCGACGCCGAGGACCCCCGCCGTCCGGTGGGGCGTTCCAAGTCGGTTCGCTGAACTCCTCGACCGCAGACGGGCCCGCCGCGCGACGGGCCCCGGAGGGCTATGTCAGCTCCAGCAGCCAGGTCCCGGAGTGGAGCAGCGCGAGGACCGCGGCGGCGGTGAGGGCGGCGGTCAGCAGGGGGTCCAGGACGGTTGCCCGACGCTGCCGGATCCTGCGGGTCGGCAGGAGCGCGGCCGAGGCCGCCAGAACCAGCAGGAACACGGCGAGTTGCGCCAGCGGCCCCTTCGCGTAGTGCTCGGCCGCTTGCCAGGGGTGGTGCCACGAGGTGGCATGACGTGCCCACAACGGGCCCGCCGCGAGGATCGTTGCCAGCGGCGCCGCGTACAGAGCGTCGCCGAGTCCGGTGGCACCTTGCAGGATCAGCAGAGCCGCCAGGCAGGCGAGACCGGCACATACCGCGGTCCACCAGTCGAACTGCGTGCTGTACAGGGCGCTGTGCCGGCCAAGCGGTGGTTCCACGGCCCAGCGGGTCGCCGCCGCTGCAGCGGCGGCCGCCCCGCTCATCGCGACCGCGTACAAGGTGAGCCGCTGTTCCTGGCCGGGCGGGGCGGGCAGACCGATCGTCTGTCCGGGCAGGGCGGCCACAGCGCTCGAATGATCGCGACGCAGGGCCGACCGGAGCGCGAGCAGGGCGACAGCACCGAGACCCAGCGCCGTCGTTGTCGCCGACACCGAGTACAGGCCGCTGAGCTCGATCACGTCGATCGCGTGGCTCCAGCCCAGCATCGTGAAGGCCAGGGCACCGTCCTGCCCGATCCGCAACGCACCGACAAACAGCGCGACATTGGCGCCGACAACGGCCACCCATGCCCACAAGGACCCGTACGAGCCCCCGCGCCGACTCCCCCACAGCCGGGCGAGCGCCACGCTCAATGTCGCCGCACCCAGCGTCAGCAACGGCACGGTGCCCAGCAGGCTCCAGCCGAACAACGACCCGCTCACGGCGGTTCCGGTGCGCTCGACCTGCACCAGCAGTCCCGCCGCCATGCTGACTCCGAGTACCAGAAGGGCCAACCGCGGCAGCGGGGACGCCTCGCGGTCGGCCAGGATGCCGCGCCAGACCGCGACACCCCAGCCGACGGCCAGCAGCGATCCGGCGACCAGCGCGCCGGTCAGACGGGCGTAGGAGATCAGGGGCGTGCCCGTGAAGCCGGTCTCGGCCATGTACGTCACCGCGTCCATGGTCATGGCGCTGAGCAGTCCGACCACCGCGGCGTCGAGCAGCGAGACGCGCAGCGGGAGATGCGCGCGTCCCAGGACGGCCAGCCGTCTCTCCGTCGAGGGGTGGTTGTCCAGGCCCCGCTGCAGCCACGTCCGGGTTCGCGATGGCTGCCCGGCCAGCACCGCCTCCAATCCCGCGGTGGTCCGCCCTCGCACGGCCCGCAGATCGGCCTCGTGCTCCCGTGAGCGCAGTACGAACTGCGATACCAGGGCGGCGACCGCCAGTAGCAAGGCTGCCCGGACGGCGTACTCCCAGAGGAATCCGTGGCTGAACGTGGGGATGAGCGGGTTCCTTCGCGTCTGCAGCCAGACTTGAAGCACGATGCTGATCGCCGGCACCACCAGGACCGGCGGAAGGGCCCACCACACTCCGCGGGTCAGCCAGACCAGGGTCACATCACCCGCGGCAACATGTGCGACCTCGTGCCGCACGATGGCGTCAGCCTGCGCCGGTGGCAAGGCGCGCACCCCGAGCGGCAGGACAATCCTGATCCGGCCCGGGCGGCCCGCGGTGAAGGGCTCTTTGAGCCACACCGAGCCCCACATCACCTCGGGTACCCGCTTGACTCTCATCTCCGCCGCCACCGATGCGGCGCGCTCCTGCCACTGTGCGGAGGCCACGGTCATCGGTCCAGCGCGGCGCAGGAGTCGCAGCGGCAGCACCCACAGACACGCGACTCCCAGCGCCATCACCGCCAACGCCCCCGCCAGTGACACCAGTGCACGACGCCGCTCCGCCGGTCCGGTGCAGTTCTGCAGGTAGTCGCTGATTGCCGCTGCCGTGGTGTTGGCCGGCGCTTCACGGAGGCAGCGGGATGTCGCGGCACCCCATGAGCCGCCCAGAAGCACGTTGTGCATGATCTGTCCGGCAAAGGCACCGGCAAGCAGCAGCACGGCCACGAGCAGCAGGTACCGCGCCCGGGTCGGTGAGAAGATCCCCGACGTGTTCTCCGGTGACGGGCGTGTCGGCGTTTCCTCTGCGGGAGTCGGCGATCCGGCCTCGGAATCAGGTGGCGGCGCAGGTGCGACGGCGCCGGCCGGGTCCTTCAACGGTCCTCACTCCCCCGCAGGCGCAGCGCCTGGATCACCGAGTCAGCCAGATGACCGGCCGCGGCCGCCTCCATGCGCATCCCGACTCCCCAGCCCAGCAGCACGGCGTGGAGCTCACGTTCCTCATCCACGCCCAGTCGTTCTGGGCCGCCCTGCGCGTCCGTCAAGGCGGCACGATCCCGGGGGGAGGGAACCGTGAGGCCGGGCGTGGATTCGTCCGACGTGACGGGTTCGGACGCGAGGGGATCGGACGTGACGGGATCGGACGTGACGGGATCTGCCGGCTCCTGGCGGCGATTCTCGAGCAGGCTCGCGAGCTTACGGCGGGTGGTGCTCTCGATGAGGTCGATCGCACTGTTCGAGGCCCGCTCCGCCACGACCCCGAGCAGCATCGACACCACAGGCAGCAGATAAGGGATAGCAGAGAACAGCGTCACGCCCGTTCCCACCGCAGGCGCAAACTCCCGGGTCCGGCGCACCCGTTGCGGATTGTTACGGAATTCGGCCAGCGCGCTCTCGAACACGTCCTGGTCCTCCGCATGCGCCAGCGCGAACACCTCCGAGCCGAAATGCGCGAAGACCTCCCAGCCTCCTACGCCGCCAGCTCCCTTCGCATCGGACGGCACCGGAATGGGATCCATCAATGCCTTGTTCCGCGCCCACTTGAACATTCGCCGACCCCCTACTGGAAGACCGCCATCCCCTGACAGCCACAACGTCACACAACAGACAACGTAGTGACTGACACAGCCTCAGTTATGACCTTTCAGGAAAACGGCGCAGAGATTGCGACGCAACCTCACCAGGCCCCGATTCATGTCAATTTCTCGCATACACAGAACGGAAATTGCCAGAAGCGAAACCGTCAGAGTCGAATGCCGGATACCTAGATCAGTTGCCCTCCGAGGCTCTTTGCGGGGCGGGGCGACCGGGCCGGGTGACGACGTCCCGGTCGACACGTGCCCTGTCGTGGGACACGACGCAGAACCATCGCAGGCCGCTCCGGATCTCTCGGAGCGGCCTGCGATGGTTCTCGACCGTTCTCACCTGCTTCGGGTGACGGCACGGCGATGCTTCAGTGAGGGTGTCGGCCGGTCGCGGTGTGCAAGGCGCTCCGCTCCCGCGGCTGTCAGCTCACTGCCCCGTTGATGTGGCTGCTTGCTGGGGTCAGCCGTGGCGGTGTCCGCGGTGGCCCCAGGATTCGGTGTCGATGGCGTGGTTGTGGTTGTCGCGGAGGGTGGCGGTGTCGTGGTCGTCCCAGATCTGCTGGCGGCGGTCCTGGTAGACGTCGTGGTGGGTGTCGCGGCCGTGGCCGGTGTGGACCTTGACGCTGGAGCGGCCGTCGAGGCGGAAGCCTGTGAAGCGGTAGCGGTTGCCCTGCTGGTCGGTGAGGGTGAAGCCGCGCAGGTCGATGCTGTGGCGGCTGGTGTTCTTCACTTCGACCCATTCGCCGTTCAGAGTGCGGTTGTCGTGGCCGCGGCTCTCCCAGTGGACGTCGCCGAGGACGATCGGGGAGTGTGCCGCGCGGTGGTCGTCGGCGACGGCCGGCAGAGCCGCTGCGCCGACCAGGGCGCCGGCGGCCAGGATGGTTGCGAGAGCGCGGCGAGTGGCGAGAGAAGCAGACATGAAGATGACCCCTTCAGCAGACAGCCCGGCCCGGCCTAGTACAGGTCGGGCGGGCTTGGAACAGGTCCCGGCGTCCTGCCGAGGAGTCACACTCTGGCTCCCGTTCGCCCCCGAAATCCCCCAATTGAGCCTATGTTGCCTAATCCGGATATATCTGTAACTCTCCCCTGTAGCGCGCACCGGTCAAGGCCGCGTTGACCCGCAGGCGGCGGGAACTCCCCCCAATCCGTGCCAGTCACGTGGAGTACGGATTTCCGATCTGCGCATCCGGCTCCCTGCTGCACATCGTCGCTGCGCCGAACGGGTTCAAGGACCTGTAACAGCCGGTGGTGCCACCTCTTCGAACACCAGTTGGTGTTGATGCCGAGGGGCGTCGCCCCGGTCTGTCCCGGGCACGCCGTCGGCTGTGCCGCCGCGTGTTGACACGGCGCCCAGGAGGGCCTCGCATGGCGGCATGTGTGAAGAGAGTGCTTTAGGAGCATCCGGGTGATGTGCACGCTGTGGTGGAACTGTCCTGGTCCGTCAGGTCTCTTGGGTGGAATCAGCAACGCACCTACTTGGGAGGTTCGTGTGGATTCCTGGCAGCACTCTCCGTCCGCGACGACAGTCGCGCACTTCGTTGTCGACCCGTACCGCTGCCCCGGTGCAGACGCATTCGACGCCGCGGGATCCCCTTCCACCGCGGGTGGCGGACTCGGCGGTGGTGACTGGCCTGCGCCTCCGCCGGCCTGCGACGACGGGCCGATCGGCCTGGCGGCTCCAGACCCGCGTCAGCGCTTGGAAATGTTGCTGCCCCCGGTGGACCGACGCCGCCTGGAGCTGAACGTGGCGTTGACCGCAGCGGGTATCGCCCCGGCGCCCGGTGACCGTCAAGCCATCGAAGCCCTGTCCCTTCTCGACGACGCAACCCACGTCGCCCTTCGGCGGTGGCTGACGGCTACCCACTGAGCCCAGCGAACAGGCACGGGCCACGGCGGGCCTGAGCCCCCTAGAGGATCGCGAACGGCGTCATGGTCGAGCGGCAGGACCAGGGCCGCCCGAACCGCCCGACACCGCAGGAGGGATCTCAGCCCGGTTGGGCGGACCTCAGCGCCGCCAACAGCGCACGGGCGTCCCGGACCGTGGGATGGCCATCACCGAGACGTACGGCGACCTCGTCCACGACGCGTTCGACGTAGGCCGTACCGCCTGCCCCGTCGTAGCCGAGCATGGCGTGGGAGACCTTGAGACGCAGGGCCAGGGGGTGGTCCTCGCCCAGTCGGGAGCGCGCCTCCGCGGCGAAGGCGCCGCATTCCCGCCGTACTTGCTCGGTCGGCTTCGAGCCGCCTTCGCGCTCCCAGGCGAGGACTTGGGCTTCGAGGTCCCGGGCCGCGGTGTCGGGGGTGCGGTCCTCGCGCGGCGTGTCACTGGTGTCGCCGCCCATCGCCGGCCCTGCCGCGACCGTGGTGTCGTCCGGCCCCTCGACCCGAGTGTGAACGAGCGTCTCGAAGTGCCGGGTGGCCGGGAGGGCGGCGTGCTCGCGGATGAGGGTCGTCGCCTCGGCGGGCAGGGGCGGCGGGGCGAACCGTTCCGCCTCCGGTCCGAGGGCTGCCCCCGCCGGGCCGGCCGCGAGGGCGGCAGCGACCGCGGCAGGGGTCGGCCGCAGGCCCGGATCGGCCTGAAGGCACGACCGCACCACTTCCTCCAGTTCGGCCGGCAGACCCGCCAGGTCGGGCGTGCCGTCGCAGATGTTGGTCATCACGGCGAGGACCTTCCTGCCCCAGGGAAGGCGCCCCAGGGCGAGGCAGGCGAGGAGCGTGCCGAGGGAGAACACGTCGCTGGCCGGGGTGAACTGCTCGTGCTCCCGTATCTGTTCCGGCGAGGCGTAGGCGTAGGTACCGGCGAACCCGCTCCGGGGCTCGGTCAGCCGCTCGATCTGCGCGATACCGAAGTCGATGACGCGGGGGCCGTCCTCGGTCAGCAACACGTTCGCGGGCTTGAGGTCGAGGTGCACGATGCCCTCGGCGTGGATGGCGCTGAGCGCGGCGGCAATGCCCGCGCCGATGCCGCGGACGGTGGCGGTGTCCAGGGCGCCGCACCGCTCGGCCACCTCCTGCAGCGAGGGGGCGGCCACGAACGGCACGGCCATCCAGGGGGTCTCGCCGCTCGTGTCGGCCGCGATCACGGGCACGGTGAAGCGGCCACTGACCCTACGGGCCGCCGCCACCTCGTGCGTGAACCCCTCACGGATCGAGGAGTCGGCCGCGTACTCCGCGTGCAGGGTCTTGACGGCCACCATGACGCCGTCCGGATCCTGGCAGAGGTAGACGCGGCCGAACCCGCCCTCCCCGACGCGCTCCAGGACCTCGTAGGAACCGAAGGCCGCCGGATCCTCCACCGTCCGCGCGGACGTGGCCCACCCCACCTGCCGCCACTCCCCCAGGGCCTCGGCTTCGGCATGGACGGCCGTGGCACCGCCCGGGCCGCGCGCCGGCGCGGGTTCCGGCGCCGCCTGCTCGTCATCCACCACGACGATCGACACCTCGTAGGGTGTGCCGTCCCGGAAGGAGTACGCCTCCACGTTCACATTGCCGGCACCCTCGTTGGAGACGTAGACGCCGAGCAGCCCCAGCCGCTCGCACAGAGCGATTTCCTCGGGCCTCGGTCGACGGTCCGCACGGGCGAAGTAGAAGGCGTGGGCCTGGCATCCCTGGTCGGCCACGCGCTGGATCACGCCGAGCCACTGCTCGATGCTCACCTTGTGCGGTTGCGGACCACCGGTTCCGTCGCTGACCGGGAAGACCTGAGTGAGGTGACGGGCGCGGGTTTCACGGGCCAGCAGCCCGAAGGCCGAGGTGGGTGCCGCTTCCACCTGCCGAGCCAGCAGGGTTCCCGCCGTGTCACCGATGTGGAGTGTTGTCCTCCGGGCGGACCGGGCGAGTCCGTCCCGTTGCTCGGACAGCATGTCGTACTCGGGCGAGCCCGGGCCCTCCCCTCGTAGCTCCATGCACGCGAGCACTCGCCCGAAACAGACGACGGCTTCGTCCAGGTCCTCCGTCTGCATGGCCGCCTTCGCCTGCGAGACCAGCGCGCTGAGCCTCTGGTCACTGCCCGCGCCGTACAACTGCTCGCATTTATCGGCGATTTGACCGTACATGCGGCTCGCCCGCGAAAGGTCGCCGCTCCGCTCGATCTCCGCGGCCGCCGCGACCAGGTCCTCCAGGCTGTCGTGCCCCCGCTCGTGACCGAAGGGCAGCCCGCCGGCGAGTTCCGCATAGCGTTGGCGTGCGATACCGGTGAGTGCGTGCCGACCGCCGAGCTCGCCCTCGGCGGTCTTCAGCATCCTGGTGTAGGTGCGCAGCGCGGCGGCGTTGTCGCCGGCCTGCTGCTGCCAGTGGCCCATGTCGCAGAGCAGGTTGAGCGCGGCCTCGGTACGCCCCTCCTGTTCGGCCGAGCGATGCATCTCCTCGTAGCGGCGTACGGCTTCCTCGGCCCGCCCTGCCCGGCCGTGCCAGTGGGCGAGCTGGTGGCGGGCCAGTCCGGTGTCCTGATGCCGGGATCCCTGGAGCCGCTCGCGGTCGCAGAGGAGCTGCGCGAACAGCTGCACCGCGCCCTCCGCGTCGCCCGACTCTCCTGTCCAGTGGGCGAGTTGGTGCTGCAGGGCCAGGGTGGCGGGGTCGTCGGGTCCGGGCGCGGCCGTCGCCCGATCGACCAGTTCGCGATACCGCTTCACCGCCTTGCCGGGCCTGCCCTGCCGGCCGTCCTGCTCGGCCGAGGCACTGCCCTCCCGCAGCCGCGCGAGCACCTCGGCCGCCGGATCACCGGACTCCGGCGTGCCGTCCCGTCGCTTGCCGATCCAACGCATACAGCCCCCGGAGCAGTCGATCGGCCGACATCCCGCCCTGCCGACAGACCGGATGAAGAGCCCGTACACGGCAAAGTACCGTTCCTCAATATTGACATCCTCCCGCCCTAAAGGGCGGGGATTCCTGGCTCACGTTGCATGCGGGCCTGCGGCCCGTCAGGTCCTACACGATCAGCACCAGCCGGGTTGAGACCAGCCCGGACGAGCATCACGCGGGCGGAGTTCTTCTCCCCGGGGGGATGCCGCTCCGCACGCGGTGCACGCATTCTCCGGGCGGACGGCGGGCGGGCGGGTCGGGGGCATGGGCGGGTCAGTGCTGTGGGTCGGGTGGTGGAGTGGTGTGTCGAGGTTTCTCGTCAGGCAGGGCTGAGGACGGTGCGGAACGTCACCGATACCCGTCGGCTGCGGGGGACCCTGGCTCCCGCTCCTGGGTCACTTTCGCGCGCGGCGATGCTGTGGCGCCAGTCGTACCTGGCCGGGCCGGTCATCACGCACAGGCTGCCGGGAGCGAGATATACCCCGACCTTCCTGCCGTCCTTGGGGTGCGTGAAGTCCATGACACAGCCAGAGCCGAGGGAGATCGCGGCGACGACCGGACCGAAACAGGGCACGCAGTCGACGTGAGCGCTGATGCCCTGACCTGGTTCGTATTCATTGATGATGACCTGGTCCGCTCCCTGGTCCATGAATCCCTCCCGGGCCAGGCGCGCTGCCTGGTGGAGCGCCCACGGCGGAAGCGGCGGGGCAGCTGCTGTCGTCCGAGGATCGGCTGTCACGCTGCGCCGACCGTAGTCATACCGGTAGCCGTAGTGCTGGACTCTCCGTCTGAGCTCCGCTGACCATTCCGCAGCCTCGATCTGCGAGAGCATCTCCTGACACGCGTCGGAGTCGAGCCAGTTGGTGATGTAGCGCAGTCCCGGAACCAGGACCGTATTCGCCTCGGCACCCGCGTCGAAGGACAGTTGTCCAGAACCCTCAGCCATGCTCGAAGAGTAACCAGCCCCACGGTCAGGCTGTCCTTGAGGTCAAGGGGGACGCTCGCCGTGCGGCAAGAGGCGCCCGTGGAACACCCCGCCGTTCTCAGGTGAACGTGGCGCTGCGGTTGGCGGCGTCCGGTGCAACGAAGGTGAGAAGTCGCTCGGCCTCGTCGAGCACTGCTGCAGTCTCCGCTTGCGACAGCGGCCGGAACGGGGAGATGCGCAGTACGGAGTCCTTCACCGACCACGTGCCGTGGACGAATCCGTCAACGAGAAAGGTGGGCCGTACCATCGCCTGACCCGGCATCACCCGCTTGCGGTCCGCCTCGCTGATCACTCGGGTACGGTCCGCGTGCCCGAGGAGGAGGTTGTCGAAGGCGGGCAGAAAGCGCACCGGGACCGCCAGGTCCGGGTCGGCGAGCGGCGCGTTGGGAAGGTCGAAGAGCTCCGTGCCCCGGTCGCTGCGGTAGACGCGGAGCTGCGAGCGCAGCCCGTCGACGGTCTCGCGCAGGCGGGTCAGCCCCGACCATGCCTGGATGTCCATCACGCCGGCCGGTCCGAACGCCGCCAGGTAGCGGCAGATCATCGTCTCGACGCGCGGCGCTGCCATCGGTCGGCCGATCCAGTGCTCCGCGAGGGTGATGGCGATGTCGGGGCGGTTGCCCCACGCCCCCCACACTCCGGTGGCCGGGGCGTGCGCCATCGGTACCCGCAGCTCTACCGCCCCCGCGAGCACGCGGCCGTCGCGGCCGGGAAAACGCTCGGCGAGCGACAGGCCGAGCTGCCGCCGGGGCATCGTCTGGCCGGCCAGCAGCTCGCGGCCGGCATCGGCGAGCTCGGCAAGGTCCAAGCCGGCGGTCTGTGCGGCGAAGTACTGCGCCCGCGCGGTGCGGTCCAGGACAGGCTGGACAACCGGCCGCAGCCAGCAAAAGTCGTCACTGCCGGTCAGGTGCTGGGTGCTACGCAGGACCGCGGAGCGCACCACCTTCCGGTCCCGGATCAGTGCCGTCAGGTCGTCGTGACGGAAGTCGGCCAGCCGGGTCCACAGGCCCACGTACGGCCAGTTCGGCTCCTGTCCCTGCAGAGCAACGAGGTGTTCGACGACGTCGAGCGCCGGGCGGGAGGTTGGAGCGGCCAGGAACTGACGCTGGAGCAGTGTTCGGTTCAGCGTGCGGGTGGAGAGCACGGAGGCGTCGGTCATATGGTGCCGAATCTCCTTGGATAGGTAGGGACGTTGCCGGGGCGCGCCGCCCGTCCGCGCGTGACGGGCGACTCCCTTCGAGCCTCAGCCGGCGACCTTTACGGAGACGTTGCCCTGGTAGCTGCCCCCCAATAGGGAGACGAGCGCCTGGGGAGCTGCTGTGATGCCGCCGTCCACGATGGTGTGGGGAAACACGAAGCGGTCCTCGCTCAGCCAGGTGCTGAAGTGCTCGGTCCACGCCGCGATCTGCTCCGGAGTGTGGTGGGTGGAGAACGGCAGGACCTCGATCTCCTTCACGGTCGCCGCAGTGAGGTCCGGCTCGGGGAACCGGTCCTCGTGGTCGCCGATCTGGGTGGCCAGCGCGCCGCAGAGCGCGAAGCGGGCACCCGGCGCCGCCGCTTCGACGGCCGCCTCGAACTGCTCTCCGCCGACGTTGTCGAAGTACACGGTGATGCCCCCGGGGGCGAGTTCCCGCAAGTGAGCGAGGACGGGGCCGTCGTGGTAGTCGAATGCTGCGTCAAAGCCGAGTTCGTCGACGAGGTAGTCGATCTTCGCCTGGCTTCCCGCGCTGCCGATCACCTTCGCGGCACCGCGGCACTTGGCAATCTGCCCGGCCAGCGATCCGACGCCGCCCGCCGCTCCGGAGACGAAGACGACATCGCCGGTTCCGACCTTGGCGATCTCGGCCATCCCGTAGTAGGCGGTGGGCCCCTGGCTGAGGTGGTGGACCGGGCTCGGGAACAGGTCGAGGTCCAACTTGGGGTACTGGTCGGCAGGCCCGGCCGAGTACTCGCACCAGCCGGCCATCGTGCGTACCAGGTCGCCGACGGCCAGATACGCACTGTTGGAGTGCACGACTGTGCCCACCACGCCGCCGCCGATGCGCCGGCCGACCTCCCATGGCGGGATGGGCAGATGGGAGTCGGCCCTCATCATCTCCAGGTAGGCCACCGACAGCCCCAGGTAGTCCGTGCGGACGAGCACTTCCCCCGGGCCCGGTTCGGGCGTCTGCACCTGCACGAGGTCGAAGTTGTCGAGCGCGAGGTCTCCCTTCAGGTGCTTGGCCAGCCGCACTTCCCACATCGTGTCGGGGATCGTCGACATCGTGCTGTCGGTCATGGTTCTCCTCGGTTCAACCAGTCGGCGCAGCGGGCCCGGGCACCTGCCGTTCTTGTGAGACCGACGCTATGAGTCATAGCGGTCACCTTCTGACCTCAATTGCCGCCGTCCAGTGTTCATGGCGAACACAAGCTCACGGCCCCTGCGGCTGCTGTCCCTGCTCCAGACCCACCGGCACTGGCCGGGCGGCGAGCCGGCCGACCGGCTCGGAGTCTCCGCTCGCGCCCTGAACCGCGATGCCCGCAGTGGCGGGCGGCCGGCGCAGATTGTCCAACGTGCGAATGTCCAGAGGCGTAGGAAGACTGGAGCTATGACTAGCAAGGCATTCCTCGAGGGCGGCCCGGATGATCTGCGCGACCGGATCGTTCCGATCACCCCTCCGGGACAAGAGCTGAAGATTCCGCACCGCGGCGGATACGAACACTTCAAGGTCACGTCCCGGCATCAGGACAGCGCTGAGGGACAGTTGCCTGTCTACGAATGGTGGGAACGGACCGAGATCGCGGAGTAGCACCTGGTGAGCAGGGCCTGGTGGATCCGTCTTCTCCGAGCCGCCAGCGGAGCCACACGCGAGCGGGCCGCCGCCCCCATCAGGCAGCCGTGTTGAACGATATGGGCAACGGGCAGTTCACGAAGCCCTGCCACGATGAGGCGGCCGAACTGCTCAACGCCAGGGAACGCATCATGCCTCCATGCCCCGCAGCAGCATGGCGAGCCCCCCGAGGAATTCCTGGTCGGCACCGATGTTCCGCGCGAGCCGCGCGGCCTGTGACATGTGCGGGAACTCCGTCGGGGGCAGTTCCGAGATGGCGACCGTGCCCTCGCCGGCCAGGGACCCGAGGTGTTCGAGCTGGAGAGCCCCGATGACATAGCTGAGCAGACCGCGCAATGCGATGACCCGCCGCTCACCGTCGATACCGGCCTCGGCGAGGATGCCGAGCACCGCCTCCGACCACCGCAGCACGGCGGGAGACCGGTGCCGGTGGGTGAGCGTGAGCGGGATGACCGATGGATGGGCGCCCACGCTGTCGCGCAGGCGCCCGACCATGATCTCGATCCGCTGCTGCCATGACGTGTCCGCAGCAGGCGCCTCGGGGTCGACGGAGGACAGCACGAGTTCGACGACGAGCCCTTCGAGTTCCTCGCGGTCCCTCACGTACCGATAGAGGGCCATCGTGCTCATGCCGAGTTCCTTGGCGACCGCGCGCATCGACAGGGCGGCGAGCCCGTCGCGGTCCAGGACGGCGAGGGCGGCCGAGGCCGGCTCGGTTTGGGTGAGTGAACGTGGGCGCGGCATGACGATTGACAGCGTACGGCATACGCCTACTCTAGTGAGCGTACATCGTACGCCTACGAAGGGTTCTCAGATGCGCAAGACCCGCAGGCCGCGCAACACCCGAAGGCCCATAGAGCCCGGCTCCCTCGTCGCCGCCCGCGACCTCACGCCCGTGAGCGGTCCATCCCTCACCGTTCCCAGCCCCGATCGGCTGATCCATCTGCAGTTCCGGCGCTTCGCCGGCTGCCCCGTCTGCAACCTGCACCTTCGGTCCGTGGTCCGCAGGCACGAGGAGATCGAGGCGGCCGGCGTCCGCGAGGTCGTGGTTTTCCACTCGTCCGCGGACGAACTGCGGAAGTACACGGCCGACCTCCCCTTCGCCGTCGTCGCCGACCCCGGCAAGCGGCTGTACGGCGAGTTCGGTGTGGAGTCCGCACGCCGTGCTCTGCTCAGTCCGCGTGCCTGGGGACCGATCGTCCGGGCGATCCTGCGCAGCACTTGGGAGGTGGTCCGCAGGCGGGAAAACACACCGGCAACCCGGCAGGACGGCGGCCGGCTCGGCCTACCGGCCGACTTTCTGATCGCGGCGGACGGCCGCGTCCTGGCGGCCAAGTACGGCGAGCACGCCTACGACCAGTGGTCGGTGGACGAACTGCTGGACCTGGTGACCCAGCAGAATCCGCCGACACCCGCCCGACGGCCGCCCTCCGACTCACACCCCTGATGCGGCGTCCCCCAGGACGCCGCATCAGTGACACTGTCCGCGCGATGTCGCCCTGTGCCCGCAGAATCTCTCCGCTGACCAGCGACGATCCAGGCACGTATGACCCACCCGGGTGAAAGGCCCAGCAAGGAGTAGTCTTCGCTCCTCCGCGAGCGAGCGGCGGCGGACGTGGGAAGATGGCAGAGCGGAAAAACGACCTCCGGGCGGTCTCCTGACCATGCACATCGAGAGGCACAGCGACGGGCCGACGACTGGTGCCGACGTGGGACGCGACGCGGCGGGCGGCGAGGCGCTGTCACGCGGCCTGCTGTTCATTCCCATCGCCACAGCGCTGCTTCAGGACGACGGACGCATCATTCACTGGAGCGCCGACGCCGAGGTGCTGCTCGGCTACACCGCCGAGGAGGCCGTCGGCGCCTTCGCCTCTCATCTGCTCGTGGACGTGGAACAGCAAGAGCGCGTCATGGACCTCTTCGCCGGCATCCTGGGCGGCGAGGCGTGGTCCGGGGTCTTCCCCGTGAAGCACCGCGACGGCCATTCGGTGAACCTGGAGTTCCGCACCCATCCCATCCCGACCGAGTCCGGTCGGCCCCTCGTCCTCGCCGTGGCATCGGACGTCAGGGAGATCCGCCGCATCGAGTCCGACCTGGCCGTCCTGGACAGCTTCTTCACCCAGTCACCCGTCGGCATGGCCGTCTACGACACGGACCTGCGCTTCGTACGGCTCAACGACGCCCTCGCCCGGATCAACGGCCTGCCCGCGGAGCAGCATCTGGGCCGGCGCATGACCGAGGTGCTGCCGGGGCTCAACGGAGCGGAGATCGAGGCGGTGATGCGGCATGTGCTGGAGACCGGGGAACCGGTCGTCGACGCCAGATCCCACGGCATCACCCCCGCGGACCCCACGAAGGAACGCGCGTGGTCGGCCTCCTACTTCCGGCTGGAGGAACGGACGGGCCGGATCCTCGGGGTGAGCTCCACGATCATTGAGGTCACCGAGCGCTTTCAGGCGGAGTCGCGGGCCGCCACAGCGCGCGAACGGCTGGAAGTGCTCGTCGACGCCACCTCTCGGATCGGAACCACACTCGACCTCGGTCGGACCGCGCAGGAACTGGCCGACACCATGGTCCCCCGGTTGGCCGATGTGAGCGGCGTCTTCGTCCTTGAGCGCCTGCTCACCGGGCAGGAGACGGAATCCTCGGCACCAGGCGGGACGGAGGAGGTCCGCCGCCTCGCGATCGCCAGCTCCGACCCCGGCTATCCGGTACAGGACCTGCCCGTCGGCGCGGTCCACCGGGTGCCGCGGGATTCGCCGTACGCCGAGGCGATGGAGACGCGCCGGACGGTCATCGTGCCCTCGGTGGATCTCCCCCCGCTCGCCCCGACGGAGGCCGCCGAACGGGTCCACGCCTACCAGAGCCAGGTGTCCCGGACGGTGCGGGTGACTCCGCTGGTCGTGCGCGGAGCGGTATTGGGCATGGTCGTGTACTCGCGGCGCGGCGGCACGGACGCGTTCGGCGCGGAGGATGTCACACTGGGTGACGAGTTGACTTCTCGGGCCGCTGTGGCCGTCGACAACGCCCTGCTCTACCGGCGGGAGCACGAGACCGGAGAGTCCCGGCAACAGGCCCTGCGCCAGGCCAACGCCGCCCGTGAGCGGGTTGCGCTGATCAATGCGGCGTCCGCCCGCATCGGCACGACGCTGGACCTGACGCAGACAGCGCGCGAACTGGCCGAAGTCGCCACTCCGACACTCGCCGACACGGTCGTGGTCGAGGTCGTGGACGCTCTGCTGCGCGGTGAGGAGCCCCCCGGCCCGCCCGACCGGTCGGCGCTCCTGCGCCGTCTGGCCTTCCACACCGTCGCCGGTACGGGGATGGTGCCGGTGGCCCCGGTCGGCGACGTCCACCGGTTCCATCCCACCACGCCGTACGCCTGGAGCCTGGCGCACCGTCGGCCCGTGCTGGTGCCGCAACTGGACGACAAGGGCCTGAACTGGTTCAGCGACGATCCGGCCAGGCGCGTCGCGGTGCGCGAGCAGGGTGTCCGCAGCTTCATGGTCGTGCCGCTGATCGCACGCGGCGCCGTGGTCGGAGTGGTCTCGTTCTACCGCAATATCACCGACCGGCCCTACGACGAGGAAGATCTGGCACTCGCCGGAGAGCTGGCGGCCCGGGCCGCGGTCTCGATAGACAACGCCCTGCTCTACACCCGTGAGCGCGACGCGTCCAAGGCCCGCCAGCAGGCGCTGGAGGAAGCCCACACCGCGCAGGAGCGGCTGGCACTGCTCAACGACGCCAGCTCCCGGATCGGGACCACACTCGACCTGCAGCGGACCGCGGAAGAACTGGTGGAACTGGTGATCCCGCGGTTCGCGGACTTCGCCACGGTCGATTTGCTGGAATCGGTCGTCCAGGGCGGAGAGGAGGAGGGCGACCAGACCCCGGCACCGACCGACGGGAGGGTCCTGCTGCGTGCCGTCGCGGTCGGCGAGATCGACGAGGCGGGCATGATCGGCGCGGCCGACGAGGTCGGCGGGACCTCCCGGTCGGCCAAGCTCTACGCCGAGAGCCTGCGCACCGGTCGGTCCATCCTGGTGGCGCAGGTGGACGAGGCCGCCCTGCACCGGATCGTGGCGCACCCCGACCGCGTCCAGCCGGGCCTCGACGCGGGCGTCCACTCGTATCTGATGGTGCCGCTGCTCGCCCGCGGTGTGGTGCTCGGCGGGGCCGAGTTCATCCGGCTGCGCAACCCGGAGCCCTTCACGGTGGCCGATGTGGCGCTCGCCGAGGAGCTGGCGGCCCGCGCCGCGGTGTGCATCGACAACGCGCGGCTCTACCGGCGTGAACGCGACACCGCGCTCACCCTCCAGCGCAGCCTGCTGCCGCAGGAGGTCCACCTCACACCGGGCCTTGAGATCGCCTACCGCTACCTGCCGAGCAGCGTCGTCAGCGAGGTCGGCGGCGACTGGTTCGACGTCGTGCCGCTGTCCTGCGGGCGGGTCGCCCTCATCGTCGGCGACGTGATGGGCCACGGCATCCGCGCAGCCGCCACCATGGGCCAACTGCGCACCGCGGCCCGCACGCTGATCACCTTGGACATATCCCCGGACCGGGTGCTCCGGCGCCTGGACGAGACGGCGTCGGCGATCGGGGACGGGCAGTTCACCACCTGTGTGTGCGCGGTGTTCGATCCCGTCGACCGCAGCTGCATCATCGCCTGCGCCGGCCATCCGCCACCCGTGGTGCAGGACCCGAACGGTTCGACGCGGCTGATCGACCTTCCTCCCGGCGTCCCGCTCGGTGTCGGCGGAGTGGCCTTCGAGAACATGGAGTTCACCCTCCCCGAGGACGGTGTTCTGGTGCTCTACACCGACGGCCTGATCGAACGGCGCGACCGGGACCTGGACGAGGGGATGCTGCTGCTGTCGCAGGTGGTGGCCAATCGCGGCCCCTCCCTGGAGGCGAGCTGCGACGCGGTGCTCGACGCGCTGTCGGCCAAGGACAGCGAGGACGACATCGCCATCATCATGGCGCGGGCGCTGCCGGTACATGACGACTGGATCGCCATGCTGCCGCTGTCCGGCGACATGTCCGTGGTGCGCGAGGCCCGCCAGTTCACCCGGACGAAGCTGCTCTCCTGGGGGCTGCCGTCGCTGTCCGAGGTCTCCGAGCTGCTGGTCAGCGAGCTCGTGAGCAACGCCCTGCTGCACACCGGAATGCCCACCGAGCTACGGCTCTTCCGCGACCGGGTCCTCACGCTCGAAGTGGCCGACACCGACAGCCAGGTGCCCAGGGTGCGCCGCGTCTCCGAGGAGGACGAGGGCGGCCGCGGTATGCATCTGGTCAATGAACTCGCCCACCGCTGGGGCAGCCGCGCCACCCACCACGGCAAGGTGGTCTGGATCGAGTTGGAACTGCCCCTGGGCACCTTCACCCCTGGCGGCGCCTGACCTCGGCTCCGGAAGATATCGTGTTGACATCCTCCCCGCCCTAAAGGGCAGGGATTCCTTTTCAGGTGGCTTGGCCGGTCGTCCGGCTGCCGGGTTCCTGCTTCACGGACCGGCTGATGCCGAGGTCTCCACAGGCCGAGACGGCCAGTCCGGCCGCCTTGATGTTCTTCGCCGCGTTGACGTCCGCATGATCTGCGTTGTCGCATCCGGGGTTCTTGCACCTAAAGACCGCTTGGCTCTCACGGTTGTCTTCGGTGATGAACCCGCAGGCGTGGCAGCGCTGCGAGGTATACGCGGGATTGACCTTGACAACACGGGTGCCCGTGTACCGGGCCGCGTTGGTGAGGGCGAGTTCCAGGCGGTGCCATCCCTTGTCGAGGATCGCCCGGTTCAGGCCACGCTTCTGGGCGACGCGCACGCCCGGAGCAGCCGGGGTGCCCGCAGCAGACTTCGACATGTTCCGGGTCTTGAGATCTTCGAGGACGACGAGGGCGTTCTTCGTCACCAGGAGACGCGCGCTCTGTGCGCAGAAGTCTGCGCGCCGGTCGCTGACCCGGGACATGATCCGGCCCATGGCCGTGACCGTCTTGCGCCGGTTGGCGCTGCCCTTCTTGGTGCGGGCGAGCTGCTGTTGCAGCCGCCGGTATCGGACACTCTCGCCGGCGGTGATGAACGTCCGGTCGAAGAACTCTCCATCGGATGTGACGGCCGCGACCTTCACACCCCGATCGATGCCGACCGCCGTGGACGGCATGGCGTGCCGCTCAGGCGTGACGGCCCGATCGTCCACGAGGATCGACACGAACCAGTGACCGCCCTTACGCGAGAGGGTGGCGGACCTGATCTCACCACCGAGGGGGCGTGACCAGCGGAAGCGAACCCATCCCAGTTTCGGAAGCTTCATCCGGCCCCACCGACGTCCCAGCCGCTCCACGGTGATCATGTTCCCGGCAGGAAACCTGAACGACGGGGACCAGCGGGCCTTCGACCGCCACCGCACTGTGAACGTGCCGTGCTCCCGGCACGCCGTGTCGAGATCCTTCAGTGTCTGCTGCAACACGTGCGACGGTGCATCCTTGAGCCACTCGTGCTCACCCTTGGCGTCGGCCAACTCGGCTGCCTGCGGCACGTAGTTCATCCACCCGCCGCGACGGCGGTACGCACGACGCTGTTCGAGTCCGGTGTTCCACACCGACCGGCAAATATCGGCGAACCCCTGTGCCTGCGCGGCTTGTTCGCCGGTCAGGTCCAAGCGGTACTTCCGTCCGGACAGCATGCGAAACACCCCCCTTTCGACTGGTGTGATCAACGTAGTGCACGCCACTGACAACGGTGCCGACCGTTCGGGCTATCCCCGCCCTGAAGGACGGGGGGCCTCCCCCTGAGTGGTGGACACGCTGATACTGGATCTGCTTGATCCGGAGGAAGCGAGAAGACCGCCGATGGCGATGAAGGACTACTCGGACGAGTTCAAGGCCGATGCCGTGGCCCTGTACGAGTCCACACCCGGTGCGACATATAAGAGCATCGCCGCTGACCTGGGTATCAACCGGGCGACCCTGCGCGAGTGGGTGCTGCGGGACCACGAACGCCGTGGCGTCCCCGCCGCGACTGCGAAGCCGGTCGCCCGACACCGGGCGGCGGTGCCGTCCGCTGATCCGGACGAGCGGGTCCGGCAGCTGGAGGGACGGGTGGCTGAGCTCGAGGCCAGTGAGTGCAAGCTGGCTACCGTCACCCGCTCGATGGGCGCGGCGGCACCAGCGCCGACAGCGCGGCCTGCGAAAGCTTCCACGCATCCCTGAAACGCAAGACCCTCCAGGGCGCCCACGACTACGGCGACGCCGACACCTGCCGCAGGACCGTCGTCACCTGGCTGACCCGCCACAACACCCACTGCCGGCACTCCACCAACGACCACCTCAGCCCCAACGCATACGAACGCCAACACCACACCGCTAAACTCACAACCGCCGCGTGATCAATAACCACGTGCCCACCCTCACGGGGGAAGGCCCGGGTTTGCGCCCGCATTGGGTGATCACGCGACTGGTTGTGGCAGAGCAGCATTGACGTGAGTGCAGCGACGAGGAGCATCGCGCGGTGAAGTCCGTAGCGAATTCGAGGCATTGGGGGGTGCTGCGGTGGTGTCGAAACGTGTCAGCGTCGTGGGAGCGGGGATCGTCGGTCTGAGCGTCGCGCATGATCTGGCCCTGCGCGGCCATGCCGTCACGGTGATCGCTCATCAGCGGGCGGAGGAGAGCGTGTCCAGCGTCGCGGCGGCCGTGTGGTTTCCCTACCGGAGCGGGACATCGCCGTCGCTCATGGGCTGGTTGCTGGGAGCCCGCGAGCGTTTCGAGCAGCTTTCCACCGACCGTGCCACCGGTGTCGATCTCCGGGACGGCCTCGTGGTCGAGCGACACGTCGGGGCGGATCGCTCATGGACCGACGCGGTCCCTCACCACCACGAGGCCGCAGCGGACGAGCTGCCCGCTGGGGCGGTGGCGGGGGTGCGGGCGACCGTGCCCGTCGTATCCATGCCGCACTACCTTCCGTGGCTGGAGAAGCGCTGCACGGGCCTCGGGGTGACGTTCATCAAGCGCAAGGTCACTTCCGTCGAAGACGTCGCCGGCGATGCTGACCTGGTTGTCGTCGCCGCCGGGATGGGTTCCGGTGTCCTCCTCGACGACGATTCGATGTATCCCGTCCAAGGGCAGATCGTCCGCCTTGCCAACCCGGGAATCACCGAGTGGATCACTGACACCGAAAACCCCGAGGGCCTCACCTACATCGTTCCCCGTCGTGAAGACATCGTCTGCGGCGGCGTGGCGCAGGTCGGTTCATGGGCGACGGAACCCGTGGCCGAGATCGAGCAGGCGATCCTTCGCCGCGTGGTCTCCCTCATGCCCGCGCTGGGCGGGCTGCCCGTTCTCTCGCGCGCCACTGGGCTCCGCCCGGCTCGGGACACCATTCGCCTGGAACACGTCGATGGTTTTCCCGTCCCCGTGATTGCCTGTTACGGCCATGGCGGTGCGGGTGTCACTCTGTCGTGGGGCTGCGCCGAGGCCGTCGCGGACCTCGCCGATCGGATCTGAACTCACCCTGCTCGCGCACCCGTCCTCGTCCGCGGGGGCGGCAGAGTCCACCGCCCGGACGCTGAGGTCAGCCCGGGTTGACCGTGGGGGCGGGAGGAGTCCAGCGGCGAGTGCGGGAAAGGGTGGAGGAGACGCCGAAGTCCTTCTTGAGCTGCTCCGGGATGGAGTAGTGCATGACCCGGCCGCGGGTGAGGGACGACAGTTCGAGGATGGTCGTGAGGTGCCCGAGACGGTCCAGTGCCCACGCACCGACCGGGGACCGGTCCTCAAGGGACTCCAGGGCACCGAGCAGGTGGGGCACGGTCTTGACCACGGTGTCCCAGGCGGTGCGCGGCACGTCCAGCCAGTCCGCGCAGGTGTCGCCGATGAGATGGCGGATCAGCGCCGAGACGATCGGGTCGAAGAAGGTGCCGGGGACCACTTCTTCATAGAGGTCGATCAGCTGCCGGGTGAGGTGGGCGCCCTCCTCGCTGGGTCCCATGTGCCGGGCCATGTACAGGTCCAGGAACTGCCGGGCGGAGTCGAGATCCGCGGGCACGTGGTCCTGATCGACGCCGAGCATCGCGCCGACCACGCGCCACGCGTAGAAGTAGGCTTCGGCGCCGTCGACACTCATGTGGATGTTCAGCCGGTGCAAGGTGTCCAGCACGAGCAGGGAGAAGAACATCTGCCCGCCGATCATGTCTTCCTGGCAGATCGGCGTCCCCAGCGTCCCGGTGTCCCAGCGGTCCTCCCGCCGCAGGTGGTGGCGGATGGAGGCGTGCAGCAGGCGGACCTTCTGGGCGGCGGGGATGAAGCGGCCGCCGGCCTCGAACGCGTCGGGCTGCATGAGGTAGACGGTGAACTGCCCGGTCTCCGCCATGCGCTTGGAGGGGTACTGCAGCGAGTGCGTGGCCGACAGCAGCTTTGCCACGTGCGGGACGACGTAGCAGGCGGGCATGGAGGCGAAGGACAGGGCGGTGGAAATGTGCACGTTGTTGTCGATGAAGAACAGCCGTGCCTTCTCCATCTCGCCCCAGTCGACCCACGCGGGGGGCGTGCTCGTCACGTGCAGGTACTCCAGCGCCACCTCGGGCAGTCCGTCGGGCAATGGGCTCCCCGTGGTGGACACGCAGCGCATGAGGGCGTTGAACTTGGCGACCTCCCCACGCTCGAACAACGTGGCCACGGTGGCGTCGGCGAGTTCGTCGCCCGCCTGCCGCAGCGCGTTCATCGACGACTCTGTGCGGATCATCATCGGCCCCTTGTCTCATGGCGGAACAGGTACGGGACGCACGCAGGCCCGGCAGAGCGCGTTACTGCCCGCCGGGCGTGGTGCGGGTTCAGCGGCAGCGGGCGCTCGCGGAACGCGCCAGGGTGGCCAGGGCCCGCTGGGCGTACTCAGGGATGTGCATCTCGTGCAGGGCGCGCGTGGCTTCCTCGACGCGCATACGGATCATCTGCTCGATCCGGTCGGGCGCCTTCAGCCGGCTCATCACCTCGCGCACCGCCTCCAGGCCGTCCGCGCCGACGTCCCGCCGCCCCAACAGGCCGCTCAACTGCTCCCGTTCCCTGTCGTTGGCCAGCCGCCAGGTCTCCGCGAGCAAGGCAGTCGGCCGATGGGCGCGCAGATCGTCCAGGCCGTCCTTGCCGGTGCGGGCCGGATCGCCGTACAGGCCGAGCAGGTCGTCACGCAGCTGGAACGCCTCGCCCAGCGGCAGCCCGTAGGACGAATAGCCCTCCCGCAGTCGCTCGCCGGCGCCGGCCAGGACACCGCCGATGAGCAGCGGCTGCTCGACGGTGTACTTCGCGGTCTTGTACCGGATCACCTTCAGCGACTCATCGGTGTCCGGGACCGCGCCGGTGCGCAGGATCTCCAGGCACTCTCCGGCGACCAGCTCACGGGCGAGAGCCGCCCACAGCGGACGGGCCCGGGCAAGATAGGCGGCGGGCAGGCCGCTGGTGACGAACAGCTGCCCGGCCAGCGACATCAGCAGATCACCCACCAGCATCGCCAGCGAACGAGCCGCGCTCCTCGCTTGGGGCCGGGAGCGCAGTGCCGTGCCCAGAGCGACGTGCGCGGTGGGTCTGCCGTGCCTCAACGGGCTGTCGTCGATGATGTCGTCGTGCACCACTGCGGCCGCGTGCACCAATTCCATGGATGCCGCCGCCCGCACGAGCGCGTCGCTGTCCGGCTGACCCGCCGCCCGCCAGCCCCAGTAACAGAACGCCGCCCGGAGCCGCTTGCCGTCGGCCACCGCCGCCTCCAACTGGTCTGCGATCGGGCGAAGATCAGAGTCGATGGTGAGCAGCTCGTCGGCCTCTCGCGCCACGAATCCCGTCAGTACCTCGTCGATGCGGGCCTTGAACGCGGCCGCCTCGTACCGGTCAGACATCGATGCCGGCGGCCCGGCGCGCTACGGCGTGCTGCGCGAGCACCTCCAAGTAGGCGGGCGGCACCGCCGCGTACCGGTCGACCACCAGTCGGCCGCGCGCTGTGAGGTCGTGTTTCGCGTCAGCGGCAAGTTCGGGCATGTCCGACCGGCCGAGCAGCGTCCGGAGGGTGTTCGCGGCGGAACCGAGTGTCTCCGCCGCCAGGTCGGCCAGCCCCGCCAGCAGCAGAACCGCCTGCTCCCCCGGGCCGACGGCGTTTCCAGCTTGGGCCATGCTCTCCCCCTGTAGGCACAGTGCTCGGGCGGTGTGGTCGATGTCGCCCTGTGTGAGCGTGGGGCTTTCGAGGTCCCTGCGGCTGAGGAACTCACGAACGAGTGACAGATCCCATGACGCACCGAGTCTCCGGCCGGACCTCGTCCGGCAAGCCCATGGCGGACGCGTGCGGATACTTTCTGTGACGGTCCGCTCTCATCGCGCGATCAGCCCTTGCAGGCGAAGAGGGCGCGAGTGTTATTCAATGGGTGTGCGTAGGGGATCTCGGGGCTTCACCGCACGAGAGACTCGAGTACGCCTCCGGTCATGTGCCGGGGTCGGCGAGCGAGCTGAGAGAGCCGCATGGACTCCACATCATCCCCCTTGCCCTCGTCGCCGTTCGAGCAGGTCAGCCGTGCCTTGGGGGAATACATTCCGCGGGACGGACCGGCAGCGGCAGCCGATCCCGCCGCCCCGCAGGGGGGCGACCGCTCCGTTCCTCAGTCCAAAAACGGAGACCGCGCGACCACCGGACAGGAGCAGATCCTCGGCGCCGTCAACCTGGACCGGGATCTGCGCATCACTCGCTGCAATCTGGACGCCCCCGCCTTCGAGGGGCTGAGGGTCACGCTCGGAGGGGTGTTCGCCGATCTGTTGCCTCCCGGAGACATACCGACGGTCACGAGGCGGTTGCGGCAGGTCATCGAGACGGGGGAGGCGCACGTCGCCCGGGTCCAGCGCCTGCGGCGGGACGACGGGTCGGAGCTGGTGGTCTCCATGAGCATCCTGCCCGCCGCGGCGCCCCAGGAGGGCCTGACCGTCTCCTTGATCGCCATGGCCAAGAGGCTGCATCTGTACGCTTCCGAGACCGCCATCGGGACGTCGCTGGACATCGGCGAGACGGCGCAGTCCCTGGCCCAGTCCTTGCTGGTCTGGGGAGACGTGGCCGCCGTCGACCTCGATTACGCCGTGTGGACGGGCGAGGCCGTGACCGACCAGGCGCAGGGGCGCATCCGGCTGCGGCGGGCGGCTCTGATGCCGGACAGGGCGTGGCCGGAGGGCTATCTGACTCCCGGCGACAACCTTCCCAGCGAGGCGAGCCGTCTGCTGTCCCTCGCGGTCAAGCGTGACGATGTCGCGCAGGCCCTCGTCATTCCGGATCGGGAGGCGATCGAGCGGGCGCTCGGCGATCCGCGACTGGTGCGTGCTCTGGTCCCCGTCGACCGGCCGGCGAGTGTGGCGTGCATACCGCTGGTCCTGGAAGGCTCCGAAGGCGCGCCGCCCATCGTGCTGGGCGTGGCGGAAGTCTGGCGGCGGCCGGACCGTCCCTTCCACGACAGCGAGTTGCTCGATCTGCAGGAGCTGGTGGCCAGGACCGCCCACCACGTCGATCTGGCCCGCCAGCACCAGCGTGAGCACGCCCAAGTACTGGCGCTGCAGCGCCGGCTGCTGCCGCGCGCCGGCAGCGACACCATCGAGGTCGCCAGCGTCTACCAGCCCACCACCCCCGACAGCGCGGGCGTCGGCGGGGATTGGGTGAACAGCTTTCCCCTGCCGGACGGCCGTACCGCCCTCGTGGTCGGTGATGTTGTCGGGCATGGCCTGGGGGCCGCGGCAGCCATGGGCCAGTTGAGCATGGAGGCCCGGGCGCTGCTGTCGGCGGGGCTGGCGCCCGATGAGGTGCTGGCGCATCTGGACGAGACCGTCACGCTCCTGGACGACGCGGAGGCCGGCCTGGCGGCCGGCTACAGCGCGCTCGGGTCGACATGCTGCATCGCGGTCTACGATCCGGTCAGTCATCAGGTGGTCACGTCCAGCGCGGGCCACCTCCCGCCGATCCTCGTCCTTGCCGACGGGTCCGCCAGGACTCTCGCGGCCCACCCCCATCCTGGCCTGGGTACCGCATTCGCCTTGCGGGAGCCGTTCGACGTGCACACTTTCGACGCACCCCCCGGGTCGTTGCTCGCCCTCTACACCGACGGCCTGGTGGAGGATCCGGCGGTCTCGATCGACGAAGGCATCGACAGGTTGACGGACGCGGTGAGCAAGGTGCATCCCTGGGACGACCTGCAGCAGGCGGCAAGGAGCCTGGTGGTCGAGCTCGCCTCGCGAAGCCGCCTGCGCGACGACGTGACCTTGTTGCTCGCCCGCATGGCCGGGCGTCGTAAACGGGACACCGTGGCCTGGCGCCTGCCGGCTCGCGACGACGCCGCTGCCCGGGCGCGCACGCTGGCTTCTGCCGTCCTACGGCAATGGCACGCCAAGAACGACCCGCGCGACAGCGCGCTGCTGGTGATCAGCGAGCTGGTCACCAACGCTGTCCGCTTCGCCACCGGGCCCATCACGGTGCGGCTGATCAAAACCGGTCACAGCCTGTTGTGTGAGGTAGGTGACACCAGCAACGGCCGGCCGCGGCTGAGTCGCGGTGGCTTGCTCGACGACAGCGGGCGCGGTCTGCGCGTCGTCCACAAGCTCACCACTCGCTGGGGTGTGCGGTGGACCGACACCGGCAAGGTCGTGTGGGCAGAACTGGCCAGGTAGCGCACCGGAGAGTACGAGCGGCGCGGTAGCGCTAGAGCCACTCTCCCTCCACGGCCGTGGCCGTGAGTCCCGGCGCCGCCGCGTACAGCACGGTACGGCTGCCCGCGTTCTGGCCGGCGTCGTGCGCGCGTCGCAGGATGTCGAACACGGCCGCACCGCCGCGGTTGCCGCTGGTGTAGCTGTCGCGGCTGTAGGCCAGAACCTCGGTCGGCCACCCGTCGGGCATCGTCTGTTCCATGTACTCCAGCACGCGGGTCCCGCCGGGGTGCGCGAGCAGAAGATCGGGATGCCAGGGGTTGGCGTCGTCCTGGTGGCGGCGGCGCAGCCACTCCCACATCGCGACGACCGTGTCCTGTACGGCGCGCGGCCCGCGCCGGTCCATGACGAAATGCGTGCCGTCGGCACGGGTGTCTAGCCGGTGCAGGTCCCGGGTACCGGGCAGGGTGTGGTGCCAGGCCGCGTCCAGCCGCAGCACCGACTGCGGCCTGGGACGGCCGGTGACCACCGCGGCGACGGCGGTGTCCGCGAACAGCAGCCGGACGATCAAGGATTCCAGCGTGTCGTCCGCGGGCTGGTAGGTGGTGCTCAGCGCCTCCGCTATCACGACCAGAACCACCCGGTCGGGGTCCGCGGCCACCAGGTCGGCCGCCAGCGCGAGGGAGCGGGTCCCTGCGATGCACGCCCACTGCGTGGCCGGGAGGAGAAGCACGTCATCGCGGAGCGACAGCCGGTCGGCCAGCGCTATGTCCAGTCCCGGCAAGGCCGGGGTGGTCGAGTGGCTGGTGATCAGGCAGTCGACGTCGGCGGCGTCCAGCCCTGCGATCTGCAGTGCGCCTCGCGCGGCCCGCTCCCCGTACGCCTGCACGGCTTCCCAGGCAGGCGCGGTGCGCTCCTGCACGGTCTGCGGCGCCGGTATCGCCTCGAGTGCGGTGATCGCGCGGTCCACTTCCTGCTCGGTGAATCCGTCGCGGATCAGTGCCTGCCGGGCCGGTGCGATGCCCGGGGTCCGCAGGCCGCTCCCGTTGCTGGGCGCGACGGCGGTGGCCAACGGCAGCATCCACCCGCGGGAAGCGATGCCGGTACTGGCCGCGATGCCGTCGATCCGCGGCAGCCACGGCGCGCGGGGGTGCCGGTCGCGCACTTCCGCCACGATCTGGCTGGTCTCCACGGCGTGCTCGCCGTGTATCACTGCAGGAGGGCACAGATAAGCGGTCACAGTACGCACCTTTCTACGCAGGACTGTCGAATGCTACGAAGCATATGAAATGGGTCACTTCGTCAGTTCGTGGTCAAGTAAGTGCCATTGCACTCCACTTCGGCAGTTATATACCTTTTTCGGGCACATGAGCCTGTGAGAAGTCTCTCTGTGGTCCACGCCACTCCGAGAACTCCAAGATCGCCCGGGTGCTCAGGCCGACAACACCGTCTCTCGCCGACCACCTCGGCAGGTCCTCACGGACGTCGCCGGCGTCCCGGGTGGGCCATTCGGCAGCCGCAGCAGCCTTGTTGCCACAGGAGAGCGACAATCCCGCCGCGCCACACTGCGATTCGCCGTCTGACCCGTCCTGAGCTGCGCATTCATGCGACTCTTCGAGATGGGTGACACCCGATCCCGGTGGTTGACACCATCCCGGGAAACCCCGAAGTCGTATGGGATTTCTGCCCTGCCCGTTCCCGCGGCCCGCACAGCGCTAGCGTTGGGGCCCATGATCGTATGGCTGAACGGCACCCACGGAGCAGGCAAGACGACGACCAGTGCACTCGTGCAGCAGCTGATCCCGGATTCACGGGTGTTCGACGCCGAGAAGGTCGGCGAGACACTCATGGACATCGCGCCAGGGCTGCCCGCGACGGACAACTTCCAGCACTGGCCGCCGTGGCGGCCACTCGTGGTCGAGACCGCCCGCCGCGTACTCGACTACACCGGCGGCACTCTGGTGATGCCCATGACTGTCCTGGTCGAGGAGTACTGGCGCGAGATCAGCACGGGCCTCGCCCACCACGCCATTCCGATACGGCACTTCGTCCTCCACGCCGACCAGGACACCCTCCGCGGGCGCATCGAGGGGGACACGCTTCTTGGCCCCTCCCCATTCCGTCTCAAATACCTTGAGCCCTACGCCGAGGCCGCCCGCACGTGGCTACACGACGAGGCCCAGGTCGTCGACACCACACACCTCACCCCCGCCCAGGCCGCCCTGCAGATCGCAGAGGCAGTCAAGAGTTGAGGCCCGCCCGCCACGACAGGGTGCGCTCGTGCCGGCCGTCGTTGTCCCTGCGGGCAATGGGTCACCCCCAACCATGTTGGACTGATTGCGTGTACCCGGTCACTTGCGGTGCCGGCGGCTTCTACAGTGCTTGCTATCGGTAGCGGCGCGAACGGGGCGGTGCGATGTGGCGCGCGTGGTAGCGGTGCACGGGGTCGGCAAGCAACTCTTCGGGGAGGACAGCCTGTTGGCGTACCTGACAGATGCCCTCTGCGGGCGTGCCGTTGCCGCCGGCCTGGAATGAGCGCCTCGAGGCGCCATGGCGGGGCCAGGACCGCGGACGGCCCGCGCAGGTTCCTGATCGCCACGGCAATATCCCGTTACCCCAAATGCCCGGAGTGGGATCGGCCTGAGCTGAGTGAGGCCCGGGACAGGGTCATCGCGTTGTTCTCCGGCGAGCTGGGTTACCAGCACGAGACCGCCCTCGGATTGGACCCGACGCGGGCCCAACTGACCGACCAGCTCCGCGCGTTCTGCAAGTCCCAGGACCGCCGCGAGGACGACCTGCTGGCCGTCTACATCTCCGGGCACGGCGAGGTGCTCGACGACGGCGGCGAGCACATGCTCCTGACGGCTGACACCGACCCCGACGACATCGCCTACACCGCGCTACCGACGGTGGAACTGGCCCGGGCGATCCTGCGCGGTACCGCGGTACGGCGCCTGCTCCTTGTTCTGGACACCTGTTACTCCGGGCAGGGCGGCAACGAACTGGCGGCGGCCGCCCTGGAGCGCATCAGCGCGGGGTGGGGCCAGGCCACCGGCTCCGGCCTGGCCATCCTCTCCTCCGCCCAACCACACCAGCAGGCCCGGACCGGGCTCTTCCCACGGCTGCTCACGGACGCGGTCCGTAGTTGGGCCACGGCCGGACACGGTCCCCAGACACTGCCGGTGTCCACGGTGGTGCAGCAGATGAACAACCACCGCGACCGGCCCGCGTTCCAACGCATCAACCTCGCCCTGGTCGGTTTGACCGGGGAGCCACCGGCGTTCTTCGCCAACCCTCGCCACAGCACCCTGCTCACCGATGTGGATCTGGCCATCCAGCAGGCAGCCGAGTTCGACGAGCAGGCACGCCGTCGCGACACCGAGCTCACCCGACGCCTGCTCGTGCGAGCCATGGGCTACCACGGTGACGCCTCTCAGGGCTGGTGGTTCTGCGGACGTCATGCCGCGCTCGCCGACGTCGCCCAGTGGCTGCGCGCCCCCGCCGTTGACGGCCCGGCCTGCACAGTGGTCGCTGCGGGCCCCGGCTCGGGCAAGACCGCCGTCCTCGGCCTTCTCGCGACGCTGGCTCATCGAGAGCGCCGGCGCTCCGTGCCAGTCGACGCCCTGGGACTCGATCCGTCGCTGATACCGGACGCGGATTCGATCGATGTCGCCATGTACGCGCAGAACCTCACCGACGCCGACGTTCTGCAAGGACTGGCCGCTGCCGCGCACGTGCGGGCGGACACCGTCGGTGAGTTGCTGCAGGCTCTGGAGGACCGTGCCGACGAGGGGCCGTTCACGGCACTCATCGACGCCCTGGACGAGGCTGCCACGCCCGACACCCTGTGCACGCAGATCCTGCAGCCGCTGATCGACCACTCCGACGGCCGGATCCGGTTGCTCCTGGGCACCCGCCCCTACCTGTTGGACCGCTTGACCGCACGGCCGGGCAGCGTCACCGGCAATTACCAGGTGATCGACCTCGACGATCCCCGATACGCCGATCCGGAAGCCCTCGCCGCCTACACCGTCCGCACCCTCATCGAATCCCACCGCACCTCCCCCTACCGGCGCCGTCCCGAGGCACTGCGGCCGGTGGCGGAAGCGGTCGCCGCAGCCGCGGGCACATCGTTCCTGGTCGCACGCATCACCGCCGGCACCCTGGCCGCGGACAGCGAAGTCATCGCCGATCCGCACGACCGAGCCTGGCGGGACGGGCTGCCGCGCCATGCGGGGCAGGCCATGCGGGACGACCTCGCCAGCCGTCTGGGACCCGATGCCCGGCGGGCGGCGGATCTGCTGCGCCCGCTGGCTTTCGCCCAGGGGCAGGGACTTCCGTGGGAGGACATCTGGGCCCCGGTGGCCTCCGCGATCTCAGGGCGCGCCTACACGGACGAGGACTTGGTATGGCTGCGGCACGCGGCCGGCTCGTACGTGGTGGAGGCCACCGAATCGGGGCGCTCCGCCTACCGGCTCTACCACCAGGCCCTGGTCGAGCATCTCCAGGACGGTGTCCAACAGCAGGCTGTCCACTCGGTCTTCACCAACGTCCTCACCGACCGCGTGCCGCTCCGGGGCGACGCCACCCGCGACTGGTCCCGGGCTCACCCCTACTTGCTCACCCATCTCGCCGCCCACGCCGCCGCAGCCGATCGCATGGATCAGATCGTCCAGGACCCGGAGTACCTCGTCCATGCCACCCCCCGCAGCCTCACCCCGTACCTGCACCGAATCCGAAGTGATGTTGCCCGCTTGACCGCCGCGGTCTACCGCACCTCGCTCGGCATCCATGCCGCCTCAGCTCCGGCGGTACGCCGCCAGGTCCTTGCCCTGGATGCTGCCCGCGCCAACGCCATCTCTTTGCAGGACGAGCTGACCGGCCGCATGCCGGGAGGCACTTGGACTCCCGACTGGGCCACGGGCAGCGGCTTCACGCTGGCTCTGCGGGACACCCTGACCGGTCACGTCAGCGGCGTGACGGCGGTGGCGTGCACTGTGGTGGACGGTAGTCCGCTAACCGTCACCGGCGGTGAAGACGGTGCGGTGCGGGTGTGGGATCTGCGGACCGGCACGGCCCTGGGTGAGCCTGTGATCGCTCATGCCGGTCGCGTGTCGGCCGTGGCATGCTGCGTCGTGGACGGTACCGCCGTTGCCGTCACCGGCGGCGCCGACGGGGCGGTCAGGCTGTGGGACCTGCGAACCCGGGCGGCTCTCGGGGAACTTTCGACGGACAGCAAACTGCCCGTGACGGCGTTGGCGTTCTCCCTCGTGGACGGCATACCAGTGGTCCTCGCATGCGACGGCGACGGCGTGCCCATGTGGGATGCGCGGACCGGCATGCCTCGCAGGGGTATTCCCGGCAGCGGCCGCTATCGGAGTGCCACGTGGACCGTGGCTTGCACCGTCCTGGCGGACGGGCCCGTTGCCGTCGCGGGGGAGGACGACGGTTCCTTGGGGGTGTGGACACTACGAGGGGACCGCTCGTCATCCGGAAGGACTCGGGCGGGTCACACCGACGGTGTGTCGGCAGTAGCGTGCTGTGTGGTGGACGGCACCCCCGTCGCCGTCACGGGTGGTGGCCGGCTGGACGGCCTCGTCCGGATATGGGACCTACGGACCCGTACCGCACGGGGCGAGCCTCTGACCGGCCATGCCAGTGGCGTGTCGGCGGTGGCATGCACCACCGTGGACGGTGCGCCGATCGCCGTGACCTGCGGCGGCTTCGACGGGGCGGTGCGGGTGTGGGACCTGCGGACCGGCACTGCTCTCGGCGAACCGCTGATCGGTCATGCCGGCGGCGTGTCAGCCGTGGCGTGCACCGTGGTGGACGGCACGGCCGTTGCCGTCACCGGCGGCGATGACGGGGCGGTGCAGGTGTGGGACCTGCGGGCCGGCACGGTCGGCGGTGGGCCTCGGATCGGTCATACCGGTGTCATTTCGGCGGTGACGTGCGCAGCCGTGGACGGCGCCCCTGTTGCCGTGACCTGCGGCGGCCCCTTCGATGGGGCGGCGTGGGTATGGGATCTACGGACCGGCACGGCTCTGGGTGAACCTCTGGTCGGTCACCCTGACGGTGTGCTGGCGGTGGGCTGTACGGACGTGGACGGTACTCCTGTCGCCATCACCTGCGGTCGCGACGGCAGGTTGCGCGTCTGGGATCTGCGGACCCGCGCCTCTCTCAAGGAGGCCCACGTCGCCCATGCCGAAGGCGTGTCGGCAGTGGCGTGCTACATGGTGGACGGCACCCCTGTCGCCGTCACGGGCGGTGGCCGGTTGGACGGCCGGGTACGGGTGTGGGATCTGCGCACGGGTACCGCCGTTGGCGAGCCTCTGATCGGTCATGTCGGCGGCGTGACGGCGGTGGCCTGCCTGATGGTGGACGGTACGCCGGTCGCTGTCACGGGTGGACGTCTCGCGGGTGGAGTGCGGGTGTGGGATCTGAGGACCGGTCATGCTCGTGGAGGGCCGCTGTCGGGCCCTGCTGAGGGGGTGGCGGCTCTCGCGTGCACGGCCGTGGACGACACCCCCATTGCCCTCACCGGCGGCATCGATGGCAACGTGCGGGTGTGGGATCTCCGCAACGGCACCGGCTTCGGCAAGCCTCTGGCGGGGCACGCCGGTGGCGTCTCGGGTGTGGCCTGTTCCGTTGTCGACGGCACCCCCGTTGCCGCTACCTGCGGACATCGCGACAACACGGTGAGGATCTGGAATCTGCGGGCGGGCAAGCCCATCAGCCACCTACGGGTGCTCAGCCCTTACGCGGTGGACTTCACCTCGGCCGGTGACCTCGTCGTGGGCATGAACAACGATGTAGCGGTCTTCAACCGACGCTCTCTCTACCGGACGCGGTGAGCAACAGGCCGCGCTTCTCAGACCCCCAGGGGAACTGCCTTATCGATCAAACCGCTCTTCGATGCTTTCGCGGCGTTCCGGGGACCGGATCCTGACGGCCCGTGGCCAGCACGTGCCCGATCGGCCCGACGGCCGCCGCGAGGGCCTCCGGGATACCGGGGCCACCGGCCCCCACTTCCCAGAAGCGCAAGCCAGCCCTGACCCCCAGTCGATCGAAGTGCCCGCGCGACCGTCGAACAGCTCGGCCAGCCAAACGAATCGCTCGCCCGCCTCGGCGCGCGCGTTGTCCAGCAGGTACCCGCGGGCGGGAGCGGACTCTCCACCGACCGCGGTAGTCCCGCCTGTCGGATCCTGTCGGCCACCGACGTACGGCGGGCGGGGCGAGGAGGTCATGACTACATGGTCAATCTTCCCAGGCCACCAGCGCCATCCGGTGGCCACAGCAAGATCATCTCACCCTCGGCTGGGGCGCTTCAGAAGGCGCCGCCGCCACCTGAGGCACTCACCCCTCGAGCCGAATGACAACCTCGGGCAGGGCATGGGACTCGGCGCCGCGGATACGCGCGCGGACGAGTGTCCGCATCATCGCCGCGCCCGCCACCACGGCGCAGAGATGCAGCACCACCGCGACGGTGAGGTTTTCCGGCGGCGTGACATCGGCCGGATCCGCCACCGCTACATACAGCAAGAGGGGCACCTTCCATGCGCTCCATGCGAACAGTGAGCCCGATCCGACCCACCCGAACACCAGCGGGAGCCAGCGCGGCAACCCGGCAGGACGCGCCCGGGCGACCGTCCAGACGGCGGCGGATCCGGCGAGTGCCCAAAACCCCCATACAGCGGCCAGCACGTGCCCGTCGGTGTTCCGCTCGGCCGGGTGGGCGATTCCCAAAGTGCCTCCGGCCGCCCAGTAGAGCCAGACCAGGCCGACCGCGGCACCGACGACAGCCGCCCACGGCGGCACCGTACGCGGACCGTCACCGACGCGCCCGACGAACGCATCGGGCCAGCGGCGCCGCAGATACGCCGGGACCGCGAGAGCCAGCCCCAGCCCCATCCCCACGAAGCTGAACTGGACGAGTACGCCCTCCCAGACCGGCATGGCCGGGTCGTCACCGCCGCCGCCCTGCGAGTCACCGCCCACACTCAGGAGCGCACTGAAGAGAACGAAAGGCAGCACCGAGACGAGGAACCCCGACCCCACCCAGGAACAGAACGCGACGAGCGCCCCCGGTATCCGCATCCCCCATGGCCGCGCCAGCGCGAGCGCCAAGGCGATCCCGATCACCGCCATACCGATCGTGACGATGTTGAGCACCACCCACTCCGTCAAGCTGAACCCATTGCCGATCGGCAGCACCCCCACGAGGGAGCCGACCACCCACGAGACTTTGATCAGCAAGTACGGCGACAACGCCAGAGCCGCCCCATACGCCGCGTTCCGCCCGACCCGATCCCAGCGTTCCACCCGAACTCCCCCTCCATCAGCAGGAATCCCAGCCTCCGTCCTCACCGGCCCGGCCACGTCCCCCGCCGGACGTATTCGCCTCCCCCACCCGGGGGAGGCGGCGGGCGGCAACGCGGAACCCAAGGACCACCACGACGAGTCCTCCCGCACAGTGCGTTGAGCGAGCCCTACCAGGAGCGTGCGGCTGCACCGAAACCACCGAACCTCTCTGCCGCATCCCGGCCCATTGGCATCACGCCGAAATCCGCGCCAAGGGGCGCAAGTCAGGACGGCGGCGCACGCCCGATCGCCTTCGTCGTCACACCGGGCCAGGCCGGTGATACTCCGGCCTTCGAGACCGTCATGGCCGGCATCCGCGTGCCCCGAACAGGACCGGGCCGGCTCTGCACCCGCCCCGTCGCAGTGCTGGTGTGTCCAGGACGACCATCGGGGACGAGCAATGGGGAGAGGCATGAGTGGCCCACGACGGGGCAGGCGCTGATCAGGAGGTTCGTCATCATGGGTCCACTGCTTTTGGTTCTGCTGCTCGCCCTCATCCTCTTCGGCGCCGGCTTCGCCCTCAAGATCCTCTGGTGGGTCGCAATCGTCGTGCTGGTCGTGTGGCTGCTCGGCTTCGTCATGCGCGGCAGCGGAGCTTCCGGCAGCCGCGGACGCTGGTACCGGTGGTAGCCGGCAGGCCGGGCACGAAGCGATCGGACACATGACGGGCCCGGGTGACGACCGCCGGGCCCATCGGCATCTGAGCCTGTCCTCTGGGCACAGGCCCGCTGCGGATCGGTCAGCCTCCGAGCGTGGATCCGTAGTGGAGCGGTGAGCGAAGGAGCCCGTCATGGCGGTACAGCCCTCTCTCCGTAGCCATCTGCCGGACCTGCTGGAGTCGGACCTCCCGAGCGATCCGGTACCACCCAACCCGACCCCGGCGCCTCCGGGTGGCCCACAGCCGGGTCCCGTGCCTGGGCCCGTGCCCGCGCCGGGTGGGCCGGACCCCGTGCCGCCGGCTCCGCCTGCGCCCGAACCGGATCCCCCACCGCCGAAACCCTCCCCGGAACCGCGCCCTCGGCCGGGTCCGCTACCGGGGCCGGTCTCTGCCCCGGAGCCCATCACCCGAGCAGGGTCGGACCACAGCACCCCGCCCGGACCTCTACGAGCCCGCATGGCACCCAGCAGCCCGAAGCTTGAGCAAGCGGAAGCCACCGCGAGCATTCGGCCGCCGACCGGTGAGTCGATGGCTCACGGTCGGCTCGACCCACGGAGGCTCAGGTGAGCTCTACCTTGGAAATGCGCGTCGGTCGGCACACCATCGGCGTCAACCGGCCAGAAAAACAGCTCTTTCCGGAGGACGGCATCACGAAAGCGGACCTTGCGGAGCACTACCGCCGTGTGGCTCCGCGCATGGTTCCGGAGCTTCGCGGCAGGCCGCTCATGCTGGAGCGGATGCCGGACGGAATCCACGGCGAACGATTCTTCCAGAAGGCAATTCCGAAGTACTTCCCCCAGTGGATCCACCACGCCTCCCTATCCAAGGAGGACGGCGAGGTGGACCATGTGATCTGCGATGACCAGGCGACTCTGGTCTACCTCGCCGGTCAGGCGTGCATCACCCCACACCGCTGGCTGAGCCGGGCCGACCGGCCGCGCCACCCGGACCGGCTCGTTTTCGACCTGGACCCGTCCTCCGACGACTTCGAAACCGTACGCAGCGCAGCCCGTCACCTGTACGAACTGCTCGGCGAACTGGAACTGTCCTCGGGCCTGATGACCACCGGCTCACGAGGTCTGCATGTGATCGTGCCGCTCAGCCGGAACGACGACACGCAGGACGCGGACAATGTGCTCGCGTTCGCACGGGCCGTCGCCCACACACTCGCGTCGCGCCATGCCGAGGAGTTGACCACCGAGGTGCGGAAGAGCGCCCGCCGAGGGCGCCTGTTCTTGGACGTCGCCCGCAATGGCTACGCCCAGACCGTCGTCGCTCCCTTCGCCGTCCGGCCCCTACCGGGCGCACCCGTCGCCGCGCCCCTGAGCTGGGACGAGCTGGATGCACCGGAGTTGACGGCCCGCCGCTGGACGATGACCGATCTGGGCGACCGGCTCGACTGCGACCCTTGGGCAGGACTCGGCCGTCACGCACATAGCGTGACCGCCGCGCATCGCCGACTGCAGTCCCTGACCGGGGAGAGCCGACCGGAGCCCTGAGCCGGCGCGCCATGTCGCCTCCACACCACCGCGCAGCACTCCTGCCGGCTCCGGCTCAGTCTCGCGGGCAGCGGATCTGGCAGCGACAGGAATGACTCACCTGACTCGGGTAGACGACTGCTATGACATTCTCAGCGAACAAACCACTGATACGAGATCTACCGCCGCGCGTCGCGGTTCCCGATCTTCCTGGCGCCACGAACCCCTCGCAACGGGGACGATCTGCTGAATCGGTCGAGAGAGACCCCGAACCGCGTCCGAGCAGGGACTCGCAAAACGCGCGATGAGCGGGAGTTCTTCAATTTCTACCGCACCCGAATTCTGCCCCGTCTCCACGAGGCCCGCTGAAAATCCAACGGACGGCAGCCCGGCACCCTGACCACTACAGGGTCACCCGCACGAGTGACCCAGGGTTTGCGGCTCACCGATCCGGTCAGGCGCAAGGTCACTGACCGATGAAAGTGAGGTGCGCGATGGGACTCCTGGTCCTGCTTACTGCTCCGATGGTCCTGGCTCTGATCCTGGTCTGGAGCAGCCCCTCGCAGAGTGCGCGTCATCGTTCCGGTGACCGCGAACCCACCGCCTCGCCGAGCCACCAGGGTCATCGGCGTACCACCCACGCCTGACTGCCCGGCTCCGAACACGCCCTTACCGACCCCCCTGGGTTCCTGCCGGCGTCAGGCGACCGGCGGCGACGACCAGTAGAGGCATGTCCTCACCGTTCTTCGGGTACAGCAGAACGTCGGACCAATGCAATTCCTCGTCGCAATTCCTCGTCCGGAATCCCAGGTAGTCACCATGAAGACCACCGATCTGACCTCACAACTCATGCGCGAGTACGGTCGCACGTACGCAGGGGAAGCGGGCATCACTCTTCGCGCCAAGCCTTCCCCCCTGTATCAGCTGCTGGTGCTCGCTGTTCTGTGCTCGACCCGAATCAAAGCGGAGATCGCGACCAACGCGGCCAAGGAGGTTTTCGGGGCCGGTCTGCGCACCCCACGCACCATGGCCGCCACCGAATGGCAGACAATCGTCGACGCACTGGGCCGTGCCCACTACCGCCGCTACGACGAGAGCACCGCCACCGCCCTGCTCGACGGGGCTCGACTGCTACTGGACAACTGGCACGGCGATCTGCGCCGCCTGCGCGAGGAGGCGGAGGAGGATCCGAAGCGGATTCATGCGCTGCTCCAGAAGGTACCGCGCATCGGGCCGGTGGGCGCCGACATCTTCTGTCGTGAAGTACAGGGGTTGTGGCCCGAACTGCGTCCCTATTTCGATCAGCGTTCCCTGGAAACGGCAGCATCTCTGGGCCTCCCCGACACTCCACAAGGATTGGCACGACTCGTGCCCGCCGAAGCCCTGCCCCAGCTGGCCGCAGGACTCATCCGCGCCCGCTTGGAGAAGTGGCGCCCGGATCCGAACAACGCTCGCTGAAGCGACGGGCTCGCAGGTGTCCTGGGCGGGAGGGCAGGGCCCGGCATCGTGGGGAGAAGCCGCACCCGGCTCGGACCCCGGCAACGAGGTCGAAGACGCTGCGGCGGTCGACGACAGGACGAAGAAGGGCAGCCACCGTGCGTAGTGTGGGCGTCGAGGAAGAACTGCTGCTGGTCGACCCGGACACCGGAGAACCGCGTGCCATCGCGGAAGCGGTACTGGCCGCGCAGGTTGAGGGCGACGACCAGGCCAGGCTGGAGTCAGAACTGCAACGGGAGCAGTTGGAGACCACCACACGGCCGCAGACATCGATGAGTGATCTGGCCAGGGAAGTGCGGCGCTGGCGAGCGGCGGCCTCGGAGAGGGCGCGCGAGACAGGGACAGAAGTGGCGGCCCTCGCCACATCTGTCCTGCCTGCCGATCCCTCGGTGAGTTCGGGGCGGCGCTACCGTCGGTTGGTCGAGGAGTTCGGTCTCACCGCGCAGGAACAACTCACCTGCGGCTGCCATGTGCATGTGGGCGTGGAGTCGGACGAGGAGGGCGTGGCCGTCCTCGACCGGATCCGGCCCTGGCTTTCCGTCCTGCTGGCGCTGAGTGCGAATTCGCCGTTCTGGCAGGGTCGCGACAGCGAGTACAGCAGCTTCCGGAATCAGGTGTGGGGGCGCTGGCCCTCGGCGGGCCCCACGGAGGAGTTCGGGTCGCCGGAGCGGTACCACGCTCAGGTGCGGTCTCTGCTGGGGACGGGAGTGCTCCTCGACGAAGGGATGATCTACTTCGACGCTCGGCTCTCACGCACCTATCCCACTGTCGAGATCAGGGTCGCCGACGTGTGCATGGACGCGGACGACGCGGTACTGCTGGCGGCTCTGGTGCGAGCTCTGGTGGAGACAGCCGCGCGCGCCTGGCGCGCGGGCGAACCGACGCCGGCGGCGCCAGTGGGTCTGCTGCGACTCTCAGCGTGGCGGGCCGCACGATCAGGGGTCTCCGACCAGCTCGTCCATCCCCTCACCTGGACTCCGGTACCAGCCGAGACCGTGATCAACACACTGGTGGACCACACCACCGAAGCACTCCTGGACGCCGACGATCTGTCCCTGGTCAAGGAGTCGCTGAGTCAGCTGCTGAGACGCGGCGGCGGGGCCGGGCTCCAGCGCGACACATACGCACGCACCGGTGATCTACGGTCTGTCGTCACCGACGCCATCGCGCGCACAAAACACTGACTGCGACCACTGCGACCCTCGCCACAACTGAGTCCAGGTGCAAGAGCGGTGACCGTGGGGGGCCACTGCGGCCGGACCGATGGCGGGCACGCTGTGGCAGTCCTGGGCCGCGATCTCACGGCCGCCCATTGCCTTGCGCACGCCCCGCCTCCCAAGATCTCAGATGCCGAAGATCCACAGACCGGTGTCGACAACGATGTACGCGGAGCCGACCTCATCGGAGTGCCTGTCGACCTTGCCGATGCTGCCGTTGGTCGCTTCGACCTTGAACCCGGTCAGATCCGTACCGGCCGACAGACACGCGCTTCCTCGTACACGGCGGCAGAAAGGCCCCGAAGCATCTCGGCAGGCAGCTGCATCGGCTCAGTGCGCACATGCCGGACGCCCGGCTCGTGGCCCTCCACGCGCCCGGTCAGGACGGACCCACCGCCGGCACTCGCAACCTCGCACGACTCACACCTGGACCAGGAAGGCGAGTAGCAGGGCGGCGACACCCACCGTCAGCCAGGTCACGTAGTCCCCCAGATGACCCGAGTGCAGACGTCGTAGTGGGACGACGAGGTACTGCCCGCCCGCCGCCGCGACGCCGCGCAGGCCGCGGCTCGCGCTGCCGGTCCAGGCCGGACCGTGGACGGCCCCGACCGCGAACGCCACCGCCAGGGCCGCGGACAGCAGACCGAGGAGGAGACCCACCCCGGTCCAGCCGGTCTCCGGAACCGGACCCGGCCTTGCCGGCGAGGTCATTCCCGTGCCGTAGACCGCGGCCAGGTACCCGAAGTGGTCCGTGAAGCGGACAGCCGCCGCACCGAGTGCGGATCCGACCGCGGGCAGTACTCCGACCAGCAGACTGCAGGCCAGCAACACCGCCGGCACCACTGTCATGAGGCGGGGAACCGGCCGACGGGGGTCGCGGATCTCGGGCTCCTCGCCGTCTCCGGTCGTCTCCAGGTCCGGGTGGTCCACCTGCGGCGGGGTGCCGGCGCCGGCGAAGACCCGTAGTCCGACGCGGAGCACCGCTCCGCCGGTCACCGCCGAGACGGCCACATAGACCGCGGGCAGCCAGCCTGAGTACTCCCCCGCCGCATGTTCGGCGACCGCCTTGCCCAGCCCGGCGCCGAACGGCGGCAGACCAGCCAGGGCGAGGCCGCCGAGTGCGAACAGCACACCCGCGAGCGGCAGGTCGCGGCCTCGGCCGTGCAACCCGTGTTCGTCGACCGATCCGTGCCGGTCAAGGAGCACACCGGTGAGCCCGAACAGCGCAGCCTTGACGCCCGCGTGCCCGGCGACGTACAGCGCGGTGCCCGCCGCGGCGTCCGGGCCGAGCAGGGCCACCCCGATCAGGAAGAGTCCTGTGTGGCCGATGGTGGAATACGCCAGCAACCGTTTGATGTGGCGTTGCTGCCAGCACATCACCGCGCCGACAGCCGCCGTCAACAGCCCCACGGCGAGGAGGGTGTGCTGAAAGGCGGACCGCGGAATCCCACCGGGGCCGGCGAAAACGGTCCAGTACACGCGGGCCACACCGAAGACCCCGAGTTCGACCATGACTCCGGACAGCAGCATGCACACCGGGGTCGGCGCCACCGCATGCGCGTCCGGAAGCCAGAAGTGGAAGGGGACGGCAGCCGCCTTGACCAGCAGTGCGGTGAGCACCAGGACGAAGGCGGTGACCACGAGGGCGTCCGCCCGGTGTCCTGCCAGCCGTGCACCGATCTGTGCCATTCCCAGTTCACCGGTGCGGGCGTAGAGCATGCCGATACCGAGCAGCGAACAGTACGCGGCCAGGGAGTTGACCATGCCGAAGGTGAGCGCGCCCTGCAGCGGGCGGGGGTCCTCGACGCGGAAGCCCGTGAGGGCATAGGCCACGACGCCCATCAGCTCGAAGAAGACGAACGCGTTGAACAGGTCTCCGGTGAGCGCGAATCCGCACATCCCCGCCTCGAAGAGCAGCAGCAGAGCAGGGAAGGTGCCGCGATGGTCGTGCGGTGGTTCGTCGAAGTACCGCCAGGAGTAGGCCAGTACGGCCACAAGGAGCGCGGCGACGAGCAGCGCCAGCCCGATGCCGAGCCGGTCACCGACCAGGACGATGCCGACGCTCTCCCCGCCGTGCATCCGCCAGCCGCCGAGCCACGACACCGCGCGGGCGTCCCCGGTGCGTGTCCACAGCAGGACCAGGTCCGCCAGTGTCCCAGTGGCGAACAGGACCGCCAGGGCGTCGGTGGCCGCGCGCGACAGCATCCGGCCGGCGACGACGAGGGTGGCGGCGCCGAGCAGCGGCAGGGCAACAGCGAGCGGGAGCAGGTCCGATGCCTGCGGCACGGGCGTCAGCCTTTCAGCCCGGTCAGGGCTTCGGGGTCCAGGGTTCCGTGCCGTTTGCGGATCTGAATGACCAGGCTCAGCAGCAGCGCGGTCACGGTGGCGCCGACCACCACGTCGGTCAGGGCCAGGGCCTGCACAACGGGGTCCACAACGGGCGAGGTCACCGGAATGTCGGCGAACACCGGGGCGGTGGCACCGCTGCGATAGCCGATACCGAGCAGCAGCACATAGGTCGAGGATTGGGCGACAGCCAGGCATCCCACCGCATGGACCAGATTTCGGCTGGTCACCATGCCGTACACGCCGATCAGGAAGATCCAGCCGGCGGCCAGGAAGGGCAGTAGGGTCATCCGTCCTCCGCCGGTCGTTGGGTGGTGTCGTCGGAAACACGGTCGGGCGTCCGGTCGGAGTCGCGATCCGCAGCCGAGGGTTCGATCTCCACCGCCTGGTCCAGGAACTGCGCGAGCAGCACGACGACGCCGGAGCCGACCTCCAGCCCCACAGCGGCGTTGACCAGAGGCACGAGCCCGCCGGAGGACAACTGGTTGAACGTGCCCCATGGCAGCACGTTCTGCAGATAGGCGGCGCCGGCCAGCAGGCCGGCGCCACCGAGAAGGGTGAATGCGCCCGCTCCCACCGCGTCGACAGCGCCCAGCAGCGCCAGCGGGCGCACTGTGCGCAGCGCCCGGTAGTCGGCTGCCACATAGGCCACATGCAATCCGGTCGCGAGGATGACGCCGCCCTGGAAACCGCCGCCGGGCGTCAGTTGACCATGGGCGACGACGTAGACCCCGACAAGGAGCGTGACGGGCAGCAGGGCCATCGCCAGGAGCCGCACGGAGGGCAGTACGCGGCCGGGTTCAGGCCGCTGCCGGTCCTCGTCCCGGGCCCGCCGCAGCAACACCACGGCGCCCAGGACCGCGCCGAAGAGGATCGACTCCTCGCCCAGGGTGTCGAAGGCACGCAGATCAAAATTGACCGAGGCCACAACGTTCGCGGTCCGGTGGCCGAGCGAGGCGGCGACAGCGCGGTCCCCGTAGGGATGGGAACCGGCCCCGAACGGGGGCAGGCCGACGCAGGCCATGACGAACACAGCGCCCACAATCGCCGCCGCGGCCAGGAACAACCACTTCCGGACGCGGCGGGTCACTGAGCCTGCTCGTCGTCGCGGTGCGGGCGTTCGTCGGCACCGGCTCGCCGTACCTTGCGTACTGTCAGCAGGATCAGCAGCGGAGTGATGGCACTCCCGACGCCCAGCTGCGACAGGGCCACATCCGGCGCCTGAAACAGCAGGAAGAGCACCGACAGGCACAGACCGAGAACGGCGAGCACCGCCGCCTGCCGTACGGGATCGCGGGTCAGCACCGCGGTGGTGGCAGTCGCGGTCACCAGGACCAGCGCCACCACGATCAGGAAGTTCATCGCTCCGGGGGCGTCGTTCACGAGGGGGGTCCCTTCCGTTGCTGTTCCTGGGCGCGTACGGTCGCGCGGCCAACGGCCATGGAAATGACGGGGCCGGCCACCGCCGACAGCAGGGCGACGAACAGAAGTTTGAGGGCTGCCCGGCCGGGCCCGGTCTCGACCGCGAGGGCCAGGGCCACCAGGGGCAGACCCAGGGACGTCGCGGGGGCCAGCGCGTGCAGTCGCAGGTAGGGCGCGGGCAGGATCACGAGCGCGGCAGCCGACAGCAGCAGCACAGCCGCGCCCGCCGTCAGCAAGGTCAGGGCGCAGACGTGCCGAGGGTCCATGTCAGGACTTCCCCGGTCCGCGTTCACCGTGACCGGACGAAGGAACCCGGTCCTCGGCGGTGACCAGCCGGGTGAAGACCAGGGTGCCCGTCGGGGTGAGGACGGCCAGTACGAGTGCCAGGTCGCTGTAGGTGGTGCGGGCCAGTCCCTGGGCCATGAGCAGGAAGAATGCCGTCGCGATCGTTCCGGCCAGCGCGAGACCCGCCACGCGGTGTTCCGGTTCCCCCCGTGAAGCCGCCCATACGCACGGACCCAGCGCACCGGGGAGCAACAGGCAGGCGGCGAGCAGCCAGGCGTTCACGGCATCCGCTCCCCCGCCACGGCCTGTTCGACTGCTGAGGGCGATCCGCCCAGCAGATGGACCCGCAGGACGTCGGGATCCCCCGGTTTCTCGGCCTGCTCCACGTCCAGCACGCAGGAGCCGGGGGTGGACGACAACAGGGCGGCGGCCCAGGCGGCACCCACCCCGGGCCTCAGTGGCATCCGCACCACCGAGGCGCCACCGTTCTCCGGCAGTCCCCGGCCCCACAGCGTCCGCCAGGTGAAGGCGGCAACCTGTCCGGTCTCCCGGAGCACGGTCGCCGGCCAGCCGGCCACCGCGGAACTCAAACCGGTGGATCCGCCGGTCCGGGAGCCCACGGCATGCGACAGGGCCACTGCCCCCGCAGCCGCGAACGCCGCGCCGCCGGCCCCCACCGCGACTTCCAGCGCCGACAGCGGGCCGATCACGACGAGGTACAGCAGGAACATCAGTGCCCACCAAGCCATCCATCGCAGGACGGCTGCCGTAACGCGATTCATCGTCCGTCTCCGTTTAGTCGCCCGGCCAGGTGCCGGTAACGCGGCGCCAGCCGACAGCACCGCCCCGCTGAACGGCTGCCCGGACGACCGCCATGATCAGACCCTGTACGGCCGCGGCGGCGAGCACCTCACCCCAGCCGTGGTCCTGTTCGAGGGGCTTCGGGGCGTCCTGACCGGGCCCGATGCGGTCCCACACTTTTCGGAAGACCAGTCCGGCCACAGCGCCGCCCGCCAACCCGACGACCAGCCCGATCGGTTTGTAGACGACTTTCGCTGTCCTGGGCAAGAGATACCTCCTCTCGGCTTCACGACTCCCGCGTCACGGGTTCTTCCCTGTTTGCCCATCCTGCCGCTCACGGGCCTGTCGATCGCGCTGCGGCACGACGCTGTAGCGGGGATCTTCAGCCGAGGCGATTCCCGCCCGGAAAACGCCGAAGCGCGTGCAGGCCGATCCGGCGAGCAGGGCCAGACCTCCGGCGACGGCGGCCCTGCGGCCGGAGCCCACCGACAGCGCCGCGCCGAGACCGCCTGCCGCGGTGAGCAGTTCGGCCGCACGCAGGAGTTGTCCCGCGGTGCCCGTCCGGTAGGTCTCGGCGACGATTCCAAGCCGCCGCTCGATGATCCTGATGGTGGCCAGATCGGCAACGGCACCGAGGACCGCGGCGCGCTGTGCCGGACCTGTCTCCGTGACGGGTGCCAGAACCAGCGCCATACCCGCGGCAGCGGCCGTCGCGGAGGCCGTGAACAGATACGGCAGTTCCCGGTGCGCGTCGTGCCAGGCCGGAACCGCGGTGTCCGCGGCGAGCACCGCGGTGTACGCGGCGACGGCCGGCCCGAGCACGGCCGCCCCGGCGGTGGCCACGGCACCGGCTCTCGGCAGCCTGCCGGTCACCGCGGTGAGGGCCGCTGCCCCCGCCGCGGGCCCGTATCCCGCGAGCAACCAGGAGCCCATGCTCATCGGTGAGGTGGGTTTGAACACCCGCAGCATGTTCGCGAATCGCTCCGGGCGGCCGAGGTCGTGCACGAGAGCTGCGGCCGACAGCGTCACGGCGGCAAGCGACGACACCTTCATCGCCCTTGCCATGGCGGGACGCCCGGTCAGCTGTGCTCCGGCAGCGACGACGGATCCGGCGCCCGCCAGACCGCCGAGGAAGAAGTAGCCGGCGATGTCGCGGGCCTCCCAGGAGGGAGCCTTGATCACCGGCCTTCCGTAGTAGGACGTGAACTCGGCCCGGGGCACCATGAGTTCCTCGCCGCGGCGTTTGCGCCGGCGGCCACCGCGACCGGCCTGGAGAGCGGCAGGACTCGCCTGCCGTCCGGGCCGGGCACCCTGGATCCCGTCCCGGGTGACGTCGGAGCCACTCATCGTCCTGCCTTCCGTCGTGTGAAGGGTGAGGGGAAGAAGGTGAGCGCGATCCCGCCGGCGAGCGACAGTGCGGCGATGCCCGCGTGCTTCCACATAGCCGGCAGGTCCCTGGTGGTGACGACCGGATCCGGCGGAAGCCCGTACACCTCCGGCTTGTCGAGCAGCAGGAAGAACGCTCCGTCACCGCCGACGCCGTCCTCGGGGTCGTGGCCGTAGAGCCGAGCGTCGGTCACGCCCGCTTCGTGCAGTTGGTCGACGCGCTGTGCGGCCCGCTCCCGCAGTTCGTCCAGCGGTCCGAACTGAATGGATTCGGTGGGGCACGCCTTGGCGCACGCGGGCTCCTGGCCGGCGCCCAGCCGGTCGTAGCACATGGTGCACTTGAAGGCCCGGCCGTCGGTTTCGCGCTGTTCGATGACGCCGTAGGGGCAGGCGGGCACGCAGTAGCCGCAACCGTTGCAGATGTCCTCCTGCACGACGACCGTGCCGAATTCGGTGCGGAACAGCGAACCGGTCGGACAGACGTCCAGGCACGCCGCGTGGGTGCAGTGCTTGCACACGTCGGACGACATCAGCCAGCGCAGCTCCGTGCGACCCTCGGGTGACGGCGGCCCGGCTGCCGCACTCGTAGGCCGCTCGTCGCCAGAGGGTTCGGTTGCGGGAGGAGCAGCCGCGGGGGCTTCGGCCTCGGGCGTCGACGACTGCTCGATGAACGCGACATGCCGCCAACTGGAGGCGCCGAGCCCGCCGGTGTTGTCGTACGACATCCCGGTCAGGGACAGCCCGTCCTCGGGGATGGCGTTCCACTCCTTGCAGGCCACCTCGCAGGCCTTGCAGCCGATGCAGACGGATGTGTCGGTGAAGAATCCGACGCGGTCCGGATGCCCGGCGTGCCCCGCATCACCCGCGGGGTCAGGCTCCGGGCCCGACAGCAGATTCCCGTGCGGCTCGGTCATGATCGGGTCTCCGTCCCGGTGTGTTCAGTGATGCCCGCGCGGTCCCGGTACTCGGCGACGAGGCGCGGCAGAGCGGCTCCCCTGGGCCTGCGGCCGGCCCGGATGTCGGCGGTGAGCGCCTTGTCCTCCTGGATGCGGGAATTCGGGTCCAGAGCGATGGCAACCAGTTCGTTCGCCGCGTCGCCGGTGGACAGGCCGTTGGGGCCCCAGTGGAAGGGCAGACCGATCTGGTGGACGGTGCGGCCCTGCACGGTCAGAGGGGTGATGCGCCGGGTCACCATGACTCTCGCCTCGATGGCTCCGCGGGCCGTGATGAGAGTGGCCCAGCCCGCGTGTTCCAGCCCGCGTTCCGCGGCGAGTTCCGGCGAGACCTCGCAGAACAGCTCCGGCTGCAGTTCCGACAGGTACGGCGACCAGCGGCTCATCCCGCCGGCCGTGAAATGCTCGGTGAGTCGGTGGGTCGTCACCACGTAGGGGTACACGTCCGCGCCGGGCTCGTCGCCGCTGGGATGGTAGCGATTGCCCGGCCGCGAATGCAGCTGCCGGGCAGGCGAACGGCTCTGCCCGGCGTACAGCGGATTGGCGAATGGTGAGTCCTGCGGTTCGTAGTGCGTGGGCAGCGGTCCGTCCTCGAGACCGGCCGGTGCGTACAGCCAACCCTTGCCGTCGGCCTGCATGATGAACGGGTCGTCACCGCGCAACGCGTCGGGGCCCGTCGCCCCCTCGGGCGGCACATACGTCGGATCGCGGTCCGGGACGAAGTCCGGGATGTCGTGACCGGTCCACGATCCGGCCTCCGGATCCCACCAGACGTACGCTTTGCGCTCGCTCCACGGCCGGCCGTCCGGCGCTGCGGACGCCCGGTTGTACAGGATCCGACGATTGGCCGGCCAGGCCCAGGCCCACTCGGCGGCCACCCAGTCCTGCTCGGTGTGCGGCTTGCGGCGGGCCGCCTGGTTGACGCCGTCGGCGAAGACTCCGCAGTAGATCCAGCAGCCGCAGTCGGTGGAACCGTCATCCTTGAGTTCGGTGTAGGCGCTCAGCGGCGCCCCGTCGGGACCGTGACCGTTGATCTCCGCGAGCACCGCCTCGCTGACCGGCTCCCGCAGCTGGCCGTCGACCGGATAGCCCCACGTCAGATCCCGCACCGGCTGGTCCATCGGGTCGGTGGAATGGGCCAGCCTCTCCTTGATCCGCCGGCCCAGGTGGTACATGAACCACAGATCGCTGCGGGCGTCACCATCAGGTTCGACAGCCGCGTGGTGCCACTGCAGCCACCGGTTGGTGTTGGTGAACGACCCGGATTTCTCGGTGTGGGACGCGGCCGGGAAGAAGAACACCTCGGTGCCGATGTCCTCGGTCCGCAGCTCCCCCGTCGCGATCTCGGGGCCGTCCTGCCACCAGGTCGCTGACTCGATGAGGGAGAAGTCGCGGACGACCAGCCAGTCCAGGTTGGCCATCCCCAGTCGCTGCAGACGGGCGTTGGCGGAGCCGACGGCCGGGTTCTCGCCCAGCAGGAAGTAGCCCTTGCAGGTGCCGTCGAGCTGGGCCAACACGGTGTCGTAGGTTCCGTGGGAGCCGGTCAGCCGGGGCAGGTGATCAAAACAGAAATCGTTCTCCGCGGTGGCCGCGTCGCCGTAGTAGGACTTGAGCAGGCTGACGAAGTAGGCCCGCATGTTTCCCCAGAAACCCTTGTCGGTGCGGCTGGCGTCGACGAAGGCGTCCAGGGTTTCGTGGGCGTGTGCGTGCGGCATGGGCAGATAGCCCGGCAACAGGTTGAAGAGCGTCGGGATGTCGCTGGATCCCTGGATGCTGGCGTGTCCGCGCAGTGCCTGAATGCCGCCGCCGGGCCGTCCGATGTTGCCGAGCAGCAGCTGCAGCACGCCTGCGGCGCGGATGTACTGGCTGCCCACCGAGTGCTGCGTCCAGCCGACCGCGTACACGAAAGCCGAAGTACGGTCGCGGCCGGAGTTGTCGGTCAGCGCGGCGCACACCCGCAGGAACGTCTCGCGCGGTACCCCGCACGTGGCCTCCACCATCTCCGGGGTGTACCGGGCGTAGTGGCGCTTGAGGATCTGGTAGACGCAGCGGGGGTGCTGCAGCGTCTCGTCGCGTTCGGGGTTGGCGTGCGCCTGCGCTCCGCCTGAGCCGTGTGTCTCCGACGCGCCCGAGGCCGCCAGTTTGCCCTGGGTGTCGGCGTGCGACCGCTCGCCGTTACCGCCCTCGTCGCCGTCGTCGGCGCTCCTGTCGTACTGCTCGTCCACCTCGCCGGAAGGGGCCTGTACCTGGGCGCCTTGGTACTGCCAGCTCATCGGGTCGTAATGGCCTCGCTCCTCGTCGAGTCCGGAGAAGACACCGTCGAGATCCTCGGTGTCCTGGAACTCCTCGCTCACCAGCGTCGCGGCGTTGGTGTAGGCGAGGACGTACTCCCGAAAGTCCTTGCCCTCCTCCAGGACGTGGTTGATGATCGCGCCGAGGAAGGCGATGTCGCTTCCCGCCCGGATCGGTACATGCAGATCGGCCAGCGCGCTGGTGCGGGTGAACCGCGGATCGACATGGATGATCTGCGCGCCCCGAGCCTTGGCCTCCAGCACCCACTGGAACCCGACGGGATGGGCCTCGGCGAAGTTGGATCCCTGGATCACGATGCAGTCGGAATTCTGCAGGTCCTGCATGAAGGTGGTGGCGCCGCCGCGGCCGAAGGTGGTGCCCAAGCCGGAGACTGTGGAGCTGTGGCAGACCCGGGCCTGGTTCTCCACCTGCACCACGCCGAGGCCGGTCAGCAGTTTCTTGATGAGGTAGTTCTCCTCGTTGTCCAACGTCGCCCCACCGAGGCTGGCGATGCCCAGCGTCCGCGCGACGCGCAGGCCGTCGTCGGTCTCCCACTGCCAGGTGTCGCGTCGAGTCGCCACCACGCGGTCGGCCACCATGTCCATGGCCGTTTCCAGATCCAGCTGCTGCCAGTCGCGGCCGTGCGGAGGCCGGTAGAGCACCTCGTGGCGCCGAGCGGAGCCGGTCGTCAGCTGAAGCGTCGCCGAGCCCTTCGGGCAGAGCCGACCGCGGCTGATGGGTGAGTCGGGATCGCCCTCGATCTGGATGACACGGTCGTCCTTGACGTAGACCTGCTGCCCGCAGCCCACGGCACAGTACGGGCAGATCGAACCCACCACCCGGTCGGCGCCGGCGGTCCGCGCGGTCCTCTGCTGCGACGATGCTGCGGCAGCGCCTCTACCCAGAGGATCCGTCCCGGTGAGCTGCCGGTACACGGGCCATCCCTGGATCAGTGTGCGGACGCCCATCGTGACCTCCGGTTCGCAACGCCCTGGACTACGGTCCGGCTGCCCCATAACTCTGCCTCCATGCCGGCCCCCTCGCATCCGCCACCGCCGTCTGGGCCGGCGCCTTCTGCTGTCTGCCCCTGGCGGGGTCCTCGCCTCGTTTTCACCCTGCTCACGGAGAGGCCCGCAGCTCTCCGGGTCCGCTAGCCGCGACAAGGATGGTAGCCACAGGATTCGAGATTATCTATTGTCACCACCATAGTTTTTGTGCACCATGGAAGCAGACTCCAGTCACGGGACTCGCCCGGCGTGGATGGCGCCGGCGGGCCCATGCGGCCCCTGATCCGGACCCGGACCCGGATCTCCGGTCCGTGAGCTCCCGCATCGGAGGCCATGGTGTGCGCTCCCACTCGATGGGTACAAAGCAGACAGTTGCGGGACGAACTCGACAGGATGAGGAGCAGTCATGATGATCAACACGGCACCGCAGACCACGATCACCGCTCCCGCCTCGGGCAACGAACAGCTGCCGTGGATCGAGGATGCGGGCAAGATCGCTCCGGCCGACGCGCGGGAACTGTCCAAGCTGTTCTTCGACCGCCTGCGCACGCTGGAGGAGGGCACGCGGGCGTACCAGTACACGCGCAACACCCTCATCGAGTTGAACATGGCCGTGGTCGCGTTCGTCGCCCGACGGTTTCGTAACCGCTCCGAATCGCGCGAGGACATCATCCAGGTGGGCGCGATCGGCCTGATCAAGGCCATCGACCGGTTCGAACTCTCCCGCGAGGTCGAATTCACCACCTTCGCCATCCCCTACATCTCCGGCGAGATCAAGCGGTTCTTCCGCGACACGAGCTGGGCCGTGCACGTCCCCCGGCGTTTGCAAGAACTGCGACTCGATCTCGCCAAGGCCGTCGAAACGCTCTCGGACCAGCTGAAGCGTGACCCCACCACCGCGGAGCTCGCGGCCTTCCTCGACATCACGCCCGAGGAGGTCACCGAGGGGCTGGTCGCGTCCAACGGTTATACCGCCGGCACTCTGGATCTGCCCATGGTCGGCGCCGCCGGCGGCGACATCGACCGAGCCCTGTCCGAGCAGATCGGCAACGTCGACCCGGCCCTGGAAGGGATCGAGAACCTCGTCGCCCTCAAGCCCCTGATCGCGGCCCTGCCCGAACGCGACCGCCAGATCCTGAACATGCGATTCGGCCTGGAAATGACCCAGGCCCAGATCGGCGCCGAACTCGGCGTCAGCCAGATGCACATCTCCCGGCTCCTCAACCGCACCCTCACCCAACTGCGCAACCACCTGATGGCTTGAGTCCGAACCGGGCCCCAAGGCCTCAGGGGGGATCTGCTTCAGTGGCGCGGTTTCCCGCGGTTGATGGGTCAATGAGTTCAGTGGCCGAGGGCTTTGGCCAGCTGCGCCTTGTTCATGGTGGAGCGGCCGTGAATGTTGCGCTGACGGGCCTCGTTGTACAACTGGTCCCTGGTGGGGCCGCCGGAGCCGGAGTGCGAGCGCTGCCCGCCGCGCTCGGCGGACGACATGTCCCGGGTGGAGGTGCGGCTGGCGGTTTTGGACTCGCCTGCCCGGGCCCGTTCCTTGTTCACCGTCCGCGCCGCGATCTCCGTCGCCCGCTTCGTGCTCTTGCCCTGCTTCTTCTCGCTGTCCTTGATGTGCTCGTACTGCCGCTCCCGCTTCGGACTCGATCCCCTGGGCATCCGACTCACCACTCCCATCCGCTGGATCCGGAACGCGTCATTTCGCCTGCCCGCCCAGTCTCGGCATGAACCCGCAGCCCGGCGCGCGGATGCACCCGTGCGGGTGCCCCGGCGCACACATCTCCTGGTATCAACGGGCGAACTTCGCGATCGCCGCCGGGGTGACCGGGGTGAAGAAGTTGACGAGGTTGCCGTCGGGGTCGCGGAACAGCAGCGACCGGTTACCCCAGGGCATTGTGGTGGGCTCGTTGACGAAGTCAGTGACGAAGCCGGTCAGGTTCTCGCGCACGCGGTCCACGTCGTCGACCAGAAACTCGATGATCACGCTGTGGTTGTCGGCCGGGTGGGAGGAGCCCGGCGCGAACAGCGGGACGGTACGGGTGCCGGCGATGGCGAGAGTGGCGCTGCGGGTCTTCAGTTCGGCGAAGTCCTCGGTGGACCAGGTCGCCGGGACCCCGGTGGTCTTCTCATAGAACTCGACGAGGCGTGCGACGTCGCCGGTGATGATCCGGATCGAGACGAAGTCCATGGTGTTCTCCCTAGATTCGTGGGGTCGTTGCCCTTCGCACGCTAGAACAAATAGTGGACAGAATCGGTCCAGTATTCGCGTTAGGCTCGGAACATGTCTCGACCCACCGGCCGTGTGCTCACCCTCCTGGAGCTGCTGCAGTCCGGCGGCACCCGGACGATGGCCGAACTCGCCGGCCGGCTCGGCGTCGACGCACGCACCGTGCGGCGGTATGTGCACCAGCTGATCGATCTCGACGTGCCGGTCGAGGCAGTACGCGGCCGCTACGGCGGCTACCGCCTCGCACCCGGCTACCGCTTGCCACCGCTCATGCTCAGCGACGATGAGGCCATCGCCGTGCTGCTCGGCCTGGTCGCCGGCCGCCGAGCGGGGTTGATGACGACGACAGCCACCGCGAGCATCACGGCAGCAGCCAAAATCCGCCGTGTGCTGCCCGAGCGCCTCGCCCGCCGAGTCGACACGGTCCTGGAGTCCCTTTCCTTCACCGAACCACCCGGTGAGTTCACCACCCCTGACGCCGAGGTCCTACTCACCATCGCCGATGCGGTACGTCACCAACGACCGGTCTCGATCCGGTACACCGACCGCGACGGTCGGCTCAGCGACCGCACGCTGCACCCGTACGGGGTTGTAGCCCATGCGGGCCGGTGGTACGTCACCGGCACGGACCCCGAAATCAGGAAGGACCGGACCTTCCGACTCGACCGCATCACAGACACAAGGGCCCTGCCCGGCTCGTTCGAGGCACCCGCCGGACTGGACCCGACGCAGCGTGTCCTGTCCGGTTTCGCCACGGCTGCCTACCGGCATCAGGTGACCTTGCGGATCCAAGGGACGCTCGAGCAGATCCGCACCTGGCTTCCCGCCAGCGTTGCGAGTGTGGAGGAACCCGCGTCGGCGGCAGGCGCGGATCCTGCGACCGAACGCTGGCTGCTCGTCGAACTACGGGCGGAGCGGCTCGACTGGCTGCCTCCGGTGCTCGCCTCCCTCGACCGGCCGTTCATCATCGAACGCCCCGAAGAACTACGCGACCTCGTCCTTGCGCTCTCCGACCGCCTCGCCGCCCGCGCCCGCCAGGCCTGACGGCCAAGCTGCGTCCGCAGGCGCGCAGCAACCAGGAAGGCGAGAGTGATGGGTGCTACACGCACGCGCGGCGTGCCGGACGTCGAGGATCAGCGGGCCCGACGCACGTCCGGGTGCACTTCCGGGTGCGGGTCCAGGGCCACGTCCGGTTCCACGGAAGCGAAGGCGAAGGTGCGGTTCGGATCCCAGTCCGTGCTGAGCCTGAGCCTGCGGCTCAGCTGGGCCCAGCCGAGCGGGGCGGCGGCGATGACCCACGCGTCCGGGCTCTGCGCCGTGAGACGTACGGCCGGCCGCAGCCAGGAGGCTGCCTGCTCCGGCCAGTCCACGACCGCGACGACCGTGCCCCCGGCGGCCTGCCACCCGGCGGTGAAAGCTTCGGCCGCCGCCCGTGAGGCCGCGTCCCGGCTGTGCCCGACCGCGACCGTCGAGATGCCGGCGGCAGGCGCCGTCAGCAGAGCCAGCAGCGAACGGAGTTCAGCCTCGGTGTGCGGAGCGGGCGGTGGCATCCCGGCGTACCGGGCAGCCTGCGCCACGGGCATCAGCGGGGAGCGGGAGAGATCCCGCGACTGCGGTCCGGTCATGTCGTGCCCTCCCCTTCCCAGCGTCCTCGGCACGCTGGGCTCTCCTGCTGGGACCTCCAGTGCCGGTACTCCCGCGGCAGGCAGACGGCGCACGGACGGTAGCCCGCGGCCACCGCCGTAGCCTCGTCTTGGAAGAAGACCCGGTCACGGACGTAACCGCCGTGGGCGATGACCCGCAGAGCCGACGGGCAGTCGAGCCGCCCGTACAGCCGGCCGCGCCGGTGTCCGCCGAGGGTGCCCGGCGCCGTGCTGCGGAACGTCTGTCCGGACGGGCCGACGAGGGTGTAGCGGGCGACACCGGTGCCCACCGCCGCGTCCATGCCAGGCGGCATTGGGTCAGGCCGCATCGTGGAAGACCAGGCCAAGGGCGTGGCGGCGGCCGGACCGTACGGTGCTGACGCCGTGCCGCATACCGCCGGCCGACCAGCCGCGGGTGGAGCGGATGGGCCGGTCCCGGGTGGTGAAGATCAGGCCGTGCCCCTGTGGCAGGACGGTGGTGATGCCGCGCGACTGGGCCCGGGGCCGCTGTTCGACCAGCAGGAACTCCCCACCGGTGTAATCCGTCCCGTAGGCGTCGAGACCGACGACCACCTGGAGCGGGAAGAGCATGTCGCCGAAGACGTCGCGGTGCAGGGCGTTCCAGTCGTCCGGCCCGTAGCGGAGCAGGATCTGCGCGGACCTGTCCTGGCCGGCCGCGTGGCACATCTCGGTCCACTCCTCCAGGTCGTCGGGCCACGGAGCGGGCCGCCCCAGCCGCTGCGCCCAGTCACGGGCGACGGTGAGCAGGCGCGGGTACAGCGCTCGCCTCAACTGCCGTACCGGCTCCGGAAGATCATGGGTGAAGTAGCGGTACTGACCGGAGCCGAAGCGGTGACGGGCCATGTCGACGGTGGAACGGAAGCGGTCGGCGTCGTCGTACAGCGCGGTCAGGGCACGGCACTCGTCAGGGGTGAGCAGCGGCGGGGTCAGGGCACAGCCCTGGGCGTCGAGCTCGGCGGCCACGGCCGTCCAGTCGGCGGCGGCCACCCTGCGGCGGGCCTCGGTGACGGTGAAAGCGGTACGCATGGGGTTCTCCGGAGGGGGTGGGGACGGATGGATCCACGATCCGGCGGGCGGCGGCCGGCCTTGGGCCGGCCGTCCGCGGTCTGCGCGGCTCGGGATCGTTCGGCGGTGGCGCGGTCCGGTGGGATACGCGTCAGATGAGAACGGGTTGCAGGGCTCCTTCGTGGATCAGGAGGTCCTGCTTGCGCTTGACACCGCCCGCGTAGCCGCGCAGCGAGCCGTCAGCCCCGATGACCCGGTGGCAGGGGCGGACCAGGAGCAGCGGGTTGGCCCCGATCGCCGCGCCCACGGCGCGGATCTCCGCGCGCTCGACTCCGAGTTGATCCGCAAGGTGCCCGTAGGTGGTCGTCGTGCCGTACGGGATGTCGTCCAGCGCCCGCCAGACGCGCTGCTGGAACTCCGTGCCCGTAGGCGCGAACTCCAGGTCGAAGGTCTTTGCGCTCCCGCAGAAGTAGCCGCGGAGCTGACGTGCCACATCGGAGAAGACCTCATCGTCGCGCCGCCAGTCGTCCTGGACGACCACCGCGCCCTTCTGGCCGGGCATCGACAGCGACGCGAGCGCGACCCCGCTCCTTACCGTGGCCGACGTCTCGCCCACCAGGAGAAGGTCGCCGAGCGGGCTTCCGGCAATGCTGTAGAGCGTCATGATCGTGGTCCCTTCGTAGCTGTCCTCACCCCTCACTATGCGTTGGACGGGACGCCGGAGCTGGCGGAAATCGGACACGGCATTCACTGTCCGCACCGCTATACAGCGGCCGTTACAGGCCTGGTCAGAGTGGTGGCCGGGAGGCCCATGTACTGGACGATGTTCCGGTGGATCTCCAGTACGGCCGTCGAGTGGTTGAGGGTGATGTAGTGCAGCCCGGGCGCCTCTTCATCGAGCAGCCGCTCCGCCATGGCGGTAGCGTGGCCGACCCCGATCCGGTGTCCTTCGGCCGGGTCGTCACGGGCCGCGTCGAGCCGGCGGGCCAGGTGCGCGGGGAACGTCGCGTTGCTGAGTTCGGCGAAGCGTCGGATCTGCCGGACGTCGGTCGCGGGCATGATCTCCGGGATGATCGGGGTGTCACACCCCGCGGCGGCCACCCGGTCGCGCAGCCGCAGATAGTCCTCCACATCGAAGAACATCTGGGTGACGGCGTAGTCGGCGCCGGCCCGGCACTTGTCGACGAAGTACCGGATGTCGTCGTCCCAGCTCGGCGAGCGGGGGTGCCGCTCGGGGAAGGCGGCCACGCCGACGCTGAATTCGCCCAGGGTCGTGACGAGGCTGACCAGCTCGTGAGCGTACGCAAAACCTCCGGGGTGGGTGACCCAGGGGCCGCCGGGGTCGCCCGGCGGGTCGCCGCGCAGAACGAGGACGTCACGGATACCGGCGTCGGCGTAGCGGCCCACGATGTGACGCAGTTCGGCCGCCGAATGGCCGACCGCGGTGAGGTGGGCGACCGGGCGCAGCGTGGTGTCGGAGGCGAGCCGTTCCGTCACCGCGATGGTGCGGTCCCGGGACGATCCTCCTGCGCCGTATGTGACGGAGACGAAGGTCGGTGAGAGCGATTCGATCTGCCGGATCGTCCGCCAGAGGGTGCGCTCGCCGGTGTCGGTCTTGGGTGGGAAGAACTCGAACGAGAACGTGCGGGTGCCGGTGGCCAGGATTTCGCGCAGCGTGCTCATGAGGGTCCTCCATGAGCGTTGAAGTAGCTGGCTTCCGGGTGGTGGATGACGATCGCGTCGGTGGACTGCTCGGGGTGCAGCTGGAACTCCTCGGAGAGGTTGACCCCGATGCGTTCCGGCTGGAGCAGGTCCATGATCTTGGCGCGGTCCTCCAGGTTCGGGCAGGCCGGGTAGCCGAGCGAGTAGCGGCAGCCCTGGTACTCGGTGCGGAACATCGCGTCCAGGTTGTCCGGGTCCGCTGAGGCGATGCCCAGCTCGGACCTGACGCGTCCGTGCCAGTACTCCGCCAGCGCCTCGGTCAACTGGACGGACAGTCCGTGCAGTTCCATGTAGTCGCGGTAGGCGTTCGCGGCGAAGATCTCGTTCGCCGCGACCGAGACCCGGTTGCCGACGGTGACGACCTGCATCTCGATGACGTCGGTCTCGCCGGAGTCCTCCGGGCGGAAGAAGTCCGCCAGGCACAGCCGGCGCCCGCGGCGCTGGCGCGGGAAGGTGAAACGGGTCCGCTCGCTGCCGTCCTCGCCGAGGATGATCAGGTCGTCGCCCTTGGACACGCAGGGGAAGTAGCCGTAGACGATGGCCGCTTCGAGCATGTTCTCGGTGTGCAGCCGGTCCAGCCACATCCGCAACCGCGGCCGGCCCTCCGATGCCAGCAACTCCTCATAGGACGGGCCGCCACCCCGCGCGGACTTCAACCCCCACTGCCCCTTGAACAGCGCGTTCTCATCGATCCAGGCCGCGTAGTCCTTGAGCGGCGTGCCCTTGATGATGCGGCTGCCCCAGAACGGCGGGATGGGGACCGGGTTGTCGGTGGCCACGTTCGACCGGACCGAACCGCGCTCCTCGTCCGGCTCCTCCACGACCGCCGGACGTATCGGCACCCGCCGCTGCTTCAACTCCGGCAACGTCACTCCCGGCACCCCGCGCTTGACGGCGATCAGCGCGTCCATCAGCCGCAGGCCCTCGAACGCGTCACGGGCGTATCGGACCTCGCCCTCGTAGATCTCGTGCAGATCCTGCTCGACGTACGCGCGGGTCAGGGCGGCGCCGCCGAGGATGACGGGGTAGTCGGCGGCCATCTTGCGCTGGTTGAGCTCCTGCAGGTTCTCCTTCATGATCACCGTGGACTTCACCAGCAGCCCCGACATGCCGATCACGTCGGCCTTGTGCTCGGTCGCCGCGTCCAGGATCGCCGCCACCGGCTGCTTGATCCCCAGGTTCACCACGTTGTAGCCGTTGTTGGACAGGATGATGTCGACGAGGTTCTTACCGATGTCATGGACGTCGCCACGCACGGTGGCCAGCACGATCGTGCCCTTGCCCTCCGCATCCGACTTCTCCATATGCGGTTCCAGATACGCCACCGCGATCTTCATGACCTCGGCGGACTGCAGCACGAACGGCAACTGCATCTGCCCGGAACCGAACAGCTCACCGACGACCTTCATGCCCTCCAGCAGCGTGTCATTGACGATCTGCAGGGCCGACTGGACGGTCAGGGCCTCGTCGAGATCCTGCTCCAGGCCGTTCTTCTCACCGTCGATGATCCGCCGCTGCAACCGCTCGTCCAGTGGAAGCGCGGCCAACTCCTCCGCACGCCCCGCCTTCACCGACTTCATGTCGACACCCTCGAACGCCTCCAGGAAGGCCTGCAGCGGGTCGTAGCCCTCACGACGCCGGTCATAGACCAGATCCAGGGCGATCTCCCGCTGCTCCTCGGGGATGCGAGCGATCGGCACGATCTTCGCAGCGTGCACGATCGCGGAATCCAAGCCCGCCGCCACGCACTCGTTGAGGAACACGGAGTTCAGCACTGTACGGGCGGCCGGGTTGAGCCCGAAGGAGATGTTCGACAGGCCGAGGGTCGTCTGCACCAGCGGGTGGCGGCGCTTCAGCTCCCTGATCGCCTCGATCGTCGAGATCCCGTCCTTGCGGGACTCTTCCTGACCGGTCGCAATGGTGAACGTCAGACAGTCCACCAGGATGTCGGACTCCTGAATGCCCCAGTTGCCGGTCAGATCCTCGATCAGCCGCTCGGCGATGGCGACCTTGTGCTCCGGAGTGCGCGCCTGCCCCTCCTCGTCGATCGTCAACGCGATCAACGCAGCACCGTGCTCCGAGGCCAGCGCCGTGACCTGCGCGAAACGTGACTCAGGTCCGTCACCGTCCTCGTAGTTCACCGAGTTGATGACCGCCCGGCCACCCAGCTTCTCCAACCCCGCCCGCAACACCGGGACCTCGGTGGAGTCCAGCACGATCGGCAGCGTCGAGGCGGTGGCGAGGCGGCCGGCGATCTCGGCCATGTCGGCGGCGCCGTCCCGGCCCACGTAGTCGACACACAGATCCAGCAGGTGGGCGCCTTCGCGGATCTGGTCGCGCGCCATCTCCACGCAGTCGTCCCAACGCCTTTCCAGCATCGCCTCCCGGAACTTCCTCGACCCGTTCGCGTTCGTCCGCTCCCCGATCGCCAGGTAAGACGCGTCCTGCCGGAACGGCACCGACTGATAGAGCGACGCGGCTCCCGGTTCGGACATCGGGCTGCGCAGGGACAGATCCCGCCCTCGCACCCGCTCGACGACCTGCCGCAGATGTTCGGGCGTCGTCCCGCAGCAACCGCCCACCAGCGACAACCCGTACTCACCGACAAATGCCTCGTGGGCGTCGGCCAGTTCCTCGGGCGACAGCGGGTAGTGCGCGCCGTCCTTGCCCAGCACCGGCAGGCCGGCGTTCGGCATGCACGAAACGGCGATACGGGCGTGCCGCGACAGATAGCGCAGGTGCTCGCTCATCTCCGCCGGTCCCGTGGCGCAGTTCAGACCGATCATGTCGATACCGAGCGGCTCCAGCGCCGTCAGCGCCGCACCGATCTCGGAACCCAGCAGCATCGCGCCCGTCGTCTCGACGGTCACATGCGTGATGATGGGCAGGTTGCTTCCGAGTTTCCGCAGAGCGCGATGCGCGCCGAGGACGGCGGCCTTGGTCTGCAGCAGGTCCTGGGTGGTCTCCACCAGGATCGCGTCCACGCCGCCCTCCACGAGGCCGGCGACGTTCGCCTCGTAGCCGTCCCGCAGGGCGGCGTAGGGGGCGTGGCCCAGTGTCGGCAGCTTCGTACCGGGCCCGACCGAGCCCAGGACCCAGCGCGGCCGGTCCGGCGTCGCGAAACCGTCCGCCACCTCACGGGCCAGCCGGGCACCGGCCACCGACAGTTCATGAATGCGGCCCGGAATGTCGTACTCCCCCAGCGCCGCCAGGTTCGCACCGAAGGTGTTGGTCTCGACGCAGTCGACACCCGCCGCGAAGTACTCCTCGTGCACCGACCGCACAATGTCCGGCCGCGTCACGTTCAGAACCTCATGGCAACCCTCCAGGTTCTCGAAGTCGTCCATCGACGGATCTTGCTCCTGCAACATCGTGCCCATCGCACCGTCGCCCACCACCACCCGCGACGCGAACGCCGCCCGGAGGTCCTGTCCTCGGGCGGTCATGACAGCCCCGGAAGGACCGGCTCGATCTCGGTTGCGGAGGCCGGGCCGTAGGTGCGCTCGATCCGGTGCAGCAGTTCGGCGGGAACGAGCTTGTACTCCTGGGGGCCGACCGATTCGAGTACCGCCGTGGCGAGTGCGCAGCCGAGCCGGGCCGCCGGTTCGAGGGCCAGGCCGGCGCCGATACCGGCCAGGAAGCCGGCCCGGAAGCCGTCGCCCACGCCGGTGGGGTCGGCCGGGGCCAGGGTGGGTACCGCGGGAACGTTCAACGGGGGTTGGCCCTCGCTCGCGATCATCACGCCGCCGGGGCCGAGGGTGGTGATCCAGGTGCCGGTCCGGTGGAGGATCTCGTCCTCGGTCCAGCCGGTGCGTTCCTGGAGCAGCGCCGCCTCGTACTCGTTGGTGAACAAGTAGGTGGCGCCCTCCACCAGCCGGCAGGTCTGCTCTCTGTCGAGCCGGGCCAGCTGCTGTGAGGGGTCGGCTGCGAATGGCAGGCCGAGGAGCCGGCACTCGTCGGTGTGGCGCAGCATGGCGTCGATGTCGTTGGGCGCGATCACGACGAGCCCGGGGGATTCGGCGTGTTCGGCGTGTTCGGCGATCGGGGCGAGGGCTATGTGCTTCGCCTCGGACATGGCGCCGGCGTAGAACGTCGCGATCTGGTTCTGGTCGGCGTCGGTGGTGCACACGAACCGGGCGGTGTGGAGGGTTTCGCTGACGCGGACGGATCCGGTGTCCACTCCGGTCTCCCGGAGCCATGCGTCGTAGTCGGTGAAGTCCTTGCCCGCCGCGCCGGCGAGCACGGGCCGCAGGCCCAGCCGGGCCAGGCCGACGGCGATGTTGGCGGCCACTCCCCCGCGCCGCACCTCCAGGGTGTCGGCGAGGAACGACAGAGAGACCCGCTCAAGGTGTTCGGGCATCAGCTGGTCGGCGAAACGTCCGGGGAAGACCATCAGGTGGTCGGTGGCGATCGATCCGGTGACGGCGATACGCACGACGTCATCTCCTCGTCCTGTGTCGGGGGCTTCCTGTATCGGGGGCTTCTTGTATCGGGGGCTTCCGGTGTCGGGGGTCGTCCTGTGCGGCAGTACCTGCCTTTCGGGCGGCGGGACGCCCGGAGGGGTGGTGCCGGGGGTCGTTTTCCCGGCGTCAGAGACCGGCGGCCCGGCGCAGGGCGTGGACGCGGTCGGTGCGCTCCCAGGTGAAGTCGGGGTGCTCCCGGCCGAAGTGGCCGTACGTGGCCGTCCGGGCGTAGATCGGACGCAGCAGGTTCAGGTCGCGGATGACGGCTGCCGGGCGGAGGTCGAAGACGGCGGCGATGGCGTGCTCGATGCGGTCGACGGCGACCTTGGCGGTACCGAAGGTCTCGACGAACAGGCCCACGGGTTCGGCCTTGCCGATCGCGTAGGCGACCTGGACCTCGCAGCGCTCCGCGAGACCGGAGGCGACGACGTTCTTGGCGACCCAGCGCATCGCGTAGGCGGCCGAACGGTCCACCTTGGACGGGTCCTTGCCGGAGAACGCGCCGCCGCCGTGCCGGGCCATCCCGCCGTACGTGTCGATGATGATCTTCCGGCCGGTCAGTCCGGCGTCGCCCATCGGACCGCCGATCTCGAAGCGTCCGGTCGGGTTGACCAGCAGCCGGTGGCCGTCGGTGTCGAGCTTGATGCCGTCCTCCGCGAGTTCGGCCAGTACGTGTTCGACGACGTACTCGCGGATGTCCGGGGTGAGCAGGCCGTCCAGGCTGATGTCGGCGGCGTGCTGCGAGGAGACGACGACGGTGTCGAGGCGTACCGGCCGGCTGCCCCGGTACTCGATGGTGACCTGGGTCTTGCCGTCGGGGCGCAGATAGGGGATCGAGCCGTCCCTGCGGGCCTGGGAGAGGCGGCGGGAGAGCCGGTGGGCCAGTTCGATCGGCAGCGGCATCAGGTTGGGGGTCTCGTCGGTGGCGTAGCCGAACATCAGGCCCTGGTCGCCCGCGCCCTGCTGGTCGAGTTCCCCGTCCTCGCCGCCGGTGCGGTGTTCGTAGGCGTTGTCGACGCCCTGGGCGATGTCGGGCGACTGGGTGCCGAGGGAGACGGAGACGCCGCAGGAGGCGCCGTCGAAGCCCTTCGAGGAGGAGTCGTAGCCGATCTCCAGGATCTTGTTGCGCACGAGCTGGTCGATGGGCACGTAGGCGGACGTGGTCACCTCGCCTGCGATGTGCACCTGACCGGTGGCGATCAGGGTCTCCACGGCGACCCGGGCGGCCGGGTCCTCCTGCAGCAGGGCGTCCAGGATCGTGTCGCTGATCTGGTCGGCGATCTTGTCGGGGTGTCCCTCGGTCACGGACTCGGAGGTGAACAGGCGTGTCGACATCAGTACGGTCCTTCGCTCAGCAGATGGTCGGCGGATGGTCAGCGGACGGTCGGTTCGGAGTCGGACGCGGTCATCGGGCTGTCGAACGGGGACGGCGCGGCCAGGGCCCGGTCGACGAGCGCTTCGGCGGCGCCGGTGTAGGCCGTGGGGTCGAGCAACTTCTCCAGGGTTGTGTCGTCCAGACAGCGGGCGACGTCCGGGTGCGCGCGCAGGACTTCGAACAGCGGCCGGCTCTCCCGGACGGCGGTCTGTGAGGCGGCGCTGAGCAGTCCCTTGGCGCGGGCCCGGCCCAGGTGCGGGGCCAGGACCGCCACCAGCCGTTCGGTCACCATCTGACTGCCGGTGAGCGCCAGGTTCTCCCGCATCCGGCCGGGGCTGACGACCAGCCCGCCGGCGAGTTCGGCGGCCGTGTGGGCGGCGCCGCCGGTCAGCCGCAGGCTTTCGCGCAGCAGCAGCCATTCGGCGTGCCAGGGGCCGGCGGAGCGTTCGTCCTCGGAGATCAGGCACTGGGTCAGTCCGGTGGCCAGCAGGGGGACCTGCAGGGCCGCGCTGCGGATCAGGGTGGCCAGTACGGGGTTGCGTTTGTGGGGCATGGCCGAGGAGATGCCGCGTCCGGCGACGGCGGGTTCCGTGACCTCGCCGATCTCGGTCCTGGTCAGCACCTGCACATCGGCGGCGATCTTCCCCAGCGCCCCGGCGGTGAAGGCCAGGGCCGCCGCTACGTCCACGACGGGGGTGCGCAGCGCGTGCCAGGGCAGGACCGGGCGGGCCAGCGAGGTCTCGGCGGCGAACCGGTCGACGAGCCGGTCAAGATAGCGGTCGGGGTCGTCCGGCGGGCCGTCGGGCGTCGCGTACTCCAGGTAGCCGGCCAGGGTGCCCGCCGCGCCACCGAGCGAGACCGGCAGCGTCCGCTCCACGGCGCGCAGCCGGGCTCCGGCGTCCATGACCAGCGCCCGCCAGCCGGCGGCCTTGAGGCCGAAGGTGGTGGGTACCGCGTGCAGGGCCAGGGTGCGGCCCGCCATGACGGTGCTCCGGTGCTGTCCGGCGAGGCCGGCCAGGTCCGCGGCGGTCCGCTCCAGGTCAGCGCCGATCAGCCGCAGCGCGTCGCGGCACACCAGCATGACACCGGTGTCCAGGACGTCCTGGCTGGTCGATCCCCGGTGGACGTACTCGGCCGCGGCGGGGTCGGTGGCCGCGACCGCCGCGGTGAGGGACTGGACGAGGCCGACGACGGGGTTGGCGGTCTCCCGGCAGGCCAGGGCCAGGGAGCGCAGGTCCATCCGATCGGCGCGGGCGGCGCGGGTGATCGCCACGGCGGCCGGCGCGGGCATCGTCCCCAGCGCCGCCTGGGCGCGGGCCAGCGCCGCTTCCGCGTCGAGCATCGCCTGGAGCCAGGCGCGGTCGCAGACCGCCTCCTCCACGGGGACGCCGACGCGTACCGGCGACAACAGTCCGCTGTCGGTCCCGCCGTCGAAGCCCTCACTCGTGACGGCCTCACTCATGACGCCACCTCCGCCAGGCCGCTTTCGTACCGTTCGGCGGCGGTCCCGCCCCGTGCGGGGGTGAGAGCCAGGACCGCGTGGGCGATGGCGTCGGAGTCGCCGAGCGTCACCGAATTGACGCCGGGCCGGATGCCGGCCGCCGTCACCCAGTGGACGGATTCGGTGGGGACGCCGTACGCGAAGCGGCGGGGGTGGGCGCGGCCGTGGACGTCCACCGTCCGGTAGGGGCGTTCCGTGACGGCCAGGCCGCCAGTCTCGTACTCGGTGCCGCAGCTTCCCTGCAGCCGGTACGGGACCGCCTGTCCGCTGGTGAGCAGTTGGCGCAGCAGGGCGTCCCCGGTGCGCCGGAGGTCGGGTTCCGGCAGCCGGGCCTCGATGAGGACGGTCGAGCGGACGGGTTCCGTGTCGAGGGTCTTGGAGACGGCCACGAACGCGGGGCGGCTGCCGGTGTCGATGCCGATCTCCAGGTCCGGGCCGATGATCTCCACCACGCCGGCCTCGATCAGGGCCCGCAGTTCCTCGATGCGGGAGACGGGCGGGCCGATGGACAGATATGCGTTGAGCGGGGTGTACCAGCCCTGGAGGTCGTCACGGTAGGAATTGCCCTCCAGGCCGCCGTGGTCGACCGCGAGCCGGATCTCGTTGCGCAGATCCCGCAGGACGTCCAGAGCCGCTTTGAGGGGTCCGCTGAGGTTGCCGGCCCTGGCGTCGCGTACGTCCTGCGCCAGGTGGTCGAGCAGCCAGTCGCGGAAGGTGTGGCGGTCGTCGAACCGGTGCTCCGCGAGGGGCCGGGAGATGGCCTGCCAGTCCCAGCGGTCGGCTTCGGCGATACCGAAGTCGTCGAGCAGGAGCCGTTCGCCCTCACCGGCCGGCGCCGCCAGGTAGCGGCGGACGAAGCGCAACGCGGCGGAGGTCTGGCCGCGCGCGGTCAGCAGCGTCTCGTAATAGACGCTCTCGACCTCCTTGGCGATCAGCGGCCACAGGTCCGTTCCGAAGTGGACGCGCTCGGCGTCGACGGCGCGGCGGCGCAGCCGGCCGATCGTCAGCGGGGTGAGCACCCGGGGGAGGTGCCGTCCGTGCGCGCCCTTCTCGTTCTCGCCGCGCGCGTGGTACGGGATGCCGCGCCGTGAGCCGGCCCGAATCTGCGGCTCCTGTCCCGAGGGGTGGTAGACGAGGGTTCCGTCGTCCCGGCGTTCGAAGGTGCCGCCGCGGCCGCGGGTGAGCAGTGCCATCTCGTCGAAGAAGTTCAGCCCCAGGCCCCGGACCAGTACGGTCTGGCCGGCCTTGACGGCGCACAGGTCGAGGTCGGCGGGGTTGGCCGGGCCCTGGTACGTCAGGCCGTGGGCGGCGGCGGCGCGGGCCCACTCCTCCTCGCGTGCGGTCGGGCGGGACGGTACGTGGCCCTGGGCCAGGACGACGGCGTCCAGTCCCGGCAGCCGGGTGCCGTCGGCCAGGGTGAGAGTCTGTGAGGTGCCGGGGACACCGCCGGTGTCCTCCAGCGCCACGGCCCGCGTGCGGTGTTCGCGCACGGTGCAGTGGTCCGGCGCCCGGTCCCGCACCTGCTGGTAGACGTGCGCGAGGTAGCGGCCGTAGAAGGCGCGGGTGGGGTACGAGTCGGGGGCGAGGTCGCGGGCCTCGGCCCGGGTGCGGTCGTCGTAACGGTCCGTACTGCCGCCCAGAACGGCGGACTTGGCCCATTCGTACAGGCTGGGGCCGTGTTCGACGGGCCCGTCCATCTCGACGCTGTCGTCCGTGTAGACAGTGACCTGCGAGGCGACGGTGTTCATCAGCAACAGCGCGGACTGCGTGGTCCGCCAGACCCGTCCGGGGCCGGGCGGGAAGGGGTCGACGACGTGGATGACGACGGATCGGTGGGACGGGCGGGCGCGTTCGTTGGCGCAGAGCCGTTCCAGGACCGACAGTCCGCGCGGTCCCGCGCCCACCACGCAGATTTCCAGGTCTCGTGCAGTCATATCCGCCTCCCCGTCAGGGCCCGTCCGGCCCCGGTCACCCGTGCCACCAGGTCGCCCGGGTCGGTGGGCAGTTGGTCTCCGCGCCAGGCCACGTGCTGGTCCGGCCGGATGAGGACCAGGTCCCGTTCGTAGAGATCACGGGCGGGCCGGCCCTCGACGTCCAGGATCTGTAAGGGCATGCCGTGCGCCTGGGCCGCCGCGAGCAGCGGTTTGCCGCTCGGGGGTTCCGGGCCCAGCCGCAGCAGGGTGAAGCCGGGTGTGAAGCGGTCGAACAGGGAACTGCCCTGGCCGTGCCAGTCGTCCAGCCACAGGTGCGGGGTGCGGCCACCGGGGACGCTCGTCGGGAGGTACATGCCCCAGGGGTCGCCCGGGGTCTCGGCGTCCGCGTCGGGGGCGATGATCGGTGATCCGTCGTAGCGGACGCCGAGCTGCACCCCGATCGAGTCGGTCCGTTGGCCGTGGCAGCGCAGCAGGCCGCCCACCCGGTCGCGGGCCGCCATGCCCTCAGGGGTGTCGGTGTCCAGGGCCGCCGGGCGCTCGATCTCCGCTATCGCGGTGTGGAGTTCCCGTGCGGCGGCGGTGTTTCGCAGGGCGATCGGCCGGCGTTCGCTGCCGTACGTCGCGAGCAGGTCGGGGCCGCCCCAGCCCTGGAGGACGGCGGCGAGCTTCCAGGCGAGGTTGGCGGCGTCGTCGACCCCGGTGTTCAGGCCGAACCCGCTGTCCGGGGTGAACAGATGGGCGGCGTCGCCCGCCAGCAGGACCCGTCCCTTGACGAACCGCTCCGCCACCAGCGCCGCGCCGGGCGCCCAGGAGCTGTGGCTGAGCACCTCGACGGGCAGGTCGGTGCCCGCCGCCCGCCGGACCAGGTCGGTGAGCCGGGCCGCGTCCGCGGTGTCGGGGTCCACCGAACTGGTCAGCAGGAAGAACTCGTCCTCGCCGTTGAGCGCGATGAGGTTCGCGACGAGTTCGGCGTTCATCGCCCAGTAACTCCAGGCGGGCTGTCCGGAGAGCACCTCTCGGTGGAAGGTGGGCAGGCGCAGGTGCGCCGCTGTCGCCCGGAGCCCGGCGTCCGGCCGGCCGGGGGCGCCGGCTGCGGGGCCTTCATAGCGGATGCCCAGCTCCTGCTGGACGAAGCCGGGTCCCGCGTCGCTGACGACGGCGTACCGCGCGGTCCACTCCTCGTCGGCATGGCCCGGGTGCTCGGCGCGGACGCGCACCTGCCCGGCGTCCTGGTCGAATCCGGTGATCTGCCGGCCGCCGCACAGGGTGATGTTGGGGCGGGTCCTGGCGTGTTCGGAGAGGAAGTCCCCGACGGACGTCTGGTCGGCGCGGTGGGCCGGCTCGGGGAGCTGGTCCGTGCGGGGCGCCGCGGCGACCTGCCGCAGCCGCTGGGTCGGCGCGGGTTGCGGCAACCGTGACAGTTCGGGGCTGTTGTACCGGGTGAAGTACGCGATGTCGGTGGGGTGGCCGGCGGGTAGTCCGAGCCGTCGGATCGGGCCGGAGACGCCCAGCCGGCGGTAGTGCTCCATCGTCCGGGCGTCGTGGGTGGTGCCGCGCGGCTCGTCGCGCCGGGGCCGGCCGGTGCCGAAGACGGTGCTGGGGATGCCGTGGTGGTCGAGGAAGAGGGCGAGCATCAGCCCGACCGGTCCGCCACCGGCGATGGCGACGGGGGTCCGCAGCGGCTCGGACATCTAGTCACGCCCTCCCGGTCGTACCGCACCGCGCGCACCGCGCGCCAGCGCCAGGTCGAGCGCCGCCGCGAGAGCGGCGGCGGGCCGCGCCTGCCCCACCAGCCAGCGCATCGCGACGTAGCCGTCCGGGCGGACCAGGACCGCTCCGTCGTCGTCGTGGCCGCGCAGCTCCGTCCAGGCGCCGTCGTCGTCCCAGGGCCCGTCCCAGGGCCCGTCGCCGGTCCCGACGGCGTACGCGGTGACCGCGACACCGCAGGTGTCCGCCACCTCCTCGACGGCCGCGAGCCAGGGAGCGCCCCCGGAGCCGGCGAGCAGCAGGAACGATCCGCCCCCGGCGTGCAGATGGTGGGTGGAGACGCGCTGCCCGCTGTGCCGCAGCCAGGCGTGCGGCAGCCGGGACCCGGGGCGGGCGTCCTGGACGTGTTCGAGGCCGAGCGGATCCTGCTCCAGGCGCTCGGTGCCGTCGTCGCCGACGAAGCCGGCGTCACCGTAGTCGGACCCCATCTCCAGGCCCAGGTGCTCGGTGGTGATCCGGTTGGTGGCGAAGTACTCGCGCTGCACGGCGCGCCGGGTCGCGCCGTCCGGGGTGTCGGAGAACAGCGCCGTCATCTGGGCGCGGTTCCACTCCGGCCGGGCTCCCTGCACCACCCCGGTGCCCGAGGTGAACGCGATCTGGTTGAACAGCGAGTACAGCGCCCGCTCGACGACCCGTTCGGCCACCGGGCGGCGCTCCGCCTCGTAGCTGTCGAGCAACGCGGGGGCGGCCTGCCCGTCGAGGACGTGGGCGAGTTTCCAGGCGAGGTTGTGGGCGTCCTGGACACCGGTGTTGAGGCCGAGGGCGCCGGACGGCGGATGGCGGTGGGCGGCGTCGCCGACGAGGAAGACCCGGCCGGAGCGGAAGTGCTCGGCGACGGTGCCCTCGACCGGCCAGCGGCTGACGCTCCGGACGTCCATGGCGTGGTCGTCGGGGAGTTTCAGGGTGCGGCGCACCATCTTGACGATCGTGTCGTCGTCGAGTGCGGCGGCGCCCGGCGGCCGGGAGAACATCAGTGTCCACTCCTCGGAGTATCGCCCCCACCGGCGCGGTCCCATCGGCACCACTCCGCAGTGCTCCAGCGTCCCGTCGTCCGACAGGCTGGACACGCGGTTGACGACGGCGTCGTCGTACGGGATGAACTCCGAGAAGTCGGCGCGCACATGGAGGTTGATCCACTCCAGGAACGTCGGGGTGCCCGTCATGCGGATGCCGCGCAGACGGCTGACGGTCTTGCCGCCGTCGGCGGCGATGACGTACCCGGCCCGCACCCGGAAGGTCCGGTCGGCGGTGCGGTCCAGCACGGTGGCCGTGACGCCGTCCCCGTCCTCATCGAGTCCGACCAGCTCGTGGTGGAAGAGGAGTTGGCCAGGGGCGCGTTCCTCCGCGTGCCGGCGCAGCAGCGGTTCCAACCACCGCTGGCCGAGGTTGGCGTGCGGGTAGGCGGAGGCGCGGGCGTAGCGTTCGGCCAGTTCACCGCCGCCGTACGCGCTGGTCCGGTAGAGCACCTTGCGGTCGTAGGGCTGGTCGCCGCCGAGGCTGGAGAGCCATACCATCGCTCCGCAGTTCTCCTGCGGAGCGCCTTCGCGGTAGATGTCACCGGCCACGCCCAGCTGCCCGAAGACCTCCATGGTGCGGGCGTTGAGGATGTGCGCCTTGGGCAGCGTCGAGGTGCCGGGGTGGCGTTCGACGAGCAGGGAGCCGACACCGAGCCCCGACAGGGCCAGGGAGGCGGTGAGTCCCGACCCGCCTCCGCCCACGATGAGTACGGGGGTGCGCCGGTCGGCCGGTTCGGGTCGACGGGATGAGTTCATCACGCTTCCTTCGGTTCGCGTTGTCGCGGGCCGGCCGGACCCCGGCCTATGCCGGTGCCGCGACCAGCAGGCTCGTTTCGAGGGCCATCGGGGTGACGGATTCCAACCGCAGCCCGGCGCCGGCCAGGACGGACCGGTAGCCGTCCAGCGTGCGTTCCCGGCCGCCGGCGGCCATGAGCAGGTGCAGGTCCCACAGCAGGGCCAGCAGTCCGGAGCCGTCCGTGGGGATGACCCGTTCCACGATCAGCAGCCGACCGGTGTCGGGCATCGCCTTCCGGATGACGGAGAGCAGCCGTACGCACCGTTCGTCGTCCCAGTCCTGGAGGACCCGGGAGAGCAGATAGACGTCCGCTCCCGGCGGGACCTTCTGGAAGGCGTCACCGGCGACCGTCTGCCAGCGGTGTGGGCCCAGGGTGCTCTGGAGGTGTTCCCGCGCGACGGGGGTCATGTGCGGCAGGTCGAACAGCACGCCGCGCAGCTGCGGGTACTCCCGCAGGACGGTGCCCAGGAGCATCCCGCTGCCCCCGGCGACGTCGACGACGGTGCGGCAGGAGGTGAAGTCGTAGGCCCCCAGGACGTCGGGGAAGAACACGTTGCCGGCGTTCATCGCCTTCTGGAACTTCTCCCCCGCGCCCGGTTCCGTCTCCAGATAGCCGCGCAGCGGGGTCCCGAAGGCCACGGCGAACCCGGAGGTGCCGGTGCGCAGGGCGGGGACCACCTGTCCCCAGGCGCGGTGGAACTCCTCGCCGTAGATCACCGCCATGTCGCGCATCGACCGTTCGTCGTCCGAGCGCAGCAGTTCGCCGACCCCGGTGAGCCGGTAGCACTCCGCGGTCTCCTCGAAGACGCCCATGGCGGTCGCCAGCCGCAGCAGGCGCTCGATGCCGTCCTGGTCGCAGCCGGCCGCCGCGGCGATCTTCGCGGCGGTGGTGTTCCCGGAGACGATGTGGTCGGGGAGATTGAGTGCCGCGACCGCGTAGAGCGCTTGAGCCTGCCAAGCACCGGTGAGGATGTCCACCACGCGGCGTGCGGGTTGCCCGTCGGCCATGTCGTCGAGCCTTTCGGTGTGTGGGTCTTCCTGAGGGTTGCCGGACGGGCCCTTGGTGCGGGCCGCTGTGTGAGGCAGCTGTATGAGGGCCGCGGTACAGGGGCTGCGGTCTACGCCGCGGGCAGCCGCTGCCCACGCTGGGCCGCGCCCGCTCCCGCCGGCCGGCTCAGCAGGTCCTGGTGCGCTTCGCGCAGCTGCCGCTTAAGGACCTTGCCGGTCGGGCCGACCGGCAGGGCGCCGCGGTCCGCGGCGATGACGAGGGCGCTCAACGGTGCGAGTCCGCGCCCGGCCAGCGCCTCGTTGCAGCGGTCCAGCAGGTCCTGCGGGGAGGCGTCATGGGGGCCGGAGTCCGCCCCGGAGCCGCCGGCGAACAGCACGACGGCGGCCGGCCGCTGGGCACCGGGGGCCCCGGGGTCGTCCACCGCGACGACCGCGGCGTCCAACGCCTGGGTGGTGAGCAGCACGACCTCCTCCACGGGGAGGCTGTACACGGGGCCGTCGGCGGTGCGGATCACGTCGGGGGTGCGGTCGAGGTGGTACCACAGGCCGTCGCTCTCGCGCCGGACGACGTCACCGGTCAGGAAGTAGCCGTTGCGCACGGACTCCTTCCCGAGCGTCGGGTCGTCCCAGTAGCCGGGGGTGATGCTGGGGGTGCGGACGCCGAGCAGTCCGGCTTCGCCGTCGGGCAGCGGCCGGCCCTGCTCGTCGAGGACCGCGGCGTCCTGTACGGCCTTGACGGGGCGGCCGATGAGCCGCCCGAAGCCGGCCGACTGCGGGGTGAAGACCTGCTTGAACAGGACCATCCCCATCTCGGAGGAGCCCAGCCCGTCGACGTACGCCGAACCGGCCAGTGCCTTCCCGCCGTCGCGGCGGGTGCCCAGCGCGGTCAGCGGGCGGATGTGGCGTTCGTGGGAGGCGTCTCCCATGCCGTTCCAGGTGTGGATGCGCCGGGCCGCGTCCGGGGTGATCCGGGAGGGGTCGATCTCCGCCAGGGTCAGCGGGAACCCCAGGACGAAGGTGGGGTGGAACCAGTTGACGGCCCGCGCGACCGAGTCGCCGTCCGCCGCGTCCAGGAGCAGCGTCGGGATGCCGAGCATGAGAGCCATGCTGAGATAGCTGATGCCGGCCGAGTGGCTGTGCGGCAGCGCGGTCAGCATCCGGTCGGAGCGCAGCGAGGGGAAGGTCCACAGGCGTTCGCGCTTGCCGTTGAAGAACGACGCGTGGGTGAAGACCGGGGCCTTGGGCCGCCCGGTGGTCCCCGAGGAGTGCGAGATCATCACCAGGTCGTCGGGCCGGTGGCGGTAGGGGAACCCGGTCAGCGGTGCGGGCGGCAGGGGGGCCGTCTCGTCGAGCCGCGCGATGTCCTCGGTCAGGAGCGGCTGGTCCGGGGCCGCGTTCGGCAGCGACCAGGACTCGGCGCAGCCGGCCAGCAGGTCCGCGTCGCCCACCAGGATCGTCGTCCGGGTGCGGCGGAAGTACTCCGCTGCCGTGCCGATGGCCATGTTGGGGTTGCAGTGCACCGCGACCGCGCCGAGGCTGGTGATCGCTATGTGGTGGAGCAGTCCGTACAGTCCGTCGCGGGTGAAGACCCCGACGTGGGTCGACGGGCGCACCCCGTGGGTGCGGTACCAGTGGGCGTACCGGATCGCGGCGATCCGGATGTCGTTGAGGGACACCCCCGGCAGCTCGCCCTCGTCCCAGGCGGGTGACGTGGTGTCGGGGTGGAACAGGACCGGCCGGTCGCGGTCGCGCGCGGTTCGCCAGGTGTGCCAGAAGAAGTCGCCCGCACCGAGCTGCCGGTCAGCCGTCAGGCGCAGGCGCTGGGTGACGGAGCGATGGGTCCCGAGGATGTTCATCCGTGTGCCTCTCTTGCTCGTGCCATCGGTGGGGAGGGCGCGGGTTCAGCCCTCGGTGCGGGGGGACCCGGCCGTGACTCGTTGAGCGCTGTCCGCAGCCGCTCCCCCAGCGCCCTGATCCGGATGTCGCAGGGGATGGCGGCGTCGCCCGCGAGGGGCGCCGTGCCGCGCAGGGCCGTGGCCAGCCGGCGGCCGAAGCCGGGGTCGGCGGCGGTCAGCCCGGATTCCGCGAACCGGCTGCGCAGCCGCCCGACGAGGGTCTCGGCGTCGGGGCCGAACTGGATCGAGCAGATGCCTGCGGACGTCGTGCCGACCAGGAGCAGGCCCAGTTCGCACTCGGCCAGCGCGTAGCCGATGCGCTCCCCGCGTCCGTTGTTCTTGAAGGTGCTGGGCGTCATGCCCAGCAGGTCCTGCGCCAGTGCGTAGAAGTTGCCGCTGGAGTTGAACCCGGCCTCGTAGATGGCCTCGGTGATGGTCCCGGTCCTGGGGATCTCCCGCCGCAGCCGGTCGGCGCGGCAGGCGGCGGCGTATGCCTTGGGGGTGACGCCCGTCAGGGCGGTGAACAGGCGGTGGAAGTGGAACCGGCTGAAGCCGGTCGCGTCCGCGAGCTCACCGAGCGAGGGGGCCGGGCCCGGTGCCTCCATCAGCCGGCACGACCGGACGACCGCGGCGGCGTGCGGGTCGTACGCCGCCTGGTCCGGCCGGCAGCGCCGGCAGGGCCGGAAGCCGGCGCGTTCGGCGGCCTCGGGGTCCGGGAAGAAGACGGTGTTGGCGCGGCGGGAGTGCCGTGACCCGCAGGACGGCCGGCTGTAGGTGCCGGTGGTCACCACCGAGTAGCAGAACGCCTCGTCGGCGCGCCGGTCACGCCGTAGTACGGCCCGCCAGCGGGCGTCGTCGTCGGGGAACTCCCTGGTCTGGGGCGGCCCCGCCGCCGCGCCCCCCTGGGGCGGGCGCGAGCGGCCGGCCGGTCGTGTTCTGCGCGCCGCGTCGGACGCTCGCTCCCGCATCTGTCACGTCTCCAGGCAGAACTCGTTGATCGGGTAACCGACATGGCGGTCCGCGACGGGCAGGTACCCGAGGACCTTGTCGCCCGGCTTGAGCTCCGTGCTGTTGAGCACGACGCCGCCGGGGCCGAGGACCCGCACATGCCAGTCGTCCTGGAGGATCAGATTTGCCGTGCGGCCGTCCGGGCCCGCCGCGTCGATGGAGATGAGCGGCCGGCTCTCGATCTTGACGCGGCCCACGACCACCAGTCGGGTCTTCCCGTGGATGTCCACGGCCGTGACCTTGCTGCCCGCCTTCAGCTCGCTCAGGTAGTTGGTGCGCTCGTTCTGGCCGAGGGTGTACGAGTGGATGGCCCCGGCGTTGACCCGGAAGGGGCGGGTGGGCATGTACGGCAGCGGATGGGTCTCGCTGACGCAGAGGATCATGCCCTTGGAGGACGAGCCGACGAGGATGCCCTCGTCCTTGCCGAAGTAGGCGGCGGTGTCCACACAGGCCCGGTCGCCCATGCCGACGTGCGCGGTGGCGGTGATCTCCAGCTCGACCAGCTCCAGGTCCGGCACACCGCCCTCGCCGGCCCGCTTGAGGCCGGTGGCGTCGCCGATCGCGGCCGGCGCCATGAGCACACCGTCGGAGCCGAGTTCGAGGACGCCGTAGATGATCTCCGCTTCCTCGACGTCGTGGGCGATGGTGATGAGGCTGCCCTCCGCCCTGGCGGCGGCCGCGATCACGATCTCCAGCGGGATCTTCGTCGGGTCGCGGAAGTCCAGCACGCTCCACTTCTCCGTACGACCGGAGCGGCAGGCCTCCTCCAGCGACTCGGCGTCCACGATCTCGATGTAGCGGCCGAACTCCACCTCGGGGTGGCGCAGCGCCAGTTCGGCGGGCTCGCCGTGTTTGGCCGGCTCGACGATGACGACATCGGCGGCGCCGAAGTCCTCGGGGAGGTTCTCCCCCTGAGGGAAGAGGATCTTCTTCACGGTCGGCGGGAGTACGGCGAAGTCCGTTGGGTCGGAGGCGAGGATCCCGTCGATCCGGGCGTGGATCGCCTCTTCGACGATGGCGTCTTTGGCCGATCCGATGGAACGGACGTCTATCCAGCTGAGCTTCACAGGGCACCTGCCATTCGCGGAGAACGGGAAGAGAGGAGGGGGCCGGGGTGTCCGTGGACGATCCCGGCCAGTTCGAAGACTGTGGCGCGCGGGGCGGTGGCGCCGAAGACCCGTCGTCCGACGGCGAGCCCGCTGCACCCGACGGAGAGCGCCGAGGTGGCGAAGTCGGTCAGGCTGTCGGCGCGGGCGCCGCCCGCCACGATGATCGGGAGCGGCGAGCTGTCGATCACTTCGGCCATCCGCTCGGCCGGGGAGGCGAACACCGTCTTGACGATGTCGACCCCGAGGTCGGCCGCGATATTGACGACATGCGACAGCAGGACGGGGTCGGTGGGGTCGGTGACCCGGGGACCGCGCGGGTAGATCATGGCGAGCAGTGGCATACCCCAGCGGTCGCAGGCCGCGGCGACCGCTCCCAGGTCGGCGAGTTGGGCCGCCTCCGTGTCCGAGCCGATGTTCACATGCACGCTCACCGCGTCGGCGCCGAGCCGCAGGGCGTCCTCGACGTCACCGACCAGGACCTTGGCGTCGACGTCCGGGCTGTGGGCGGTACTGGCGCTCAGGTGGACAATCAGCGAACAGTCCGCGAGCAGTTCGGGGTCGATGACACGGGCCCGGCCCTTGTGCACGACGATGCCGTCGGCACCGCCGGCCACCACGTCCCGGATCAGTTCGTCGAAACGGTCGGCGCTGGCGATCGGTCCGTCGGAGACCGAGTGGTCGAGCGGCACGAACAGGTAACGGCCGTCCCCGTGTCCGGACAGTCTGGTCAAACGCAGCAGTTTTCCCGTGGAGCTCGTTCTCATCATCGGGCACTCCCTTGTGCGACACGTGCTGGAGGACGGCAGTCCGGGCCTTCGTGCGCGGTACGGCCCCCTGGGACTGGTCGACGACGACTCCGAAACCTCGGTGGCGCCCACCTGAGTGGCGCCGCTTTCCCGTGTTCCGCTGTCGGGCGCTGCCGCTCATCGTCGACCGGAAGACTCCTTCCTAGGAGGTCTTCGCGTCATGCGAATAGCATGCCGTCGGGAACACCAGAAATTGCACAGAGCCGCTACAGACAAGCGGAACTCTGAGGTCCAGAGAATTACTGACAAGAAAAGCAGAGAGGCGGGGGGGGGGGGGGGGGGGGGGGGGGGGGGCGCGCGCGGGGGGGGGGGGGGGGCGGGGGGGGCCCCCGCCCCCCCCCCCACCCCACCCGCGCGCGCGGCGGGG
>NZ_JBWKIQ010000015.1:106552-200291 GCF_056432645.1 Streptomyces sp. NPDC045021
CACCAAAAAAAACCCCCAACAACTCTAATCACAACACAACAACACCCCCCCCCCCCCCCCCCCCCCCCCCCCCCCCCCCCCCCCCCCCCCCCCCCCGCCTCTCTGCTGGAATGGTTGAACCAATATCGACGACGGAACGGAATTCGAGCGTCTGCCACGGGCAGCGTGTTGCGGCTTATGGGGCCGGATCAGCGCGCCGTCTTCTCCCTGGCCGGCCGGAAGCCGTGGAAGGCGAAGAGTCCGGCCGCCACCACCAGGGCGCCGAGCAGATAGAGCGTCAACTGGATCCCGTCGGCCAGATCGGCCGCGTGGCCGGGGCCCGCGCCGTGCGCCCGACTGGAGGCGATGGGAACCAGTACGGCCACACCGACGGCGATGCCGAGCTGGAACGAAGTCTGGCGCACACCCGCCGCGAGCCCCTGCTCATGATTGGCGACACCCGAGGTGGCGGCGAGGGTGGAGGTGATGGTGGTCGCCATGAACGCCATCCCCATGGGGAGCAGCACCACGGCGAAGAGCACGATGTGCGACTCGGCGGACACCTGGGAGGCGACCAGCGCGATGAGCAGACCGGACAGCACCGTCGCGGCTGTGATGGAGCCGCGCAGGCCGATGCGGTTGATCAGCCGCCCGATGAAGAACCCGAAGGCGATGTTCAGGATCCCGACCGGCGCGACAATGAGCCCGGCTTTCAGCGGCGAGTAATTCAGCACCTGCTGGAGATACATGGTCGTCAGCAGGTAAGCGGAGCCGGAACTGACCCCGGAGAATACCGATACGACGTTGGCCGCACGCAGCGAACGGGAACGGAAGAGCCCGAGTCGGACCAGCGGCTCAGGGTGTCGGGTCTCGTACCAGAGGAATACCGCGAGCAGTGCGGCACCGGCCAGAAGGGGAATGAGGAAGGCGGCCGACGTCCATCCGGACGCCACGCCCTGCGCGGGCGCCGCGACCACCAGAGAGACAGCGACCGTGATCAGGATTGCGCCCACCACGTCGATGCGGTGCGGCTGCCGGGCGGCGCGGGCGATGAACTTCGGCGCGAGCGCGGCCACCAGGATCCCGACGGGCACGGTCGCGTAGAACACGCCCTGCCAGCCCCACTCACGCACCAGGATCCCGCTCAGGACCAGTCCGCTGACGAATCCCAGTACGGTCGCGATACCGAACTTGCTCATAGCTTTGACCCGCTGGGGCCCTTCGGGGACGGAGGTGGTCAGCAGTGCCAGGGCGGTCGGCGCGATCAGCGCGGCCGAGAAGCCCTGGAGGGCGCGTCCGGCCACCAGCATCACCGCGCTCTGCGCCATTCCGCACATCAGTGAGGTCAGCGCGAAGCCGACCATGCCGATCGCGAAGACCCGGCGCCGGCCCAGCAGGTCGCCGATGCGTCCGCACAGGATGAGCGCGCCGCCGAAGGCCACGTTGTACGCGGTGATGACGCCCTGCACGCCCGCCTGGGAGAAGCTGAGCTCCCGCTGGATGTCCGGGATGGCGACCGTCACGATCGAGGCGTCGAGCATGACCATGAACTGGGCGCACAGCATCAGCGCGAGTCCGATTCCCGCCCAACGGGTTCCCGCCTCGCGGGTCGCTGTGTCCGTCGCGGCCGCCGGAGCGTCCGCGCGGGCCGTAGTCCGCACCTGCATGACGAGTTCCCTTCTCGTGCTTGACTCTCCTGCTTGACGTCCTGACTGACGAGCTGCTGATGACAGAACACCGGCCGCGCCGTATCGGTTGCACGGCGCTTCCCGATTCCGCGTGATCCGGTCACGCCGGACGCGATCACCTCTCTACTGTGCTCCGCCGCCGAGGCCGGTGCTGGCGGAAATCGGACACGGCGTTCAGCGGTTTCCGGACGCCCAGAAGCCTCCGGCGCACCCCGGTGACCTGCGAAGTCGGGGCAGTGGTGATTCGGCCGCAACAACCTGAGCGTGCCGGGCCGGGGATATCCGTAGCCTGCCCTGGTCAGCGTTTCCAGACTCGGTTCGAGGACGGTCGGCATGCCGGAACAGGACTTCACCGCACGAGCCCCCGTCGTCATCGTCGGCGGGGGGCCCGTCGGTCTGGCCCTCGCCCTCCTACTGAACGCCCAGGACGTGGCGTGCGTGCTGTACGACGAGGGGGACGCCTCCTTCGACCATCCGCGGGGCAACACCCACAACGCGCGCACCATGGAGCACTACCGGCGGCTGGGCATCGCCGATCCGATCCGCGCCCTGGGGCTGCCGGAGCACCAGGCGACGGACGTCGTCTACTTCACCCGCTACAGCGGGTACGAGCTGGCCCGGCTGCCGATGCCGTCCGGTACGGAGAAGCGGAAGGCCGTCGCCTCGGCGCCCGCCGACGACCAGGTCCCCGAACCGCTGCACCGCGCCAACCAGATGTATGTCGAGCGGTTCCTCGTCCGGCACGCGCGGACCCGGCCGAACATCACCCTGCGGTACGGGGTCCGGGTCGACGAGATCCTGCCGGACGCAGACGGGGTGACCGTCCGGGACCGCGACGGCGGCCGGACCAGGGCGCGTTACGTCGTCGGCTGCGACGGCGGACGCAGCCTCGTACGACGCTCGGCGGGCATCGAGTACGCCGGGGAACGCACGCTCGACCAGGACATCCTCGGCCGGAAGGCCACCGCCGCGTATCTGCGGCTGCCCACCCTGCGGCGGGACCTGCTCGGCGGGCGGGACGCGTGGAGCTACTGGGCAATCAACACCGATGTGGTGGTCAACCTCATCTCCCTGGACGGCGCGGACGAGTTCTGTCTGCTCACCAGTTCCCTGGACCCGGACGCCTTCGACTGGGGGCAGCTCGTACGGATCGTGCGGTCCGCGGCGGGCACCGACCTGCCGGTGGAGGTGCTCGGCCACCGGGCGTGGACGCCCGGAGTGGCGCTGGTGGCCGGGAGCTTCGGTGCGGGACGGGTGTTCCTCGCCGGGGACGCGGCCCACCTGTTCACGCCGACCGGCGGGTTCGGGATGAACACCGGGATCGACGACGTCGCGAACCTGGCGTGGAAGCTGGCCGCCGGGACGCGAGGCTGGGGCGGCCCTCGGCTGCTGGACTCCTACAGCGCCGAACGTCGTCCGGTCGCGCTGCGCAACACCGCGGCGGCACGGGCCCTCAACCAGAACCTGGGCGCCGTCGACCGCCCGGCCGCCCTGGAGGAGGATTCGGCGGCGGGGCGGAGCGCGCGGGCGGCGGCCGCCGCCCTGCTCGGCGCCCTCGGCGAGCAGTTCGCGTCCATCGGGGTCCAGCTCGGGGCCCGGTACGACGGCTCCCCGGTGATCCGCGCCGAGGACGGCGACACCCCGCCGCCCGACTCGCTCACCACGTACACGCCGAGCGGCGTCCCGGGCGGCCGTGCCCCGCATCTGTGGCTGGACGTGGGACGCGGCGCCGGCAGTTCCCTGTACGACCGGCTCGGGACCGGCTTCACGCTGCTGCGCCTCGGGGCGTCGCCGCCGGACGGCGCCGCGCTGTGCGCCGCCGCGGCGGACCGCGGTGTGCCGCTGACGGTCCTGGACGTCCCCGGACCCGTCGGACGTGAGCTGTACGGCCGCGATCTGGCCCTCGTCCGGCCCGACCAGCACCTGGCGTGGCGCGGCGACCGCCTCCCGCGCGACGCCGTCGCCCTGCTGGCACAGGTGACGGGCGCCGGCTGAGCCGACGGGGCGCCCGCCTGCCCGGCGCGGCTATGCCGGTTTCAGTCCGCCGGGTTCAGCGCGTCCGCCCCGGCGTGGGCGATGAGCAGGTCCTTGCCGTCGCGCGATCCGCTGACGCCGATCGCCCCGATGACCTCGTCGCCCGCGGTGATCGGCAGACCGCCGGCGATCAGCGCGATACCGGGCTGGCTGCCCAGGCTGCTCACCAGCATGGTGTTCTCCTCGATGGCCTTGCCGAACACATCGGTGGCCGTGTGCAGGGTCAGCGCGGTGTTGGCCTTGTTCAGCGCGACCGTGGTGGCCGTGTTCGCCGTACCGTCCCTCCTGGCCATCGCCGTCACGTTGCCCCCGGCGTCGATCACCACGAGCGAGACCCGGCAGTCCAGTTCCTCCGCGTGAGCCAGCGCCGCGCCGATGACCCGCTGCGCACCGGCCAGGCTGATGCTCCGGGTGGTGAACACCGCGGTTTCGATCTTTTCGAGATCACTCACGTCGATGTCTCCATTTCGTTCGTCCGATGGTCCCGGTGGACACCCGCCGGGTGTCCTTCCCGTTCGGGGGAAGAACACCGCCGACGGTCCGGCCGTTGCAACGGACCCCGTCCCTGCGGGGTTTCCCCACCAGCGGCGCTGTGCCGCTCCAACGGCGGAGTGGCGCTGGTGGCTGACTTCCATGGCAACCCAACCGGAGATCCCTCATGGAGAAACAACCGCACACCCGGCACTCGGGCTGGCTCCTGGTCTCGCTGCTCGGCGGGATGTTCCTCGGCAGCGTGGACATCGCGATCGTCAATATCGCGACGCCGTCGATCCGGGCTCATCTCGGAGCCTCAAGCGGCCAGTTGGAGCTGATCGTCTCGGGCTACACACTGACCTACGCGATGCTGCTGATCACCAGCGCGCGGCTGGGCGACCGGCACGGATACCGCACGGTGTACCTGACCGGCCTCGTGGTGTTCACCGCCGCCTCCGCCGCCTGCGGCCTCGCCCCGTCGGCAGGGGTGCTCATCGGGGCACGGATCGTGCAGGGCGCGGGAGCGGCGATGACCACCTCGCAGGTGCTGACCGGGATCCAGCTGCACTTCGAGGGACGGGAACGGGCCCGGGCCCTCGGTCTCTACACGGCGGTGCTCTCCACCAGCGCCGTCCTCGGCCAGGTGCTGGGCGGGGTGCTGGTTTCGGCCAACCTGTTCGGTACGGCCTGGCGTCCGGCCTTCATTGTCAATGTGCCGATCGGCATCGCCCTGATCGCGGTCGCGTGGTTCTGCCTGCCCGTCGTCGCGCCGAAACGCAGCAAACGGCTGGACGTCCCCGGCGCGCTGACCCTGTCGGCGGCGCTGCTCCTGCTCGTGGTGCCGATCGTGATGGGCCGGGAGGCCGGCTGGCCGCTGTGGACCTGGGCCAGCCTGGCTGCCTCCGTGGCCGCCTTCGTCCTGTTCGTCCGGGTGGAGCGCCGCCAGGCCGCACGCGGCGGCAACCCGCTGGTCACCCTCTCGCTGCTGACCCGGCGGCCCGTCGCCCTGGCGCTGATCTCGCAGGCCGCCACGGTGGCCACCTACTTCGGGCTGCTCTTCGTCCTCGCCCTCTACCTTCAGCAGGGGCTGGGCCGGAGCGCCGGATTCTCCGGTCTGTCGCTGGTGTCCTGGGTCGCCGCGTTCGGTATCGCGGGGCCGCTCCTCGGCCGCTCCGGTCCGCGCGCGAGGCGGCTCGCCGCTCCGGTCGGGCGGCTGGTGCTGGGCGCCGCCTTCGCCGGTATCGCACTGACCCTCGCCGCCGGACAGGCCGGCAACGACGCTCTGCTGATCGCCCTGCTGGGCATCGGCGGCCTGGGCTACGGCGCGGCCTTCAGTGGCACGCTGACCGGGTTGACCAGCACCGTCACCGACGAGTACGCCGCTGAGGTCAGCGGGCTGTTCAACACCACCATCCAGGTGGGCGGTTCGCTCGGCGTCGCCGTGTTCGGCACGGTCTACCTGGACATCGCCCCGCACGCCGGCCGCACCGATGCGGTCTCGGCGTTCACCCTCGTCGCCGCCTCGCTGGCGGCCACCGCCGTCGTCGCCGCGGTGATCGCCCAGTGGGCGCTGCGCCCGTCGCCGCCCGTGGCCCCCGCGCCGAGCGAGGAGCCGCGCTCCGATCCGGCGCTGCGCCGCTGACCGACGGCGACCAGACGTACGCCGCTCCGCCACCAGATCCTGGTGGCGGAGCGGCGTACCTCTGCGCGCGCTCTCAGACGCGCGGCTGGAGACCCTCGAGCTGACGCGCTATCACCTGGCGCTCCACCTCCTGGGGCAGCTCCTCCGGTTCCGCCCTCTGCGCGGGCTTCCACTCCGTGACGGGTGAGCAAGCGTGGTAGCCCCTGAGCCGCGCGAGCGGAGCGACCGCGCCGTACAGGGCGCGCTGGAGCGGCCACGGGCGGCCGGTGAACCGCAGCACGTCGGAGAACTCCCGCAGGGTCAGGGAGGTCTGCATCAGGTTCGGCTTCCCCTGGTCGTCGCTCTGGCCCTCCTCGGCCAGGCCGAAGAGCTCGCGGAGCAGCAGGACCTCGAAGCGTGCCGCCCGGTTGGTGAACTCGACGATCGCCAGGGTCTCCTCGTCGTCGCTCGCGCTGTAGAAGCGGTGCGACGTGCCCGGCGGGACCGCCACCGACTGCCCGGTCCCGTCCAGGATCACGTCCCGGTCGGCCATGCTGACCCGGAGCCGGCCGCGGACGAGCGTGAACCGCTCCTCGCTCGCCGGGTGGAGGTGGTAGTCGGCGGCGAAGCCGCCGGGGGCGACGTACAGGTCCAGCACCGACCGGACGCCGCCGGTGTCGGCGGCGGCCGTACGGACGACGATCTTCTGACGGCACGGGGGGTTGTAGTAGACCTCACCGGCACTGACGGCCATCTTCCCTCTCCTTGCTGCACTTCTGCGCCGCGGGAACACCGGCCGGGTGTTCCCCTGTCCTCTCACGTACCTGCGCTTCTACAAAACCTGCGGCTCCGGCGGCCGGTCCCGGCGGCGGGGGAACCGCCGGAACCACCGCCGGGGCCGCGCCCCGCGCCCTGCCCCAAATTTCGCCCGCACCCACCGGACCGAGGGGAATTCAGGAGGGCATCTTGGTGCCGCAGATGATCCCGTGGACGGGGATCACGTCGGGCGGCATGGTGCTGATGTCCTGCGAGATGGCCTTGGTGACCTTGAAGCCGCAGGATTCCATCCACTGCTCGTACGTGGAGATCTTCTGCGGTCCGCCCTGGGCCATGGTGCAGCCGAGCATGTACGCAGGGAAGAAGTCCACCGAGTTCGAGACCTTCACGTCCTCGGGGTAGATGGGCACCAGGACGTAGACCTGTCCGCCGACCTCCAGCGCGTCATGGGCACTCTGGAAGATGCGGTAGACGTTCTCCTTGTCGAACATGTCCAGGAAGTGCTTGATCATGATGGTGTCGAAGCCCTTGGGGAGGCCCTGGAACACGTCACCGCCGATGAACGAGCAGTGCTCCTCGACACCGTGCTTGCGGAAGTTCTCCCGGGCCTCGGCCTCTTTCGCCGGGAAGTCGAAGCACGTCACCTGGAGGTTCTCGGCGCCCTTGGCGCCCTTGTGGCGGTAGGCGAGGATCGCGCCGAGACCGGTGTTGCCGGCCAGGTCCAGGATCTTCGTGTCCTTGCCGACGTCCAGCTGGTCGTAGAACCACGGGTCGATGAAGTCGGTGACCTGGTCCATCATCGCGCCCCAGGACGCCTGGAGCTCGGGGTGCCGGGTGCTCGCCTCGTAGAAGTTGCCGTCGAAGTCGAAGAGCTCCTTGAGGCCGACGACCGTACCGGTCCTGACGCTGTCGGACAGGTGGTAGAGCTGTCGCAGGCAGACCTCCTTGACCATGTTCATCCACGGGATGACCCGCGCGAGGTCCTCGTCCGTCAGGTCCCGCAGACCGTCCAGTGTGTATGTGGACGCGGTCTCGTCGAAGGAGACGAAGTCCTCCTTCACCATCAGGTGCAGCAGCTGCTCGGCGGCGGCGGGGGTCACGCCGGCCTTTCCGGCTATCTGACCTGCGGTCAGCCCGCCGCTCGTGTCCTCCTTGAGCGAATCGACGATTCCCAGTTCGAAACAGCTGAGCAGGTTCATGAACCTGAGCGGGCCCAGGGTGTATTCACGGAACTTGGTGAGTACGGCGTCCTGCGAGCTCATCACGTCTCCTTCGTTGGCCTGTCCGGTTTCCCTGGCCTGTCCGGCATCGTTCGGGGCAAGCGTCGTGTGGTGACAAACGTAGGAGCCGGGCCACGGCCGGGCACTCCGGAACTTGCGGCCGAACCGGGAACACCGCGTGACGGTGCTCCGGAGCACACGGCGGGGAGGGATGAGGATGACGGCACGTCGTGCGGCGGCGGGGACCGCGCAACCCTCCCCGCCCAGCCGGTGTTCTGAACGGTGATGGACGAAACGGCCGAACACCTGACGGAGCGCCTGGCAGTGGACCTCGACGACGGCTTCACGGAGCTGGTACGTCTCCACGCCAGGACGGTTCACACGTTCCTGTTCCGGGTCACCGGGTCCGCCGTCGAAGCGGAGGACCTGGGACAGGACACCTTCCTGCGCGCCTACACGGCCCTGAAGGACTACTCCCCGGCGCGCCGGCGGGACTTACGTTGCCGCGCCTGGCTGATGACCATCGCGGCCAACGTCTGGCGCAACCAGATCCGTACCAACGTCCGCCACCCGGTGTCCCCGGCCCCCGTCGAGAACTCCGCCGAGTCCTGGGCCGACGAGAGCCCCGGGCCGGAGGAACGGGCCTCCACCGCCGACGACAGGGGCCGCCTGGTCTCGGCGCTGACCGAACTCCCCGAGAAGTCCCGGATCGCGGTAGTCCTGCGGCACATCGTCGGGATGAGTTACGGGGAGATCGCCGAGTCCCAGGGATGCCCGGTGGGCACCGTCAAGGCGCAGGTCTCCCGCGGGGTCGGTAATCTGCGGGAGTTGCTGGAGGCAGGCGACCCACCCCTGAGGGAGGTGCTGAAGTGAGTCAGAACGACAACGCGGGCCCCGCGCCCCGGGACCACTACTCCCTGGAGGGCGCCCTGGCCGGTCTCACGTCTCCCGGTCCGGTGGATCTGGCGCTGCGCATCCTGCGGCACGTCGGGATCTCCCACGAGCGGTACGACGCCTACATCCTGCTCGACACCGACGCGGGCGGCCTGTACGCGGCGTACAGCCCGACCGCGGTCACCGGCTCCGTACTGGAGTCGATGGTGGTCAGCCCCGAGATGTTCGAGGAGACCCACTGGCAGCGGACCGGACGCACCGCCATCCGCTCCACCATGCCCTTCCCCGGGCTGCGCCCCGCCCTGCGGACCGGACGCGCCAAGTCGCTGCCCGTCGACCTCACCGGCTTCGACGCCCATGAGCGCGCCGTGCTGGAGGCCGTCAGGACCGTGCCGAAGGGCCAGTTGCGGCCGGTCGGCTGGATCGCGCGGGAGGCGGACGTGGCGGATATGGCGGAGGTCAACGGCTTTGTCGCCAGGACCCTGGCGCGGAACCCGCTGACGCTGCTGATCCCCTGCCACCGGGTCACCTATGAGGACGGCACCCCGTGCGACGGCGCGTACACCGCGGCCACCGGCCGGGCGCTGCGATCCGCGGAGGGGATCGACATGCTGCGGCTGGCGGAGCTGTCCCGGCGCGGCGGCCTCCTCCTCGGCAGCGACACCACCTACATCTACTGCCATCCGACTTGTGCCCACGCCCGCCGGATCACCCCTCCCCACCAGCGGCCCTTCCGCACCGCCGACGAGGCCCGGGGCGCCGGTTACCGTGCCTGCCGCAGCTGCCGCCCGGTCACCGTGTGAGGGCTGTCCGGCACGACGGTCCTCAGGGCCGTCCAGTCCGACGTCCGAGCGGGGTGCAACCCTTCCCGGTCCGCCGGTGTTCCGTTCTGTGCGGCGATCGGTCGCCCACCGTCCGGCACGACGCACCGGGAAGGGACATCCGACATGCGCGACGAACTCGACGACGAGCCCCGCTGGTGGGGCTCCGAACTGCTGGCCCGTCATCCCGCCGACGCGGTGTGGGCGCGGGCCGGCTCCGAGGTGACCTACGAGCGGCTGCGCACTCAGGTCACCTCACTGCGGCGGCTTTTCGAGGCGTACGGTGTGCGGCCCGGAGCCACCGCGGTGCTCCAGGGCGCGCAGAGCTTCACCCAGCTGTGGTCCGTCCTCGCGCTGTGGTCGCAGGGCGCCCAGGTACTGCTCATGGGACCGGAGATCCGCGGCAGGGAGCTGGAACGGCTGCTGGACCACTGCCGGCCGCAGTTCCACGTCGCCTTCGGCGGCGGCGGCCCCCGGTACCGGACCTTCCACGACGAGTGCGAGCTCCTCGTCCGCAAACTGCGCGGCGGACAGCGGGTGGTGACCGACCACTGCCTCATCCACTTCACTTCCGGCAGCACCGGCTTCGCCAAGGCCGTCGCCCGCACACCGCAGTCGCTGCTCGCCGAACTCGACGCCTTCCGACGGATGGACGGCATGCCGGGCGCGGGTTCGAACGTCATGCTGCTGGGCCCCGTCGCCCACTCCTTCAACCTCGTTGGCGGCATCCTCCACAACATGGACGCCGGGGCAGTCAGCGTCTTCCCGACGCGGGTCTCGCGGCCCGCGCTGCTGCGGACCGCGATCAGGACCGGCGTGGACACCGTGCTGGGCCGGCCGGACCACTTCGCCGCGATGGTGCGGGGGGAACACTCGGTGCGGCTGCCCGCGCTGCGGCATGCCGTCTCCGGTGGCGACCGGCTGGACGGACGGGTCCACGCCCGGTTCGCCGAACGCTTCGGGGTGCGCATCGGCCAGGCGTACGGCACGACGGAGACCGGCATCGTCGCCGCCGACCCCACCGGCTGGTTCGCCCCGGGGTCAGTGGGCATGGTGGCCCCTGGGGTGCGGATCAGGATTGTCGACGGTGAGCTCCAGGTCCGGATGGCCGGCACGCCGTACCTGGGGCCGGAGGAGGCGCCCGCCCGGTTCCTGCCCGACGGCGATCCGGACGGACCCGGCTGGTTCTGCACCCGGGACCGGGCGGTCCGCGATCCGTCCAGCGGTGCGCTGCGCATCATGGACCGCATCGATCCGCCGGCCGACCGGCACCAGCTGACGCGCGGCATCGACCACGTCCTGCTCTCGGACCGGACGGCGTCCCGCTCGCTCACCCGCAGCGGGGCACCCGCCGGCTGACCGACGCGCCTGACCGGCAGGCGGCTGAACCGTTGACAGTCGACCGGCTGGCGCATGAGGAGTCGGCGGCACCGTGTCCCGGCGGGCCGGCCGAGGCGGCGGGCGATGCAACCGAATGGCGTGGGAAGTGTTCTTCCAGGTAGCAGGATTCGTTCACCTCTCACTAGGAGACGTCGCGTTGACCCGCACCCTGACTGGGATGACAGCGGTCGTCACCGGAGCCGGCAGCGGCATCGGGCGGGCGACCGCACACGCCTTCGCCGACCGCGGCGCCAACGTCCTGGCCGTCGGCCGGAGCCGGGAGAAGCTGGTCGCGACGGCCAGGGACAGGTCCTCCATCGTGCCGCTGAGCGCCGACGTCACGGGAAATGCGTCGCCCACGGCCATCACCGAGGCCGCGCTGGAGACCTTCGGCGGTATCGATGTCCTGGTGCACGGCGCGGGAAGCCTGCGACGGACACCCCTGGGCACGGTCTCCGCCGACGACTTCGACCGCTTCATGGCCGTCAACCTGCGCGCCCCGCTGCTGATCACCCAGGCCGCGATGGCGCCGCTGACCCGGTCGTGCGGGACCGTCGTCAACGTCAGCGCGTCCTTCGGGCAGCGTGGATGGCCGGAGCTGTCGCTGTACGGCGCGGCCAAGGCCGGCCTCGACTTCTTCACCCGGACGTGGGCGGGCGAACTCGCGGACCGCGGGATCCGGGTGGTGTCCGTGGCGCCCGGACCCGTCGACACACCGATCCTGGAGAACAACGCGCTGGACGACCGGGCCGTGACCACCATCCACCGATTGCAGGAACTGCTCCCGCTGGCCCGGCTGGGGAGCGCCGAGGAGGTCGCCTGGTGGATCGCCAACTTCGCCGAACCGCTGGCGGCCTACACCACGGGCGCCATTCTCCCGGTCGACGGCGGATACGGCGCCGTGTGAACGGCCTGTGTGAAACGGCCCTGTTCGCCTGACGACCGTCTCCGCCTGACGACCGTCGCGGAGAGTTCGAAGGCTCTCACCGCCTCACTCCGGCCCGGATTCCGGTTGCCGTCGCACTCCGCGTTCCGGATTCCAAATTCTCGCCGTGTCCTCACCGGATTACCGTCGAATCCTCATGACGCCCTCATCCAGCACGGATCTAGCCGGAGTTGAGAATGCTGTACTGCAATTCCTGAACCGGAGGGCCCGGTTCGATTCCGAGATCCGAGACGAGATTCAGGCGCAACCTGCCAAAGACGTCGAGCGCACGGACCCGGTCCCCCGACATGCTGAGGGCACGCATGTACTGGCAATGCAGCCCTTCGTGAAGCGGATGCTCGAAAACCGGAACGGCGAGATCGGCGATTGCCTCGTGGTACATCCCCATCCTGATCTTGACGACTGAAAGATCCTCGATCACGCCGAGTTTCGACTCCTCCAGTTCACGCCGCTGCGCCTCCAGCGCGACCCCCGTCGCCACGTCCACGAAAGCGGGGCCGCGCCAGATGTCGAGCGCGCGGCTGAGGATGGTAAGCCCCTCCGCGTCGTCCCCCTGCCGGATCACCCCGCGGCCGTCGGTGACCAGGCTCCGGTAGGCGCCGTAGTCGAACCGCGCGGATCTGTCGCTGAACACGTATCCGCCCGGCCTGGTCATCAGCAGCTCACGTGCCACCGCTCGCGCCGACAGGCCGGTGAATCGCTGGAGCACCTTGCGCGACTGGAAGACGTAGGTCTGGATATTGCGCAGCGCGCTCACGGGTGGATCGTCTTCCCAGACCTCGCGCACCAGGGACGAGACGGGGACGACCCGGCCGGCGTTGGCCAGCAGGACGGCGAGCACGGTACGCGGCTTCGGCGCCAGCTCCACCTGATTCACCGTGTCATCGATAGAGACGTGCAGAGGACCTAACACTCCTATATTCATCAACACTTCACAATTCCTTCAGGCTGACTGTTCCTGTAGAAACATGAGAAATAATGAGGCACACCGAGCGACCGCGCGTGCAGTAGCAACTCAATTACGGTACCCCGACCACGCCCTCTGTCAAGATACGACTGAATCAAACCTTGCGGCGCCAGAAACGATCGCTACTATTTACCCAAGTCTTTACCTCCGCCATGCAACCGTCGGGCGTTCAGCGGTGTTACGACGTTGCGCTCACGTTGGCGAAGAACCCGCCGCCGTCCGAAATCCCGACAACTTCCGTGTGGCTGGGTTACCTCTACCCGGGTCCGGAAAGCGCACACCAACCCGGCCGACTCCCTACGGTCGGCAGGCTCTTCAGGCCTCCGCCGGCACGTTCCGGCAGCCGTGGCCGGATACGGCTTCGCCGGTGAGGCGGCGGGTCATGAGGTCGATCAACGCGAGCTGTATCGGTCGGCTCACCCGACGAGTTGGTAGATGCTGTTCCCGACCAGCCACAGACCCAGCGCCAGCGAGATGGACACGACCGCCTGGTCCTGGTGACCCTCGATCCAGCTGCGCAACCTGCCGAGTTCAGCCTCGGCGGAAGCAGGTCTGAAGGTGGCGTACAGCTCCATCGCCAGCAAGGTCGAAGTAGCCAGCAGGCAGTAGCCCATCAGGGCCAGATACGACTCGACGGACGACAGGTGCGCCTGCACCACCACGGCGCCGCCCGCGGCAACCATGGCCCAGGGCTGCAGGAGGATGCCGAACCCGGCCGCAGTCCATACGGAGACATGGTCCAGTGCCGTCAGCCATTTGGGGGACCGGCGGGGTCGTCTGCCCCGGCGCCGCTTGCGCTCCCCGTAGAGGACCATTCCGACGCCCAACGCCATCTTGACCGCCAGCGCCGCGGTGGACGGAGCACTGCCGTGCGCCGGGGGTTTGCCGCCGGTCACCAGGACCACGGCAGCGATCAGCAACACGAGACAGCCCAGCCACGCCAGGATGAACGCCAGCCCCTTGCGCACGCCTCCGGCCGCGGACAGCAGCAGGATGAACGCGGTGTTGTGCAGGGGCCCCAGCGTGATGGCCGTACCGATGATAAGCAGGTCGGCAACCATCACTGCGCCCTACGTGCGGCCAGGGCGCAATGCCGTGTCGAGACCTCACCAGTGTCCGGCTTCACGTGTGCCCTCCAATCGCAGGGACTGATGCGGGGCAGGTGCTGCCGGGCCCACGGGCGGGCACTCAGGCAGACGAGCACTCAGACCATCATGGATCAGCCCCACTCGCGACAGCATCTTCCGGCTGGCCCAGCCCATGGTCAGCGCATCGGCCGACGTGCCGACCATGGGCTGCCGTGGCAGGCTGGAAAAGAGGCTGCCATTCGGCCGGTTCCGGTCGAGCGCGTGGCTTCGCGATCCAAGGAGGCCGATATGGCCAGTAACGCAACCGGGCCGCGCGCAAGCGACGTGAGCCAGGGTTCGCGGCACATGTTCCGGTCGGGTTGGACAACACTCGCCGCCGTTCTGATGATCTTCGGCGGGGCCATGGCCATCTTCGAGGGGATCTCCGCCATCGCCAAGGACGACCTGTTCGTCGCCACGCGCAACTACGCGTTCCGGTTCAACCTGACCAGTTGGGGATGGATCCACCTCATCCTCGGCATCGTGGTCGTGCTGGCCGGCTGCGCCCTGTTCAGCGGGGCCGTGTGGGCGCGCGCGGTCGGTGTCGTGCTCGCGGGACTGGGCGCGATCGCCAACTTCATGTGGCTGCCGTACTACCCCCTCTGGGGCATCGTGCTCATCGCCATCGACATCGTCATCATCTGGGCACTGTGCGCCGGACCGCATTTGGAGGCCGGCCGGACCTGAACCCGGCCCCCTCCTGCCGTGGCGTCAGCCCTGCCGGTGCCACGCCCGCAGGCCCCACCGAAACGTGTGAAGGGCACCGGGTCCGAGTTCCACCAGGCCGTCACGGCTCCGGAACGCGTCCGGCGGGCAGGACATCGGCTCGACCGCAATGCCCCGGCGCCGCCGCCGCTCAGGCAGCGTGTCTCCCGTGTACACCTGCACGAACTCGGCGCCCTCGCCGAGCCACAGGTCCGTGCCGTGCGAACCCGAGGGGTGCGCGAGACGCACGGTGACCCGGCCGGAGGCGTCCCGCTCCAGCTCGGCGAAGGCTGTATCCAGGCGCTGCGCGCCGACGGCCTTCGCCGTACGGAAGTCGAACGGTGTGCCGGCTACATCTTCGACCGCGCCGGGCATACCCGTATCGTCGAGCGGAAGCCATTTCCGGGCCGGGACAAGGAGCACCGCGTCGTCCACCAGATCGGTGCCCACGGTCAGGTAGGGGTGCTGGCCGACTCCATAGGGCGCTGCGTCCTCACCGAGGTTGCGTGCGACCACAGTCACCGTCAGTCCCTCCACTCCGAGCACGTACCCCGCGCGAACGTCGAGGTGGAACGGGTAGCCGGGCTGCGGCCACAGTGTGGCTCCCAGAATTACCCGGTGCTCCTCGCGTTCCATCACCTGCCAGGACATCCAGCGCAGCAGCCCGTGGATGGCGTTGCCGTTCTCCGGCTCGGTCAGGGGAAGTTGGAGATCCTGGTCGTTCCAGCGGTACCGTCCCGCGCCGATGCGGTTCGGCCAGGGCACGAGGAGTTGACCGCGGCCTCCCGTGATCGGCTCGTCGGCCGCGAAGCCGTCCAGCAGCGGCCGGCCGTCGACCGAGTAGTCGCGCAGTGCACCGCCCAGCTCCACGATGACAGCGGTCTGTTCACCATGGCGCAGCAGAATCTGCTGCCCGGTGGGGCTCTCGGACACGTACGGCCTCCAGGTCGGGTTCGGAATCCGGTGACCGCGGCGCAGACGCGCCGTTGACCGGAACGGGGCTTCGGACTACGGCTACGGGTGACCGGCGGGAACGTCGGCGGGCACCGGGGTGAGTCGGAGCGAGATGACGTAGGAGACGACGACGGCGACGATCACCAGCGGCATCGCGGTGAGACCTTCAGTTCCCAGCAGCAGGGTGGCGAGCAGTACCGAGGTCATGGGCAGTTTCAGCATGGCCACGGACATTGCGCCGATGCCCATCGCGAACGCGGACGTCACGTCCAGTCCGGGCAGATGGGCGAGGGCGAGCCCGCCCGTCGCTCCCACGAACATCGCCGGGAAGATGGGGCCTCCCCGGAAGCTGCTCAGTGAGACGCTGTACGCGAGCGCCTTGCAGACCACGAGTACCAGAAGCGTGCCCACCGAGTAACCGGCGTTCGCCGCGAGCAGGGGGTTGAGTGCGCTCTGCCCGGAGTACAGCACCCCGGACGCCTCGTTGCCCGTCCATTCGGCGTAGACCAGCGCGATCACTCCGATCACCGTGCCCGCCAGCACGGTGGCCACCACCCGCCGCCGCTCGACGCGCGCCTGCAGGAACAGGGCGAGCCGGCGGATCCCCGCACCGACCAGGGCCGCCGCCACCCCGACCACGACGGCCCAGCCGAAACCGGCGATGTCGGGCCGGTCGGCGTGCGGCACCCCGTGCAGAGCCAGGGAGTACGTGCCCAGGCCCGTCCACGAGCCCAGGCCGGTGAAGATGAGCGCGCCGACCCCGGCCGCGAGCAGCCCCGGAACCAGGACCATGCCGAGCATCGCCCCGCCGAGGCCGGACGCCTCCATCAGGAGGAACGCGCCGAGCAGCGGGGAGCCCAGTAGCGCGCTGATGGCGGCGAAGCTTCCGGCGACCCCCACCACGGCGGTCGCATCCGGCGGAAAGTCCTTCTTGAGCAGGCGTACAGCGCCGACGGCCAGCCCGCTGCCCAACGCGATCAGCGGCGCCTCGGGGCCGAGGACGGCGCCGAGGACGAGCGAGGCCAGGCTTGCGAGCGCGACGCCGGGCAGCTCGATCACCGGGGTCGGGCCCGTGGCCACGAGCCCCTCGGCCGGTTTGTGGCCGCCCTCGCCCGGCAGGTACCGGATGGTCAGGGCCACCAGGAGTCCCGCCACGGCGAGGAGCGGTACCGGCCACCAGGACGGTGTTCCGTGGAAGCCCAATGCCGTGGGCAGGTCCGTGTAGGTCAGCGACTGGAGTTCGGAGACCAGGGCGAGGTAGCCGAACGCCGCCGCCGAGACCGGGACACCGAGAACCGCCGCCACAACGAGCAGGACCGGGTACCCGCGCGTACGGACCAGCGCGAAAGGGTCCTTGGGGCTCGCCCCGGGCTGTCCGACACCGTCGGCCGACATGATCACCGTCTCCTCAGCACTGGAACGCGGGCACGCGAAGACCTCCAGGCCGTGATATCACGCGGCGGCGATGCTCCCGGGTGTGCCGGTCCCGACCGGGCGGCGGTGGTCGGGTTGTCATTCCGATGGCCCAGCGTCCTGACCGAGACGCTCCGCCGGCGGCGCTCGTCGACTCCCCCGACACGGCCGCGGGCTCGCGCTGTACCACTCAGGAGGAGGCGGGCTCGGTCTCCGCGGCGGTGATCCGGCCGTCCCTGACTGCCTCCAGCAGCGCCTGGTGGTCCCGCTCGTTCTGGTCGGCGTAGCTCTCGGCGAACGTCACCAGCGCACGGTCGAAGGCGTCGCCGCGCCCCAGGTATCCGGCGATCGCGATCCGGTCACCCGACCTCGCGTGAGCGCGGGCCAGGGTTGTGCCACAGACCTCGCCGAACGCTCTCATACCCCTCGGAACCATCAGTTCCGGCTGGGCGATGCCCTTCCAGTCGCGGAGCTGACGGATGTAGAAGTCCCGGCGCCGCCCGTCGATCCCGTCCACCCGCTCCCAGCCGAGGAAGATGTCGCTCGCGGCCTGCATCAACCGCTGCCCGGAGACCACCCGCTCGCCCTGGTTCTCGTACTCGCTCGCGCCGACGTAGGGGGCGAGCGCCGAGGTGTCGGCCTCCTTGGCCTGGAGGAAGAGCGGGTCGTCGCCGTCCCGGCCGCGCAGGAGGAAGATCCAGCAGCGGGTGCCGACGCTGCCGACGCCGACCACCTTGCGGGCCACGTCCACCAGGCGGAAGCCGGCGAGCAAAGTGCGCCGGTCCGACGCGAGGCTGCGACCGTAGCGCCCGATCAGCCGGCGGAACTCCTCCTGCAGGGCGCCGCGTTCCGCGTCGGGGAGCAGATCGGTGAGAGGCACGATGAGGGGCGGGTCCGCGGCGATCCGGGTCTGCCCGTCCACCACCTCAGTGAGCTTGTCGAACGCCTGCAGACTGTCCTTGGTCCTGGCCTTCGCCAGGGCCCGGGCCACGCCCTCGCGGCCGCGCTTCAGCAACTGCTCGGCCGCCACTTCCTGCAGCCGATCCGCGTCGATCTTCGCGTACCACACGTCGAGATGGCCCATGCCCGCGAAGCGGATCATCGACTCACGGTAGGACCGTACGGTCGCCCGTACGATGTCGGCGCGCTCCGCGTCCGCGAAGCCGTTGGCCCGGCCCGCGATGACGAGGCTGGCAGCCAGTCGTTTGACGTCCCATTCCCAGGGACCGGGCAGCGTCTCGTCGAAGTCGTTGATGTCGAACAGCAGGCGGCGTTCCGGCGAGGCGAGCAGGCGGAAGTTCAACAGGTGGGCGTCTCCGCACAGTTGGGCCCTGATTCCCGAGTCCGGGGTGGTGGCGAGGTCGGCGGCCATGATCGCGGCGGCGCCCCGGTAGAAGCGGAAGGGTGACTCGGTCATCCGGCTGTAGCGGATCGGCACGAGTTCGGGCACCCGGGTCGCCGACTGGCCTTCGAGGATGCCCAGCGGATCGGGCCGCGTCGCCGGCGGCGCGAACTCGGCATGACTCGAGCGGGGCACCTCACGACGGGCCGCCTTGCCGCGAGCGACCCGTTCCGCAGGCGTCTGAGCGCTTACGGCGCCGAGCGTCGCGGCGTGGTCCTCGGTCATCGGAAACCTCCCATAGGCACTTATTTCCGATCATCGCGGAAATCCCCGGTTCCGGCATCAGCGGCGATGACTCACGCGGCAGGGCCCGCATGCGGGATCCCACGACCGCGCCACCCATACGCGCACCCCCAGTGGTGGGCTGACGCCTCGGAGTATCTCCTGGGAGGGCAAGACAGCCGTGTGCCGCCCGCAGCGTCGGCGCCCAGCCCCACCCAAGGGAGAGTTGCGATGGCCTCGAGCGAGTCCGGGTCTGAGCCGGCCGAATCGGGAGAGTCACAGCGGGACGAGGGCCCCCCGCCGCACTCCGGGGCACCCGCGAAGCCCCCGCTTGGTGGGCAGCCTGCCGCGGCGAAGCCGCCTGCGGGTGGGTCGAGTGAGGTCGACGAGCTGCGCCGGCGGATCGCGGCTCTGGAGGGTCCCACCGCACCACGCCGGCGCCATCACTGGTGGCGGACGTCCGGCGCGGTGGTGCTGATCGTGCTGGCCTCCATCCTGTCGCTGCTGTCGGTCGTCTCCGTCTGGACGAGCGACATCGTCGGCAACACCGACCGCTATGTCTCCACGGTCGCCCCATTGGCGTCGAACCCGGACGTGCAGGAAGCGGTCACCTCCCGTGTCACCGCGAAGGTGCTGGAACAGATCGACGTGAACGCCCTGGTGAAGCAGCTCTCCGACGCCGCGTCCCAGAAGGGCGTCCCACCCAGGACCACGAGTCTGATCAAAAACCTGAGCGGGCCGATCACCAGCGGGCTCAACGAACTCGTGAGCACGACCGTGCACCGGTTCGTCTCCAGCAGCGCGTTCGAGAAGGTGTGGGTCGATGCGAACCGGGCCGGACACACCGCTCTCGACAAGGCGCTGACCGGCCGCGGCGGCGGGGCGGTCTCGCTGAAGAACAACGAGGTCGCCATCGACCTGGCGCCGATCGTCGCACGGGTCAAGGACCAGCTGGTGAACTCCGGTTTCGCCGCGGCCGCGAAGATCCCACCCGTCCACACCGACTTCGTCGTGTTCGCCTCGGACGACCTCGGGAAGGTCAAGTCGTACTTCCGCCTGCTGGAGATCCTCGGCACCTGGCTCCCGGTGGTCACCGTGCTGATCGCCGCGGCAGGGGTGTTCCTGGCCGTGAACCGGCGCCGTGCGCTGATCGGTGCGGCCCTGGGCGTCGCCATCGCCATGCTGCTGACCGGGATCGTCCTCACCGTGTTCCGGTCCTTCTACCTCGACCACCTGCCCCCCGGGGCGAACCAGGCGGCGGCCGGGGCGGTGTACGACACGCTGATCCGGTTCATGCGGGCGAGTGTGCGCGCGGTCGGTGCGCTGGGTCTGATCACCGCCTTGGGCGCGTTCCTGATCGGCCCGTCCCGGGTCGCGGTCGCCGTCAGGACCGTCTGCAACAAGGGCATCACGGCCGTGCGCGAGGTGCTCTCCTCGTTCGGCATGCGGCTGGGGCCGGTCGGCCGGTTCGTCCACCGCTTCAAGCGGTGGATCGGGGCCGCGATTCTCGTGGTGGCGGCGGTCGTGCTGTTCACGTGGAGCTACCCGACCGGGGCCGTGGTGCTGTGGATCGCGTTCGCCGTGCTGGCCGCGTTCGCCATCAGGGAGTTCCTCGACGTCGGACCGGCGTCGGACCGAGCCTCGCCGCCGGGCACCGGGGGCGCTCCCCCGGTCACGGGCTGACGCTATCGGTCCTCCGCGCGTGCGCGCCGGACGGCGACCCTGCGCCAGATCGCCCGCTGGCAGCGGAGCGTGGCGGTGCCCACCACAATCAGCACCACGATGTTGACGAGTAGTTGGATGAGAGATCCCCAGGCGTTGCTCCAATTGGTGAACGCGAGCGAGACGCTGATGTCCGCGGCAGCCGGGATCGTCGTGACCGAGATGAACACGCCGAGCAGGGCGCTCGTCCTCGCCTCGGTGAGCGAGACGATGCCGACGATTCCGGCCAGGCCCGCCACGGCGAACGAGAAGAAGTTGGGCGTGTTGATCAGGTTGGAGACGGGGCGCAGCCCTGCGGTGAAGGCCTGCGACTGCAGGCCGAAGGTACGGATGAGGACGCTGAAGAGGAAAGTGACGACAACAGCCAGCAGGAAGCCGGCGAGCAGTGCGAGCAGGCCCTGCCGGATTCTCTTCCGGTCGCCCCGGTCGATGCCCAGCGCGATACTGACGATCGCGCTGTACTCGGGGCCGACGACCATGGCCGCGACGATCAGGATCTGGGAGTTGGTGACGATCCCGACCGAACCGATGAGTCCCGCGATGACCAGATAGAGATAGAAGCTCGGCGCGTACGTCCCCTCGGCCCGGATCCGTGCCTCGACCTGCTCCCAGACCGGCGAGCGGGTCATCGGCCCGAGCTTCTGCGCTCCGGCCTCGGCCGCCCGCCCTGAGAAGGCCATGTCCACCGGTTCGATGACAATGGAGCCCCGGCGGTCCACCCGCAGCGCACGCAGACCGTGCAGCACCTCGTTCGCCGCTCCCGTCAGCACATCGCAGGCGATCGCGTCGCCGTCCGGGTTCCGCGCGGCGCCGGTCTGCACGATCAGGTTGAGGACGCAGGGGTCGGCGGTGAGCAGGCCGACCACCTCACCGGTGAGGTCCGGCGGGCTCACCGCGCGGACATGAATCATGTCCATCCTGAACCTCCACGCGCTCCGGCCCTCGTCCGTGTCCGCCCGGCCGGCCGGCCCGGAAGTCATGGGTCGGACGGTCCTTCCAGTAACACCGCCGACACAGCGTTCCGCAATCCGGACCACGCGGCGTCCGGGCACATATGTGCATGTCAGAGCAGGTCAGGCGCGGTGGCGCGGCCCCCAGAGGCGCGCACGTGGAGCTTGTCGGATAGTGGATCAGGTAGTGATATGTCGGAGATTGGATTCTCATGGACCGCTACCCCCCCATAGCCGAGCACGGTCTGGTGGGCGATCTGCAGACCGCCGCTCTGGTTTCCTCGCAGGGCGTTGTCGACTGGTTCGCCGCCCCACGGTTCGACTCCCCCAGCGTCTTCGCCGCGCTGCTCGACCACGACCGCGGCGGATATTTCCGGATGACGCCCAACAATCCGGAAGCCTCGTGCAAGCAGCTGTACTACCCCGACACCGCCATCCTGGTGACCCGCTTCATGTCACCGGACGGCGTCGGTGAGGTCATCGACTGGATGCCGCCGAACCGCACCCGCACCCCGAGCGACCGCCACACCCTGGTACGTGCCGTACGCACCGTACGGGGGACGGTCCAGTTCGACCTGGAGTGCCGGCCACGGTTCGACTACGCCCGGGCCACCCACCAACTCGACCTGGGACCCGAAGGTGCCGCCTTCCGGGCACCGGGTGTCACCGCGTATCTGCAGAGCACCTTCCCGCTGGAGCGGGACGGCGACGACGTGCGCGGCTCGATCACCCTGAACGTCGGCCAGCAGGCAGTGGCCGTGTTCACCGTCTGCGACGGCGACGGGAAACTCCCGCCGCCGCCCACCGTCGACGGGATCACCGACCAGCTGTGGGAAGTTGCCGACTTCTGGCAGACATGGGTGCAGGGCTCCAACTATCGCGGCCGCTGGCCCAACATGGTCAACCGCTCCGCCATCACCCTCAAGCTGCTCACCTACGCCCCCACCGGCGCACCCGTGGCCGCCGCCACCATGGGCCTGCCGGAACAGGTCGGCGGCGAGCGCAACTGGGACTACCGCTACACCTGGGTCCGTGACGGCTCGCTCTCCATCCGGGCCCTGCTCGACCTCGGTTTCGTCGAGGAGGCCACCGACTTCACACACTGGCTCGGCGACCGGCTGCGGGATTCGGCGGGAAAGGACGGCGAACCCCTTCAGATCATGTACCGGGTCGACGGGGAGCCTCTGTTGACCGAGGAGACCCTCGACCACCTGGAGGGATACCGGGGTTCGGCCCCCGTGCGGCTCGGCAACGCCGCCTCCGACCAGTTGCAGCTGGACATATACGGCGAGGCGCTCTACGGCCTGTCGGAGGGGCGTGAGGTCGCCATTCAGGCCGGCTATCGCGGGTGGAAGATCCTGGCCGAGACCCTGAACTGGCTGGCCGACTCCTGGGACCGGCCCGACGAGGGCATCTGGGAGACCCGCGGCGGGCGCCAGGACTTCACCTACAGCCGGGTGATGTGCTGGGCCGCGTTCGACCGCGGCCTGCGGCTGGCCTCCGAGTTCAGCCGGCCCGCCGACACCGACCAGTGGACGAAAGCCCGCGACGCCATCCTCGAGCAGGTCATGGCCCGCGGCTGGAGCGAGAAGGAACAGGCCTACGTGCAGCACTACGGCGGGGACGACGTCCTGGACGCCTCACTGCTGCTGATGCCCCGGGTTGGATTCATCGCCCCCCGGGACCCGTCCTGGCTCTCCACACTGGACGCCATGGACCGCACACTGGTCTCCGACAGCCTGGTCTACCGCTACGATCCGGCCGCCTCCCCCGACGGCCTGCGCGGCTCCGAGGGCACCTTCAGCCTCTGCACCTTCCTGTACGTGGACGCACTGGCCCGGGCGGGACGGCTCGGCCCGGCGCGATACACGTTCGAGAAGATGCACACCTACGCCAACCACGTCGGCCTCTTCGCCGAGGAGGTGGGGCCGAGCGGCGAGCAACTGGGCAACTTCCCACAGGCGTTCACCCACCTCTCGCTCATCACGGCGGCCTGCACTCTGGACGAGGCCCTCGACCGGCAGCGCGACTGAGATGACACGGGGAGCGATGCGGATGGCCGGCCGGGACACGCCCGAGCGTCAACCACGCCAGAGCCTCGACGAGTTCGGGGCCCTGTACGAAAGGCTGCGCGGGCAGGCCGCCGGCGCGGGCGGCGGGCGCGGCGCCCTGACCACCCTCACACCGGACACGGTCCGCGCTGCCGCGGCGGAGGTTCGTTCGGGCCGTACCGTCACGCTCGCCTCGCCTGTGGAGACCCGGCCCACGCCGGACAATCCGCGCCCGGCCGGCCACCGGCTGACCAGCCCGCCCGAGGCGTCGGCCGACGGCACCGGACTCCACTTCGCCACCGACCACTTCAGCATGGATGTGCACGGCGACGCCGACAGTCATCTCGACGCGCTGTGCCACGTCGTGTACAACGGCACCCTGCACGGCGGAGTCCCCGCGTCCACCGTCACCGCCGACGGTGCCACGGCCCTCTCCGTCGAACTCGCCAGGAACGGGATCGTCGGCCGGGGCGTGCTGCTCGACATCCCGCGGCTGCGCGAGGTGCCCTGGCTCGAACCGGGCGACCATGTCAGCGCCGACGACCTCGTCGCCGCCGAGCGCTCCCAGCAGGTACGGGTCGGGGAGGGGGATCTGCTCCTCGTGCGGGTCGGCCACCGCCGGCGGCGCAACGAGACGGGGCCGTGGGACGCCGCGCGCACCCGGGCCGGACTTCACCCGACCGCGATGGAGTTCCTCGCCGAACGCCGCGTGGCGGCCCTGGGCAGCGACAGCAACAACGACAGCGCCCCAAGCCCCACGGACGGCGTGGACTTTCCGGTACACGTGCTGGGCATCCACGCCCTCGGCCTCCACTTCCTCGACTACCTCCAGTTCGAGGACCTGGTGCCGCTCTGCGAACAGGAGGGCCGCTGGTCGTTCCTCTGCGTGATCGCGCCACTGCGGCTCCCGGCGGCCACCGGCTCCCCCGTCAACCCCATCGCGATTCTCTGACCGACAAACGGCCGGTACACGCGCCGCTCCCAGGATCCACGACCTCGAGGTGGTCGACATGGCTGACAACGAACACTATGACGTCATCATCATCGGCACCGGAGCGGGCGGCGGCACCCTCGCCCACCGGCTCGCCCCCACCGGCAAGCGCATCCTGATCCTGGAACGCGGCGGCTACCTCCCCCGGGAACGGGACAACTGGGAGTCGACGGCGGTCTTCGTCAAGGGCAAGTACCGAGCCCCGGAGTTCTGGTACGACAAGCACGGCGACAAGTTCCCCCCCGAGGTCAACTACTACGTCGGGGGCAACACCAAGTTCTACGGCGCCGCGCTGTTCCGCCTGCGCCCCGAGGACTTCGGCGAGCTGCGCCATCACGGCGGAATCTCCCCCGCGTGGCCCATCCGCTACGAGGACCTGGAGCCCTACTACACGCAGGCCGAGCACCTCTACCTCGTGCACGGCCGGCACGGCGAGGACCCCGGTGAGGGCCAGGTCAGCGCCCAGTACGCCTACCCGCCGGTGCAGCACGAGCCGCGGATCCAACAACTCAGCGACGACCTGGAGAAGCACGGGCTGCACCCGTTCCATCTGCCCATCGGCGTGAACCTCACTCAGGACGAGCACGGCCGCGCGACCCACGAGAGTGTGTGCATCCGTTGCAACCGGGTGGACGGCTTCCCCTGTCTGGTACGCGGCAAGGCGGACGCGCAGGTGATCTGCGTCGACCCCGCCCTGGAGCACGCCAATGTGCGCCTCGTTACCGGCGCCAACGTGCGCAGGCTGGAGACCGACCCGACCGGGCGCAGCGTCAGCAGGGTGGTCGCCGAGCTGGAGGACGGGACGACCACCGACTTCAGTTCCGACATCGTCGTGGTCGCCTGCGGGGCGGTGAACTCCGCCGCGCTGCTGCTGCGATCGGCGAACGAGCAGCACCCGGGCGGCCTCGCGAACACCTCCGACGTCGTCGGCCGCCACTACATGCGGCACAACAACCTGGCGCTGATGGCGGTCTCGAAAGAGCCGAACGACACCCAGTTCCAGAAGACGCTCGCGCTCAACGACTGGTACCTGGGCGCGGACGACTGGGACTACCCGCTCGGCGGTATCCAGATGCTGGGCAAGTCGGATTCCGACCAGATCCGCGGCGAAGCCCCGCGCTGGGCCGGGATGGCCTCTCCGGACATGCCCTTCGAGGTGCTGGCCCACCACGCGGTGGACTTCTGGCTGTGCGGAGAGGACCTCCCGCAGCCGGAGAACCGCGTGACCCTGGACGGCGACGGCGACATCCACCTCGCCCTGGACGAGAAGAACAACGTCGAGGGGCTCAAGCGCCTGCAACACAAGTTGCAGGGCATGTTGGGGCACCTGGGCATGCATCCGCACCACCTGCTCCCGCACAGCCTCTATCTGCACAAGGGGATGCCGATCGGCGCCACCGCGCACCAGGCCGGCACCGTCCGCTTCGGCTCGGACCCGCAGACCTCGGCGCTCGACGCCAACTGCAAGGCGCACGACCTCGACAACCTGTATGTCGTGGACACGAGCTTCTTCCCGAGCATCGGCGCCGTGAATCCCTCGCTGACCGCCATCGCCAACGCCCTGCGGGTCGGCGACCACATCACCGAGCGGCTGGGCTGAGCCGGCACCCGGCGACCCGTCCGAGCAACCTGTCCGGCACTGGGTCGGTCAGTGCTCGGTCCCGGGAGTCAGCAGCACGGCGATGTCTCCGGGGTGCGGAGTAGGGGCGCCGGCCTCGGTGACCGGTTCGAGCTGCCCGTCATGGCGCACCACGAACAGCATCTCGTGTCCCGCGGGGATCGCGCCGTCGGTCGGGTGCATCACGATCCGGGCACCGGCCGCGTACCGGCGGACCAGCTCGGGCCGGGTCAGCCCGACGCCGAACAGCGCGTCACCTCCTGTGTACGGCGCCACCACACCGTGACTGGCGGTGCGCGGTTCGAGGCGGTGGACGGTACCTTCGACGCTCTCCTGGAGGGTCATCGACGCGAGGGCGTTGAAGTCGTCCTCTTCGGTGAGCAGCAGCACGCTGGTGATGCCCTCCAGCTCGGCGCGTGCCCCGGTGGCCGCCGCGAGCAGCTCACCGGGCGCCAGGTCCAGTCCTGCCTCCTCGATCCGGGCGCGCTGGTCGTCGGCGCCGGCCCACATGAGCACGTCGAGGCCCGCCGAGTTCAGTGCGATCCCCAGGTCGACCGCCCACAGATCGCCACCGACCAGCAAGGGCCTCGACCGCGCTGGGCGCAGTACCCCGAGCCACCTGGCGACCGGGAGCGCGGTCAGGCCGTAGAGCATGACGGTTGCGACGATGACCAGGAAGGTGGCCGGAAGGATCCGTTCGGCGCCACCGACCCCCTTCTGGACCAGGGTGACCGAGAAGGTCGAGGCGGTGGCCGCGGCGACGATGCCGCGCGGCGCCATCCAGCCGACGAACCATCGTTCCCCGGGCAGGACGTCGGTACGGGCGGTCGCGATCAGCGCCACCAGTGGCCTGACCACGAACACGAGGACAGCCACCAGAGCGAGCGCAGGCAGCACCACGTGGCGTAGCGACTGCGGAGTGACGGTGGCCGAGATGGAGATGAACAGCAGGCCGATGATCAGCGAGACCAGAGTCTCGAAGAAGGGTCTGCGGACCGGGATGTCGAGGTGCGGCAGGTTGGCCAGCGCCATTCCCATGACCACGGCGGCGATCAGGCCGGTGTCGTCGCGGACCGCGTCGCAGGCGGCCGCCACGCCGACCACTGCGGCGAACTGGACGGTGGTTCCGAGCACCTCGTTCAGCCGCATGTTGCCGATCAGCAGCCAGAGCACCGCCGCCCCCACCGCACCGCCCACCAGGCCCACCAGCGCACTGACCCAGAACTGCCCCAGCTGGCTCCCGAAGCTGTGCTGCTCGGACTCCGCGATGACGCTGTGGAAGACGAACGCGCCCAGGATGCCGCCGATCGGATCGATCAGGGAGCCCTCCCAGATGAGGATGCGCTGCAGTCGCTCGGTCGGACGGACGAAGTTGAGGAGCGGTCCGACGACCGTCGGGCCCGAGACCACCAGGATCGATCCCAGCATGATGGCCGCGTACTTCGACATGTCCAGGACCGGTACCGCGAACAGGGCGGCGGACACCCAGGTGATCAGCGTGCCGAGCCAGAGGAGTCGGACCACGACGCGACGCGTGTGACCGCGCAGCCGCTTCAGGTCGAGGCCGAGCCCGGCGTCGTAGAGGATCACCGCCACGGCGAGCGAGACCAGCGGGGAGAACGCGGGGCCCAGCAGTTGTTCGGGGTCGACGTCGTCCGACAGCGCGCCGGCGGCGAAGCCGACCGGAAGCAGAATGAGGAGCGCCGGCACGCGCAGCCGGCTCGCCAACAGTTGGGACCCGACCGCCAACACCACGATCAGCCCCACCCCCGTCAGTACCTGATTGGGCGTCACAGCCGTGCCTCCTGGGCGGTTTTCTAGCTGACGAGCTGGTAGATGCTCTTGCCGGCAAGCCAGAGACCGACCAGCAGGCAGAGCGCGACGATGGTCTGGTCCTGGTGACTCTCCATCCAGGCGCGGAGCCGCCCGAGCCGCTGCTGCGCGGAGGCGGGCGAGAAGGTCGCGTAGATCTGCATCACCAGCAGGCTTCCGCTGGCCAGCAGGCAGAAGCCCGTCAGAGCCAGGTAGGTGGAGGCCTGGGACAGGTCGGCGTCCACCACTGTCGCGCAGCCCGCCGCGACCAGCCCCCACGGCTGCACCAGCACGGCCAGGCCGGCGGCGGTCCAGGGCGAAAGCCGGTTCAGCCGGGCGGTCCAGGCAGGGGGTTTGCGGGGGTGGCCGAGCCGTCGCCGCCGGCGTTCGCCGTACCCGATCAGCCCGACGCCCAGAGCGAGTTTGACGGCCAGCACCGCGGTGGAAGGCGCGCTTCTGGGTGCGGGCGGCGTGCCGCCGGTCGCCAGCATCACCAAGGCGAGGACGAGGACGAGGCAGGCGAGCCAGGCCAGGATGAAGGCCAGCCCCTTGCGCACGCCCCGGTCCGCGGACAGCAGCAGGATGAACGCGGTCACCGGCACGGGCTCCAGAGTGATCGCCAGGCCGATCAGCAGGAGGTCAAAAACCATCGGCGCCGCTCGTCGTCATCATCGGGTGCACCGGTGCACGGCGCTCCGCCGCGGAGGCGCGGCGGAGCCGTCACTGCGCGACATCCTCGTCGGCCAGGGGTTCCAGCACGCCGTGGGTGTCGAGGCGGTACAGCACGACGAGCGCGGGTCCGATCAGCACCACTGCGACGGCCGCGATGATGAGCATCCACTGCAGCGGCGCGCTCGCTCCTGCGCCCTGCTGGACGGTGAGCGAGGTGGGCACCAGATAGGGCCGCTGGGCGAAGCCCCAGGCGGCGACCAGCAGGGCCACGGTGGCCACCGAGGTGTAGCGGGCCCATCCGGCGGCCGGGCCGGCGACCAGCAGGACGGTGACCGCCACGGCGACCACGGCGACGAGCACCAGGAGGAGCCCGGTCCCGTGGGTGAGCCCGTGGTGGACGTACGACGCGTGCGGGTCGGTCACGGTCAGGCCGATCACGCCGAGCGCCAGGAGGGCCGCGGCGCTGATCCAGGCGCGGAGCCGGAAGTAGCCGACCAGGTCGACGGCCCCGAAGCGGCGGGCGTCCACGGTGAGGAACACCGCGCCGAGGAACGCGGTGGCCGCGACAGTGAGCAGCCCGGCCATGATCGAGGTGGTGTTGGACCAGGCGTCCGCCGAGGCGGTGGTGCCCGGTGCGACCCGCCCGGAGGCCACCCCGCCGGCGGCTGCGCCGAGGAAGAACGGTGTGACCAGCGACGAGATCGCGAACACGGCGCCGTAGATCCGGCGTGCGGAGAGCCGTCGGGCAGGCTTGCGCAGTGCGAAGCCGGCTCCGCGCAGGACCATGCCGACGGCCGCCAGCGCGAGCGGGAGCCACAGCGCGGTGAACACTGTCTGGAAGAACACCGGGAAGCCGGTCCACATCAGGATGAACACGAAGATCAGCCAGACGTTGTTGACCTCCCACACGGGTGCCATGGCGTGGTCGATCAGCCAGCGCGGGCGCTTGCCGCGGTCGGCGCCGCCGGCCAGCAGGTCCCAGAACCCGGCGCCGTAGTCGACCCCGCCGCCGCAGGCGTAGGCGGCGATCACCAGCAACAGGATCCAGGCGACGATGGTGGCGGTCACTGGTCGCCCCCGGATGCCGGGCCGGTGCCCTGATCGGTGGGCGACGTGCCGGAACGCGTCCCGGTGGTGGCGAGTTCGGGGCGCGGTCCGTACGGAGTGTCGGTCTCCGGGCCCTCGGCGGGCGCCCGCGCGGAGCTGGCATCGGCGAGCCGCCAGCGGCTGCGCATCTTCAGCACCACGCCGAGGAAAGCGCCGAAGACGAGCACATAGACCGTGACGACGATGCCGAACATGGTCCACAGCGAGGACGCGGCGGTGGGAGTCACCGCTTCGGAGACCCGCATGTTCTGGTAGACGATCCAGGGCTGTCGGCCCACCTCGGTGGTGATCCAGCCGCACTCCACGGTCAGCAGGCACGCCACGCCGGCGACGGCGGCGCACCGGAAGAACCACCGGGACCGGGGCAGGTCGCGGTGGCGCAGCCAGCACCAGCCGTACCAGAGCGCGAGCAGGATCAGCAGGCTGCCGATGGTGACCATGATGTCGAAAGCCCAGTGCGCGATCGTGGCCTGGGTGGCGGTGGGCCGGTCGGCGGCGGGTACCGATGACAGTCCGGTGACCTGGGTCTTGGGGCTGAACCCGGCCAGGATGGAGTCCAGTTGGGGGATCTTCAGGCCGCCCTTGATGCTTCCGTCCTCCTGCAGACGGCCGAACATGTACTCGGGTACGTGGGTGTCGGTCTTCCAGACGATCTCGGTAGCGGCGAACTTGACGGGCTGCTTGTGGAACACCGACCGGGCGATGGAGTCGCCCAGCATGAACTGCACCGGCGTGAGGATCGCGGCGGCCGTGAAGGGTACGGAGAACCCGAGGCGGTGATAACGGTCCCGCCGGCCGCGCAGCCAGCCCACCGCGTAGACGCCGGCGACGACGTAACCCGCTGTCAGGAACATCGCCACCACGAAGTGCCAGTACTCCGGCCCGAACATCGGCGTGAAGATGGCCTGCTGGACGCTGACGTTCACGGGCCTGCCGCTCGGGTCGAGCGTGAAGCCCTGGGGGGTGTTCATCCACGAGTTCGCGGCGATGATGCCGAAGGCTCCCAGCAACGCCGCGAGCGGCAGCGGCACACCGAGCCAGAAGTGCGTCCACGGCTTGAGCCTGCGCCACCCGTAGAGGTAGATCGCGATCAGGATCGCCTCGAGGAAGAACGCCCACGCCTCCACGCCGAACCCGAGGCCGAAGACGTCACCCCAGCGACCCATCATGCCCGGCCACAGCAGCCCGAACTCGAACGACAGCACCGTACCGGTGACGATGCCGATGGCGAACTGGACGGCCATCACCGCGGACCAGCGGCGGGCCAGCAGCATCGCGACCGGGTCGGCCTTGCGCAGTCCCCGGTAGTGCATCACCAGCGTGATGAACGGCAGTGCCACCCCCAGCGGCACCAGCAGGATGTGGGAGGCCAGGGTGAACGCCATCAGCTCCCGGGCGGGCAGCAGCTGCGGAGGGGTGGTCGCCAGAAGGTGTACTGCGATGTTCATGCGGGCCTCGGTGGCTCGTGTCGACTGACCGCGGGGTCAGCCGGTGGACCGGACGGAGGGATGGCTTGTGCGACGTTGCCTTGCGAAACCTCCGGGGTGAAGGCACGTTCGCGGCGCGAGCCGGAGGCGAAGACCACCGCCCAACTGAGCAGCGCGCCGGCCCGGCTGCGGAAGCCGGTGAGGAAGGCAATGTGGATGAACAGCCAGATCAGCCAGCCGATGAACCCGGAGGCGCGGAAGCGGCCCATCTTCACCACGGCCCTGCCACGCGAGATGTACGCCGCGCTGCCGAGGTCCAGATAGCGGAACGGTCGCGGCTTGCGGCTCCTTCCCTCAATGGTGTGACGGATGCTGCGGCCGGCGTAGGCGCCGCTCTGCATCGCGACCTCCGCGAGGCCGGGCAGCTTGTTCAGGCTCATCAGATCGCCGACGACCCGGATCTCCGGATGGCCGGCAACGGTGAGATCCGGCTCGACCCGGATACGCCCTGCCCGGTCCTGCTCGGCGCCGGTCGCCCGGGCCAGCGCCGTCGCCAGGGGAGGTGCCTCGACCCCGGCCGTCCACAGCACCGTGCGCGCCTCCACTCGGTCCGTGCCGCCGTCCTTGCGGCGCACCGTCAGGCCCCGGTCGTCCACTTCGGTGACGATCGACCCCAGGTGGACCTCGACTCCGAGGTCGTCGAGGGTCCGGGCGGTCCGGCGGGACAACTCAGGCCCGAACGCGCCGAGCACCCCGTCCGATCCGTCGAAGATCAGTACTCGCGCCTGGCCGGGGTCGACGGTGGAGAACTCCCGGTCGAGCGTGTGGCCGGCGATCTCCCGGATCTGCCCGGCCAGCTCGACCCCGGTGGGGCCGCCGCCCACCAGGGCGAAGGTGAGCCACTGTGCGCGCTCCTGCGGATCCGTGCTCGCCTCAGCCATCTCGAACGCCTGGTAGAGCTTGGTCCGCACGGCCAGCGCATCCGCGAGCGTCTTCATGCCGGGGGCGTACGGCGCGAACTCGTCGTGCCCGAAGTAGGACTGCCGCACGCCGACCCCCACGATGAGATCGTCGTAGGGCAACTCGAGCACACCGCCGTCCGGCCGCTCCGCATGGACGACCCGTCCGGCGACGTCCACATCGGTGGCCGTCGCCTGCAGGCACCGCACCTGGGGGTGGCGCCGCAGGACGGCGCGCAGCGGCTGGGCGATCTGCCCCCCGGAGAGGATGCCGGAGGCGCACTGGTACAGCAGGGGCTGGAACAGATGGTGGGCACAGCTGTCGACCAGGGTGACAGCTACCGGGGCGCTGCGCAGGGCCCGTACAGCGAAGAGTCCGGCGAAGCCACCACCCAGGATGACCACCCTGCGGGGTGTCACATGGTCTTCCACCGTGTGATCAGCCTCCGGTGGCGAAACCGGGGAAGAGGGTCATCCCACCGTCGACGTAGAGCGTGGTGCCGACGACATAGTCCATCAGGTCGGAGGCGAGCACCGTCACCGCGTTGGCGATGTCCTCCGGGTCGCCGACCCGGCGGTAAGGGACCAGCCGGAGGAGGTCGGCCTCGGCCTCCGGGGTGTCCCAGGCACTGCGGTTGATGGGAGTGCGGATGGCGCCGGGCGCCACGGCGTTCACTCTGATCCCCTGCGGGGCGAGCTCCTGTGCCAGGGTCTGCATCAGCATCAGGACGCCGCCCTTGGATGAGGCGTAGTTCACATGGCCCGACCAGGGGATGATCTGGTGGACGGAACTCATACAGACGATCTTCCCGGCAGAGCGGGACACCTCCGGGACGACACCGCGGCGGAGGAACTCCTTGGCGGCCTCCCGAGCGCACAGGAACTGGCCGGTGAGGTTGACGTCCAGCACCTTCTGCCACTGGGCAACGCTCATCTCGGTGACGGCGGCGTCCCGCTGCAGCCCGGCGTTGGCCACCATGATGTCGATCGTGCCGAACTCCTTGACCATGCGCGCGACCATCGCGACGACCTGGTCCTCCTGGGAGACGTCCGCCTCGTGCGCGTACGCCCGCACACCGAAGGACTTGATCTCCTCGACCACTTCCTCGGCCGCCTCCTTGCCGAAGACGTAGTTGACGACCACGTCGGCACCCGCTCGCCCCAGCCCGATCGCGGTCGCCTTGCCAATGCCGGAGTTCGCTCCCGTCACGAGCGCCTTCTGGCCACGGAGAATCGGTGGCACCGGCCGCCGTCCCTCGTCCACAGCTGAGGTCACTGCTGTCTCCCGTCGTCGGCCGCGATTCCGGCACCAAGGCAGAACACTCCCCGGCCCTGTCCTGTCCTGAGCGGGCGGCGCGCACAGCTCGCCCGATGAGCGCAGTGATATCCCTCCGACGGCCCAACGCGGGGTGGGAGCCGGGACTGCCGCTCAGGTGCCAGGACCGGCTCCCCGTCCGCAGCCATACGATTGCCTCTCTCCGGCCCCAGGGCGCCCGTACCGTCCCAACCCGCCGTCCGGCGTGCATGATCTCCGCAGGGGGTTGTCCAAACCAAGGAGAGGCACAGTGGTCGGATCCGGACCAGTACCGGCGATCGTCGTGGTCATGGGTGTCTCCGCGTCGGGCAAGACCACCATGGGGCGGTTGCTTGCCCAGCGCCTCGATGTGCCCTTCGTGGAAGGCGACGACTTCCACCCGGCAGCGAACATCGCCAAGATGACCGCGGGACGAGCACTCGACGACGAGGACCGTGAACCGTGGCTGCGGAGCCTGGCCGACTGGATCGGGGACACCTCCCGAGCTCACCGGGGCGCGGTCATCTCCTGCTCGGCCCTCAAGCGGGAGTACCGGGACCGATTGCGTACGGCCGGTCCGGGCGTCTGGTTCCTCCACCTGGCCCTTGACGAGGAGACGGCCCATACCCGGATCACACACCGGACCGGGCATTTCATGACGGCCCGCCTCCTGGACTCCCAGTACGACGCGCTGGAACCGCTACAGGCCGATGAGCCCGGACTCACCGTCGACGCGACCGCCGGCACCGACGCGAACATCGGCTCGGTCCAGGCCGCCATCACCCGCTTCGAGGCCGGCGCGCAGGCATGACGGCCTCCGGTCCCGTCCACGACCGAGATGCGCCCGGGCCCGCCCGCTGTTGAAATGGCGGAGGCGATGGTCACCGGCCGATCCCGGGGCCGTCCCGCAGTGGCACGACGCCAAGCCCCCGGGAACGGGGACGGCGAACGGCCCCGGCGACCGGCGCGGTCAGCGCGCCGCCGTGGCCCGACCGGACAAGGAGCGGACGTGAGCGACGAGCCGAACGAGCAGAACGAGCCAGGACCGATCGACTACCTGGTGGTCGAGTTCCCGGGCAGCCGGATGACCGGCGAAGGACTGCCCCTTCTGGTCGACCTGGTCGATCGGGGCATCATCCGGATTCTGGACCTGATCTTCGTCAGGAAGGAACCCGACGGATCGGTCCAGGGAGTGCAGCTCGCCGACCTGACCGGAGACAGCCGGCTCGACCTCACGGTCTTCGACGGGGTCTCCTCGGGCCTGCTCGGCCAGGAGGAGATCGACGACGCGAGCGCGATCCTCGAACCCGGCAGCTCCGCGGGCATCCTGCTCTACGAGAACGTGTGGGCAGGGCCGTTCGCGGCGGCGCTGCGGCGCAGTGGCGGCCGGCTCGTCGCCAGCGGGCGCATCCCGGTCCAGGACATCCTTGCCTCCCTCGACCGTGCCGAGTCGACGTCCTGAATCGTTCCCCAGCCGCTCCCCTCAAGCCAGCCAAGGAGAACACCATGCCAGGCCTTCTTCGCGGTATCGCCCGCACCGCCGTCGTCGCCGGGACCGCCACCGCGGTCTCCAACCGGGTCTCCCGGCGGCAGGCCGGACGCTGGGCCCAGCAGGACGCCCCGCAGGCCGCGGCCCAGCCCGAGCCCGCTGCCGCTCCCGCTCCCGCTCCTGCGGCGCCGACGGACGACATGACCAACAAGATCGCCCAGCTCAAGGAGCTCGGTGAGCTCAGGAGTCAAGGCGTGCTCAGCGAAGCCGAGTTCGCGACCCAGAAGGCCAAGATCCTCGGCGCCTGACGGGGCAGCGCTGCCACTGCCCGGACAGCCGGTAGTCAGCGATACGCCGTGGCCGCGGCGAGCCATGGTGTGGACGGCGAGCTTTCGCGGGCCATCCTCTCGCGGGCCATCACAGCCACGGCCCGGCTCCCGGTCACCGCGAGAGGCGGGCCTCAGCGAGGGCATGCACGGACGGCACCTCGATCACTTGACAGCCTTGGTTGGCGATCTCCCGCACAATGGCCTGCGCCTTGCGGTCGTCCAGAGAGAAAATGAAGGGTCCCGGCACGAGCACCGCATCGTAGTGGCCGTCAGCGACAGTACGGAGGAGCCGCTCCAACTCCGGCAGCGGTCCCGACGACAGACAGCCGTTGTCGAAGTAGATGTCCGGGACCGTCAGGGAGAGATCCTGAGCGTGGTTCAGCACAGCGTCGCGGTGCGGCCCTGCCTTGAAACCGTCGTAGGGGAAGCAGCGCAGATAGGCTGCTGTGCGAGGGATCGGATGATCGGCCCTGCGGCCTGTGCTGGTCATGTGGCTCTTCCATTGGAGAGGCGGGGACGCCGCGGGAGAGACCTATCGCCGAGCGGCATGTCCTGATCTCCAAGAGAACCGGTGGTCCGGTGAGGCATCAATACGTACCGGCACTCATTCGCAGGGCGGAATAGTGGGTACGCGCCCCAAACCCGTACTCCGTCGGCCATTCCGAGCCCGGCAAACCGACATCGGGCGAGATCGCCAGCAGCGCATTGTGATCATCCGCATACATGGTGTGATATCGGCGTGATATCGGCGGATCCCAAGGGCGCCACGCCGCGGCCCCGCACCGCCATTTCCATGCCCGACACCAACCGCGAAAGTGGATGCCTCCTGTTGTGCGCCATTTGAGGCGCGACAACACTGAGGATTGTGTACCACCCGATCCGCTTCAGGCTTCGTCCGGAATGACGGGGGCAGGTGAGCGTGTGACGTACGAACCGGGGCAGCCGGCCATGACCACAGGCTCAGGCTTCAGCTTTGTCGGGCGGCGCCGGGAGCTGGCGCGCGTCCTGGATGCGGTGCGCCACCAGCCCGCTGTCGTACTGATCGAGGGCGAAGCAGGGATCGGCAAGACCAGGCTCATCCAGGAGGCTGTGACCGCACTGACCGCCGAGGGCCGGCCGGTGTTGCAGGGACTGTGTCATCCCTTGCGCGAGCCGGTCCCCTTCGGACCGGTCATCGACGCTCTCCGCGGGTCCGGGCCCTGGCTGCCGCCCCTGGACCGCCTGCCCAGGACCGCCGGATCGCTGGCCACCCTCTTGCCGGACCTAGCCGATCGGCTGCCGCCCCCGCCCCCTCACAGCGAGGACGGCCCGGCCGAACGTGACCTGCGCGTCCAGGGAATACGGTCCTTGCTGGCAGCCATCGGCCCAGCCGTACTGATCATCGATGACCTGCACTGGGTGGACGTAGCAACCAGGGAATTGCTGCTCCTGCTCGCGCGGGATCTGCCCGCGACCCTGAGCCTGGTCCTGTCCTACCGGGCAGAGGACGTGCCTCAGGACAGTCATGTCCTCGGCCCGGCCTATCGCCGCCCACCGCAGACCTCCGGGGCCACCATCCACCTGCTCCCGCTCCTGGAACAGGACGTGGCCGACCTGGCCGACGCCGCGCTCGGCAGGGACAGCAGCCCCCATCTCGTACGCCTGCTCTTCCGCCGCAGTGAAGGCCTGCCCTTGGTGGCAGAGGAAGACCTGCTGACACTCTCCGAACGTCGTGGCAATCGGGGAAGTCCCGAGGCCATCACGTCGGACCTGGAACAGGCCGCCGTACCGACAGCACTCAGTGAAACGGTCGGCGAACGCCTGTCGGGTCTGTCGGCGGACGCCGCGGCGATCGTGGACGCGGCGGCCGTGCTCGACATGCCCGCCGCCGAGTCTCTGCTCGCAACCGTGGCCGGCCAGGACTCCGAGCAGAGCACGCGGGGGCTGACCGAGGCGCTGCAGGCCTTCTCGCTGCGTGAGATCGAGCCCGACCAGTACGCATTCCGGCACGTGCTGGCCCAGCAGGTCGCCTATGAGCGCATACCCGGACCGCGGCGCCGCCGACTGCACCGGCGAGCGATCGAGGCGCTGTCCGCGCAGACCCCGCCCCCGCTGGTGCACATCGCCCACCATCTGTTCGCCCTGGGAGACCGGGAGGAGTGGCTGAAGGCCGCTGAGGCAGCGGCCGAGGAGGCCATCGCCGTCGACGACCCCGGCACCGCCGTCACCCTGCTCCATCAAATCCTTGAGCAGGACCATCTGCCCGGTGACCTGCGCAGCCGGGCGGCACTGGCGCTCGGCAAGATATCCCTCGACTTCGCCGACGCGGCCGTGAGCACGCGCGTGCTGGGGCGGATCCTCACCGATCCGCAACTGCCGGAGGCCGACCGGGGCGAGATCCGCCTCGGCCTCGGCCAGCTCCTGGTCGCACAGGCCTACTACCGGTCCGGCTTCCGCGAGATCGAGCGGGCCGTCGACGAGCTGGCCACCCGCCCTTCACGGGCGGTCCGGGCCATGGTCGCCCTGGCCATCGATGAGAAAGGGGAAGGGCGGAGCTGGCTGGATCGCGCCGAACGGACCGTCCGCCAGGGCGACTGCGACGCGGCGGCCAAGGCCGCCGTCCGCGCCGCCGAGCTCACCCTCCTGGCCCGGGAGGGAAGTCCAGAGGTCTGGGCACTTCTGGACGACCTGCCGCGCCACTCGGACGACCTGGAGGTCCTGCGGCACAGCATGCGAGCCCTGTACAACGCCGGGGACCTGGCCATCGAGCTCGGCCATGACAAGAGAGCCGCAGAGCTGCTCACGGAGAGCATGGACGTCAGCCGGCGTGCGCGGGCTCCGAAAACGGAGGGCTACATCCTGATCAACCGGCTGCGCCTCGAATCCCTGGCCGGCAACTGGAACGGCCTGGAGGCACGGTTCGGTGACCTCGGCAGGGAGTTCCCCGATCTCGAAATGGCGGAGGAGGAGCAGCACATGGCCTGCGGGCTGCTGGCCACCGCCCGCGGTCAGTGGGCCGGTGCTCTGGAGCACTTCGGCATCGTCGCCGAGATCAACGAGAGCGGATTCACGGTGGCCCCCTCTCTCAGGGCAGCTGCAGCGATCGTCTCGGTTCAGCTCGCACAGCGCGACCCTGAACAAGCCTGGGCAACGGCAGTCCCCGCGGTGGCGGAACTACGGCGCGCCCAGGCGTGGCCGCGTGCCAACGGCCTGGTCGCAGCAGCTGTCGAAGCCGCGCTGGCCGTCGACGACCGCGCAGCCGCACAACAACTCGCCGATGACGCCGAGCAGGCCCTGCAAGGGTGCGACGCGCCCGCCGCTGCCGCCGAACTCCACCTGGCCCGTGGTCTACTGCTCCAGCACTCCGACAGTGCCGCCGCGGCCGGACACTTCGACATGGCTCGGCAGATGTGGCACGAGATCGGCCGCCCCTACAACACCGCCCTTGCCGGCGAACGCCTGGCCCACGCTTGGGCTCCCCACGACCCCGACCGGGCCGCCACCCACCTGGTCCGCAGCATCGAGACCTTCACCCGGCTCGGCGCGACCTCCGACCACGCACGCTGCGAGCACGCCCAGCGCGACTTCGGCCTCGCCCGCCTCGCCCCGCGCGGACGCCGCGGCTACGGACAGGACCTGTCCCCCCGAGAACACCAGGTTGCCGAACTCCTCGCCGCCAACCTCAGCAATCAGGACATCGCCCAAGCCCTGTTCCTGTCACCGCGAACAGTCGAGCACCACGTCGCGCGCGTACTGGCAAAACTCGGCGTCCCCAGAAGCGACGTCAAAACCGCCCTGGGCCAACTCGCGCACGAACCCCACACCACCGAATCTCGGTGATGCACAACCCGACAGGCGCTTCCAGCCGCCACCCACCGCCTCGACCCGGACAGCCCCCGTGCAGGCGAAAGCCCCGGTCACCTCCGTCAGGAAACGACCTGATCCGGCTTACATCGCGTCGGGACCGAGGGCCCGCAGGGGCGGGAAGGCGGGAACCGGACCGAGGGTGACGGTGCCCGGGCGGGCGAGACGGGTCAGGCCGCGGCGGTAGACGCCAATGGCCTCTTGGGTGCGGCCCTGCCGGTTGAGCAGGTCACCGAGGAGGCGGCAGGTGTCGGCCAGGTCGCCGATGACCTCGGCTTCTTCCTGCAGAGGGATGGCGGCCAGGTACTGCTGCTCGGCCCCCCGGGTGTCGCCTCGTTCTTCGTGGATCAGGCCGAGCAATCGGTGGGCGGCAGCGGCGTGCACGGCACCCCGCCCCGGTCCGAGCCCCTTGAGGAGGTCGAGCAGAAGTTGCTCGGCGTCAGTGTCATGGCCGCGGCGGCGGCGGACATCGGCGAGCTCGACCTCGACCTGCACGGCGTAGAACGTCCCACCGGTCTCCCGAAGCATCTCGCGCGCCGTGCGCAGTTCGTCTTCCGCTTCGGCCAGGCGGCCGTGCTGGGTGTGCAGATAGCCGTGCATCCAGTGGCACAGTGCCAGTTCCGAGCGGATTTCGCGCCGTTGGTAGAGCTCCTGGGCTTTCACCAGGTAGTTCTCCGCGTCCTCGTAGCGTCCCTGGGCGGCCAGGGTTCGGGCGACGGACCGGTGGAGGCCGGCAATCGCGACCGGGTCCTTCACCTGAGGAGCGAGATCGAGGGCGAGGCCGGCGGCCTTGGCGGCACGCTCGTAGGCCCCGAGGTCCATGTACGGGGTGATGACGGTGACGTACAGCAGTAGCAACGCCTCGGGGTCCGGCAGACCCTCGGCGTTCAGTTCGTTGATGGTCCTCTCCAGCAGGTAGCAGGCGTAGCGCACGTCGCCTTCCAACTGGTGGGCGGTGGCAAGGCCCCGCACCGCGCGGACCCGCGAGGGAAGCGGCTCGTCTGCCATCAGGCTTTGCGCCCGCTCGAACTGTGCGCGCCCCTCTGCCAGCGCGCCGCGCCGCAACAGGTAGTGCCCCAGTGAGACCCGCAGCTGTGATTCGAGGTCGTGGAGTTGGTGCGCCTGGGCTTGCTCGATGAGGCCGATCAGCAGCGGTTCGGCATCGTTGCTGGAACCGCTGTCCATCAGGCCGCTCGCCTGCGCCAGGCCCTCGCGCAGTTCGGCCCGCAGTCCGGCCGGGACCCCGGTCGCCAACTGCTCATAGGTGGTCCCGAGTTTGCCGGCGAAGTAGCGCAGCGCTGTCTCGGATGCCCTGACTTTGCCGGCTTCGACGGTGGAAACGTACGCGGGAGTGTATTTGGGCTCGGCCAACTGGCGCTGAGTCAGCCGCAGGCCGGTCCGCAGGGACTGAACGCGTTCCCCGATCTCCTTGGCGTCGCCGGGCGCGCCGTCGTCCGTACCACTGATCGGCATGCGCACCTTCCTGGCTTCGCGCGGGCGGACGCCCCGGGCTCAAGTCCTATCACGCCCCGTGGCGCAGGCCGCTTCCGACAGCCCCGTCATCTTGCCGTACCCGGCCTCCCGGGTGAGCCGGGCACTGGAATACGGCCGCACCGGGCGCGGCATCGCTCCGGCGCCCGTCCGGACCGTCGTGACCGAACCGAGGCCGAGCAACCCGTCGGTAGGCCTTGCGGACCCCGACCACGAGCCCTAACTTAACTCGACATGTAAGTGCAATTATCCATTCACTTACATGCAGTTTCCATGTTGGCCCTGGTGATTGAGGCGTCGTGTCCGATCCGCAGCAAGCCGTACAACCCCGGGTGGCGATGGCCCCGCCCGACGGGACCGACCGCGCCGGCGAGCGACCGGGGCAGTCCCCGGCCCGGCTGGCCTGGGCCCGGTTCCGCAGGGACCGCGTCGGGATGGTGTGCCTGGGCGTGGTCCTCGGCGTGGTCACGATCGGGGCGCTGGCCCCGCTGATCGCATGGGTCTACGGCAAGAATCCCGCCGAGCACTACGGACAGGACGATGCCGGCCTGCTCACCGACAGCGGGTACCCCGCAGGCGCCAACGGCGGGATCAGCGCTCGGTTCTGGTTCGGCCTGGAACCCGGGCTCGGGCGGGACGTGTTCACCCAACTGCTGTACGGCATCCGCACCTCACTGCTGATCGCGGTGTCCTGCGTGCTGATCACCAGCCTCATCGGCGCGGTGGTGGGTATCGCGGTGGGCTATCTGGGCGGGGTGGCGGAGAAAGGGTTCGAGTTCGTCGCGAACGTGATGCTCGCCTTCCCCTCACTGCTGCTGCTGATCGCCCTGACCCCGGTGATCAATTCCCGGCTGGTCGCGCAGGACCAGAACGAGCCCGCGTGGATGCAGTTCACCTCAGTGATCCTGGTGCTGTCGCTGTTCGGGTGGATCACCCAGGCGATGGTGCTGCGGTCGGTGGTGCGCTCGCTGCGCGAACGGGAGTTCGTCAAGGCCGCGCGGGCGCTGGGGATGAGCCGGCGTCGGATCGTGCTCACCGAACTGCTGCCCAACCTGTGGGGTCCGGTGATCGTGCACATCACCGTCGCGGTCCCCGCCTACGTCGCTTTCGAGGCGGCTCTGTCCTTCCTGGGCCAGGGCATCAACGAGCCCGTCCCGGACTGGGGCCGGATGATCGGCCACGCCGGGCAGGTCTTCTACTCCGACCCCACCTACATGCTCTTCCCCGGCGGAGCAATGTTGATCTTCGTTCTGGCCTTCAACCTGCTCGGCGACAGCGTCCGTGACGCCCTCGACCCCAAGTCCGCGTGAACCGAACCCTGCAAGGAACTCCCGCGATGAGAACCATGTCCCGCGCCCTGTGCGCAGCGATCGCCGCTTCCACCACTCTCGCCGTGCTCTCGGCCTGCAGCTCCGCGGGCGGCAACACCGGTGCCCGGCACGACAAAGCGCCCGCCATCACAGCCGGCCAGAGCGCGGTGCGGATCGGTTCCGAGGCCGAAAGCCACGGGCCGGCGCCGGTCATCTCCGGCGCGGGACGGGGCGGGACCGTCACCGTGCTGGACACCGCCGACTACGACCACCTCGACCCGCAGAAGGTGTACGTCTCCCAGGGCTATGACGTGCTGAACATGGTGGACCGGCAGCTCACCGGCTTTACCGTGATCAACGGCCAGCGGGTCCTGGTCGGTGACCTGGCCACGAACACCGGTCAGTCGTCCGACCAGGGCAGGACCTGGACGTTCCACCTCAAGTCCGGTGCGACCTGGCAGGACGGCCAGGCCGTCACAGCCCAGCAGGTCAGGTACGGCATCGAGCGCTCCTTCCAGAAGGGTTTTGAGAACGGCCCGGTGTACTGGCAGGAGTGGCTGACCGGCACCAGCACCATCACCGACGCCCAGAAGAAGTACGCCGGTCCCGCCGCGGGGGACATGCCCGCCATCGTCACCCCGGACGCCTCCACCCTCGTGTTCCACTTCCCCAAGCCGCAGTCCGACGTGCCGTTCGCCGCCGCGCTGGGAACCGCCAGCCCGGTCCGCAAGGACAAGGACACCGGCAGCGCCTACGACCTGAGCCCGTACTCCTGCGGGCCGTACCAGATCGCCGCGCACACCCAGAACGTGTCGATGAAGCTGGTCCCCAACCCGCACTGGAAGGCCGACACCGACCCGATCCGCTACCAGTACGCCGACGCCTACGAGTTCGGCTTCGGCAAGGAGCTGGTCAACATCGACCAGCAGATGCTGTCCACCGCCGGCAACGGCCCCACCACCATGAGCCTCAGCAACGCCATCGCCCCCTCTCTGTACGACACGGTCAACAACCGCGCGGACCGCGGGTCGATCTCCTACCAGCCGCTGGGGATCTTCGGCTACTGGTTCGCCATCAACACCGCCCGCATCACCGACGTGAATCTGCGCACGGCCCTGCTGTACGCCTTCCCCAAGGAGCAGCTCAGGCAGTTGCAGGGCGGTGCGTTCGCAGGCCAGTACGGCACCACCGTGACCACCCCCGATCTGCTGGGCTACCGCAACCACGACACCTTCCACGCTCCGGTGCGCGGCGACGTGGCCACCGCCCAGAAGTACCTGGCCCGCTCTACGCAGAAGATCAGCACCCTGGTGTACGCCTACCGCAGCGGGGACGGGGCCGGACAGCAGCAGGTGCAGGTGCTGGCCTCGGCCTACGCCAAGATCGGTATCCATGTCGTGGCCAAACCGCTCGACGCGACGACGTACTACGACACCATCGGTGCCAAGGGCGCCCCGTACGACATGTTCCTGACCGGCTGGGGAGCGGACTGGCCCTCTCCCTCGACGGTACTGCCCAACGTCTTCGACGCCCGGCAGGGCACCTGGTACGACTCCTCCCGGTTCGACAGCTCCGCCGACACCGCGGAGTTCGACCGCATCGCGGCCCTGAGCGATGCGTCCGCCAAGGCCGCCGCGTACATCGCCCTGGAGAAGAAGATCATGGCCGGCGTCCCGGTCATCCCCTACCTGTACTCGCAGGGCTTCCAGATCCACGGGGTGAAGCTGCAGCTGCCGCGGGCGGCGAACGGCAATCCCCTCAACGGCGCCCACGCGGCCTGAACGGAGTCGACAGATGCTCGCCTTCGCAGTGCGGCGCACCGCCCAAGTCCTCGCGGTCCTCGTGGCCATCAGCGCCGTGACGTTCGCGCTGTTCTACGCCGGCCCGCAGGACGCCGCGCGCAGCGCCTGCGGCGCCAAGTGCGACGCCGCCGCCGTGGCCTCGATCCGGCACGGAATGGGCCTCGACCAGGCGGTGCCGACCCAGTACTGGCACTACCTCAGCGGGCTGGTCGCCGGCCGCACCCTGCAGGACATCAACGGTGCCCCGGTGGCCTGTCCGGCACCGTGCCTGGGGTACTCCTACTTCCTGCACGAGCCCGTGGTGACCGCGATCGGCCAGGCGTTCCCGGTCACGCTGTCCCTCACGCTCGGCGCCGTCCTCGTGCTCGCCGTCCTCGGCGGCGGCACCGGGTTCCTTTCGGCGCTGTTCCCGCGCAGTTGGCTGGACCGGGCCCTGAACACCTTCACCTTGGTCGGCGCCAGCGTCCAGCTCATCTTCATCGGCTACGCCGTCCAGTACTACCTGGTCTACCAGGCGCATCTGCTGCCGCAGCCCGGCTACACCTCGCCCTGGCAGGACCCCGCCGCCTGGTTCCGCGGGATGCTGGTGCCCTGGCTGATGCTCGGCTGGGTCAGTACCGCGGTCTACGCCCGTCTCGCCCGAACCCAGATGCTCGACACGATGGGCGAGGAGTACATCCGCACCGCGCGCAGCAAGGGGATGGGCTGGTGGCGGGCCCATCTGAAGTACACCGCGCGTGGCAGCGCGGCACCGCTGGTCCAGCTCATCGGCCTGGAGATCGGCTGGCTGCTGGGCGGATCGGTGATCGCCGAGACGGTCTTCGGCCTCAACGGCGTTGGCAAGCTCGCCCTGACCGCCATCACCCAGAACGACCTGCCGACCGTCGTCGGCACGGTACTGCTCGCCGCGCTGTTCGTGGTGGTCTTCGTCGCCCTCACCGACTGCCTGATCGCGTTGCTCGACCCGCGTATCCGCCTGTCGTGAGTGCCGGCCGGTTCGCCGGATCGCCCCAGCCATGCCCGCCGCCGTTCCGCTTCCTTCCTTGCGCCCACCGGGGAGTTCGTCATGTCTCTACCACCACTGCAGGCTCTGCCGGCTGTCGCGGCGCCACCCGCGCTGCATGTCCTCGGCCTGGACGTCACCTTCGCCGCGCGCGGCAGCCGAGTGCACGCAGTGCGGGATCTGTCCTTCGACCTTCGGCGCGGCGAGGCCCTGGGCATCGTCGGAGAGTCGGGGTCGGGCAAGAGCGCGGCGCTGCTCGCCCTCATGGGACTGCAACCCCGCGCGACCACCCATATTTCGGGCAGTGCGCTACTGGCCGGGGAGGAACTGGTCGACGCGCCCGAGACGGTGATGCGCCGCGTGCGCGGCAACCGCATCGCCATGATCTTCCAGGACGCGTTGGCCGCCCTGAGTCCCTTCCACCGCGTCGGTGCCCAACTGGAGGAGATGTACCGGCTCCACCACCCGCGGGCCGGCCGGAGCCAGACCAGGGCCCGAGCCGTGGACATGCTCGACCGGGTCGGCATCCCCGAACCCGACCGCAGATCCCGCCAGTACCCGCACCAGTTCTCCGGCGGCATGCGGCAACGCGTCTGTATCGCCATGGCCCTGATGAACGAGCCCGAGATCGTCATCGCCGACGAGCCCACCACCGCCTTGGACGTCACCCTCCAGGCACAGGTGCTGGCGCTCCTCAACGACCTGCGGCGCGACCTGTCCCTGTCCCTGGTCCTCATCACCCACGACTTCGGCGTGGTCGCCGAGACCACGGACCGCACCCTGGTGATGTACCGGGGCGAGAAGGTTGAGGAAGGTCCCACCGGCGCGCTCCTGGCCGCCCCCCAACACCCCTACACCCGCGCGCTGGTGGCCGCCGTGCCCACTATGGACACCCCGCCGGGCATCCGGCTGGCGACGGTGTCCTCCGCGACGAAGCCGCCTGCCCCGCCGGTGCTCACATCGGTGTCACTCGGCGCCCGGGCTGCCGCGCCCGCCGCAACCGGGGCCGACATCCTGTCCGTGCAGGGACTGACCGTCGACTACGCCCCTCGCTCGCTGTTGCCGTGGGACAGGACACCCCGGACGTACGCCGTGCACGATGTGAGCTTCACCATCGGTGCCGGCGAAAGCTTCGGCCTGGTCGGCGAGTCGGGCTGTGGAAAGAGCACCACCGCGCAGGTCGTCATGGGCCTGATACGGCCCACCGCCGGCACGGTCGCGTTCCGCGGCACCGATGTGACGGCGGCCTCCGGAGCGGTCCGCACGGACCTTGCCCAGCAGATCCAGATCGTTTTCCAGGATCCCTACGCCTCCCTCAACCCCCGGCGCAGCGTCGCACAGATCATCGGGGCACCGCTGCGCGTCCACACCGGCCTCGATGCCGACGCACGCCGCGAGCGGGCCGCCGAACTGCTGGAACAGGTCGGGCTCGAACGCCTGCACTTGGATCGCTATCCGCACGAATTCTCCGGCGGGCAGCGCCAGCGCATCGGCATCGCCCGCGCGCTGGCCCTGAGGCCGGAACTCCTGATCGCCGACGAACCGGTGTCCGCCCTGGACGTCTCGGTGCAGGCCCAAGTGCTCAACCTGCTGTCCGACCTCCGTGACGAGCTCGGCATCTCCTACCTGTTCGTCTCCCACGATCTGGCCGTCGTGCGGCACTTCTGCGACCGCATCGCCGTCATGCGAGCCGGCCGGATCGTCGAGACCGGCACCCGCGAGGAGATCTTCGAGTCCCCCCAACACCCGTACACGCGCAGCCTTCTCGCCGCGGTCCCCCGCTTCCGCACCACCGCCTGACCCAGCCGTCCATCCCCCGATATCCATGAGGCTTCGATGACCGCGCACCGACCGCCCGCCGACAGACCCACGACCGAGCTGCCGACCGCCCACCGGCAGGCCGGGCTCCGGCTGACCGACCACGTCTTCACGGTGCCACTGGACCACCACCGTCCCGACGGCGAGCACATCGAGGTCTTCGCCCGCGAAGTCACCGCCCCGGGGCCCGACGCGGCTGAGCGGCCCTGGCTGCTCTACCTCGAGGGCGGCCCCGGCAACGCCGCCCCACGGCCGCTGGACACCCACACGACCGGCGGCTGGCTGGCCCGCGCCGCCCGCGACTACCGCGTGCTCCTGATGGACCAGCGCGGCACCGGACGCTCCACTCCCCTGAACCGGCAGACCCTCCCGCTGCGCGGCACTGCCCGTCACCAGGCGGAGCATCTGCCCTTCTACCGGGCCGACTCCATCGTCCGCGACGCCGAGGTGATCCGCCGCCAACTGACCGGCGACAGGCCGTGGAGCGTGCTCGGGCAGAGCTTCGGCGGATTCTGCACGGTCACCTACCTCTGCCTGGCGCCCGAAGGACTGCGTGAGGCGTTCATCGTCGGCGGCCTGCCCGGGCTGGACTCGGATGCCGAAACCGTCTACCGCGCGGCGTATCCCCGCATGGAACGCAAGAACGTCGCCTACTACGCCCGCTATCCCGAGGACGAGGAACGGGCCCGCAGCATCGCCCGGTACCTCAGGGAGCACGAGGTCGCTCTGCCCGGCGGCCTGCTGCTCACCGCCGAGGCGTTCCAGAGTCTGGGCATCCTGCTGGGAACCATCGACGGCGCAGCCCGCCTGCACTACCTCCTCGAAGGCGCCTTCCTGTCCGGAACCCGGGGCCCCGAACTCTCCGACGCCTTCCAGCACCAGGTGCAGTCCCTGCTGTCCTTCGCGACCCGCCCGCTGTACGCAGTGCTGCACGAGGCCTCCTACGCCCAGGACGGACAGCCGACCGCATGGGCGGCCGAACGCGTCCGCGCAGAGTTCCCGCAGTTCGACGCCGACACCGCTCTCGACGACCCGCACGCCCGGCTGCTGTTCACCGGCGAAACCATCCACCCCTGGCACTTCCACATCGACCCCGCGCTGCGGCCGCTGCGCGACACGGCCCAACTGCTGGCCGAGGACACGTCGTGGACACCGCTGTACGACAAGGCGGTGCTGGCCGCCAACCAGGTGCCCACCTGCGCGGTCGTCTACCAAGACGACCTGTACGTCGACGCGGGCGATTCGCTGCGCACCGCGGCAGCCATCGGCAACACCCGCACCGTCGTCACGGGAGACCACGAGCACGACGGTCTGGCGGCGAGCGGCACCGTCGTGCTGGACATGCTGCTCACCGCCGCCCGCGGCGACAGCTGACGCCGGGCCCGGCCGCCCACTCCCCCCATCTCCCGGGACATCCAGCCCCGGGCAGCCCCCCACAGAAAGGTCGGAGCATGTCTCGGAGAAAGATACTCACCGCGCTCGGTGCGGCACTGGTGCTGGCACTGGCACCCCTGCTCCCCGCGCAGAGCGCGAGCGCTTCCACCTGCTGGTACGGCGCGTGCTTCAGCTACGTCTCGGGTCAGCAGGAAGTCAGCGCCACCGGCGCCGGCGTGACCATGACGCAGGCCACCCCCCAGGTCACCGCCGGCCACTCGCTGCAGGAACTGGCCCTGCGCACCGACGACCGCAGTGCCATCGTCGAGGTCGGCTGGATGGTCGACCGCGCCACCAACGGCGACTACCAACCCCACCTGTTCGTCTACCACTGGGTCAACAACCAGACGTCCTGCTACAACGGCTGCGGCTTCGTGCCCACCTCCAGCAGCATCAGGGCCGGCATGACCGTCCGCTCCGGCACCACGGCCACCTTCAGCATCGTCAACTACAGCGGCAACTGGTACGTGTACTACAACAACCAGCCCTTCGGGTACTTCCCCGGCTCCCTGTGGGGCGGTCAGTTCACTGCCGCGCAGAACGTCAGCGCCTTCGGAGAGGTGGCCGACTCCGGGCAGACCAGCTGCGACGACATGGGCAACGGACAGTACGGCAGCAGCTCCGGCGCCTCCTCGATCTCCGGCTATCAGCTCTACGGAGCCAACGCGACCCCGCACTTCTCCGTCTCCGCGAGTGACCCCAGCTACTACAACTCCGGTCACGCCACCGCTACTTCCTTCACCCTCGGCGGCCCCGGAGCCTGCTGACCGGCGCATCCATGCCGGGTGCGGCTGCGGACGGTCCTCCCCCACCGCAGTCCCGCAGCCGCACCCGTACCACGTTCGTGTCAGGGCCGTCCGGACTTCAGCGCGCCGGCCGGACGACCTGACACGACCGACGCGGCCACAAGCCGAAACCCCCAGGTGGCGTGCGTCGACCACGCACGCCACCGCAACCTGCCCCACCGATCAACCAAGACCCTCACTCATTGGAGCCACGATGCACAGACGCACCTCCTTCTCGGTCGGCCTCGCCGCTACCGCCGCCCTCGCCGTGCTGCCCGGGTCATTGGCGCACGCCGCCGAACCGGCAACCGCCACCTCCACCTCCAGTGCTAATGCCCGTGCCAGTGCCCCGACTGTCCCGCCTGCCGCCGACGCGACCACCCCGACCGGCCCCACCTGCTGGTTCGGCGCCTGCTACGACTACGTCTACGGCCGCCAGACCACCGACACCGCCGGCGCGGAGGTCCGGATGGAGATCTCCGATCCGGAGGTCAACCCCACAAAGATCGGCGAACACTCCCTGCAGGAACTCGCGCTGCAGGACACCAACCGGGTCTCCACCGTCGAGGTCGGCTGGACCGTCGACCCCCAGCTCAACGGCGACAGCAAGCCGCACCTGTTCGTCTACCACTGGGTCGACGGCCAGACGTCCTGCTACAACGGCTGCGGCTTTGTCCCCGTGTCCACGAAGGTCACCGCCGGCATGGCCCTGCACCCCGGCCACGCTGCCGACTTCGCGATCCGCAACATCGGCGGCGACTGGTGGATCTCCTACGACCACCACGACGTCGGATACTTCCCCGGCTCCCTGTGGAACGGCACCTACTCCCGGGCCCAGGTCGTCACCGCCTTCGGCGAAGTCGCCGCCAACACCGACGACGTCCCCTCCTGCACCGACATGGGCAACGGACGACCCGGGGCCTCCCCCCGCGCCTCATGGATATCCGACTACCGCCTGTACAAGGCCGCGGACAAGCCGCGTTTGACCGTGAGCGCCAGCAGCCCCCAGCTCTACACGTACGGCAAGGCCACGGCCACCTCCTTCCGCCTCGGCGGGCCCGGCAGCGGCCGGTGCTGAGGGCCGCGGTGCCCGCCGACGGTCACAGCACCCGCTGACAACCGCGGCACACCGCAACCGCGGGGCCGGCGCTCACTTCCCGCCAACCGGCCCCGCACCCCACCCACCCCGCACCACAACCCACACGCCGCAACCCACGCGCCGCACACAGGGGATCAGCCCATGGATCCATCCGCTCCCGCCCCCGCCGCCCCGACATGCCACTGCGGGCAGACACTGCACCACTGCTCCGGCTGCGCGTCATGGCGCTGCGAGCACTGCGAGCCCTATCAGTCCGACGACTGCGGCACGTCAGTTCCCTCAGGAGCTCTCTCAAGGGCGCGTCCAAGCAGCAGCGCATCACCCCTCGGCCCGGGCGACGCCACATTCGTCGTCATCGGCGCAACCAGCCTGGCCAGCCGGGTCTGCGCGGCGCTGGGCCGGCACCGCACGCGCCACCTTCCCGAACCGGACGACCATGAACTCGCGAAGGCCATCGCCGACGGGCCACCAGGTGTCGCTGTCCTCGTCCACGATGACGTCTCCGCTCTGCGTTACGCCCTCGCGGTGCGCCACGTGCACCCCGACGTGCCGCTCGTGGTCTGCGTATTCGACCGCACCATCGCCGAGCAGCTGCGGACCCTCCTGCACCGGTGCACCGTACTGTCCCCCGCCGAACTCCTCGCGCCGACCCTGGCAGGACTGTGCGCGGACCCCGCGACCCTCGCCCTGCTCCGAACCGACCGCCGCACCACCACGGCGGTACGCCGGCAACACGACACTGTCGTCCGCACGCCCTGGCGGGACAGCTCAGCCGCCCGGCGCCAGGCGCTTGTCGGGCGCCTGAGCGGACAACTGCGCCCCCACGACACCGATGCCCGCCTGCTGCTCGGTGGCCTGGTCGGCATCGCCACTGTCCTCGGACTGGACTGGGCCTGGTCGACCATCGTCTTCCACGAACCCGCCGCCTACGCGCTTGCCGCGGCCGCACGCGTCGTCGCCGGAGTCGGCCCTGCCCCTGACCACCGCGGTCACACCGCCTACCAGACGGTCTCCGCCGCGATGATGCTCACCACCGTCGGGCTCACCGCCCTGCTCACCGCCGGCCTCGTCAACCGCATGAGCGGCTCCCGGCACGTCGGCATCCTCGGCCCGCGGGCCGTACCGCGCTCCGGTCACGTCCTGGTGGTCGGCCTGGGGCAGGTCGGCATCCGCCTGTGCCACACCCTGCTGCAACTGCGCATCCCCGTCGTCGGCATCGAACGCAACCCCACCGCGGCCAATCTGCGCCTGGCCCGCTCCCTGGGCATACCCGTCGTTCTGGCCCACGCCGAGGACCGCCGTGTCCTGCAGCGCCTCGGACTGCGCCGCGCCCGCGCCCTGGCCGCGATGGGATCCGACGAACGCGACAACGTCGCAGTCGCAGTCGCCGCACACGGCGCCGCCCCCGGCATCCGCGTCGTACTGCGGGCAGGCGAGAACGAAGCCATCGCGGAAACCCGGTCCCTGCTGCCGCTCGGTCACACCCGCGACATCACCAGGGCCAGCGCCGCCTTCGTCGTCTCCCACCTCACCGGCGAACAACCGCGTCTGGTCGTGTCCGACGCCGACTGCGACTATCTGGACCTACCCGGTCTCGGCCTGGTCGCACGCCCGCTCCCCGGCCGCCTCCACTGCGGCCACCCGCCCGAGCCGATGCCCACGACCCCACCGGGAGAACACCGGTGACCAACACCGAACCGCGCACCGACCTCGGCCCTCGCGCAGGCCTTCCCAGGGGCCTGTCCGGCGGATCTTGCCGGACAGGCCCCTGGTCCCGGGGAGGGCTCAGCGCTTGAGCGTGAAGGTGAAGTCACCGGAGAGCTTGCCGCTCAGCCGAACTGCCGACACGAGCTTCCCCTCCGTGATCAGTCTCTCGACCTCGGCCCGCGACAGACCGCAACCTTCAGCGATCAGTCGCACCGGCCGGACAGGGATCCGCGCCGCAAAGCGGACCAAGATGTCGATCACCTCGCGGTCCAGGTGATCCGATCCGCCGGTGTCGAGACGCCAGGCGTTGTCCCAGTCGAGGGCGATGCGATTACGGCGCCTCACGACCGGATCCTGGAGCAACTCAGCAGTCAGGCCACGGTCGTTGTCATGCAGCCGGTCCAGCAACTCAGGTCGTACGGAGCGCACATTCATCCGCTCCAGGACCGTGAGCTTTGCAGTTTCCCCGCAAGCGGTACAGAGCGCGAGGAGCCAGGCGTCGATGAGCTTGTGGTTGGCGTTGACACGAAATTTACCGCTTGCCCGGAAACGCCCGGACGAGCACGCGTGACAACGGCGGAGAACGAGCGGCAGGCAGGTGGGCACGACCACCCAGCTATTGAGCACAGAAGTACACCGATTTCAGTGAGAAGTCCGCAGCAAAAAGGAGCGCGACGCACATGCGCGACGCGCGACGATTCAGCGCTCGGGAGGTCTCACAGGGTGTACAACGGCACGTCCTTGCCTGGACGACTGGGTTCGGCAGCACGATAACGGCGCACAGCGGCGCTGCTCCACTGGTTTTCGCGCGCCTCACTGCCGTGGACGACGAAGGGGCCGCTTGATGCCCCTATGGATGTCAATCGGCTGACGCCGGTCCAGGAGTGGGATTCCTGGTCACGGGGCTCGTCGTCCCGTTCATGGACAAGGGACTGACCGCTTCAGTTGGTGCGTTGAGTATCTGAGTTGGCGCCCCTTGTGCTCACGTGTCGGGGTGTCGTCAAGGCTCCGTGTCAGCGCGAGGTGAGGACGCAGAACTCGTTGCCCTCCGGGTCGGCCAGAACCGTCCACGGCACGTCGCCCTGGCCAAGGTCGATGTCGGTGGCGCCGAGAGCCCGCAGCCGGGCCGCCTCTGCCGCTTGATCGTCACCGGGGTACGGGCAGAGGTCGAGATGGATGCGGTTCTTCACCGTCTTCGCGTCGGGTGTGCGGATGAACTCCAGATACGGGCCGACACCCTTGGCGGAGCGCAGAGTCGCATGATCGTCGGTCACCTCGTGCAGGGTCCAGTCCATCGCCCCGTCCCAGAACCGGGCCATGGCCCGCGGATCCGCGCAGTCGACCACCACCGCGGCCATCGGCCCGGTGTCCCGGTAGACCTCCCGAGGCTCCAACACGCAGAACTCGTTGCCCTCCGGATCGGCGAGGACCGTCCACGGGACGTCGCCCTGGCCCACGTCGGCGGGCATCGCACCGAGAACCTGGAGGCGCGCTACCAGCTCTGCCTGATGGGCAGCAGAGGTGGTGGCCAGGTCGATGTGCACCCGGTTCTTCACCGTCTTGGGTTCCGGGACGCGAAGGACGTCGACGCAGACGGCAACGGGGTCGGGATAGACGAGGCCCACGGGTTCGAGGTTGGTCACGCCGGGTCCCTCGCTGTCAATGCTCCAGCCGAGCACCTCCGCCCAGAACCGGCCGACCGCGGAGTCATCCCGAGCATTCATCGCAATTTGAACAAGCCGTGTCGCCATGCCGCCGACCCTATGCACGCCACCCCGCAACGACAAACGCATATCCCGTCACCGAACAGAGACCAACCCGCCCGCCAGGACCGGCCTGATGTCGGCGGGCTCCGGCCGGGCTCCGGGTACGTGGGCGAGCGGCGCTCTGCTCAGGAGGTTTCGCCCGCCTGGAGCGACCCGACTCGGTGGAACGTGGCCAGTACGGATCTATCCTGAGAGCCTAGTGAGAGGTGCCCCTGGAGCGAGATGTTCAGCTGGTGCGGGACTTGGTGGCTGCTTCGCCGGGCTTCGAGGACCTGTTTGACGCGCACGTCTTCAACGAGACGGTGTCCTTCCCCACCTGTTCTTCTGGGATGTCGTTCAGGAGACCGTCGCGTCGTTCCTTGGCGGAGACGAAACGGACTGGCGGGTCACGCTGCAGTTCCTGGAAGAGCAGCTTCGACTCGATGTTCCCGAAGCGGCCCGGGTGATTACCACCTCGTTCCTCTTCAATCTGCCATGGCCGGATCAGCCTGGATATGGCCTTGTTGACCACCTTGGTCCCGCCATGACTGCGCGGTTCGCTGCGATCCGGCCTTCCGGCTAGGACTTGTCCGGTCGAACATGTGACTACCGTGTGTCCAGGCCATTGATATGGGCATGGGGCGGGGTGATCTGAGTGATGCCGAGTGGGAACGGCTGAGTCCGTTTCTGCCGGTCAGCAACAGGACCTGTCCCGTTACGCGCCCGGTGGTGGCCTTCCGCCCTGACCTCCCGGAGCTTTGGCTGTCCTCCTCTGCACCAGCCGCCGGACTGGATCAGCTTCGCGGTGATGCCGTATCTGAGCGCAGGAACCATCCGGTCGCCAGGACGGCGGTGCGCATCCATGCCGGCACCCGGATGAAGCCACGCTCGATGTTGTGCACACTCATGTACCAGAAGAGCGTGATGGTGACGGCCCACGTGAGACAGCTCCACAGGCTCAGGGAGTTGGCGCTCTGGAGCGACTGGTACAGGAACCAGGTCGCGACCCCGGCACCGCACAGGGTGCCTGCCTGCGCTCCGAGCCAGAACCAGCTCTGATAGCGGGCGCCCGCGAGCAGACCCATGCCGATACAGACCACGATCGGGTAGGCGATCATGCCGATTATTGGGGTCGGGAAGCCGAACTCCTGAGCCGCTGAGCCCTGTGAGCTCTCGATGATGGTGCCGCAGGAGACAACCCAGTTCTGACCGCAGCCCAGGTCCTCAAGAACTGTGAAGTCGTGCAGGGTCATCACGGATGACGCGAGTGCCCCGAGCGCGCCGCAGATCACCAGCAGCCAGCCGAAGCGACGTCCCGTTCCGATGGTGTCCGTGGTGGTCACGTGGTCACCCTCGTTGAGACCCCGGCCGACCGGTAATTTCGTCATATCATCCTTAGATCCGCAGCCCTTCCGAGCAACCAACATTCTGCCCGTCACATGGACGATCGTGGGCAGAACGCCGACCTTTGTTGACAGTGGGGTCATAGGCGAGAGGAACCGGACCGTTCCACTCGATCCCCGTCACAGTCGGGGTACCCACCCCACCACGGGCACAGGACACTCACGTACAGCCGCGACATCTCGGTGACCCCGGCAACGGTGTACGGGCAGGAGAGCTGGATGATGCCTCCCACCCGGTAGGTGTCACCAGCTGCCATGGCCCCCGTCCCCGTGCCCGCCGCCGTGGTTACCGGTGCTGTGGTGACCGGCGCCGCTCTCGGACCAACTGCCCGGGTCCAGGTCATGACCGAGGCCGTGGCCACCGGTGGTGAAGTCGGCGTAGAGGTCGCCGAGCTCGTCGAAGAGCCGACGGGTGAGGACGTCCGCGCCGCTGCCCAGTGCCGCGGCCAGTTCGTCGGCGGCGGCCAGATCCGCCGCGGCGGTAGTTGGGCCGAGGCGGTCCGGTACGGCGAAGGCGGTCATACGGCGGCGGGCGGCGATACCCCGCAGGCCCGGATAGACGGCTGGAGCCAAGCCCGCAGCCTGGACCAGGGCAGCGAGGGTCAGGTCACGACCGGCAGTTGGGCCTGCGGAATCGGAGCGGACCACGCTGTCGAGACGGGCCAGCAGGGCTTGGCGGCGCGGCAGGTCGACGGAGACAATGTCGTGGTGGGTACGTCCACTGCGGTCGCGCCACCGGCGGACCCGGACCGTCTTCTGATCCTCCAGCCGCGAGAGATACTCGATGGCCAGGGAGCGCGGTGTCCGGCGCAGCCACTCCTTGACGCTGGGCGGAGCAGCGGTCGCGCCCAGAATGTGCAGGACGTTGCTCAAGCGGCGGTCATCGACTCGCCGGGAGTCCAGCACCTCGATCTGCGCGGGGCCGACGGCGATCCGCCCCGCCAGGCCCAGATCCGCCAACTCCGCCGCCCGCAACGCGAACCGGAGCCGGTCCTGGGCCCGTATCCGTATGCGCCGCCTGCCCGGGTCCATCGCGAGCAGGAGCAGTTCATCCCCCGTGGTCATACCCGCCAGCGTATGCGCGTCGCAGGCACGGTGTCGGTCGCAGGTGGCATCGTCGCCGCGGACAACATCTCCTCGCAGGCCGTGAACCAAGCCGGCGCCGGGCAGCTCCCGCAGGCGCCGCTCGCCGACCCGGCGCAGGCGTAAACGGCCGCCGCACCTCACACCGCGGTGACGGCGCAGGCCGGCGGAGCATCGGCGCCGGCCACGGCAGGGGCCGCCAAGGGCGGAGCTGCCTTGGCCGGCAAGGTCGGGGCCCTGCTCACCAAGATCATCGGTGGTGCCGGGGCGGGTGGGGTCGGTGTGCCGGTCGTGGCCGCCGTGGTGACAGTGATCGTGGTCGTCGTCACCACGGTGACCATCGTCGTGAAGCAGAACGCCGACCACGCCTCGTGCGACGGCGATGCCGGCCTCAGTCAGACGGCGGCCCGACGTCTCGACGTCCTGCGGCACACCGCGCAGGAGCCGGGCAACGACCAGGAACTGGCAGAGGCCCACCGCGCCTGGCGTGTCCGCCTCCAGGACTTTCTGCACGAACACCCCGACGCCGCAGAGGAACTCCGCTCGGTCATCGCCGCCCTGCCCGTGCCCCGGCCCGATGCCGCGACCTTCCATCACCAGCAGGGCGAAGCCAAGGACCACCGCACCGTGAACATGATCCAAAACGGTGATCAGAACATCAGCCGCTGAACCACCGGGAGAGTCCGGGCCGGTCGTAGGCACAGCCAACGCCGGCCGACCACGGCATCCGGCTCCCCTGGGCGGGGACCCCCCTCCGCCGATGGCGGCGTAACCGCCGGTGGCACAGAGGGTCGCGATGAGTCCCCGGCGCCGAACCGCGCCGTGTCGGGTGAGTGACATCACAGCCGTGGGACCAGTGCCCGGACAAGCCCTTTCGTAGCAAGGCAGATGAAACCTCGGGACCTGACTCTCCCCGACAAGATCGCGCCTTCCATATACCGGAACCCGTCGGGAGTCAAGACCCTAAGCTCCCTTGAGTCCAATCCGAACGGGGATGTCGGAGGAAGAATGCCAGTCAAGAGGACGACCGCGATCCTGGTACCGGCGGTGTTGCTCGCCGTCGCTGCCTGGAATGCTGCCGCGCCCAGCGCCGAAGCGGCCCGGCACCGGCCCTCGCGCGCCAGTTCCACCACAGCCGAGCCGTCCCCCTCCAGCACAGCCACCGCCACGGCCACGGCCACCGCCCAGCCATCCCCCTCGGGCACCGCCACCACCACCGCCCAGCCGTCCCCCTCCGGCACGGCCACCGCCTCGGCCCAGCCGTCCGCACCCAGCACCACTGCGGCTCCGACCGGCCCCACGGTGTACGTCGCTGATTACGGCACCAGCACGGATGCCGTGCAGCGCGCCATGAGCGCCACCCCGGCCGGAGCCACGCTCGCCTTCCCCAGCGGCGTCGTCTACGACGTGACCCGGCCGCTGGACCTGCCGTCCGGCGTGACCGTGCTGGGCAACCAGTCGGTGCTGCGCACCTCCGACCGCTCGACCACCTCCGACTCCGACGACGCCATCGTGAACACGACCGGCAGCGACAAGCTCAGCGGCCTCGTGTTCGACGGCAACATCCAGAACCAGGGCGGGGTGTGGACCCAGCACCGGCACGCGATCCGCGTCAACGGCGGCTCCTCTGTCAGCGTGTCCAACAACACCTTCCGTAACCTGATCGGCGACGGCGTATACGTGGGTGGTGGCGCGTCCAACGTCGACATCGGTCACAACACCTTCTCCGGCAACCACACCAACCGAAACGGTGTCAGCATCGTCTCCGCCGGCGACGTGGACGTCCACGACAACGTGTTCAACTCGATGACGCGCCCCGACATGCCCGGCGCGGTCGACCTGGAACCCAACTTCTCCAGCCAGTCGCTCCGCAACATCCAGGTGCACGGCAACACCGTCAACGACCCCGGCAAGTACGGCCTGCTGCTCTGGAACACCGCCGGCGCCGGCATCACCGGCGTGGCCTTCCACGACAACACGGTGAACGGTGGCGCGGGCGGCATCAATGGCGGTGCGGGCATCATGATCGGCCATGGCCCGGCCAGCGTCTATTCCAACACCATCAAGAACGTGCCGAAGTTCAACGGCATCGAGCTCGACAGCGGCGCTTCGGTGACGGTGTCGAACAACACCGTCGACGGCGCCTACGTGGGCATCAACAACTGGCAGGCCTGCCTCTCCCAGTCCGGCAACATCTTCCGCAACATCGCAGACAAGGAGGTCAGCACGTCCGCGCCGACCTGCTGACTCGGAATCCACGACCATCCGTTGTTCTGCCCGGCACGGCCCCCGCGGCCGCGCCGGGCAGAACAACGGATGCGCCCTGGGGCGGGGACGCCGTCGATGAGGCGGGAGCAGACCTACTCTCTGTGCTGGACCAGCTGATGGGTCGCCCGCGAGACGTTCCCGGTGCCCTCCGGCGGCAGGCCGGTGATCGGCCGGACGTAGCCGTCGTACACCAGGAACGCCACCACCGAGGTGCCCAGGGACAGCCCGTCCTTCTGTCCCAGCTTCCAGCCGGTACCCGGAATCACCCCGCGCACCTGCGGCGGGTTGTACCGCTCCACCCGCAGAAAACCCGGGCGCTCCTTGGCAGCCATCAGTCGGCCCTCCGCCTGATCCAATACGAGAGCCAGGCCATCCGGGCTCCAGCTCTCCACCTGCATCTCCATCTCGTTCGCGTCCGATCCGGGCACTGCGTCCGGATCGGTGAAGTAGGCCCGGTACTGCACGTGATGAGTGTCCATTGGGTGATCATGCACCAGCGGGCACGACAAGGGACGCGTCGGTGGAAGCCGAGCATGCCTGGCGAGCCGATGACGTCCATCTGGTCAGTGACGACTCAGAAAACTAGTACTCGCGCACCCAGAGCTCCCAGCCCGCGAGGACACGCGTGCACATGTAGGACGCGTACGGACCGCGGTTGACGAGGTTGTGTCCCACCTGAGAGCACTCCGCCTGTGAGTTGTAGGTGCGCCAGAGGAAGAAGGGCATGGTCAGCGCCGCGCGGGCGGTTCCGCCCGGGGCGGGTGCGGTGGGTGCGGCGGTCGCGGGGGTGGCACCGAGCGATATCACCAGGGCCAGGGAGGCGGCCGTTCCGGCCATGAATGTCACGGCACGGCAGATCCTGTTCAAGGTTCCTCCTGTGGGTCGTGCGACGCACAGTCGCGCTGTGTGTCGCGCCGAAGAAGCTGCGGGGAAGAGGCGGGTTGCTGCTACCGCCGGAGGGTCTTGGCGGTGACGCTGCCCGCCGGGGCGAGCGGCTTTCCGACGGTGTTCCTGGCCGCCTGCTCGGGAGTGGGCTGGAGCTGGGCCGCGCTCAGTTTGGGTCCTGCGGGGCTGCCGAGGCGTATCTCGCCCTTGCCGGCCGCTTGCGCGGCACTGATCCGCGGGGCGGCGGGCTCGGCGCTCCTCACCCCGGCCCGGAGGGCTGCCGGGATCCAGTGGTTGCCGGAGACAGTCCATCCCCCGTGCCAGGAGGCGCCGTCGTAGCCGTAGGCGGCCGTGTTGGTGGCGTACCAGACGTTCCCGCCGCAGGGGCGGTCAACCCAGCGGTACAGCTCGGCTCCCCGGCCGAAGGCATCGTTCGTCCAGAAGCCCGTGGAGTTGCACAGGTACCAGACGCCGCTCGACATGTCGTAGGCCAGAAGGTCGTTCTCCACTCCTATCCAGCCGGCGGGGCTGGCAGACGGGAGGCTGCAGTTGATACTCCGGTCGCGCTCGTAGACGTAACTGATGCTCTGGGTGAAACCGCCGCCGTCCCCTTCCGAGATCCCGGCGTACCCGGAGACGCAGAGGTTGGTGGACGTGTAGGTCCACAAGTGCTGCCACACCGTGTGGGCGCTCGCCTGTCCTGCCAGCCCGATGCCCAGACCGGCCGCCGCCAGGACAGCGGTGACGCCGCGGGCGATCGTTCGCATTCTCATATGACGCTCCGATGCTTGCGCAGGACCGCCGTCCCGGACGGGACAGCGGTCGCGGGCCCGCGACGCTGCGTGTCGCGGACCCCGCTGCCGCAAGTCTCGGCCCGGCATCCGATGATGTCGTTGGCCGTCCGCGCAGGATTCCTTGTCACTCGGCGCAGTCTCTCGGAGCGACCCGCTCGTACGGAACGCTCATGGCCGGCACGGGGATCCGGAACATCCTGGCACTCGCCGGGCACACCCGTGACCACGAGGAATGCGTCACTGCTGTGGGGACACCGCGGCCGGTGAGTTGGCGTCGTGGATGAGGAGGCGGGGTACACCGCTGCCGTCGGCGGGCACGGCCCAGACATCCCAGCCGCCTCCGTGGCGGGGCAGCCCGTACATCACGGTGTGGTCGTCGAGCCACGCAGCCTGGTCGTCGACGCTGTGCTCTTCCGCCAGCGGGGTCTCCTTCATGGTGGACAGGTCCAGGACGTAGAGCCGCCACGGCCTGTTGGCGCTGGCGTTGACCCGCTTCTTGAACACGATGCGGGTGTTGCCGGGCGACAGGGACGGGCATTCGACGTTCGTCCGCAGGGTATGGGCCGTCCACTTCCGGTAGTCGCCCTGGACCAGGTAGGTATGGCCTGAGGTGCGTGCCGTGGCGTAGAAGGTGTTGTCGTCGAGGGCGAAGCCGACGCCCCAGTAGTTCACGTCCGCGGCGTGGTACGGCTTTCCGTCGAGAGTGAGCTGGATCTGCTCGATGCTGTTGACCAGGTGCCCGGTCCTGGTGTCGAGGATCGACGTCCGGGTCGAGAAGTCGTCCCGCAGGTAGGAGTCACCCTGAACGAAGGTCGTCCAGGAGAGCATGGCGCCGCTGGCCGAGACCCGTGCCCGATTGGGGAACCCCTCGGTCTTGACCTGCCGCACCTGGTGCAGGTCGCGGTCGAGCACCGTGACGTGGGTGGAGGGGACCGGGCCCTTGCGCTGCATGCAGATGCCGGTGCCGTGGGCGGCGTAGAGCCGGTCGCACAGCACCGTACCGGTGGTCCGCGCCGCGCCGGGGCGGTCGAGGGGCACCGAGGCGATCCGGCCGAACGAGGCGCCCGGCGCGGTGTCGCGGAAGAGGATCTGCCCGGACGTGTCCAGCCGTACGACGCCGCTCGCACCGCCGGCGCCACTGTTGGCACGCGACCGCAGCACGTACCCGGTGACGGTCGTGGTCGCGACCAGGGCCACCACCAACAGGATCAGAAGCCGGTTCCTGGCACTCATGCCGTGCTCTCCTCACGCAGGGGAAGGGTCACCAGCGCTGCGGCGATCGCGACGGCCAGGACGGCGAGGGCCACCGCGAGTGCGCTGTGCAGGCCCCACGCCGACCATGCGGCGCCGAACAGCACCGAGGACGCCAGCGTGGCCAGTGACTGGCCGGTCTGGATCAGCGACATCCCGGCGGCCCGAAGGTGCTCGGGCACCATCGGACCGATGGCCGCCATCAGCACCCCGTCGGTGGCCGCGTAGAACAGCCCGTGCAGTACGAGCGTGGTGATCACCAGCACGGGTCCGCCCACCGGGCCGAACAGCGCCAGGTAGGCGAGGAGCAGTGCCCCGTAGCCGGCGACGAACACCCGCAAACGCCCCAACCGGTCGGCGAGTTGCCCGAGCGGCATCGCCATCAGCAGGTATACGCCGGTGGTGCCCAGGGGCAGCAGTGGGAAGTACTCCTCGGAGATGTCCAGGCGCTGCTGGATGAGCAGGTACACGAACGAGTCGCTGAGCGTCACCGCGCCGAGCAGCAGCACCCCGATGCCCACCCGGCGCAACCCCGGCCGCAGCAGCAGGCCGAGCACATCACGTACGGTCGCCCGCTCGTGCTTCTCCAGGGGCTGCCGCCGGTCGCGGACGAACAGGGCCAGGATCACCAGCGCGAACGCGGCGATGCAGAAGCTGGCCACGAAGACCGTGTCGTACCGGCCGGGCGTCGCCAGCAGCAACGCGAAGGCCGCCAACGGCCCGAGGAAGGCACCAGTGGTGTCCAGCGCCCGGTGCGCGCCGAAGGAACGGCCCAGTGTCTGTGGAGTGCTGCTCAGCGAGATCAGCGCGTCGCGGGGGCCGGTGCGCAGGCCCTTGCCCGTACGGTCGGCCGCGATCACCGCGCCGAGCGCCGGTACGGAGGAGCCGGCCGCCAGCAGGCCCAGCTTGCACAGGGCCGACAGCGCATAGCCACTGCCCGCCACCAGTTTGCGGCGCTGCCAGCGGTCTGCTGCGTGACCTCCGGCGACGCGGACCAGGGCGGTCACCCCGAAGTACATGCCGTTGAGCGCACCGAACTGCAGGGGGCTGAGACCGAGGGTGAAGATGACGTACATCGGCAGCACCGCGGTGATCATCTCGGAGGAGATGCCCGTGACCAGGCTGACCGATCCGAGCGCGAGCACGTTGGAGTCAACGCCCGCCCACGCCCGGCGCCGGCCGGAGGCGGCAGGAGGGGCAGGGACGGCAGGAGCCTCGGTGGCTGGAGGGCTGGCGGCCCGGCTCGTCGAGATGTACATGACTGTCCTCTCGTGCGGATGCCTTCACGGGGCGGGGGGCCGCCGGCCGGGGTGTTCCGGCCGGCGGGCCCGTGAGCAGGAGGTGGATCAGTCGTTGATCGTGTACGGGTCGCCGTAGACCTTCCACTGCAGCGGCGGATTCAGGTTGAGGTTGCCGTTGTTGAGGAAGACGCGCTGTTCGGTGTCGACGCGGCTGGTGTCGCTGTGCGCCTCCTCGGTCTTCATCGCCGCCGCGCGGGCGTCGAGGAAGGCATTGAGGTACGCGGTCTCGTTGCCGCCCTGGGCCGGGGTCTTGGCCTTCTTCATGGCGGTCTTGCGGATCCCGCCGAAGCTCGTCGGGTCGTCGCCGGGGCCGTGCATCACGATGGCGTCGTAGTAGGCGAACTGGCCGAGTGCGTGCAGGCCGTCGGACATGGCCTGGCTGACGGCCGGGTTGAAGTACACGCGGTCACGTTCGTCGTTCTGTGCCCGCTGGAAGACGGTGTCCTTGGCCGCGGTGTGCCAGGCGGCCTCGAAGTTCGGGTCCAGGCCGGTGTGCGAGGCGCTGCCGTTGACCTTCTCCAGCGCGGGGAGGTACGGGGCCAGGACGTTGCCGGGCTTGAGGTCGGTGTAGTGCCGGACGAGGTCGAGCATGTCCCCGGTGCCGGAGCAGAAGCCGACGATTCCGGCGGTGTAGCCGCGGCCGTCACCGATGTCCTCGATGTAGGTGTACTGCGACTTCCAGTCCAGTGAGGAGTTCTCCGCGCTGGAGACGAGCTCCATCGCGATCTCCTTCTTGTGCGGGTCCGTCAGGTCGGCGCTCGATCCCCCGGGCGGTGTGGTGGGGGGTGTGGTCGGCGGAGTCGTGGGCGGTGTCGTCGGGGGCGTAGTGGTGGATCCGGCGCCGTACACCTCGAACTCGTACAGCGAGTAGCCGTAGGCCGTGCCGCGCTGGCCGGCGGACATCCGCACGTAGCGGCCATGACCGCTGACCGCCAGGTCATCGGTGCCACCGTTGCCGGTGGTCGTGGAGTAGGTCGTCGTCCAGGCGGTGCCGTCCGTCGAGGTCTGGATCTTGTACGACTTCCCGTACGCCGCTTCCCAGTTCAACTTGACGCGGCTGAGCGCGGTGTCGGCGCCGAGGTCCACCGATATCCACTGCGCGTCGGAGCCTTCCTTGCTGGCCCATCGCGTGGTGGCGTTGCCGTCCACGGCCTTGGCGCCGGCGTACGACGTGCTCTCGGTGGACGAGGTGCTGGTCGACTTCCCGCGCGCCAGGTTCACCGACCCGGTGGGCGGTGTGGTGGGTGGTGTGGTGGGCGGAGTCGTGGGGGGAGTCGTGGGCGGGGTGCCGCTCACGTCCCAGATGTCGGTGATCGGCTTCGCCGTGGCCGCACTTCCCAGAGCGGGCAACCCGTACATGTCCTCCAGCGTGCGCAGGATCGAGTAGTGGTTGTACTTGGTGCTGGAGGTGGCACCCTTCTTGACGTTCGCGCCGACGACCATGGTGGCGATCTTGTTGTCGGAGTCGTCGCCGTCGTCCTCGTCCCAGGTCAGGATGAGTGCGCTGTTGTGGGTCTTGGCCCACTGCACGTAGCCGTCGAAGTTCTTCTTCAGCCAGGCGTCGCCCTGCTTGACGGTGCCGTCGTGCATGTCGTTGTCGAGGTTCGGCGTCACGAACGACACGTCGGGGAGCTTGCTGTAGTCCGTGGGGAAGCGGCTGTAGCGCAGGTTCGAGGCCGCCGGGACATTGGTGAAGTCGACCCAGCCGTTGTGCTTGCGGGCGTAGCCGCTGCCTCCGTCGTCGCCGCAGTCCTTCGATCCGTCGGCCGGCAGGTCCTCGGAGTAGCCGACGAAGGAGCGCCCGCGCGTCAGGAGTTGGTTGCCGAGGTTGTCCGAGGTGTAGTCGTGCGGACAGTCGTCGTCATTGACGCCGTGCGTGGAACCCGAGAAGAGCGCGATGTAGTTGCCCTGACTGGGGTGCGTCGTGCCGTGCATGTTCGAAAGCGACGCGCCCTGAGCGGCAAGTGAGTTGATGTACGGAGCGTTGGAGCTGCCGACGACGTCCTCGTAGAACTTGTTCTCCTCCGTCACGACCACGACGTGGTCGAACTGGGGGATCCCGTTGGCGGTCACAGCCGCCGGGGACGCCGTCGCGCCCTTCGTGCCGGCGGAGGACGCCATGGCCGTCGCGGTCAGACCGAGCAGGCCCACGGCCACACTCATGCCGGCGGCGATGAGGGCGCGCCGGGACCGCTCGCCGCGTCGCGCGTGTGCCCCGTGCCCCCCGGGTGGGGGTTCGGTGCGCCGGGAGCGCAGGGGAGGGTAGGGAGGCGTCATGCTGATCTCCTTGAACAGGCGGAAGTGCTGTCGGTGCGATGGACCTGAGCAGCGCCTGAGCGACATCCGGCAGGCGGCGAGCCGGCACGCGCGGCATGGTGAACGCGTGCGGGACAGGCGGCACTGCGGCAACAGGCATGGCGGGATACGACCGCGACGGCCGGGTCAGCTGCATGCACACGGATGCAGGTGAGCGCGTCAGGTTCGGAACGTCCGCGCCGAGCCGCTGACCGGATTCTTACGCGGCTCGACGATGCCCTGTCAAGCGGTCCGGTTCGACTTGGCGCAGCCTCTTGACGAGGTGTCGGAAGCGCTGATAGTTCTTCCAGATAGGAAAGTTAACTAACAGATGTCTCCCGCGGTGAATCACGGAACACGGCGAGGTCAAGGCGCGCAGCGACCGTGATCCTGGCCGCGCACACCCCAGGAGTGACCGATACAGGCATGACCAACCGCGGTGGTGAGGTGCTCCATCCGGTTCCGTAGGTCACCTGCGCCGTTCGCAGCCCGCTCAGCCCCTGGTCGCCGGAATGCCCGAAGTCTCGCCGGGGGCGCGAGTGCGCTTCCCCCCGCCCGACTCCTGGAAAGAGGACCGGCCACCTTGCATACACACTGGCGCAGACAAGCCCGCGACACCGCCGCCGCCCTGACCGTCCTTGGGCTCGCCCTTGGCCTGTCCGGCGCGCCGGCCTCGGCGCAAACCCAGTCCACGGTGCGGATCAACGAGGTCGAGTCGAGCGACGGCAGCCCCGGCGACTGGATCGAACTCGTCAACACCGGCACCGCCGCGGTCGACGTGTCCAAGTGGATCGTCAAGGACAACGACAACTCCCACTCCTACAAGATCCCCTCCGGCACCTCGCTGGCACCGCATGCTTTCCTGGCGGTGAACGTCGAGTCGTCGTTCGGCCTGGGCAGTTCGGACTCCGCGCGGCTGTTCAAGGCGGACGGCTCCACCGTGGTGGACTCCTACACCTGGACCTCCCACGCCACCACCACCTACGGACGCTGCGCGGACGGCACCGGCACGTTCACCACCACCGCCCCGACCAAAGGCACGGCGAACGCCTGCGGCGGAGGCGGACAGCCCTCCGACACCGTATGGCCGGGCGGCTCGGCGGTCACCATCGCCGACGGCTCGAACGTGTTCGGGGAGAACCTCAGCGGCCTGTCCTTCGAAAGCCCCGGAGTGCTGTGGGCGGTGGACAACGGCCCGAGCAAGCTCTACCGCCTGGTACCCAACAGCACGACATGGCGCCCCGACCCGGCCGGCGGCTGGTCCTCGGGCAAGGCGCTGCACTACGCGGGTGGCAGCGGAAACCCCGACGCCGAGGGCGTGGTCGTCACCCCCGACGGCATGTTCGTCGCCACCGAACGCGACGACAGCAACGGTTCCACCAGCATGCCGAAGATCCTGCGCTTCAACGCCTCCTCCACCGCGTCCTCGCTGAACGCGACCGCCGAGTGGAACCTCACCGCCGACCTGCCCTCCCTGCCGGCCAACGCCGGACCCGAAGGCATCTCATGGATCCCGGACACCTTCCTGACCGCGCACGGCCTGCGCGACGAGCACACCGGCGCGACCTACGACCCGGCCGCCTACCCCGGCCACGGCAGCGGCCTGTTCTTCGTCGGCGTCGAGGCCAACGGCACCGTCTACGCCTACGCCCTGAACCTGTCCGGCGGCGGCTACACCCGCATCGCCACCATCGCCAGCGGCTTCCCCGCCGTGATGGACCTGGAGTTCGAGCCCGCCACCGGACACCTGTGGGCGACCTGCGACGACACCTGCCAGGGCCGCACCTCGACCCTAGACATCAACACCCAGGGACAGTTCGCCGTCACCCACACCTACAACCGCCCCACGGGGATGGCCAACTACAACAACGAGGGCTTCGCCATCGCGCCCCAGACGACCTGCACCGCCGGCCACAAGCCGGTCATCTGGTCCGACGACGGCAACGACGGCGGCCACGCACTGCGCGCCGGCACCCTGAACTGCGCCCCCTGACACCAGCCGGACGTGACGAGGTGGCCATCAACCGCCCCGCCCCGGTGCCCGGGGGTGCCGGAACGGCGACGAACGAAGGCCGTGGTCCACGAGGACCACGGCCTTCGTGATGTTCCCCAGACGTCGCTCCCCCATCTGCTGGTGAACGGGGTGGTGGTTCGGGGAGATCGGCTGCGCAGCCCAGTCGCAATCCGGCGCGGCGTTGGTCGAGCTGCGGATCGGAGGCCGATGGCCAGGAACCAGTACCGCCCCGCGTTGATCCTACGGGGGGTCGCTGGGCGGACGAAGGCGTGTATTTCAACCGCCGAGGGTCACTTGTTGTTCAGCCGCCCCAGCGCACGGGCGTCGGCGAGGACGGACCGGGCCATCTGCCAGTCGGTGTGGTCGATGCCGGTGATGTGGCGTAGGTAGGCGAGGGTGACCTGCTGGACGAGGGCGACGCGGCTGGGGTCCTCGTCGGTGGTCTCTGCTGCCCGGTAGCCGGAGATGCCGCCGAGGAAGTGCTCGCCGCCGAAGACGGTGAGCAGGCTCTTGTTGCCGCGGCTGAGGGTGTAGGGGTCGCTTGTCCAGGCGGGTCCTCGGGTGGTGAGCGGGAGATCGTCCTTGTCGCCGGCGACCACCAGCCCGGGGGCGGTGATGTGGGAGAAGTCCTGGTCGCGGAGCCAGGGAAGGCTCTCGTGAGCGAAGGGGGTCAGTTCGTCGCCGCCCTTGCCGGCCGTGGCCAGCTGGATGCTGGCCATGACCCGGGAGTCGGACAGGTCGTCGGCGGTGCCGGTCTGGGGGTCGGTGACGCGCAGACCTACCAGAATGCCCGCGGTCTGGCCTCCGAAGGAGTGGCCCGCTGCGACGATGCGGCTGTGGTCGACCCGGCCGGAGAGGCCGGGCACGGATGCCTCCAGCGGCTTGAGCTCATCCAGGATGCGCTTCATGTCCTGCACGCGGTAGCGCCACAGGTGGGGCCTGCGGGAGTCGTCTGCGGCGATGGCGACCCGCTTGGAGTCGAGATGCGTGGCTTGGATCACCACGAAGCCATGAGAGGCCCAGTGGTCGACCAGCGGTGCGTAGCCGTCCAGGTCGGAGGCGAATCCGTGTGCGAAGAGCACGATCGGCAGGCGTGTGCCAGTGAGCGGTGCGGAAACGCGTACGTGCAGGTCCTGGCCGCGCTGGGGGGCGGGCAGCACGATCGGCTTGACCGTCACGGTCGGGGTCGGAGCGGGGCCGGTGAGGCCGGTCGTCTGGTGGGTGGTCATGTGCGTGCTTCTTTCCGGTGTGGTGCGGGTGGCGGGTCAAGTGGTCTTGACGTTGAGGATGCGTGCGGCGTTGATCCGTGACGTATCGGGCGAAAACCCCGGGGTCATGTCAGCTACGCTAAAACTTGACGTTGACGTCAAAGGCAAGTCGTTATGGCGTAGATCACATGGAGCTCGGAATGCGCATTGGGGAACTCGCACGCCGCACAGGCGTCAGCACCCGGGCCCTGCGGTACTACGAGGAGCAGAACCTGCTCACCGCCGAACGAAGCAACACCGGCCAGCGCCACTACCCGGAAACCGCGGTCGCCCGGATCCTCCTGGTCCGGGAGCTGTTCACCGCCGGCCTGTCGAGCAAGATCATCGCCGAGCTCACGCCCTGCGTCATCGACGGCAAGGCCACACCTGAACTCCTCGACCGCCTGGCTGTGGAGCGCGGTCGCATCGACCAGCACATCGTCGATCTCACGCACACCCGAGACAGGCTCGACTCGGTCATCGCCAGCGCCTCCGCATCCATGGACACCGGGACTCCCTGCCAGCCCGGCCCGGCATCGACTGCTCCGGCGCAGGTCAGCGGCGCTACCCTCCGTGGTGATCAAGAAGCTCGGGAAGGTGGGGATGACGTCGTCCAGTCCGTTCGCGGTGCTCTGGAACAGTGACCGGCTCGCGTTATTACGAGAACTGGCGAGCTCGCGAACGGCGCCGCTGCGGCGGGTGCAGCGAGCGCATGTCGCCCTGGCCTGCGCACAGGGCACCGCGAACGCCGTCATCGCCCGCACGCTCCGGCTGCACCTGGACACCGCGCGCCGCTGGCGTAAGCGGTTCACCGCCGAAGGACTCGCAGCCCTGGAGGACCGTCCCCGGCCGGGGCACCCGCGCCGCTACGGTCCCGAAGTGCATGTGGCGATTGTGGCCACGGTGACCTCGGCACGCCCCGCCGTCGACAGCCGGTGGACCCATCGCGCCATCGCTGATCACCTGGCCAGCACCGGCATCTCGGCCTCCCAGGTCGGCTCGAACGCCGCGAGTTCGACTCCTGCCAGGACCTCGTCGAGCAGATCCGCGAATTCACCCTCGCCTACGACGACCAGGCGCGCCCATTCCGCTGGTCCTACGACAGCACCCCGCTCAAGGCAGCCTGACCCCCGCAGGATCAGCGCGGCGAGGCACTGGAGACCTTGGACAGGTGGGGCATGTCCTGCGGCACGGTGGAGGGCCGAATCTGACAGAACCTCGTCATTGCAGCCATCACAGCGGGGCGAAATGATCAGCACATGCCCGCAATGCACAAAGTTGTCATCGTGGCCTTCCCCGGTGTCGAACTCCTCGATGTCACCGGCCCGGCCGAGGTGTTCTCGGTCGCCACACGGGTGGCCGGCACCGACCACCCCGGCTACCTCGTCCAGATCGCCACAGCCGACGGCGGACCGGTCGCCACCTCCAGCGGCGTCCGACTGCTGGCCGACCTGACCCTCGACGAGGTGCCCGGCCGGGTCGGCACCCTGCTCGTGGCGGGCGCCGTCAACCTGGTCGGCGACGGCGTCGAGCCGGTGATCGACCGCACCGTCACCGACTGGCTGGGGAAAGCGGGGCCCCGGGCGCGCAGAACCGGGTCGATCTGCGCGGGAGCGCATCTACTGGCCGCAGCGGGCCTCCTGGACGGCCTGTCCGCCACGACCCACTGGCTGACCGCGGACCGGCTGGCCGCCGACCACCCGCTGGTCACCGTCGATCCGGACCCGATCTTCATCCGATCCGGGAGCGTGTGGACCTGCGCCGGCGTCACCTCGGGAATGGACATGGCGCTGGCCATGGTCGCCGACGACCACGGTCAGGCCCTCGCTCTGGCCACCGCCCGGATGATGGTCATGTACGTCAAACGTTCCGGCGGGCAGAGCCAGTTCAGCGTTCCGCTCTCCGCCCCGGCCACGTCGGGCGACCGGATCGACGACCTGCGCGTGTGGATCGCCGACCACCTCACCGAGGACCTCTCCGCCGAAGCCCTGGCCGCACGACTGCACCTGAGTGTGCGCCACTTCTCCCGGCTGTTCCGCCTACGCACCGATGTCACGCCGGCCGCCTATGTGGAGTCCGCCCGCCTCGAAGCCGCCCGCCGCCTGCTGGAGGAGAGCGACCGGAGCCTGCCGGAGATCGCCACGGCCAGCGGCCTCGGCTCGGTGGAAACGTTGCACCGCTCCTTCCAACGCCGACTGGGGACCACTCCCGCCGAATACCGGCGCCGCTTCCGGTAACCCCGACACACCCGCGCCACCCGCCCGCACCGTCCCTCAGCAGCAGCAGTCGGACGGAGCCCCAGCATGCCCACACAAGCAGCAGCCGCCCATCACCTCACGGAGGACGCCATGTCCCGCACGAAAGTCATCCCCATCCCGGTCATGGGCCGAACGGCCATCACCGCCTACCTGCTCCTGGGCCGACGGCCCGTGATCGTCGACGCCGGGACACCCGGCAGCGGCCAGAAGATCTACGACCGGATCACCGAGCACGGAGTGGACCCCTGCGACGTCTCACTGATCGTCATCACCCACGGGCACATCGACCACTTCGGCTCCGCCGCCGAACTGCACCGCCTCACCGGCGCGCCCGTCGCCGGCCACATCGCCGACCTCGTGCCGTACCGCACCGGCCGGGTCCGCGAACCGTACCTGCCCACCGGCCCGATGGGCCGCCTCATGGACAGGAGCAAAGACCTGCACGCCCAGGCCGAACCCCTCGAACCCGACGTCCTGATCCGCGGTGAGACTCCCCTGGCGGACTTCGGGATCGCCGCCCGCATCATGCCCACCCCCGGACACACCGCCGGATCGATCTCCGTCCTCACCGACGACGGAGACCTCGTCGCCGGCGACCTGGTGGCCAACTCCTTCATGGGACTCATCCCGGGCAAGCCGGCCAATCCGCCCTTCCACGACGACCCGCAGCGCAACCTCACCAGCCTGCGCGAGATGCTCGCCCTCAACCCCACCCGACTCCACGTCGGCCACGGCGCCCCGCTGGAACCCGACCGGGTCCGACGCTGGGCCGACCGAGAGCTCGACCGCCTGACCCGACTCGCAGCAGCCGGCCGTATCACCACCCGCTCCAACAACGCCGTCTGATCTTCCGTCAGCTGCTGGCAGTGGGCATCATCGGAGGCAAGCCGATCTTGTCAGTCATGGTGGCCAGCACGTGGACGGGGGGCCGTTGCTGTGAACGCGCGACGGCACGGACCCACAGACCACACGATCATCTACCCGGCGAACGGGCACCACGCCAGAACGCTACTCCCCGGCAGCATCCTGGGACATCGCTTCCACCAGGCCGGCCGCGAGCGCGAGCGCGTGCTCACGACCGGGGCATGCGTGGGGGCCGATCCCGAATGGCGCTTCTGCGAGACTGATCTCCACGAGCGTGCCGTCCGGCGCGACTCGACGAGTCAGCGGCACCGGCGGATCGGTTCGACCGGCCACCGTGTTCGCCACCAGAGCCTTGGTCGCGTCACAGGCCTGGATGAGCAACCCGATCCGGTTGGCCGTGGCTTCGTCGGCGACACCGCCGCAGGCCTCGACCAGCCGGACGACCGCCTGATCCGCCTCCTCGGTGATCGCGGTGTGCGGCTGGTAGGACTTCGCCACCATCGCGACATCGTCGGCGACGTCCGCACGCAGGCCCAGTGCTTCGGCAAGCACCTCGACCGGGCCGCCCCCGCGCTCGGCCGCCCGCCGCCGAAGACTGTCCGGATCGACGCAGGCCAGTTCGACCACTGCCAGCGCGCGCCTGCGCTGGTGAGCAGTACCGCTGCTGAAACGCGCGACGGACGACCTCAACCAGGCGACGCCACCGGGCGGGGAGTCGGGCACCGACGGGACGGCGAACTCGGGATCGGTAAGCACCGTGTGGCTCATCAAGGGCATGGCGCCAGGCTAACGGGCAAACCAAAGCTCGGCCCTCCACCCCGTCACCGCCACCCACTGGCGACGGCGTGCCTCAAGACCTCATCGGCAAGGTGGACACCTTGACGTAGGCGGCTCCGGGCGAGGCTTGTCAGTGGGGAGGGCGCCGACAACCGCCTCACCCTTGTACGCCTCGGCCGAACGTTCCATGACGTCGTCTGCCAAATGATCGTTGGAAGCGGCCCTGGAACGGTGCCGCTGCCGTTCTGGAGACGGCGGTCAGGACTTCCGCACGTACTCTGCCGGTTCTGCGTCCGCGTCCATGCTGTACAGCAGCAGATGGCCGTTGCGTCCGACCGTGAAGAAGACCGAGGAGGGCTCGCGGCAGCCCTTGCCCGACCCCGCGGTGTAGGTCGCCGGGCTCAGCGCCAGCAACGGGGACACCGCGCCGATGGCGAAGGTACCGTCGCAGAACTGCTCCGTACCCCCCGGCTCCAGGACGTACATCCGTGCCCCGCTCTCCCCGTGTGCGTCAACTCGCTCTGCGCAGCGGCGACACTACCGGTTCGAACAGAAGCTGACCCGCGGTGGTGCCGAGGGCTGAGCCTCCTCTGCGGGCGGCGGCGGGGATCACCGGCGCCGAGGCCGACCACCACCAACTCACCGCCGGGGCCCGGCCGGGACCGGACTGTGCTGGGGCTGGGCTGTGACCGGCGGCTCCGACCGTAATTCGCTTGACCCGGCCACGGGTCACCGCTGCACTGTGGCGGGGCGCCACGGGCCGTGGTGCCGGTATACCGAGGAGACAGCGGCAGCAATGGAGATCCGTCCCACGACCGACCAGGACCTCGACGTCTTCGTCGACACACTCCACGCCGCGTTCGGGCGCTTCCCGGAAACCCCGACCGAGGGCGGCGGGGTCTGGTGGTCGGCGCTCGAAATGGACCGCAACCTGCTCGCCATGGCACCGGACGGACGGCCCGTCGGCACCGCCGGTGCGTACTCCTTCGAGCTCACCCTGCCCGGTGAGATCCTCGTCCCGGCCGCCGGGGTGACCGCAGTCGGCGTCCTGCCCTCGCACCGACGCCAGGGCGTGCTCAGCGCGATGATGCGGCACCAGCTCACCGAGCTGCGGGCCCGAGGGGAGTTCCTCTCCGTACTGCTGGCCTCCGAGGCACTGATCTACCGCAGGTTCGGCTACGGACCGGCGACCTACACGGCGCGGCTGACGGTGCCGCGCCACCAGGCCGCCCTGGCCCTCCCCCGGGCGCGCCGTACGGCCGACGCCCCAGCGACCGGCTCGGACTCCGGCTCGGACACCGGCTCGGTCGAGGTACTGCGGCGTGCCGAGTGCGGCGAGATCCTGGAGGAGGTCTACGACCGGTACCGCCGCGCCCAGCCCGGCGCGCTGTCCCGGCCGCACCGCTGGTGGGCCATGGGCGCGGGGCAGCCCCCGATCTCTCCGGCGCCGCGCTACGTCGCCGTCCACCGTGACGCCGACGGCGTCCCGGACGGGTACGCCAGCTACTCGCTCGGCGAGCCCAAAAACTTGACGGTCGACGAGACCATCGCCACCAACGACGCCGTCTCCACGGCCCTGGCCCGCTTCGTGCTCGGACACGACCTGGTCGCCCAGGTCGTGTTCAAGCACTTCCCGCCCGAACACCCGCTGCGCTGGCAGCTTGCGGACTTCCGCGCCGGCCAGGTGAGCAACGACACCGACTGGCTCTGGGTGCGGCTGCTGGACATTCCGCGTGCGCTGACAGCGCGCGGCTGGTCCACGGACGGCGAGCTCGTCCTCGACGTCGACGACCCGTTCCTCGGCGAGCACGGCCGCTACCTGCTGACCGTCCGGGACGGCAAGGCCGACTGCGTCCCGACGGACCGGGAGCCCGACCTGTCCCTGGACGTGAGCGATCTGGGCTCGGTCTACCTCGGCGGCACCGCACCGAGCACGCTCGTGCGTGCCGGACACATCCGGGCCCACCGCCCGGGCGCGGCCACCCTCGCTGACACCCTCTTCCGCGCCGAGCGCTCCCCGCACTGCCTGCACTGGTTCTGACCGCCGGCTCGACGACCGCGAATCTCAAGTCCCTTTCGCGTCGGACGCGAACCGGTCCCCACAGCGCAGCTGTATCTCCGCGTCGGCGTCCTGCTCGCCCGGCCCGGCGGGCTTTACTGCCCGGCCTCCCCGTTAAGCGGGCGTAGGAAGCGGCGCTCATACCGCTTGATGCAGCCTGTGGCGCGGGCCAGTTCCATTGTCTCCTGGCATTCCGGGTCGGACATGCTGTCCTTGCGGTACTGCTCGTACGCCGCGAAGCCGGGGAAGGAGAAGAGGGCGTAGGCGATATCGCTGTCGCCCTCACTCGGCAGGAAGTAGCCGTGGTGCGTTCCGCCGAAGCGGTTGACGAGTCTGACCCAGCGGCGACCGTACTCCTCGAAGTCCGCGAGCTTGTCGGCGTCGATCTCGTACTTGAGATGGATGGTGATCACGAGCGCCATGATGCCGCAAGCGTCCTCTCTCGTGGACGTCAGTCCCCCTAATGTTCTTTGGGCAGCAGGTCGGCTTCCAACGCTGCGGTAGCTTGGGCCGATCTCTTGCCATTGTTCGCGAAGTTGCACTTCCCCAGGTCGACGCTGATGACCACGACCTTCCCCTGGCCGATGAAGCCCAGAACCACCTCACCCCGCGTGTAGTCCGGGCAGTTGTACTTGGTGTCGGGCTTGATCAGGTCGAGCGAGTTGAAACGCGCCTGCCAGACGGCCGCCTGGGCACGGTCGTCGACTCGGATCCGCTGCGGCGGACCCCAGTCGGCCACCCCGGTGTGGCCCGGGTATCGGCAGATCAGCACCTCATCGGCCGCAAGCGGTTCGAACGGCCTCCCGCTGCCCACCCCCGCCCCCGCCCCCGGCACGACGGTGCCCGGCGGACGAGCTGGGCATCTCCCGGCCAACAGTGCCTGCGCGGTCGGATCTCTCGGCCCCGGGGGCGTCGCCTCCTGCCTCGACGTCGCGGCGCATCCGCACAGCACGCCCAGGGCAAGCAACGCACTTGCCGCACCCATGCTCCGTCGATGCCGGTGACGCCCCAACGTCGGACCCGGCATCGCGACACTCGTGGACCGCTGAGGTCCGGCCGGGATTTCTCTGGGAACCAGAGACATGACGCTCTCCTCTCATCGTCAGGACAGGAGTGACGCGGGCGGTGCGGGAGCACAGCCACGGCCGCAGCCGCATGCCCCGAACCACACCGGATCTCAGCGGCTTGGACGGACACGGATTGAAACCCGTTCCCTCCCTGACACCACATGCGCCCACTTCCCGACGGCAGGTGCACGCAGAACTGCGGCGGCGTTGATCGATGTCGTGGACGGCAAAAGGACGGTGCAACTCCCGATGACGGAAACGGCATCTGATGACTGTCGACCTCACCAACGCGGTCGGTTCGAGCGCCCTGTGCTGTCGGTCCGAGAAGGACAGGGCGTCCCGGGTGACCTCAACTACGTGATCAAGCCGTTGGCCCGGGCTTTCCAGAGCAAGGTACGAGCCTCGGGGGTGTCGAGCTTGGTCAGGCCAACGGCCGCCCAGATTCGTAGGGACTCATCAGGGCTGGTGAGTTGAGCGCCGAGAGTCGGCAGAGCGGCGGGCGATTGGGCTGCCCCGATGAGCTCGAGCAGCCAGCGGCGCAAACCTTGATCGTCCTGCTCCTGCTCGAACTGCTCGAGGAGCTCGTCGAGATGCTCTGCCGCATGCGGAAGGAGTTGGTGGAACCCGTCCTCCTGACGCTGCGGATCGCGAGTTCGCATCAACCGCATTGCCTCACGGAAATTCTGCGTCACGCCCGTCAGATTATTACCACGATCGGGGCCATGACACCGCAAAAGCGCACTTCCCTTCGGTGGGCTCACCCAGGCAAGCTCATCGAACGACCCGACGGCCGGCCCCGTCGGCGCGACAGCGCCGACGGGGCTTCTCGGTGTGGTCGGTCAAAGCAGGATGTCAAGACAGGATCTCGACGTACCCGTCGGTTCCGTGCACGCGGATCCGCTGCCCGTCCCGGATCAGCCGGGTGGCCCGCTCCACACCCACGACGGCCGGCAAGCCGTACTCCCGGGCGATCACTGCGCCATGGGTCATCAGGCCGCCCACCTCCGTCACCAGGCCCGCGATTCCGACGAACAGCGGTGACCAACTGGGGTCCGTGAAGGTCGTGACCAGAATGTCGCCCGCTTCGAGATCGGCCTCCGCCATGTCAAGGATGACGCGGGCCCTTCCCTCGATGGTCCCGGCGGAAACCGGGAGACCGGTCAGGGCGCCGGCCGGCACGTCGTCACGCCGGTACGCCCCGGTGAGGGCCTCACCCTCCGATGTGAGCACCCGGGGCGGCGTGAGCGCGTGGTACGACCGGAACGCGTCCTTGCGCTGCTGGATGAGCTCGTCATCCACCTGGTTCGAGCGCACGACATCGTGGAGTTCCTGGAACGTGAGGTAGAAGATGTCCTCCGCCTCAGGAAGCACGCCCGCCTGCACGAGGCGCTCGGCCTCCTCCAGCAGGGCCTGCTTGTAGACGAAGTAGCGGCTGACGATGCCGTACTTCGGGTACTCCCGGTACCCGATGAAGGTTCTGACCCGGTCGATCATCCGCTTGGCCTCGTCGGCTTTCCGGTCCCCGTCCGGCAGGGCCCGCAAGCGGGACAGCACGTCCTGTTCCTTCTTCTGCGCCTTCTGCCGCCCTTGCTCGAAGCGCCGCTCGGCGGCGCCCGGCTCGAAGATCCTGACGTTGTCGAGGATCACGGGCACGAGCGTGGTGGGGCGCTCGCGCCAACGTGGCCTCGTGATGTCGATCTCGCCGACGCAGCGCATGCCGTACCGGTCGAGGTAGGACTCGATGGCGTCCCGCGCTTCGGTCCCGCCCTCGAGCTTCGCCAGCTCGTCCAGGAAGCCCTCGCTGTCGACGCCCTGCAGGAACGCCACCACCTCCGGATGCGGGCGGATCACGTCCGCGACGTCGAGCAGCGCCAGTCCCATCTCCGATGTGACGTTGTCGGGGGCGGACAACGTGAGCGTGTCAGCCGCGTTCTTTTCGCCCAGCCACTCCTGCAGCTTGTCGTTGAGCCACCACGTGGCCTCCATCCCCGCCATGATCGCCTGAAGGCTCAGCGGATCACTGAGGACTCGCTTGTGCTCCGCGAAGGCCTCCAGCAGGAAGTCGAACAGCTCCGGTCCGGTCTTCGCCCGGACATCGCGCTCCAGGGCGGCGATGGACACCTGGCTGCGCTCGATCAGCTCGGTGACGATGGCCGGATCGGGTTCGGCCGGGGCGGACGCACCGCCGGCGGGCAGCCCACCGGGACCCGCGTCCGGGAGCGACGCGACGAAGTCGCCGTGATCGAGGACGGTCTCCAGCGCGTCCCTGGTCAGCGGATCGCCTCTCCCTATGATGTCCAGAAGGCCGGCGCGGCTGGCGGGCGAGGCCAGGCGCCGGGTGACGTCGACGAACAGCCGCCCGCCGGCCTCGTGCATCGGCACCATGGCCGTCAGTTGCCACATGGAGAACCCCAGGGGCTTCATGGGGTCGGTCATCATCTGCTGGTGACCGACGGAGACGTAGACGTGATTCTCCTGGTCGCCGGTCTCGGGGATGGGGAACAGCGTCGTGATCGGTCGGCTCTGCACGATCTGGAAGCCGTCGTCGACCAGGCACCATTCGATGTCCTGCGGGCGGCCGAAGTGCGCTTCGATCCGCCGCCCGAGCTGCACGAGCCGTACGACCTGTGTATCCGTCAGCGCCGGCTGCTCCTGCCGCTGCGCGTCGATGGCCACTTCCTGCGTACCGCCGGTCGGCAGGGCGTAAATGGCACGCTGTTTGGCGGCGATAGCCTTGGCGACGACTTCGCCGTGTCGCACCGTGAAGACGTCCGGGTTCACCAGGCCGGAGACCAGGGCCTCGCCGAGGCCGAAGCCGGCGTCCACGGTGGAGACCTTCCGGTTGCCGGTGACGGGGTCGGCCGTGAACAGGACGCCGGCCGCCTGTGGGAAGGCCATCTGCTGCACGACCACGGCCATGTGGACCGTATTGTGGTCGATGCCGTTCCGCTGGCGGTAGGTCACGGCGCGCTCGGTGAACAGCGAGGCCCAGCACCGGCTGACGTGCTGGAGGATCGCCGTCGGCCCCACGACGTTGAGGTACGTGTCCTGCTGGCCGGCGAAGGAGGCCGTCGGCAGGTCCTCTGCCGTCGCGCTGGATCGGACGGCGTAGGCGGCTTGCTCGCCGAGCTGGGCGAGCGCGCGGGTGATCGCCGCCGCGAGGTCGCCCGGGATGGCAATCGATTCGATGGTCCGGCGAATCTCCGCGCTGAGCGTGCGGATCTCCTCCCGGTCGTCCGGGTTCAAGCGCGACAACTGATCGAGCCGATCCTCGATCGACGGCGCTTCCTCCATGATCCGCCGGAACGCGTCGGTCGTCACGCAAAAGCCAGCCGGCACACGGATGCCGTCGATCCGCGACAGCCCGCCCAGGTGTGCGCCCTTGCCGCCAACGACCGCGACCTGCGTCTCGTCGACCTCTTGAAGATCCAACACGTACTGCTCAATCACTGCGACACCTCCGAGGCAGCCGTGCTCCGTTGCACTGCGGTGGCAGATCGAATCACCGGCGCCTCCACCTCTTTCGAACTTCTTGTCGAGCACGTCCTCAGCCCCGGTGGCGTTCCCTCTGACGAGTCGGCCCGCCGCTCCGCCCAGTCGGGCGGAGCGCACCCCCGCGCCTCCGCGCCGAGTACCCGCAACTGCACCGCCGGTCCCACCGCTGGTTCGACGTCACCGCGTCCCCCATGCGTCGACAGCAACACACGCACGTCGTGCCCTCATTTCCGCAGGTTGTGGCATCAGCCGACGATTCTGCGCCATGACCCGGGTCTTGCGGCAAGCCCCCCAGCGCGCTATATGTTGAGAGTGGCAAGGAGAGTGCTCTCCTTGCCTTTGCCTTTTGCCGTCCAATGGAACTGACAGGCTTCGCGCGAAGCGGTGGCGCGCCGCGTACGGGTACGCGGCGTTGGCCCGGGCGGATGTCCCACCGGCGTACGGATGCGGCCGCGGAGCCAGCAAGTCGTGCCTATGGGATCAGTGCTTCCGTACAACACGCTCCGGCGCACCGGGCTTCCAGATCGTGACGTCCATGTGGCCGCCGCCGACCTCTACCGCCGACGCGCCGGTCACATCGGCCGCGTAGAAGTGGTCGAAGTCGCGTCCCCGGAGGTCGAACCCGGTGTCTTCGAACAGTGCGGTGGCAAACCGCTGATGCAGCGCCTTGTCCTGGACGTCGTTGACCACACCCCACAGCTTCGCGTCACCGTCCTTGACCTCGGCGTCGACCGTTGCCGTATGCAGGCAGAACCGTGGGTCGCGGCCCAGGTCCCGGAATTTGGTGGTGTCCGGCATACCAATGAGCCACAACTGGTCTTCGAACACTCTCGGCTCGATCGGGCTGATCCGCGGGAATCCGTCCGAGCGGAGTGTGGCAAGCAGGCACAGGTTGCCGGTCGCGGCATGACGGCGGGTGAAGATGCCGGCGATCCTCGGCGCGCCCTCGGTGAACTCTTTCCAGGTCGTCATGGTCGTGACGCTACGACAACCCGAGCCTCGACACCACGACCCCTAAATAATCTGCATCCACAAGTTTTTACTATTGCACCTCCGAAGCGCGCCGGACGAAGTGCAGCGAAGGCGCGCTCCTCCTGGAATGACAGCACCATCTCCGATTCACCAAGGACTTCCATTAGCGGCGCAATCTGCCCTGGGTGCCGAAATGCGATCTTCGTACTCGCATGGCAGCCTGGTAGCTGCCCATCCTCCGAAATCTTCTACAGGAGGCACGATCATGGGCAAGAAACAGAGTCGGCAGAACCGCGGCGCCCGCACCGGCGGCCATGAACGCAGTGCCCCGGTGGCGACGAAGGAGCAGGCGACGACATCGGCCACAGATGAGACGGTGCGCCCGATCTTGGAGCAGCAGGTCTCTCACAAGCAGCAGCGGAAGTTCGGCCACAACTGATCTCAATTGTCCGCAGCCGAAACGCGCCGGCGACACACGCAAGCCTCCGCGGGGCTTTGAGTGCCCCACCCCAGGTCTTGTGTCGCTTTGTGATGCCTGTTTTCCGCTCGGCCCGCAGGTAGGAACTCAGGCTGTCACAACCGCAATCCGCACCGTGACAGCCCCTCTCTAGGTCGGGCGACTCGATCCTCGGTGGGAATTCATCCGAAGCTTTGCGGCGCGCCGCAAGTGCGCTCGCTCAGTGACCAGGTCCTGCCTGCCGCGATCGCGGCCAAAGCCGTGAACACCATGCCTTCCGTCAAGTTCGTGCGCCGAGCGACCTACTCGCGGTCGGCATGGGAAACTCCCCGCCACCAGACTCGGCGGCCGAGGCCCGCTCATGATCCACTCGCATATGGCCTCATGAACCCGGTCCAGCGGCGATCAGCAGCCGGGCAAGCCTGTTCATTCAGCCGGTGCCCGCTTCCGGCCGGGCTCGGCCGGGAAGCGTCACGCCCCAGCCGTTCATCATCGTGAATAGGAATCAAGTACGCGTCTCTTAACCCCGTTCATGACGAGCCTCTACCGTCCACAGAAAGCGCTTTCCCTGCTCCCCGCTCCGTACTCCCTGCCCGGCCGCAGCGTCGATCCGGCTCGCTCCTGCCGTCGACCGTCGCGTGGTTCCGCAACGCCCTTTTCACCGAACCCCTGGTCGGGCCGGCCAACCAACTGGAGAAAAACGATGCAATTACGACCCGTCATCGCGTGCGTTGGCCTTCTGGCCGGCACGCTCGTCGCACTGTCCGGCAACACCGCGCAGGCCGCGTCCACCCGCTATGAGGCAGAGAGCTCTCCGGCGGTCTGCACCGGCACCATCGACTCCGACTGGGCCGGCTACTCCGGCAGCGGGTTCTGCAACGGCAGCAACGCGACAGGCGCCTTCGCACAGTTCACGGTGAACGCCCCCACCGCGGGCACGGCCACAGTGAAAGTCCGCTTCGCCAACGGAACCACCGCAGCGCGGCCCGCCGATGTCACGGTGAACGGCTCGGCGGCCGCATCGGCGTCGTTCGAGAGCACCAGCACCTGGCCGACGTGGGCGACCAAGACGCTTACCGTGCAGTTGCGTTCAGGCAGCAACACCGTCCGGCTCAGCCCCACCACATCCGCCGGCCTGCCCAATATCGACTACCTTGACGTCGAGGTGGGCGACACGCCTCCGCCGACGAGCTCCGCGCTGTACGTGGCGCCGAACGGCAGCGACAGCGCGGCCGGAACGCAGTCGGCCCCGACGACGCTCGCCTCGGCGATCACCCGCGTCACCCCCGGTGGCACGATCTACCTGCGCGGCGGGACCTACCACTACACGCAGACCGTCACCATCCCTCCGGGCAACAACGGCACCTCCAGCGACCGCACGGAGCTGTCCGCCTACCCGGGAGAGACCCCGGTACTGAACTTCGCGGCCATGGCCGAGGACCCGGCCAATCGCGGGCTTGCCCTGAACGGGTCGTACTGGCACGTCAACGGGATCGTCGTCGAACACGCCGGAGACAACGGAATCTTCGTGGGTGGCAGCAACAACATCATCGAGCGCACGGTGACGCGTTTCAACCGTGACTCGGGACTGCAGATCTCACGAACGGCCTCCAGCACCCCCAAGGACCAGTGGCCGGCCAACAACCTCGTCCTGAGCTCGGAGTCGCACGACAACGCCGACTCCGGCGGCGAGAACGCCGACGGCTTCGCCGCGAAACTCACCTCCGGCCCCGGGAACGTCTTCCGCTACGACGTGTCGCACAACAACATCGACGACGGCTGGGACCTCTACACCAAGACCGACACGGGGCCCATCGGCCCGGTGACCATCGAAGACTCCCTCTCCTACGGCAACGGAACCCTCACCGACGGCACCCAGAACACGAACGGCGACCGCAACGGCTACAAGCTCGGCGGCGATGACATCAAGGTCAACCACATCGTCCGGCGCGACATCGCCTACGGAAACGGCCATCACGGGTTCACGTACAACAGCAACCCCGGCGCCATGTCGGTGTCGGACAATGTCAGCATCGACAATTCCCAGCGCAACTACTCGTTCGACGCGGGTACTTCGGTGTTCCGGAACAATGTCTCGTGCCGCAGCAGCAGCGGGTCGAACGACAAGGTCGTGGGGGACGCCGACAGCTCGAACCAGTTCTGGGCCGGGTCAAACGGCTCTCGGTGCTCCGCGTACTCCGGCGCCCTGCACTGGTCCTTCGCCGCGGACGGCCGCCTCGTCGTGACTTTCGGCGGTACCGCGCTCACGCCGTAACCACCCCGGAGCACCTGCGACCCACCCGGTGCGGCGGGCGGGTCGCAGGTGTGATCCGAAGTCGGGGCACAGGATGACGGGCCAGGCGCCGAGGGAGCGGCGTGTGGCGTTGGGGCGTACGACGACCCGGTGGGATGTTGTACCGGCGAGAGGGAGGGGAGCGACCGGCGAGAGGGAGATGCGACCGGCGGGCGGAGTTGAACGGCACAGGGCCTTCAGTGTGTCTCGACCCAGCCGTGTCGGACGGCGTAACCGCCAAGCTGCATCCGGGTCCGAACTCCCGCCATGTCCATGAGGTGGCGCAGGCGTCGGTGCAGCGTGCGCGGTGACAGTCCGAGCTGTGTCGCGGCCGTCAGGTCGGTCAGGCCGGCCAGCAGTAGCGCGAGGATCCTTCGGTCGAGGTCGGTCGGGCCTTCCGCACCGACCTCGACGGTGGTTTCGGCTTCTGCGCCGGTGCCCGACAGCTCGAGCGGGTGGGCGGTGCGCCATACCGTCTCGAACAACGCGTCCAGGGCATCCAACAGGCCGCTGCGGTGCAGCAGCACGGCGCCGGGCTCTCCGGCCGGTGTGACCGCGAGCGGGACAAGGCCGAGGTCGGCGTCGGCCAGCACGAGTTTCATCGGCAGCTGGTCGGCGACACGCAGTTGCACGCCGTTGCGCAGTGAATCGATGGCATCGGTGATGATGCCCGGCTCTGCCAGCACGGCCCGGTCCAGTACCGCCCGGAAGTGCACGCCTCGGCCGATGGCCGCAGGTTCGGCCGTGTTCTCGTCGGGCGGCACGGCCAGGAACGGTGCGGTGATGAAGGTGCGGACCTGCGTGCGGGCCGCCTGCTGCACCTGTAGGAAACGATGACGGATGGCGTCGACGCCCGTGACGACCTCGATCAGATCGTTGATGCTGCGCCCGGTCATCGCCGCCCGGTGTTCCTCGGCGAAGGTCACCAGTGCCTGCTCGGCCATGCGCAGCCCGTCCCGGCGCTGGCTGATGAGAGCGCCGAGCGCCATGGCCGGCGGCGCGGCGGTGAACTGCTCATCCGCCGACCTGATCGCAAGTCCCCACTCGACCAGCCGGGACAAGGCTCTGTCGACGTCGGCCTGCGAGAGGGCGAGCATATCCGACAGCAGCGTCGCGGTGGAGTTCGGCCGTCCGAGCAGCGCCTGGTAGACGCGCTCGTCATCGGCTTCGAGGCCAAGGACATCCAGCATCGGCGACCGACTCTCTTCCGCTTGCCGCAGCGGGGAGAGTATGCGCCATGGCGGCAGACCCTGCATAGTCCCTGCTGGGAGCAGGTGTGGCGGGAAGGGCCCCGGGGAGTCGCCTCCCCGGGGCCCGACGGTGCGACTCATCGCAGGCCGTACGCCCGGATGATCTCGTTGTTGACGCTGAAGCCGCTGTCCGTCCCGGCGCTCGCGCGCACCGAGACGAAGCCGCCGGGCTTCTTCGCCGTCCTGAACGAACCCTTCCAGTAGCCTCCGGCGCCCTTGGTCAGGGTCACCTTCTGCCAGGTGGCTCCGTCGTCGTACGAGACGTCCAGCGTCACCTTGGTGACGGTGCCCGGCACGGTGCCGGAGTCCATCGACACCGGCTTGAGCGCGATCTGCTGGGTCGCGTTGGCCTTGACGTCGCCGTGCAGGTCCGATTCCAGCTGGTAGTCCAGGTTCAGCACCGAGAACCGCTCGAAGAGGTCCGAGTCGACGGTGTCGGACATGAAGGTCCACTCGGTGTGGGTGCGCGTCGACAGCCGGAAGACGTCACCGGGCCGCTCCGCGTCGAGGACGGCGCGGTAGGGCAGGTTGCCCGCCGGCACCTCCACCCACTGCATGTCTCCGCCGTGCGGGTTGTCGTCGATCAGCGTGTCGCCCTGGAAGACCTGCAGGTGGGACGGCGTCTCACCCCACGGCAGGTAGCCACCCAGCCGCATGTTGTCGCTTGCGGAGGCCCATGCCTGCACGTTCCAGGTCATGTAGTTCTGCCAACGGGAGTTGTACACACCGAAGGACTCGCCCTGGCCGGGCCGGGTCGCCGGAGCGAACCAGTCCAGACGGGTGGTGCTGCCCTTGGCATACGTGTTGTCGCCCGACACCATCGACCACGGCAGGGTTCCGTCGATGCCCTGCGTGTGGAACTCCCTCCAGACCTGGCCCGGAGTCACCCATTCGGTGCGGGTGCCCGGGTGCCACTCGAGCTCGGGGATGTTGAATGACGGGCTGAGGGAGAAGTCGGAACGGTAGCCTTCCGCCACCGCGCCGTCCGTGGCCGAGTAGTAGTGGGCATCGATCCGGGCGAGGTCACCCTTGGTCGGCTTGTAGACCAGGGCCTGGTCCGGCACCTTGCCCGGGTAGTCCCGGGTCAGGTCGTAGACGAACGGCGTGTACTTGGTCTGCTGTGCGGTCAGCTTCAAATTGCCGGCCTTGGCCATCGCGACAAGGGTCCTGCCCGCGTCGCGGTGCACGGTGGCGACCGGGATGGTCGACTCGCCGACGTACTCCATCAGGGCACCGACACCGTCGTTGACCACGACCAACGCCTTCGCACCGGCCGCGACCGCGGCCTCGGTGCGCTCCTGCGGCGAGACCTCGTCGCTGCGCTCGATGACGACGACCTTGCCCTTGGCCTTGACCTTCTCGTATGCGGCCGCCGCACCGTTGCCCGCGTAGACGGCGTCCAGCTTGTCCGTGGCGGTGCCCAGGGCGCTGCCCGCCTGCACCAGTGCCTCGAAGGGGAGCCGACCGCCCAGCGTGCTCAGGCTGAGCGACGGCTCGCCCTTGCGCCAGCGGGTGGTCAGCAGGAACTCGCTCCGTGTCATCGGCTTCGTCGGCGCGACGTAGACGTCGTCGTACGTCGGCGGCAGCACGTACGCGCTGCGGTAGTCCGTGAACGGGTCGAGGCCCTTGTAGTGGACGTTGAAGTCGACCTTGCGCTGGCGGTCCTCGGTGCGCTGCGGCGCCTCGGTCTGCAGCAGGCGTGCCTTGCTCGCGTCCAGCACCACGTTCGCGGAGCCGTCCTTGAGCACGGTCTCCGGGGTGACCAGCACGGCCAGACCCGAGCGGTCCGCCTTCTCGCCGGCCACGTCGAGGTACCCCGCGACGGTGTAGAGGCCGGGTGCCATGCGCATGGTGGTCGAGCCGTCGACGTAGACCGTCCACGGCCAGACGTCGCCGGCCAGATTGATTCCGACCCAGCCGGCGGCGGGCTTGCCGTCCCGGCCGACCAGCTTGATGTTCAGGTCGTAGCGCTCCTCCTCCTTGAGCAGCGCCACGGATGTGCGGGTCACCGGCTTCCCGGTGGTCGCATCGGTGCCTGTCACGTAGCCGACGTGTCGGCCTGGCGAGGCGGCTTGCGGGTCACCGGTCACCGGGACGGCGGCGGTGCCGCCCGCCGGGACGGTCACCTTGGTCGCTCCCAGCGTGAACGGGCCGCCGTCGTCGGTCAGCGCCAGGTTCAGCGTGACGTCGGCGGAACCGGTGTTGGTGAAGGTCAGGTCCTTCTTGACTGCGACGTCGCTCGACTCGTGCGGCCATGTGTAGTTGCCGAAGAAGAGCGATCCGGTGCCGCGGACCGTGGTGCGCACGGCGGCGGCCACGTCGACACGGCCGGTGCCGACCTCGTACGGCGAGTACCCGTCGGCCAGGCCCTTCGCGGTGCTCATCAGATGTTCCTTGAGCTGCGCACCGGTCCAGTTCGGGTGCTGCTGGGCCAGGATCGCCGCCGCGCCGACCACGTGCGGGGTGGCCATCGAGGTGCCGCTGAGGGTGCGGTAGAGGCCCTCACCACCGTCGGTCATCTCCTGCGAGCGGGCCGCGGTGATGTCCACGCCGGGCGCCGCGATGTCCGGCTTCATGCCGCCGGAGTTGGCCAGCGGGCCGGTGCTGGAGAAGGACGCGAGCTGGTCCTGCTTGTCCGTGGCGGCCACCGTCAGCGCCGAGGCGGCCGCGCCCGGGGAGGAGATGCTCTCCGGGCCCGCGTTGCCCGCGGCGATGACGAACAGCGTGCCGTACTGCGCGGACAGCGCGTCGACCTCCTGCGACATCGGGTCGCTGCCGTCCGACGGGTAGGAGTCGCCGAGGCTCATGTTGACGACGTCCGCACCGGACTCGGCGGCCCACTGCATACCGGCCATGACCCAGGAGTCCTGGCCGTAGCCCTCCGGGCCGCTGAGCACCTTGCCGACGAACAGGTCGGCGCCGGGGGCGACGCCCTTGTAGTCGCCTCCTGAGGCGGCGCCCGAACCGACGATCGTGCTGGCCACATGCGTGCCGTGCCCGTTGACGTCGGTGATGGCCTCACCCGGCACGAAGCTGACCGTGCCGTCGATCAGGCCGGCGAAGTCGGGGTGGTTGACGTCGATGCCGGTGTCGAGCACCGCGACCTTGACGCCCTTGCCGGTGTACCCGGCCGCCCAGGCCTCGGGCGCGCCGATCAGCGGCACGCTCTCCTTCAGGTTGACCTTCACGCGACCGTCGAGCCACAGCTTCGCCACACCCCCGCCCAACGTCGCGCTGCCCTGCGGCGCGACGGTGGTCCAGAAAGTGCGGGCCTGCCGCTTCTCGGTGCTGAGCGCGGCCCCGCGGATGCCCTTGAGCGTGCGCGTCAGCTTGCTGCCGCGGGGGGCCGTCGGCTCGACGGCCGAGCGAGACTTCGGCTGGGCGTAGGTCGCGATCAGCGGCACCGCGGCTGATTTCGCGTCGTCGTAGCCCATCTCGATCAGGTCGGTGACGTTGAACAGCCGCCGGTCGAGCTTGTCCGTGCCCAGCAGCGGCACGGCCTCGTCCGGGATGACGAACAGGTCGCCCTTGATCTGCTGGATTTTCACGCCGCCGACGGCGCTGTCCGGCCGGTCGACGTCGGCGATCTGCTTGCCGTCGGCCATCGTGGTGACCGTGACGACGTCGCCGGTGACCAGGGTGACCTTGTGGGTCGCCTGGGCCTTGGCGGGAACGGTGGGCTTGCTCGGAGCGGCCTGTGCGGGTGCTTGCAGAACTGCAAGCCCCGACGCCAGCAGCGGCACCACGGTGGCGACCGAGATCAGCTGCCAGCGCCTGCGCCGGAAGGCGGAAGATTGCGAGGGGGAGAACATGTCATGGGTTTATCGGCCAGTAACGCCGAGGTGAAGGCCCGATGGCGGCAAGTCCTCGCCATGGCAAGGGCTTGCCAGCCGCAGTCCGCGCGAATCCGGACAAGGTCGCACTTTCCGCAGGTGGGCATTGAGCCGGCGGTCGCAGTTTCTCCACGCTCAGCGTGATGAGCGGCCGACTGATCCGGCAACTCGGACTCCCCCGAACAGCACTCGGTCGAGCAATAGACATTCGCCGGGTTGGTCGGTGAAGAGGCCGCGGCACCATGTCGGGTCTCGTGAGTCAGGACCGGCCGTACGCACTACCGCCCGCCCGATCACTCCGGAGTCGACCACTGATGTCGCCGCACTGGCGGCGGGTCTGAGCGCGCCAGGTCTCTAGCCCTCGAACGGGTCTTCCAGCACCGGGGTACAGGGCGACAGCAGCGACTCCGCGTGCTCGGTCACCCGGCCACGGACCATCGTGAGGACGCGGACCTCATTCTCACGACCGGGGTCCTCGTCATCGCGTACGTGCAACAGGCCGTACGAACCCGGCGCCCACTCACCGACCTCCGCGAAGAACCGCAGGACCTGCGGGTCACGGTGGTTGGGGAAGCCCCCGAAGTGGACGAACGCTGCCCCGTTCATCCACCGCAGGTCAAGGAGGTACGGGCTGTCGATCTCTCGAATGCGATCGTTGATGCTGCCGACGATCCCCTGGAGCAGGCCGTCGTCGTAGTCATCATCGTTGGCGCCGGCGCTCTCCAGGACCTTGATCCAACCGTGGTATTCGAACATGGCCGCAGCCTACTGAGCGGCCTGCCCGCGGCCCCACGTGAATCCAACTCACCTCACTCACCGCAACACTCCGCCCTCCACCAACCGAGGCCGCGCGGCGTCGCAGTGACTTCGCCCGAGCCGTCCGAGGTCCTGGTACGCCTGCTGGACCTGGCTGTACGCCGTTGCGTGTGTGGGGGACTTGTCCGGTTCGATCATGTCAATCCCGCCGTTCCCAGTCGCCGAACGTGTTGAAGAACTCCTCGATGGTCCGCGAACTGGTGGCAGCGAGTCTCTTCCGCTGGTCTTCCCAGTCGCTGACGAACACATCGACCAGGACCTCGGCGGCCCTCGGCGTTCCGATGATCTTGCGCAGGCACGCTTCGCGGCGGGAATCCTCGAAGTGGATGAGCGCGACCCGTGCCACGTTGTAGGCACGGCTCGCGGAGCTGAGACGGTATGGCGGATTCGGCCGGAAGCGGTGTGCCAGTCTCGCCGACGGGACGGCCAGGACGCCGACACCGGCGCGCCATGCCCGCAGGCTGAAGTCGACGTCCTCCAGTCCGAGTTCCCGGAAGGCCCCGAAGCCGCCGAGGCGGTCGAAGGTGGCCCGGCTCAGCGCCAGACATCCCCCCGGCGCGATGGGCACTGGGTACAAGGCGTCATCCTGGCCGGGCGGCAGCCAGCGCGTCCGCAGTTCGGCGTCGAGCAGACGGGCGCCGCAGCCATACTCGGTGCCTCCGACGTCGCGGATGGCAGGCGCCAGGATGACATCGGGCTCGGCGATCAGTGCGGCCCGCAGCCGAGCGAGACATTCCTGTTCCAACCGGCAGTGCGCATCCAGGAAAACCAGATGGGCCCGGGCCCCCTTCACGAGCCCGGCACCCGCGGTGCGCGCCGCCGCGACACCGCTGCGCTCGATGCGGTGCACAACGACTCCACGCTCGCGCCACTCGTCCCGCTCCAGGACGGCGCAACTGCCGTCGGTGCCCCCGTCGTCGACGACGACGGTTTCCGCGGGAACGACCGATCCGGCATAGACGGACTTCAGCGTTTCATGGAGTTCCGCGCCCTCGTCCAGGCTCGCCACGACCAGCGACAGGGGAGGCGCGTCGTCCGACTGCTCCGGCATGGTGGGAGAGCTCCCTCGATCGCCCCTCTCCGGATGCCGTCACTCCTCGGGAGGGCCAGGAGTGCCGGGCGGCACCCCGCCGGGCGGAAGCGTGGCGGCCAGATCGATCAGCCCGGGCAGAAGTGCCGCGTCCCGCAGCGAGTCCTGCAGATAGGCCGTCAAGCCGACGGTCAGCCCGAAATGGTAGGCGCTCAGGTGATCGAGTTCCCGGCCGTCCAGGGCGAGCGCCAGGATGTCCCCGAGCCTTACGTGACTGAGACTCAGCGTGTCGAGGACCTTCTGGGGCGCAGCGGCAAATTCCTGGTACTCGGCGTAGTCGGTGGTCGATTGAAGATCGGACTCGGCGAACCCCGCCTGTTCCAGCGCGCGCTCGAGAGCACGATCGCCCTGGCGGACGAGGTATCCGGCCGAGGACACGTCCGAGTCACGCAAGTGCTCCAGCAGGTGTTTGGTCATGGCGCCGACGAGGCCGATGTTGGTGGCATGGCCGCGGTCGGTGAGGACCGGGGTGAGGTGGGCCCGCTTCTCCGCGCCGATCAACGCCATGCCGACGGCCTCGATCGTCTGCGAGCCGATCCCCTTGGGCGGCCACGGCCTGTCCGTCGTGGCCAGCACCAGAACGAGGCCGGTCCGGGACAGCAGGGGTTCGAGAGTCTCGAAATAGAGGTGGGGGAACCTGTTGCGGCGGCAGAACGTGGCCAGCGCGGTCTTCGTTTCGACAGGAAGTTCGTCGGCCACCCAGATGCGGATCGACTCGTTGACGATGGCGTGATCGGTCATTGCCTGCCTCCCAGCGGATGAGAGCTTGCACTGGACATCCACCCTGCGATCGCGTACCGGGTACCATCACGGACGGTCGCCACCTCATGCATCAAGGACGCCCGGAACAGCACCAACATGCCGGGCTCCGGCACAATGACCACGCGGCGATCGCGCAGGGTCGGTTCGGTCTCGTAGAGGGTGAGCGCGCCCCCGTCGAACGCCGGCAGGTCCTCGGCGGCTTCGCGCCCGTTGAGGTAGAGCAGGAGCGACCAGCGGTGTGCGGCCAGCCGGGGCGGATCGTCCTTGTGATTGGCGACGTCGCGGTGCGCGCGGAAGTAGCTCCCCTTCTCGTACGACATGAAGTAGGGGCCGTACAGGTAATCCGCGTCGGAGTTGAACTCCACCCGGTGTTCGTCGAAATAGGACGTCAGGCGATCGCTGAGGGGGCGTTTGAAGTCGTCGGGAAGATGGTGATCGAAACAGTGGCGCAGCGACGGATCCAGGATCGATTCCCCGGCCCGCACGACCTGCGCCTGTTCCCGCGGCGCCTCCTCCATAGCCCGGATGAGGTCGCGGCATTCGGCGACCGACAGGAAATCGCACGCCGACGCGACGTTCCGTGTCCTGAACCGCAGGTGCATGGGGAGGCCCTCTGGTCGCATATGTCCGGGCATGCAAGAGACTTCTCCACGTAAGCCGCAGACAGCCTGTTCCGCACTCCGAGAGAGGCCGCACGGGTGAGCGAGCAGGGTCGTCGCCTGATCGTGGCCTGCCGGGCTCTCCGGTCTCCTGCGGGTGTCCCGGACCACCTCCGTACTCGCATCCACCAGGGTTCAGGTGGCGCCCGAGCCGCTGCACCTTGCTCGATGTGGTGGGACGTCAGATGGGCTTCAGCTGCGCGCGCAAGAGACAGAACTCGTTGCCCTCGGGATCGGCCAGGACATGCCAGCTCTCTTCACCGGTCTGGCCGACGTCGGCGGGCACGGCGCCCAGTGCGAGCAACCGGGCAAGCTCGGCGTCCTGGTCGCGATCGGTGGCGCTGACGTCAATGTGCAGCGGTAGCTTCCCGCGCCGGGGCTCGCGGCCCGCGTTGAAGGTCAGGGTTGGCTGTGCTCCGCCGAATCCGACGCCGGGCGGGCCGATTTGGATACTGCCGTCACCTTCTCGAGCCAGCTCGACGTAGCCGAGGACATCGCACCAGAATGCGGCCAGTCGGTCAGGGTCTTCCGCGTCGATGACGAGTTCGCTGATTCGGCATGCCATGCCGCGAGAATAACCGCGCCGGCCCGGCCTCGTCCTCTTCCGATCGAGGCGGTGCGGTCGTGACCTCGGCATCCTCGGTCGAGCCGCTGGTCCCTACTGGGTATCGGGTCGGCGACGAGCGAAGAGAACTCCTCCGAGCGTGCTCTCGGCTGAGCTGAGAGTCATCTGCGCCTCGACCGTGAAACCGGCTTCGTTGAGCCATCCGGCCACCTGGCCGAGCTGGCGGCGATGGACGTGGACCTTCATCGGGTGGCCGCCATAGCCCTGCGTCTTCAGCACCGACTCATCACCGACGTGGAAGCCGAGGAGCAGCGGGCCGCCTGGCCGCAACACTCGCCGGAAGTGTGTGAGGACCGAGCCGATCTCGTCGTCGGGGACGTGGATCAGCGAGTACCAGGCGACCAGGCCGGCCATCGAGGCGTCGTCGAGGTCGAGGTCCGTCATGGACCCGACCTCGAACCGTAGGCCGGGGTGATCACGCCGAGCTGACTCGATCATCGCGGGCGACAGGTCGATCCCGAACGTGTCCACGCCCAGTTCACGCAGGTACGCCGCAATCCTCCCCGGCCCGCATCCCACGTCCGCAACCGGCCCTCCGCCGGCGGCGTGCACCAGGTCGGCGAAGAGTGCCAGAACCGCGCGTTCGTAGGGTGTTTCATCCAGGAGGTTGCGCACCTGCTCCGCGTAGCTGGTGGCGACGGTGTCGTAGGACGTCCGGGTGTCCGCCAACCAGTCCTCGGTGTTCATACCCGGACACGGTAGGTCAGTGACCAAGTCCTACCATCGTCACGGTCCCACGCGACGGGCTGCCATCGGCTTCGCCGCTTGGCCGAAGCAGCCCGGTAACGCGGAGGCGCGCCAGAGGGCCCTGCACCGCATTGCTGACAGCATCGCTCGGGCCAGCCTGCTCATCCGCGATCCGAACTTGGCTCGGCAGTGCCGCCTGAGGTCGTTCCGGGTTTCGTGTAGAGGATCTCGCGGGCCTGCTCCGCGGCGCGGGTGATGCTCTCGCCGACGAAGTCGAGGAAGCGGGCGATGTTCTCGAGGCGGGCGGCGGCCGGGGTGCCGGGGCCGAGGATGCCGACGCCTTGCCGTGCGGTCTCGACGAGCCGGTCGTTGGCGCGGGCGCTGGCGACCATCGCCTGGTACCAGACGTCGTCGTCGACGATGTAGCGCTCGCGGCGGCGTTCGTCGCGTTCCCGGCGGACGAGGTCCTGGCCCTCGAGGAACGTGATCGCTTTGGAGATGGACGCCGGACTGACCTTCAGGCGCTGGGCGAGTTCGGACGCGGTGAGGCTACCCGCGTCGGTTGTGTAGAGGCAGGTCAGCACCCGGGACATCATCTTGGGCAAGCCCGATTGCATGAGGACGGTGGTGAACATCTCCTCGTACTCGCGTACCGCCTCGGCGTCGCGTCCGTGGGGTTGCGGGGACGCCTCCGCCCGGGGGGCGGCCTGCCGTGCCCGGTGGGTACGGCGTTCGGTGGCGCGGTGGGCCAGGTCGGCGCGGTAGCCGGTGGGACCGCCGTTCCGCGTCACCTCACGCGTGATCGTCGAGGTGGGGCGGTCGAGGCGTCTGGCGATCTCCGCGTAGGCGAGGTTGTCGGCCAGTCCCAGCGCGATCTGCTGGCGTTCCCCCTGGGTGAGTCTGCCTCCCGGCATCGCGGTCTCCTTCGTGCTCCGTGGTGCCCGCAGCATAGCGTTCACTCTCAATCCATTGCAACGCTTGGATGCAATTCGTTGCATTAAACTCCAACGCCATTGCAACGATATTGTGCCATCTACCTGCAACTATGGTGATTGCGCGCAACGATCGTGTTGTCAGATCAGTGAATGCAACGTAGCGTTTCCGGCATCAGAAACAACGAGTTGCAGGAGAACACCATGCAGAAGTTCGCCACCCCCACCCCGATCTCCACCGTCCTGAACATCCCCGCGGGACGCATCCGGTTCATCGCCGCCGACCGGACCGACACCACGGTCGAGGTCCTGCCCGCGGACACCGCGAAAAGCCGCGATGTGAAGGCGGCAGAGCAGACCACGGTCGAATACACCGACGGCGTCCTGCGGATCGAGACCCCACCGGCGAAGAACCGGATTCTCGGCAACAGCGGATCCATCGAAGTGACCATCCAACTGCCCGCCGGCTCCAGCATCCAGGCGAAGACGGACAGCGCCGAACTCCGGGGCGTCGGACGGCTCGGCGACATCGCCTTCGACGGCGCGTACCGCCAGATCAAGATCGACGAGGCCGCGAGCGTCCGCCTTGCCGCGATCGACGGCGACGTCGAGGTCGGCCGACTGGGCGGCCCCGCGGAGATCAGCACCGCACGGGGCGACATCCGGATCGCCGAAGCCGTCCGCGGCACCGTCGTACTGCGCACCGAGGCCGGCGAGATCTCGGTCGGCGCCGCGCGCGGAGTCTCCGCCAGCCTGGACGCCGGCACCACCTACGGCCGGATCCACAACGCACTCCAGAACACCGACGGCACCGCCGACCTGACCATCCACGCGACCACCGGCCACGGCGACATCACCGCCAACAGCCTGTAAGGAGCACCCCTCATGACCAATCTGGCCATCGCGGCGAACGGGCTGCGCAAGTCCTACGGCGACAAGCTCGTCCTCAACGGCGTCGACCTGGCCGTGCCCGAAGGAACGGTCTTCGCGCTGCTCGGCCCGAACGGCGCCGGCAAGACCACCGCCGTCAAGATCCTCTCCACGCTCATCTCCGCCGACCCCGCCTCCGGCGACATCCGCATCGGGGGACACGACCTCGCCACCGACCCGCAGGCGGTCCGTGCTGCGATCGGCGTCACCGGGCAGTTCTCCGCCGTAGACAACCTGATCACCGGCGAGGAGAACATGCTCCTCATGGCCGACCTGCACCACCTGTCCAA
>NZ_JBWKIQ010000016.1:0-174265 GCF_056432645.1 Streptomyces sp. NPDC045021
GGCACCCCCGGGGGGGGCCCCCCCCGGGGGGGGGCCCCCCCAAATTACCCACCCCCCCCCCCCCCCCCGCGGGGGGCCCCCCCGCGCCGCGGCCCCCCCCCCGGGGGGGGGGGGGCCCCCCGCCCCCCCCCCCCGACGGTCGTCCTGTACGAAATCCCTGCGGATCAGGCGCAGTTGAACTTCGCCGCGGCCCAGTCGCCGTGGTCACCGCTCTTGGAACCGTTGGTGTCGGTGATCTTCAGACGGACGTGGCGTGCCCCGCCGAGCGGCACGTCCACCGGCACGGTCGCCGAGGCGCCCGTCACCGCGGGCGAGGTCCACAGCACCTTGCCGTCGGCCTCGACCGAGAAGGCCACCTCCCCATAGCCGTTGATCTCGTCGTCGATCCCGACGTCCGCGGTGAAGCGGGTGCAGCGGCCGCCGGTGTAGAGCTCGATGTCGGAGTCGGCGTGGGCGCCGATCCCCTTGGGATAGACCGTGCCCGCGAGAGTGATCGGATGACCGTCCTCGGCGCCCGACTCACCGTTGCTCCGGTCGCGTTCCGGCGGCCCCCAGCCGTTCCCCTCGCTCAGCCACACCATGTCGCTCGCCCAGGTGTCGGCCACCGGCGGCCGCGGCATGGTGGAGACCGCGAACGGCTGCGCCGTCACCCGGGCCTGCCCGGCCGACCGGTACGCGGCCGAAGCCCGCAGCACGGTCTCCCCCGGCGCGGCGTCCTGCGGCGGGGTGACGGTGACCTGGACCCGCCGGGTCGTCCCGGCGGGAATGCGGGCCAGCTGCGCGGGTGCGGTCACCGACCAGCCGGCCGGCGCCGTCAGCGACACCTGGACGCCGGTGGCGTCCTGGTTGCCCGCCGTCACGTCCACCGGCACGGTTCCCGGCACTCCCGCGCCGATCTCCTGGCCCGCCGGCGAGGACACGACGGCAGCGCTGCCGGGTGCCTTGCCGCCGAGAGCGCTCGCGCCCAGCAGCCGCAGTGCGAACGGCTTCGCGGTGCTCAGCGAGGCGGTCTTGACCTGTACCACGCCGCCCCGGTCGGCGGCGTCGTACCACCAGCCGCGCGCGGCCGCGTCGAAGGCGGCCTTGGAGGTGTACTTCGGCAGCGCCGCCCCGTCCAGCAGCAGACTCGCCGGTGCGTCACCGGTGTGCACCGTGAACTGGTACGGGCGTGCGGTCTGCTTGCCCTGGAAGGATCCGTTGCTCGCGCCCACGCCGACGGTCACATCGCCCGCGCCGGAGGACGGGGCCCGGACGGTGACCTTCTGCTGCGCGTACTTCCCGGCCCGGCTCTGCCGGGTGACGCCGTCGTCCTCGTACAGCGTGAAGGAGGACGTGCCCTGCGGATACACGTCCCAGGCGACCGGCGAGGCCGGGGTGCGGTCCTGGTAGGACCTGATGCCGGGCCACATCGGCACGGCGGCACCGGCCTTGACGAAGAGCGGCAGGGTGCCCAGCGGCGCGCTGTAGCCGTTGACCGTGGTCGGGCCCTGGTAGATGCGGCCGGTCCAGTAGTCGGTCCAGGTGCCCTTCGGCAGATAGATGCCGTCGCGCACCGCGGTGTCCTGGTAGACCGGCGCCACGAGGAAGTCCTCGCCGGACAGGAACTCGTACTTCGCGGCGTCGGAGGCCGCCTTCGGGTCGTCCGGGTACTCCAGCGCGAGCGGCCTGACCTGGCCGACCCCGGTGCGGTTCGCCTCGGCCGCGTAGGAGTACGTGTACGGCAGCAGCGACTCCTTCAGCTTGAGGTACTGGCGGTTGATGGAGGTGTACGGCTCCCCGTACTGGTAGGGCTGCTTGTCGTTCGCGGCCCAGCCGTCCATTGTCATCACGGCCGGCAGGAAGGACTTCCACTCCAGGTCGCGGGTGTACGTCTTGGGGCTGCCGCCGAAGATGCCGTCGATGTCACCCGAGGTGTAGGCGAGGCCGGACATCGTGGCGCCCGCGTACGTCGGGATCTGCCAGCGGATGTACTCCCAGCTGCCCGACTGGTCGCCCGACCACTGCACACCGCAGCGCTGCGCGCCCGACCAGCTCTCGGGGGCCCAGGTGAAGCCGCGGGCGTCGCTGTTGTCCTCGATGCCCTGGTAGGCGTCCTTGCAGCCGTCGAGGGCGAACTTGTAGCCGCCGCCGACCCAGGCCACGTCGAGCTTGGCGATCCGCTGGCCGGCCTTGACCTGGTCGGCGAGCTTGTCGATGCCGTCCTCGGTCCACAGGCCCGTCTTCATCTTGCGGTCCTGGAGGCCGGCGGAGGTCTCTGGGAGGTTCTCGTAGCCGCAGCCGTAGCCGTCGTTGACGAGCATCCAACCGTTCGGCATGTCGTTCTCGACGTAGTCGTCGGCCACCTTGAGGGAGTCCAGGGTGTGGCGCTCGCCCCGGTTGGCGTTGTGCAGATAGCAGTCCGAGTCGCCGACCTCGAGCCCGTACACGGGTGGCAGGAAGGGGCGGCCGGTCAGCTTGGTGTACTGGCCGATGACGTCCTTCGCCGACGGGCCGGCGAAGTAGTACGCGTCGAAGCGGTTCTCCTGCTCGGTCGTCGCCACCGGAGCGGTGAAGGCGTACGTGCCGGGCGCGTAGGTGTTGCGGAAGACGCCGTAGCCGGCCGTGGACAGGTAGAACGGGACGGAGTTGGGGTGCCCGCCGTCGTTCCAGTTGTCGTCCACGCCGACCTCGACGGTCTGGCCGCGGTGCGAGGTGTTCCCGCGGCCGTTCTGCATGCCGGCGCCGTAGAACTGCTCGGTGGCGCCGCGCTGCAGGGTCTGCGTGGTCTTGGCGCCGTCCCAGGTCAGGCCCTTGGACTCGGCCCAGACCGCGGTGCCGTCGGCGCGGTACAGCGCGAAGCGCAGCGGGGACTTGTACGCGCGCAGCGTCACCTGCGAGGTACTCAGCTCGTACCGGTCACCCGCGTCCCGCCACCGCGTGGCCGGCGCCGCGCCCTGCGGCAGCACGATGTCGCTGCCGGTGGGATCGGTGAACCTGCCGTCGGGCGCGAGCTCCAGACGGAACGTCTGGCCGGACACGAAGCTGACCCGGGCCTCGGCCTTGCCGGCCGTCAGGTGGTACACGGACCCGTCGGCGGAGAATCCGGTCAGATCGCCCACGGTGGTCGCGGCGGGTGCGGCGTGGGCCGTGCCCGCGACCGGGGCAAGGAGGGCCACGAGCAGGCCCAGCAGCACGATCAGCGGTATCGCAGACATTCTGCGATGTTCTTGAGCATCCCTGTGCATGAACACCTCTCTGGCTGCATCTGCGCGCAGTTAGAAGCAAGAAATGAGCAACTGCGAGCGTGTATAGCGCAGATGCCGTGCTCATGACCAGAGGGCCGATGGGTACCGGGTCGTTGTCCCGGGCTCGGCAGACGCGTTTCCCGCGTCCGCCGGGCGCAGCAGAACGGCCCCGGCGGTGATCCGCCGGGGCCGTTCCGTCGCGATGTGCGTCGTCGCTAGAGGGCGACGCCCAGGAGTGCGTCAACGGCGCGGGAGACCACACCGGGCGCGCCCTCGTCCGTGCCGCCGGACGCGGCCTGCGAGCCGGCCCAGCGGTCCACCGCGGCGAGCGCGGCCGGTGCGTCCAGGTCGTTGGCGAGCGCCTCGCGGATCTCCTCCACGAGCGCCTCGGCCGGCGGCCCGTCGGGACGGGACACCGCCGCGCGCCAGCGGGCGAGGCGTTCGACGGCGTCGGCGAGCACGCCGTCGGTCCACTCCCAGTCGGCGCGGTAGTGGTGGGCGAGGAGCGAGAGCCGGATCGCGGCCGGGTCGACCCCGTCCCGGCGCAGCTGGGAGACGAAGACCAGGTTGCCCTTGGACTTCGACATCTTCTCGCCGTTGAGGGCGACCATGCCGGCGTGCACGTACGCCTTGGCCATCGGGAACTCGCCGGTGAGCACCTGGGCGTGCGAGGCGCCCATCTCGTGGTGCGGGAAGGCGAGGTCGGAGCCGCCGCCCTGGACGTCGAAGCCCATGCCGAGGTGGTCCAGCGCGATGGCCACACACTCGATGTGCCAGCCGGGGCGGCCGCGGCCGAGGGACGCGCCGTCCCAGCTCGGCTCGCCCTCGCGGGCGGCCATCCAGAGCATCGGGTCCAGCGGGTTCTTCTTGCCGGGACGGTCCGGGTCGCCGCCGCGCTCCGCGGACAGGATCCGCATCGCGGTCGCGTCCAGTCGGGAGACCTGGCCGAAGTGCGGGTCGGCGTCGACGGAGAAGTAGGTGTCGCCGCCCAGTTCGTAGGCGGCGCCGAGTTCCAGCAGCCGTTCGACCAGCGGGACGATCCCGGGTATGGCCTCGACGGCGCCGATGTAGTGGGCCGGGGGGAGCATCCGCAGGGCGGTCATGTCCTCGCGGAACAGGGCGGTCTCACGCTCGGCGAGCGCGGTCCAGTCGTCTCCGTTGGCGATGGCCCGCTCCAGGAGCGGATCGTCGACGTCTGTGACGTTTTGGACGTACTGCACCTGGCGCTTCGTATCGAGCCACACGCGCTGCACGAGGTCGAACGCGTTGTAGGTGGCCGCGTGCCCCATGTGGGTGGCGTCATAGGGAGTGATCCCGCAGACATAGATGCGGGCGACCGGACCGGGGTCCAGGGTTACCGGGCCACCGGTCGCGGTGTCGTGGAGGCGGAGGTCGCGGCCACTGCCGGGAAGGGCAGGGACGTCTGAAGCGGGCCAGGCATACATGTCATGAGCGTAACCGGACGTGGCTTCCGGAAACGAACCGGAGGCAGACACGAGAGCGGATGGGCCGGATTGGCGGTCTTGACTTTCCCGCGCACTTCCACCCGGGGCGCGCGGCCCCGGGTGTTCGGCCGGACGGCGGTGGCTGCGCGGCAGTTCTGGGGCCGGGATCTGTCGGACACGGCTTAGACGGGCGGCCAGGGAATCGCCGGCCACTGGCCGCTCGGCCGCGGATAGCGGCCGGTGCGCTGCAGATCCGCCACACGGGTGCCGACCGCCGCCACCTCGGCTCCGGTGAGCAGCGTGGCCAGCCGGCCGCCCAGCTCGCCCTCCAGCGCTGCGCCGAGGCGCCGGAGCACCTCGACCGCCTCTTCGGGCAGCGGTTCGTCCGCCCAGCCCCACAGCAGGGTGCGCAGCTTGTCCTCGGTGTGGAAGGCGACCCCGTGGTCGATGCCGTAGAGCCGGCCGTCCGGCGCGGGCAGCAGATGGCCGCCCTTGCGGTCGGCGTTGTTGATCACGGCGTCCAGGACGGCGATCCGGCGCAGCCGGGGGTCGTCGGCGTGTACCAGGAGCGCGGTGCGGCCACCGCCCACCTCGGCCCGGACGACGGCCTTCCAGCCCTCCCCCGGCTCGTCCTCCTCCACAAGGGCGAGCAGTTCCTGCTCCTGCTCGGCCTCGTCGATCCACAGCTGGCACATGCCCTCGCCGTAGGGGCCGTCGCGCAGCACCGTCGGCGGTACGAGACCCCAGCCGGTGGCCTCCGAGACCAGATACGCGGCGACCTCGCGCTCGGCGAGGGTGCCGTCGGGGAAGTCCCACAGCGGGCGCTCCCCGGCGACGGGCTTGTACACGCACTCGGCGGTCCGGCCCTCGAAGGCGACCTCGCAGTACAGGACGGCGTTGGAGGCGTCGCGCAGCCGCCCGCGCACGCTCAGCTCGCCGCGGGTGAGCAGCTCCATGGCGTCCCCGGCGGCTCCGGCGGTTTCGCCCGCCCCGTCGGACGCACCGCCGGAGATACCCGCGGACGCATCACCGGACGTGCCGGCGTCGCCGGTCAGGCTCCCCGCCGGTACCCGTTCTGGCGCGGGCATACGTGTCCTTCCGGGTCCAGGGGCAGGCTGCACAGCGGGCACGGCGGGCGGCCCGCGGAGACCACATCCAGCGCCCGCTTGGCGAAGGAGCGGGCCTGCGGGCCGGTCAGGTGGACCCGCAGCAGCGGCGGACCGTTCTCGTCGTCCTCCCGCAGCTCCTCGGCGGCTTCGAGGGTGGCCTCGTCGGCGTCGGGTTCGACCTCGACCAGTGCCTGGGCCTCCAGGACCATGCGTTCCTGGGTGCTGTCCCAGGCCAGCGCCATGGTGCCGACCCGGAACTCCTCCTCGACGGGACTGTCGAGCGGCGCGGTGTCGGCAAGCTCGCCCGGCGCGACCGCGGGGACGACGGTGCTGCCGCCGGTCCGCCGGACGACCTCGTCCAGCAGCTCGTCGATGCGTTCGGCCAGCGCCGCGACCTGTGTCTTCTCCAGGGCGACGCTGGTGGTGCGGCCTGCGCCGGTCGCCTGCAGGAAGAAGATGCGCTGGCCCGGCTCGCCGACCGTACCGGCGACGAACCGGTCCGGCTGTTCGTAGAAGAAGACCTGACGGGGCACGTCCTGCTCCGTTTGCTCGACTGTGCGTCTGCTCGACTGTGGGACTGCTCAGCTGTGGCGGTGCTCAGTTACGGCTGTGCTCAAGTGATTGGGCTCAGTTATGCGTGTGACCGGGCGTTCCGTACCGCCGGACACCCGTCCGGGTCGGCGGAACACTGCCGATCCACCACCCTACTGCGGAAGCCGATCACGGTGTGCCCGTGCCGCCACCGACCACCGCGTCCCCCGCGGTGTCCCGGGCGGCGTTTGCGTCCGCCTCCGACGCTTCGGTGGCCGCGGCGGACGGCGCGGGCGCGAGCCCGGTGAGGTCCCCGGTGTCGCCGAGCCGCAGCAGGAACGGCCGGTACGGGGTGTAACGGATCGCGGTCACCGAGCAGGGGTCGACGGCGATCCGCTGGAAGAGGTCGAGGTGCATGCCCAGGGCGTCGGCGGCGATGGCCTTGATGATGTCCCCGTGCGAGCAGATGGCATAGACCGCGTCCGGGCCGTGGCTCTCCTCGATCCTGGCGTTCCAGTCGCGTACCGCTTCGACGGCGCGCGCCTGCATGGCCCGCAGCGACTCGCCGTCAGGACCGGGGAAGACCGCGGCGGAGGGGTGGCGCTGCACGGTGGCCCACAGCGGTTCGTCGGCGAGCTCGGCGAGCTTGCGGCCGGTCCAGTCGCCGTAATGGCATTCGCCGATCCGTTCCTCGGTGTGAACGGGCAGCTCGGGACGGGTGTCCAGCATCGGCTGAACCGTCTCCTGGCAGCGCTGCAGCGGGCTGGTCACGACGGCGGCCAGCGGCACCACGGCCAGCCGGGCGGCGAGCTCGGTGGCCTGTGCACGGCCGCTGTCGTCCAGGGCGACGCCCTGGCTCCAGCCGGCCAGCACTCCGTCGGCGTTGGCGGTGGACCGCCCGTGGCGGACAAGGATCACGGTGGGCATGCCCGCCACCCTACGTCGGTGGTGTGACTTCGCCGGATCGCGGAAGAATAGCCATCGTGATCGTGGACTGCGCCATCTACAAGGACGGGCACCGTACCGAGGGGCCCGACGACCTCTCCGATGCCCTGGACCAGGCGCGGGCGTCGGGCGACGCCTTCCTCTGGATCGGTCTGTACGAGCCGACGGAGGAGGAGTTCGATCTCGTCACCTCGGAGTTCGGGCTGCACCCGCTCGCCGTCGAGGACGCCCTGACGGCACACCAGCGGCCCAAGCTGGAGGTCTACGACGACTCGCTGTTCGTGGTCCTCAAACCGCTGGACTACGACGACGCCACGGCGACGGTGACCGCGGGCGAGCTGATGGTGTTCGTCGGTGACGCCTTCGTGGTGACGGTCAGGCACGGCGAGGGCAGCGCGCTGGCCGAGGTGCGGCGCCGGCTGGAGAAGGATCCGGAGCTGCTGAAGCACGGACCGCCCTCGGTGCTCTATGTGATCAGCGACACAGTGGTGGACCACTACACGGACATCGCCGGCGAACTGCAGGTGGACCTGGAGGAGTTGGAGTCGACGGTGTTCGCCCCGAACATCGGGGCCTCGGGGAACACCGCGAGCAGGATCTACACCTTCAAGCGGCAGGCGCTGGAGTTCCGCCGCGCCACGGGTCCGCTGATGGAACCGATGGCCCGGCTCGCGGGTGGCGGGGTGCCGTTCGTCTCGGAGTCCAGCCGGCCGTTCTTCCGCGATGTCGCCGACCACCTGATCCGGGCGAACGAGCAGGGCGAGAGCCTGGACCGGCTGCTGTCCGACATCCTCGCCGCGCATCTGACGCAGGTGGGAGTGCGGCAGAACGACGACATGCGCAAGATCTCGGCGTGGGCGGCGATGGCCGCGGTGCCGACGATGATCGCCGGTATCTACGGCATGAACTTCGACCATATGCCGGAACTGCACCAGATCTGGGGTTATCCCGCCGTGCTGGTCGTCATGGCGGGCGTCGTGGGGTTCCTGTACCGGTTCTTCAAGCGGCGCGGGTGGTTGTAGCCGGCCCTCGCGGGCGGCAACCGGGGGCGGCAACGGCCGCGGCAACCGGCGCGTGCGGCGTAACTCCCGGCCCGCTGGGGCGTTGTGTTTGTCGACGGCCGTGGCGGGGAAGACCCCCGAGCCCCCACCACGGCCGCTGAAACCCAGCGATCCGGTCGAGCCTCCTCATCCCGCACTGTCTTACCTCCTGGGTAAGGTGCAACGGGGGCTGAGGGGCCAACGAGGCCGTGAATCGCGAAGCAGGTGGACATGTTCAGCAAGGCGACGAGGAGCCGCCCGACCACGCGCCGGTCGGGTCCGGCGGGGTCGGACTGGTCGCCGTACGAGCGGCTCGAGGACGCCTCGGACGCCTACTTCCTGCACGCGGACGTCGCGTTGGACGCGATCAGGGGGGTGCTCGGCCGCCGTAAGGTCCTCGGTTTCACGCTGGAGCGGGTGGTGGATCTGACGGAGGCCGGCACCTCGGTCTGGCAGGAGGCGGCGGTCTGCGACGGCCGGCGGCTGATCCTGTGGCACAGCGAGGAGTTGGCCGACGACAGCGCGCCCGGCGGGACCGTACTGGACTCGTCGGTGCAGGTGCTGCCGCTGAACTCCATCGGCCATGTCGGGATGCGGACGCTGGTCGGCAGGAACGAGCAGGGGGTGCGCGTCGACCGCGGGGTGTACCTGGTGCTCGCGACGTCGATGCCGCACGAGTTGAGCGCGGTGCAGGGCGATCCGGACTCGCCGGTCGCCGCCGCCCGCTTCCGTCCCGAGGCGTTCCGGTTCAGCAAGTCGCTGGACGACGGCGGCCCGGGGCAGATAGCCCGGCTCGTCGCGTTCGGACGGCTGCTGGGGCGGCTGGTGCCGAGTTAGGACCTGATGGGTCCTGCGTCAGGACCTGATACCGGCCCCTGACCCATGCGGGACGGGGCCGGCCCTCCTTCGTTACGCGGGCTCGTCAAGCGGGCTTCGTCAAGCGGGCTTCGTTACGCGAGGCCCGCGCGCTCCATGGCCTCGACTCCGGCGCGCAGCGCGGCGATCCGCTCGTCGAGCGTCCAGCCGGCCGGGGTGACGGTCAGGGTGGTGACGCCGGCGGCCGCGTACTCCTGCATACGGTCCGAGATCCGCTCGACGGGGCCGAGCAGGCTGGTCCTGTCGATCAGCTCGCGCGGGATGGCCGCGGCGGCGCCGTCCTTGTCGCCCGCCAGGTACTTGTCCTGGATCTCGGCGGCTTCCTTCTCGTACCCCATGCGCTGCGCGAGCTGGTTGTAGAAGTTCTGCTTCCTGCTGCCCATGCCGCCGACGTACAGGGCGGTGTAGGGGCGGAAGATGTCGGCGAGCGCGTCCACGTCGTCGCCCAGCGCCAGCGGCAGGGTCGGGCAGACGTCAAAGCCTTCGAGGGTCTTGCCGGCCTTGGCGCGGCCCGCGCGCAGCGGGGCGAGCGAGGTGTCCTCCAGGTTCTCGGCGGCGCTGAAGAGCAGCAGCGCGCCGTCGGCGATCTCGCCGGTCTGCTCGAGGTTCTTGGGGCCCATCGCGGCGATGTACAGCGGGATGTGCTCGCGCACCGGGTGCACGGTGAGCTTGAGCGCCTTGCCGGGGCCGCCGGGCAGCGGCAGCGTCCAGTGCTCGCCCTCGTGGGAGAGCCGCTCGCGGGCCATCGCCTTGCGGACGATCTCGACGTACTCCCGGGTGCGGGCCAGCGGCTTGTCGAACCGCGTGCCGTACCAGCCCTCGGAGACCTGCGGTCCGGAGACACCGAGACCCAGCCGGAAGCGGCCGCCGGAGAGCGAGTCGAGGGTGGCGGCCGTCATCGCGGTCATCGCGGGGGTACGGGCCGGAATCTGGAAGATCGCCGAGCCGATGTCGATGCGCTCGGTCTGTGCGGCCACCCAGGAGAGCACCGTCGCGGCGTCGGAACCGTACGCCTCCGCGGCCCAGCAGACCGCGTAGCCGAGCCGGTCCGCCTCCTGGGCGACGGCCAGGTTGTCCGCGTCCATCCCGGCGCCCCAGTAGCCGAGGTTGATTCCGAGCCGCATGCCGCTCCCCTTACTGATGAGTAACGTCTCTGTCTCTCCGGACTTTAGCGCCATGGCGTCCTTCGCGCGCCTGTCGGGTTCGTCACTGCTGCCCAATCAGCCACTTCACCAGTAATCTCAGCGGTCATGGAACAGAGGCACCTCGGACGCACCGGGTTGCGCGTTTCGCGGCTCGGCCTCGGAACGCTCACCTGGGGGCGCTACACGGGGGAACGCGACGCCGCCGACCAGCTGAAGACCTTCTGGGAGGCGGGCGGCACGCTGGTGGACACCGCCGACGTCTACGCGGACGGCGGCGCGGAGTATGTGCTCGGGCGGCTCATCGAGGACTTCGTCCCCCGCGCCGATCTGGTGATCGCCACCAAAGCGGGGAGCGTGCCCGATCCCGACCGGCGCTTCGACTGCTCCCGCGGCCATCTGCTCTCGGCCCTCGACGCCTCCCTGCAGCGGCTCGGCACCGACTACGTCGATCTGTGGCAGGTGCACGCCTTCGACCCGGTCACCCCGCTCGACGAGACGCTGCAGGCCCTCGACATCGCCGTCACCTCGGGCCGGGCCCGGTACGTCGGGGTGTCCAACTACTGCGGCTGGCAGCTCGCCAAGGCCGCGACCTGGCAGCGCGCGGTGCCCGGCCGCACCCCGTTGGCGAGCACGCAGATGGAGTACTCGCTGCTGCAGCGCGGGATCGAGCGCGAGGTGCTGCCGGCCGCGCTCGACATGGGTGTCGGGCTGCTGCCGTCCTCACCGCTCGGCCGGGGCGTGCTCACCGGCAAGTACCGCACCGGCACCCCGGTCGAGTCGCGCGGCGGTTCCGAGGAGATGGCGGCCTTCGTCGACCCGTATCTCGACGACACCGCCCGGCTCATCGTCGACGCCGTGACCACCGCGGCCGACGGGCTCGCGGTGCGGCCGATGGACGTCGCGCTGGCCTGGGTCCGGGACCGGCCGGGAGTGACCGCACCCATCCTCGGCGCGCGCAACGCACAGCAGCTGGCGCAGGCATTGTCAGTGGAGGCGCTTAGTCTTCCGGGTGAGATCTGCCGGGCGCTGGACGATGTGTCGGCGCCGCTGCACCGCTATCCGGATCACGACTGGAGCACGCTCTGAGCGAGCCCGGCCGGGGATCCGCCGCACCACGCCGCACCACGGAGGCCCACGTGACTGAGGACCGCACCGACCAGGACGTCGCGACGCCCGACGCCGACGGGCAACCGCCCAAGGCCCCGGCCCGCCTCGCCGAGACGGAGCGGGACCAGGAGCGGGACATAGACGATGCCGCCGCTCCCCTCGTCCCCGCCCCGGCCGCACGGACCGGCGGCCGGGCCAAGCCACCGGTCGACCTCGCCGACCTGGCCGCCGCCATGCGCTCCATCGAACGCGGCGACAACCCCGCGGCCCCCGCTCCCAAGGGCGACGCGGCGGCCGCCCGCCGCAAACGCCGCGACGCGATGGCCGCGGAGGCCGCGAAACTCCAGGCGGCCGAGGCGGCTGCCGTGGCGGGCGTTCCGGCGGCGGAGGCGGCTGAGACGGCTGAGGCCGTCGTTGACGGTCCGGAGAGTGCTGCTTCAGAGAGTTCGGATGGTACGGAAGGTGCGGGAGGTGCGGACGCTCAGGACACTCAGGAATCCGCGCCTGCCGAGGCCGCCGAGTCCCCCGAGCCGCCCGCGCCTTCGGTGGCGGAGGTCGAGAGCGCGCCCGAGGCTGTGGCCGAGCCCGAGCCCGTTCAGGCTACTGCTCCGGCTCAGGCAGCGGCTTCCGTTCCGGCTGCCGCTGCCCCTGTTGAACGGACTGCCGGAGAGCGGGCGGAGCGGGAACCGATCCGCCTCGCGCGGGTGCCGGTCGCGTACGATCCCGCCGCCGTCGAGGCGGTGCGGACCGTGCTGGCCGAGGGCCGGGCGCCGGCGGAGCTGGCCGAACCGGCGGTGGCGGCGCTGGGTGAACGGGCCGCGCAGGCGTTGCGCGAGGATCCGTGGCAGGTGCTGTCGCTGGCGGGCGTGCGGGTCGAGCACGCGGACGGCTTCGCGCGGGCGCTGCTGGGCGGCGAGTGCGGGCCTGACGACGAGCGCCGCGTGCGGGCCCTGGTGGTGTGGCTGTTGGAGCGGGCCGCCGAGCAGGGACACACGGCCCTCGAATCGTCCGTGCTGCGCACCGCGCTGGAGAAGCAGTCGGTCTCCGATGCCGAGGAAGGGCTGAGCGCCGCCATCGCCGAGGGCCGCGTGCTGGTGTTCCAGGACACCGAGGACGTCCCCGGGGCGAAGCCCGCCGCGGCGGACGAGGGGGACGAGGGGCCGCCGGTCCGGCTGCTGCTCGGCCTCGACCGGTACGCGCTCGCCGAGGAGAGCCTCGCCGACGGCCTCGACAGGCTGCTCAAGACCTTCGAGGGGGACGACCTCGACTGGGAGGCGGCCGCGGCCGCCACGTCGTCGCCGTCCGCCGCCGCGTTGGTCCGCGCCGCCGCCGTCAGCGGTCTGGTCACGCACACCGGTGGTGAGGCGGCCCGCGCGGAGCCGGCCGCGCTGGTCGCCGCGGCGCGGGAGCTGGGGCTGCGCGCGTACGCCGCCGCGTACACCGCGGAGGGCCGGCGGCGGCTCGCCGCGCACCTCGGCGCGGACACCGCCGTCACCGTCGCCGGGCTGCTGTCCGGGCAGGAGGGTCCGGGCCGGGAGGCCGACGGGAGCCTGGCTCTGGACGTGCTGGCGGTGCTGGACGCCCCGCAGCTCGACGTGGAGCTCGCCGCGACGCTCGTCGAGGCAGTTCCGGACGGCGCGCGGCTGGTCCTCAGCGGCGATCCCGGGGTGCTGTGGTCGGCCGGGCCCGGCCGGGCCTTCGCCGATCTGCTGGCGGCGAAGACCTGCCCGCAGGTGGCGTCACGGACCCCGGACCCGGGGCCGATCGGCGAGCTGGTGTCGGGGATCGGTATCGGGGAGCTGACGGCGGTCGAGGCGCCCGGCAAGGAGGTCGTCATCGTCCCGGTGCGCGACCCCCGCGAGGCGGTGCACCGGGCGGTGCAGCTGGTCGCCGACTCGGTGCCGCGCGTCATCGGGGTGCCCGCCACGGAGACGCAGGTCATCACGCCGGGCCACGGCGGCGCCGTCGGCACCCAGGTGCTGAACGCGGCGCTCAAGGAACGGCTCAATCCCGGTCCCGGCCGGTTCGCCGGCTTCGACCCGGGCGACCGGGTGGTCTACGCCCCGGAGCCGGGCCTGACGCTGCCCGGCACGGTGGTGTCGGCCGATCCCGAGGGTCTGAACCTGGACTGCGCGGGCACCCGGGTCCTCGTGCCGCGCGACCAGGTGTCCGCGCTGCGGCACGGGTGGGCGATGACGGCGCAGCAGTCCGCGGGGCTCCGCTGGCCCGCCGTGGTCGTCGTTCTGCCGGGTGACGCGGTGCAGGCGCTGACCCGCGCGTGGGTCTACACGGCCTTCGGCCGGGGAGAGCGCCACCTGTCGGTGGTGCAGGGCGCCGACCAGGGCCTGGTCCAGGCGGTGGCCGGGATTCCGGCGAAGGACCGTACGACCCGGTTGCGCTCTGTGCTGCGCGAGCAGGCGGCTGCCGAGTGAGCCCGGCCGGGGCGGACGGAAACCCGTCCGCCCCGGCCACTGCTGCTCTTAAGAGATCCGGCCTTGATAGATCCGGTCTTGAAGGGTCAGGTCCTAAGGGGTCCGGCTCTCTAGTTGTCCGGGTCGAGCGCGCTCAGCTCGTCGTCGAAGACCGAGCTGACGTCGAACCGGCAGATGATGAGCTGGGGGTCGGCCTGGTCGAAGGGGGCGGCCAGCCAGTCCCCCGGATCGGTGAGCTCGGCAGCGGAGACCCACAGGGTGGAGTCGCCCTCCTCGAGCCCGAACTCCTTGTGCCGCTGGGCGATCTCGTCCGGCTCGTACTCGCCGAAGAGAATGCCGACGGCCGCGTTCACTCCGGTGTCCGGTCCGGAGTCGGCATCGGCGACGCGCCGGGCCTGCAGCAGCAGCCGCTGCGGCTCCACGATGCTGTAGTCGCGGCGGATCAGCACGCTGATCGCGGCGGGTTCGTCGGAGCCCGCGTACTCGGGCAGTGTGTCTCCGGACGGGACCTCGAAGGGTGTGACCTCGTCATAGGCGTCGTACAGCAGCTCGTCGTAGGCCTCTGCAGCCGTTGCGAGGTCGTCAAAGGCGGTGTAGACGGCGGGGTCGTCCTCCCCCGTCCGGTTCTCGATCGCCTCAAGGTGGCGGTCCAGCGCGGCTTTGACCGCCTCAGCGGCGGCACGTACCTCGGCAACGGTGGGCTGCACGTCATCAGACATGGTGCAGACGCTATCCGCACCAGGGCGTTGCCCGCACAATAGATGCGATGCCGGAATACGAATTCACAGAGATGTACGTCCCCCGGGGTGTCTCCCGGAAGGACGCGACGCGACTGCTGACCGATCACGCGGAGTACGGCCACTGGGAGTTGGACCGGCTCCGCCTCTACCCCGACGGGAGCCGCCGGGTACGGCTGCGCCGCCGCATCATTCGCCAGGTCAGAGCTACCTGGTGAGCTGACATCCACCCATAACGTGTAAATGGGACCCCGCGACCGCGGGGTCCCATCGAGCCGTGCGTCGAGCCGTGCGACTGCCTTGCGGTCAGCGGCGGGCGGCGCGGCTACGGCGGTACAGCATCCCGCCGCCGAGCAGCAGGGCAGCGCTGGTCGGCAGCGCCATCCCGATCGGCCCGGCACCGGTGGCGGCCAGTTGGGTGGCCGGGTGGTGCGCGGCCGGAACGTACGGCGACGCGGGCGCGCCCGGGTTGGAGTGCCCGGTGCCGGGGTTGCCCGGGGTGCCGGGGTTACCGGGGGTGCCAGGGTTTCCCGGGGTACCGGGGTTGCCAGGCGTTCCAGGGTTACCGGGCTGACCCGGGGTGCCGGGGTTGCCAGGCTGACCCGGGGTGCCGGGGTTACCGGGCTGGCCCGGGGTGCCAGGGTTGCCAGGCTGAAGGGGGGTGCCAGGGTTGCCCGGGGTGCCGGGATTACCGGGCGTTCCAGGGTTACCCGGCTGACCCGGATTCCCCGGGTGTCCCGGGTGTCCCGGGTGACCGGGGTGGCCCGGGTGCCCAGGCTGACCCGGGTGGCCCGGAGTGCCCGGGTTGCCGGGGTGGCCCGGCTGACCGGGGTGGCCCGGACAGTCGTCACCGTGCGGCGCGTGCCACTCCGTGTTCCCGCAGCCGTTGCCCATCGCGGGGTTGAGCGCGCCGATCACGGTGACGCTGTTGCCGCACGCGTTGACCGGCACGTCGATCGGCACCTGCGCCGAATTGCCGGAGAGAACGCCCGGCGAGTGCGAGGCACCGCCGTGCGCCACGGCACCGCCCGATCCGCCCCGGCCCCCGTGGCCCGAGGTGTTCGCGCAGCTGTTGCCCATCGCCGGGTTCAGCAGCCCGATGACGTTCGCCGTGTTCCCGCACAGGTTCACCGGCACATGCACCGGCACCTGAACGTTGTTGCCCGACCCGACGCCCGGCGAGTCGGACGTGGTGCCCATGGCACCCGAGTCCGCAAACGCGAAGCCGCTGCCGGCAGCGAGTACGCCGCCCGTCGCGACCACGGTGATCAGGCCCTTTTTCGCGACCTGTCGCATAGCCTTCCCTACCTTCGCTCTCAGTGAGTCCCCGGGATCGCGGCCCCGGGAAGGGAACGGACGGCTGTGAAATCCTTGTCCGATTCCCCCATAAAGCCCGAGGGGCCCCGGAGCGCGGAAATAAGCACTCCGGGGCCGGCCCGGTTCAGACCCTCAACGGGTCCGACATGACGTCACTTGTTGACGCAGACGTTGCCGAAGGCGGGGTTCAGCAGCCCGATCACGGAGACCGTGTTGCCACAGACGTTGACCGGAACGTGGACGGGGACCTGGATGAGGTTGCCCGAGAGCACGCCCGGGGACCCCACGGCAGCACCCTGCGCGCCGGCGTCGGCAACGGCCAGGCCCGCACCGGCGAGCACGAGACCACCAGAGACAGCAGCAGCAGCGACGATCTTCTTGATCATGGTTTCCTCCTAGTTCGAAATGCGGTCCCAGCCGCGGACCGCACAAGTCGTAACGACCCCGAAGGAAACGAGCTACGAAACTGCGTGAGCTTTCACCCGTCTCAGTTCGACTGATACAGGTGGTCGAATCATCAGCAATTTTCGATGAAACGGTCCAGCACTCGAACACCGAACTTCAGCCCGTCCACCGGAACCCGCTCGTCCACACCGTGGAACATGCCTGCGAAATCCAGCTCCGGCGGAAGCTTGAGCGGAGCGAAGCCGAAGCAGCGGATTCCGAGATCGTCGAAGGACTTCGCGTCCGTCCCGCCCGACAGGCAGTACGGCACCGCCCGCGCGATCGGGTCCTCGGCCTTCAGCGCGATCTGCATGGCGTCGACCAGCGCACCGTCGAAGTCCGTCTCCAGCGCCTTGTCCGAATGGACCGACTCACGCTTCACCCGCGGGCCGAGAATCCGGTCCAGGTCGGAGAGGAACTCCTCCTCGTAACCGGGCAGGAAGCGCCCGTCGACGTGTGCGGTGGCCTGGCCGGGGATCACGTTCACCTTGTAGCCGGCGCCGAGCATCGTCGGGGCGGCGGTGTTCCGCAGCGTGGTGCCGATCATCTTGGCGATGCCGCCGAGCTTCGCCAGCGTCGCGTCCATGTCCTCGGGGTCGAGCTCGGTGCCCAGCGCGTCCGACAGCTCGTCGAGGAAACCGCGCACCGACTTGGTCATCCGCACCGGGAACTTGTGCCGGCCCAGCCGCCCTACGGCCTCGCAGAGCTCGGTGATCGCGTTGTCGTTGTTGGTCATGGAGCCGTGGCCGGCCGTGCCGTCGACGGTGAGCCGCATCCAGTGCATGCCCTTCTGCGCCGTCTCCACCAGGTACAGCCGCAGGTTCTCGTTGACGGTGAACGAGAAGCCGCCGACCTCGCCGATCGCCTCCGTCACCCCTTCGAACAGGTCCGGGTGCTTGTTGACGAGGTGCCGCGCGCCGTAGACACCGCCCGCCTCCTCGTCCGCCAGGAACGCCAGCACGATGTCGCGCGGGGGCTTGCGGCCGCTGCGCAGCCGGTCCCGCACCACCGCCAGTGTCATCGCGTCCATGTCCTTCATGTCGACGGCCCCGCGCCCCCACACACACCCGTCGGCGATCTCGCCGGAGAACGGGTGGTGGGTCCAGTCGTCGGCGTTGGCCGGCACCACATCGGTGTGCCCGTGGATCAGCAGCGCGGGCCGGGAGGGGTCCTCCCCCGCGATGCGGGCGACGGTGGACGCCCGCCCCTTGTGCGATTCGAAGATCTGCGGTTCGAGACCGACCTCGGCCAGCTTCTCGGCGACGTACTCGGCCGCGGCGCGCTCACCGGGCCCCGAGTGATCCCCGTAGTTGCTGGTGTCGATCCGGATCAGATCCCGGCACAGGTCGACGACCTCGTCCTCACCGGTGATCTTCCTGTCGCTCCTCGCGCCCGAAATCGACTCGCTCACGCTGTCTCCTCGTCCCTCACGCACTCCCGCGTCCGCATCCGACGGCCGCGGCGGATTCCGCTCCCCATACTCCCCCGCCCACCCCCCGCACCCAAGAGCCACCCGCCCCGCGTCATGATCCCTTCACACCGGCACCCGTGATCGAGCCCCCGGGATCTTTGCTATGGTTTACCTCGTCGCCGCGGCCGAGAGGCCTGCGGTACACCCGGTCCGGGTGGCGGAATGGCAGACGCGCTAGCTTGAGGTGCTAGTGCCCTTTATCGGGCGTGGGGGTTCAAGTCCCCCCTCGGACACAACGAATACACCCCCACGGTGCTGGCCGATTTTCGGCCGGCACCGTTTGCGTTGGGTGGGCTGCCCATCAGATGCGTGCGCTGCCGATCAACTGGGCTGCACCGGCCTGAGCCGGTCGCATAGCATTTGCGAAGATCGACTCAGGGGAGCCGATCTTGCTCCCTGGGGGGAATCCGCATGCGCAAGCTCAACCGCGCCCTGGCCGCGACGGCCGGAGCGCTGGTGATCTCCGGCCTGTTGCCGTTCCAGACCGCGCTGGCCGACACCGGAACGAACACGCTCTGGACGTTCTGCACGAACGGCTCCGGCGGTGCGCTGTTCGACCCGGCGGAGAAGGCGGTGAACGTCCCGGGCGGGGAGGATGCCGGCTCGGCCTGCTGGCTCAACTACGCCATCGACGACGCCACCCAGAAGCGGCTGGCCACCGATGTGCGGCTGACGCTCTCCGCCGAGTCGGTGGCGGCCTCGGGGTACAGCCCGCAGGCGCTGGCCCAGATGCTCCTGGTCCGCACCAGTTCCACCAGTGAGCTGGGGACGGACTGGTCCTTGTACCACTGGGCGGTCGAAGCGGACGGCTCGCTGGCACTGACGATCCCGGCTTGCACCGACGGCTGCGGCACGGTGTACCTCCAGTTGTCCGGCGCGCCCCGGGAGCAGGGCGCCGTGCTGAAGGCCGAGTTGAAGCCCCTCGACCCCGCCTACGTCTCGAAGCCGGTCTCGGTGTCGTACGACTACTTCGGCCGGTCGGGTACCAAGCCCGTCACGTTCGGCACCCCCGGCACCTTCGTACCGTTGGCGCCCACGCGCCTGTTGGACACCCGGGACGGTACGGGCGCACCGGCCGCCAAGGTCGGGCCGGGCCAGTCGGTCGGCGTACGGATCGCGGGCCGGGCCGGTGTCCCCGTCAGCGGGGTCACGGCGGTGGTCCTGAACGTGACGGCCACCAACCCGACCGCGGACAGCTACGTCACCGCGTACCCGCACGGCACCACGCGGCCGACCGCCTCCAACCTCAACTTCAAGGCCGGGCAGACCGTTCCCAACCAGGTCACCGTTCCGGTCCACGACGGTCAGGTCGACCTCTACAACTTCGCCGGCAAGGCCGACCTGATCGCCGACATCAGCGGCTACTACCTGGCGGGAGACGGCGGGCAGCGTTTCAACGCCGTCAGCCCGAAGCGACTCCTGGACACCCGCGACCCCGGCCTCAACCCGGTCAGGCCGTTCGCCCCGGTGGGCCCGGGCCGGACCATGACGCTGGACGTCGCCAAGAGCTATCCCGACGCCACTGCGGTGACCCTGAACGTCACAGCCACCCGAGCGACCGTGGGCGGCTACGTCACCGTCTACCCGCACGGGGCCAAGCGGCCGACCGCCTCGAATCTCAACTTCAGGGCCGGGCAGACCGTTCCCAACCAGGTCACCGTCCCGGTCCACGACGGAAAGGTCGACCTCTACAACTTCGCCGGCAACGTCGACCTGATCGCCGACATCAACGGCTACTACTCCAGCACCGGCGCGAAGTTCGTCCCGACCGGCCCGACCCGGGTCCTGGACACCCGCCCCGCTCCGGGCACCCCGCTCGGCGAGCGCAAGGAGCTGGACATCCAGCCCAACTCGTGGAAGTTCGGCATCCCGCCGTTCGGCGTCACGGGCGTCACGATGAACGTCACCGCGACCGGCGGCACCACCGGCAGCTACCTGTCGGCACGCCCCAACTCGGGCTGCCCCTGGTCCCACGACATCGTGCTCTACCCGGAGTACTCGAACCTCAACTTCACAGCCGGGCAGACCATCGCGAACGCCGTGACCAGCGCGGTTCCCTCACTGAACGCGTGCGGGCGGGACGTCTGGGCCGACGCCGTGAGCATCTACAACAACGCCGGCAATGTGAACGTGATCGCCGACGTGAGCGGCTACTTCGTCCAGGACTGATCCCACCCACGCACAGACGGCCCGTCCGGTCCCCGCCGGCGGGCCGTCTGCCGCGTCGGGGCGTAGCGAAAGACCCTGGCGACAGGGTCTTTTTTCATATCCCGACTTCCCAGGGCAAAGGTGTCGCTTCGGACGCTAGGGTTCAGCGAGCGCACTTGGGGACGCGTCCCGACTGCGGTGACAGCGCGACCGGTTGCCCGGGTTCGCCCGCGCGGCCATGCACCGAGGGGGGCCTCATGCGGGAAATGACCAAGGGTGCCAATATCGGCCTGGCGACGTTGAGCGAGGACACCGGCTCCGTGATCGTGAGCCTGGGCTGGAGCAGCGCGGCGGGGGACGGGGACGCGGATGTCTCCGTGCTCCTGCTCGACGCCGGCGGAAAGGCCCGCAGCGACGCGGACTTCTTCTTCTACAACCATCCGGCCGCCCCGGACGGCAGCGTTCAACTGCTGGGCAAGACGCCCACTGCGAACGGCAACGAGGACCGCATCAGCCTCGATCTGACGGCGATGCCCGCGGACGTCCAGTAGGTGATCGTCGCGGCCAGCCGGTACGGCGACGACCGGTTCGGCGCCCTGGACGACCTGCGGCTGACGCTGGCCGACGGATCCGGCGAGAACCTCCTCGCGGTGAGACTCCGAGGCGCCGAGTGGGGCCGCACCGTCGGCGCCGGTGCGCGCACCCTGGCCAGGGCGTTCGCCGCCGGCACCGGCGTCCCGTTCGGGCGCTGGCGGACCTCCCTGCGCCTGAGTGCGGCCCTGCCCCACCTGGCCGCCGGCGAACCGGTCACGCGCGTCGCGTCCCTCGTCGGCTACGACACACCCAGCGCGTTCGTCGCCGCCTTCCGCCGCGAGACCGGCCTCACCCCGGGCGCCTACTTCCGTACGACGCCCCGCGGCGAGTGAACCCGCCTAGTAGTTACCAGGCGGCCGGGGCGTAGTCCTTGAGGAAGCAGCCGTAGAGGTCTTCGCCGAGTTCGCCGCGGACGATGGGGTCGTAGACGCGGGCGGCGCCGTCGACGAGGTCGAGGGGCGCGTGGAAGCCCTCCTCCGCGAGGCGCATCTTGTCGGGGTGGGGGCGCTCGTCGGTGATCCAGCCGGTGTCCACGGCGGTCATGAGGATGCCGTCCGTCTCCAGCATCTCCTGGGCGCTGGTGCGGGTGAGCATGTTCAGGGCGGCCTTCGCCATGTTGGTGTGCGGGTGGCCCGGACCCTTGTAGCCGCGGCTGAACTGGCCTTCCATCGCCGAGACGTTGACGACGTACTTGCGGCGCGAGGCGGCGGCGGCCATCGCCGGGCGCAGGCGGCTGACCAGGACGAACGGCGCGGTGACGTTGCAGAGCTGGACTTCGAGGAGTTCGAGCGGGTCGACCTCCTCGACGCGCTGGATCCAGGTGTTGGTGGCATCCAGGTCCGGCACGAGGCCGCCGGCGTCGATGGCGGTGCCGGCCTCGATGCGGGCCGGGGTCGCGGAGCCGGTGGTCAGGGCCAGGGCGGTGATCGACTCGGGCGTCAGGGCGTCGTGGCCGGCCGACGACGGGCCGGGCAGCGCGATCTGCGCGCCGCTGCCGAAGTGGCCCAGGACGGTGCGCGAGGGCAGCTCGCCGGCCGGCAGCGGGGCGAGCTCCGCGGCGACGAGCTCCGCGTACGCGCGGGGGCTGCGGCGGACGGTCTGCGCGGCGTTGTTGATCAGGATGTCGAGCGGGCCCTCGGCGGCGACCTCGTCGGCGAGCGCGATCACCTGGGCGGGGTCGCGCAGGTCGATGCCGACGATCTTCAGCCGGTGCAGCCACTCCGCGCTGTCGGGCATCGCCTTGAAGCGGCGGATCGCGTCGTTCGGGAAGCGGGTGGTGATGGTGGTGTGCGCGCCGTCGCGCAGCAGGCGCAGCGCGATGTACATGCCGATCTTCGCGCGGCCGCCGGTGAGCAGCGCGCGGCGTCCGGTGAGGTCCGTGCGCGCGTCGCGGCGGCCGCGGTTCTCCTTGGCGCAGGGCGGGCAGAGCTGGTGGTAGAACGCGTCGACCTGGACGTAACGGGTCTTGCAGATGTAGCAGGAGCGGGGGCGCTCCAGGATGCCGGCGATCTCCGTCGTCGTGGACGTCGTGAGCATGTTGCCCAGCGTCTCGTCGTCGATACGGTCGGCCGCGCCGGTGGCCGTGGCCTCGGTGACGGCCTTGTCGTTCGCCGTCTTCGAGGCGCGGCGCTCCTGGCGGCGGCGCTGCTTCACCGTGCGGTAGATGCCCGCGGTGGCGCGCCGTACGGCGATGGCGTCCGGGTGGTCCACGTCCAGGTCGTCGAGCTCCGCGAGCACGCTCAGGCAGAGCTCCAGGCGCGCCGGGTCGATGCCCGCCGAAACTTCGCTCTGGGCTTCCATCTGTTCACTCGCTGTCATGCCACTGCTGCCTTCTGGATCGTCTGTTCCGCCCCGAGTCCACCCGAGTCAGGCGGAACTCTACGTACGCACGTGTAGCACCACCAAACTCGAGACCGTCAGCGGCCCCGGTATCTACTGTCGGTGCCCGGGCCGGGACCGAGAGTCGCCAGGCCTCCGCGTCCGGCCCCCGCGTCCGGCCCCCGCGTCCGCTCCTTGAGACGGGCGATAGTCTCGGGACGTTCGTTCTCTCCCTGGAGGCCAGTTGAGCGCCAGCAGCCCGCTCACCGTCCCGGACGACTCCCCGTTCGGCGTCCACAACCTGCCGTACGGCGTCTTCACCACCGCCGACCGGCCGGAACAGCGCCGGATCGGCGTCGCCATCGGTGACCACGTTCTCGACGCGGGCGCGGCAGCCCGCGCGGTCGGTGCGCTCGGTGCGCTCGCCGGCCCCGCCGGGGCCGATGAGACCGCCGGATTCGAGGCGCTCGCCGCCCCCTCGCTGAACCCCCTGCTCGCAGCCGGCCGCCCGGTGTGGACCGCGGTGCGGGCCGCGATCACCCGGTGGCTGACGGACGAGACGCTCCGTGCGGCCGTCGAACCGTGCCTGGTGCCGCGCGCCGAGGTCACCCTCCACCTGCCGTTCGAGGTGGCCGACTACGTCGACTTCTACGCCTCCGAGCACCACGCGACGAACCTCGGCCGGATCTTCCGGCCCGGCTCCGAGCCGCTGACGCCCAACTGGAAGCACCTGCCGATCGGCTACCACGGCCGCTCCGGCACGATCGTCGTCTCCGGGACCCCGATCACCCGGCCGTCCGGGCAGCGCAAGGCCCCGGCCGACCCGGTTCCGGTCTTCGGCCCGTCCCGCCGCCTGGACATCGAGGCGGAGCTTGGCTTCGTCGTCGGCACGCCGTCCGAGTTGGGCAGCCCGGTCGCGCTCGCGGACGCCGCCGAGCACGTCTTCGGCGTCTGCCTCGTCAACGACTGGTCGGCCCGCGACCTCCAGGCGTGGGAGTACGTGCCGCTGGGCCCGTTCCTCGGCAAGTCCTTCGCCACGTCGGTCTCGCCCTGGATCGTCCCGCTGGACGCCCTCGCGCAGGCCCGCACCACCCCGCCGGAGCGCGACGTCGAGCCGCTCCCGTACCTCGACGACCGCGACCCAGCGGCCGAGCCGTCCGGCTTCGACGTCGCGCTGGAGGTCCGGCTCAACGGCCATGTCATCTCCCGGCCGCCGTTCGCCGCCATGTACTGGACGTACGCGCAGATGCTCGCGCACATGACCGCCAACGGCGCGTCCCTGCGGACCGGCGACCTGTTCGCCTCCGGCACCATCAGCGGGCCGGAACGCGAGACGCGCGGCGCACTCATCGAGCTGACGTGGAACGGCCAGGAGCCGCTGAAACTGGCGGACGGCAGCGAGCGCACGTTCCTCGACGACGGCGACGAGGTCGTCATCACGGCGACCGCACCGGGCCCGAACGGTACCCGCGTGGGCTTCGGCGAGGTGGCGGGACGTATCGTGCCCCGCCCCACCGTCTGACGGTCGCAACGCGGCCGGCCCTCTTCAACCGCGCGGCCGCGCCTGCTGGACATCGTCCCGACGATGTCCAGCAGGCGCGGGCCGCGCGGTTCAGACGGGACCGGCGGGAGTTCTGGAGCGGGTAGCGGAGCGCTGTCATAGCCCCTCACATCCCCGAACCGGGAGCCGGTCATCCACGGCGCGGTCTTTCAGCGCGCGCTGCCGATGGTGCGGTCGGCGTCGGAGCCCTTGAGCATGAGGGTGGTTTCCTCGATGCGGTGGAAGCGGCCGTCCGGGGCGAGGTCGGCGAAGACGTAGACCTCCATGGTGACGGTGGTGCCGTCGGTCTTGGTGATGTGACAGGTGTGCCGGTCGGCGTACTTGCCGTTGTCGTACAGCTCGTCGTGGACCTCGACCGTGCCGCCGGCGACTATGCCGCGCAGGTGGTTGATGTGGTCGAGGAACTCGGTGCGGTCGGCCCACTCGCCGTCCGTTCGCTGCCGGTAGCCGGGGGTGAAGTGGCGGTCGGCGGCTTCCTCCAGGGTGATGTCGCGGTTGAAGAGCAGGTCGTTGAGGGCGGCTTCGATACCGGTGCGGTTCATCTGGATTCCCTGGGAGTGTGAGGCGGCCCGGAAGGGCCGGTCGGGTGAGTGGAGCTGTGATCGGGGCGGGCCGGTGATGTCCGGCTCGTTCAGGCGGTGGTGGCGAGGGTGTCGTCGAGCCAGTCGTAGATCCGGGCCAGGGACAGGCGCATGGCGCCGGGGTGGCAGTGCGCGCCGGCGCCTTCCTCGGCGGTGAACACCATGAGGGTCTTGGGGCAGGTCAGGTGGTGGTAGAGCTGCTCGGGCTGGCCGTTGAAGAACTCGTCCTCGGCGGCGTCACAGACGAGGGTGGGGCACTGGATCTGTTCGGCGATGCCGTCCTGGAGGGTGTAGTCGAGGTAGGAGGCGCTGAAGGCCCGGGGGGTGTCCACGCCCATGACGTACATGCCGTGGTTGATCGCCCAGCGGGCGGTGGCGTCCTGGGCCAGGATCTGCTCGAAGCGGGCGTCGAGTTCGGGGGCGCGGTCCGCGCGCAGGAGCCGTTCGGCCTCGTCGCGGTCACCGGGGATGTTGCGGACGGATACCTGGCCGAGGTCGTAGACGCCGTCGACGGCTATCAGTGCGGCCAGGCGGTGTTCGAAGGCCGCCGCCCTGGGGGCGAGCACGCCGCCCATGCTGGAACCGAGCAGTGCGATACGGCTGTTGTCGACTTCGGGGAGGGTTTCGGCGAAGTCGACGACGGGGGTGATGACGTTCTCCCAGTCGGGGCGGAAGACCAGCCCCTCGCGGTGGCGCGGTCCGGGCTGTCCGGGGCCGTCGAAGGTCAGCACGGTGTAGCCGCGCTCCACGGCCGCCAGCGCGCCGCTGAAGTGAAGTTCCTCGGCGGTGCCGTCGAAGCCGCTGTGCATGATCAGGGTCGGCCGGGGTGCGCCGGTGGTGTCGGCCCGGTAGAGGTAGCCGGGCAGCGTGGTGTCCTCGTACGGGATGCGGACCGGTTCGATGCGCGGGGTGCAGAGCGCGGCGGCTGCCTGGAAGCAGGCCACGCTGCGGTCGTAGGCGTGGTCGTGGCGCGGGTCGCAGGGGTGACCGTGCAGGAAGAACTCGGCCGACCGGTAGTAGTTCGAGGCCCGCAGGAACCCGTCCCGGGCGCTGACCGTGTGACCGGTGTCCAGAGCCTTCCGGGCCTCGTCGGCCACCCGGTCGGCCGTCGCGAGCCACTCGGTGTGCCAGCTGTCATAGTCGCCCTCGACGATGCGCTCGCTCGTGGAGACGACCTCGCCGAAATCGGCTCCGCCGTAGGCGATGTGACTCATCGAGCGCAGGGTCTCGTACCAGAACTGAGGGTTGTTCGGGAACAGCAGCTGCTTCATCACCATCTCCTTAAGCACAGATCTGTGCGTGCGCCGCAACTGTAGACCTTGCGAGCACCGGGAAGCAAATGTTTGTGCTTACGATGTGGGGGTGACCTCGAAACAGCCGACTCCCCGCACCCGTAAGAGCTCCGAGCAGGTCCGCTCGGACGTCCATCAGGCGGTCATCGACCTGCTGTCCGACCCCGGGGGCGCGGACCTGACCATTCCCGCGATCGCGCAGCGCGCCGGGGTGAACCACACCAGCATCTACCGGCGATGGGGCTGCCGTGAGGCGCTCCTGGCCGACGTGGTCGTCGAGCGGCTCGAACGCGACTGGCCGCTCGCGGACACCGGCACCCTGCGCGGCGACCTCATCGCCTGGGCGGAAGCCGGAGTCATGAGCATCCGTAAACCTGAAGGCCGGCTCCTTGTGCGGGCCGTCGCCCTGTCGATGCCGGGCAGCGCCCAGGCGCAGGGGGAACGTGCGCAACACTTCGAACGCCGGATCCACGCCATCGAGCGCATCCGTGAGCGGGCCGCGGCCCGCGGCGAGAACCCCCCGCCCCTCGAACAGATCCTCGACCAGCTCATCGCACCGCTCTACCTACGAGCGATCTTCGGCATCGACCCACCGGCCACCGGCTACCCCGAACTCCTCGTGGACAGACTACTCAGCGACGCGGGTGAGCCGGGAACGGCCTGAGCGAGCGCACCTGAACCCCTGGCCCCCAGGCGCAGTTCAGCGCACCCGTCCCCGCGGCTTCAGGGGCACGGGCGGCAGATCAGGGGCGGGCAGCGGGGCGCCGTCGTAGCCCCTCACATCCCCGAAGCGGGAGCCGGTCATCCACTCCGCACGGGCCTGCGCGATCTCGTCGCCGGTGCGGCCGACGAAGTTCCACCACATGACGATCTTCTCTTCGAAGGGCTCGCCGCCCAGGAGCATCAGGCCGCTGTCCACGTCGGCGCGGATGGCGAGTTCGCGGCGGCCGCAGCCCAGGTAGAGCAGCGAGCCGGGGACGAGGCGGACGCCGTCGACCTCGGCCTCGCCGGACATCGTCAGGGCCGCGTACTCGAAGTCGGGGCGGAGCGGCAGCCGGGTGTCGGTGCCCGCTGCCAGGGCGAGGTCGGCGCCGACCAGTGGGGTGTGGGTGGTGCCCGGTGAGACGGCGCCGTCCAGTTCGCCCATGATGACGGTGGCCTGCAGACCACCGCCTCCGGTGACGACCGGCAGATCGGCGTGGTGCTCGAAGGCCGGCGCGGTGTTGCGGTGGGCCTCCGGGAGGGCGACCCAGAGCTGGGCGCCGTGCAGGATCCGGGGGTGGTCGCGCGGCGATTCCTCGGAGTGCGAGATGGCCCGGCCGGAGGTCATCAGTCCCAGCTCGCGGGGGCGTACGGTCTGCAGGCTGCCGAGGCTGTCGCGGTGCAGCACCTCGCCGTCGTGCAGCCAGCTCACCGTCTGCAGGCCCATGTGCGGGTGCGGCGGGACCTGCATCCCGGACTCGCGAGCGATGTCGTCGGGTCCGTAGTGGTCGACGAAGCACCAGGCGCCGATCATCCGGCGGCCCAGGTTCGGCAGGAGGCGCCGTACCTGGGTGCTCTCACCGAGGGTGACGGTGCGCGCGGTGAGGAGCTCGCGGACGGGCTCGGCCGAGACGTCTTCGCGGCCGCCGCACACGGTCGGTGCGGGCTTCACATCGAGGTTGCTCATGCGCCGATCATCCCGCACCGGCCCGCCGACCGCCGCGAACCCGCCGCGAAGACGTCTCGTACGTCGGATGCCCGTCAGATGCCAGTCAGACGCCCGTCAGATGCCGGGGTGCACTCCGTGGACCAGGTCCATCGCCTCGCTGGTGTACCGCTCGCGGGCGCTGAGGTCGAGGTCGGGGAAGTAGTCCTTGAGCCGGGTGACCACCTGCTGCTCGGACTCGTGGCAGTCGCGCAGCAGGAAGATCGCCTTGTGCAGAATTGACTGGTCCATCGGAATGCCCCCTCACCAACGCCCGTCCGCCTCTTGCGGTGGGCCGGTTCCCACGGTACGCAGCGGACCGTCAGCACTTGGGCAAAGAGATCTCCGTGCCGGGCAAAGTTGTCTACACGCCAGGCAAAAGATCCATGGGGATGTCGACGGGGCGGGCCCGCAGATACTCGCCCAGGCTCTTGGCCTGCGGGTCGGGGCGGGTGGAGGCGGCGACGCCCTCGCCGAGCAGGCCGTGCAGCACGAAGTTGAGGGCGCGCAGGTTGGGCAGCTCGTAGCGGACGACCTCCAGCTCGGCGGCCTCCGGGAGCAGCAGCCGCAGCTCGTCTACGCCGAGGTGGGCGCTGAGCCAGGCGTACGCCTCGTCGGTGCGGGCCCAGAGCCCGATGTTGGCGTCGCCGCCCTTGTCGCCGGAGCGGGCGCCGACCAGCCGGCCGAGCGGGGCCCGGACGGTGGGGCCGGCCGACAGGGACGGACGTGGCTCGGAGACGGAGGCCGGCCGCTCCTGACGCACTCGCGCCACCGTCGGCGGCCTCGGCACCGCCAGGCGGGCGCCGTCGGCCAGGACGACCTCGGCCGGCACCTCGTCCGCGGTGATCAGGGCGGGCCAGTACACCCCGTACTCGGTGGGCCTCGGGGACGCCTGTTCCAGGTAGAAGCCGGGGTAGCTGGCCAGCGCCGTGCCCGCGACCGCGGTGAACAGCGCGCGGCCGACCTTGTCGCGGTCGGGGTCCTTGACGGTCAGGGTCAGCCGGGCGGTGTCGGCGGCGGGCCGTTCCATCCGCAGGTCGAACTCGTCGAAGCGGTCGCTTCCGCCCGTCGCGTCGAGCAGCGAGGCCTCCGCGAACCGTGCCTTGGCCTCGATGTCGAGGCCGGTCAGGACGAAGGTGGCGCTGTTGCGGTAGCCGCCGAGGTAGTTGAGGCAGACCTTGAGAGTGTCGGGCGCGGGCTCGCCGCGGGTGCCGGTGACACGGACCCGGTCGGGGCCCTCCTGCTCCAGTCGCAGGGTGTCGAAGCGGGCGACGACATCGGCGTTCAGGTACGCCGGACGCTCGATCTCGTACAGCAGCTGCGCCGTGACGGTGTCGACGGTGACGGCGCCGCCGGTCCCCTCGTGCTTGGTGATGACGCAGGAGCCGTCGGGGTGCATCTCGGCGATGGGGAAGCCGGGGTGCACGGGGTACTCGATCTCGGTGAAGAAGGAGAAGTTGCCGCCGGTGGCCTGGGCCCCGCATTCGATGATGTGGCCCGCGGCGACCGCCCCGGCGAGCCGGTCCCAGTCGTCGAGCGCCCAGTCGAAGGCCCAGGCGGCCGGCCCGGTGACGAGTGCGGCGTCGGTGACCCGACCGCAGATGACCACGTCGGCGCCGGCGCGCAGCGCGCGGGCGATGCCCCAGCCGCCGAGGTAGGCGTTGGCGGTGACGGGTTCGATGCCGGAGTCGGCGAGCAGCCGGCCGGTGGACAGGTTCGCGAACCCGTGGCCCTTCTCGCGCAGCTCGGGGAGGCGGTCGAGGAGGTCGTCGCCCTCCAGGTGGGCGATGGTGGGGTGGAGGCCGCCGAGTGCGGCGAGTTCGCCGAGTTTGGCGGCGAGCCCGGCCGGGTTGAGGCCGCCCGCGTTGACGACGACCTTGATGCCGCGTTCCAGGCAGCTGCCGAGCACTTCGTGCATCTGGGCGAGGAAAGAGACGGCGTAGCCGGCCTCGGGGTCGCGCTGCCGCGCCTTCCACAGGATCAGCATCGTCAGTTCGGCGAGGTAGTCGCCGGTCAATACGTCGATTGGACCGCCTTCGACCATCTCGCGGGCGGCGGACAGCCGGTCGCCGTAGAAGCCCGAGCAGTTGGCGATACGCAGGACGTCGAACGGTGCCGGCATGACGGTCACTCCTGGTCGGTGCTGGGCAGTGGTGGCCGCGCGCAGCATTTCGCGTGCAATGGCCAACCGGCAAGGGGCCCGTACGGAGCACCCCCTCTCGCGTCGGAAGCGTAGGCCGCCTAACGTTCGTGCATGACCTCTGCTGGGACGACCCCTCCGCCGCCGGACGAAACACCCTCCACCGCCTCGGATTCCGGCGCCTCGCGTGGCGTTCCGGCGCTGGCGGACGGGTCGGGCGGTTTCGCGGCCGAGTTGCGGGACGCGATCAGCTTCCGGGCGTTCCTGCTGGTCGTCGGAGGTCTGCTGATCCAGCTGGCGTTCATCGTGTCGTACCTGGGCGCGTTCCACTCCCCCACCCCGCACCGGATCCCGGCCGCCGTCGTGGCGCCGGCGCAGGTGGCGGGCAAGGTGGTCGCGCAGCTCAACGCCCTGCCGGGCGAGCCGGTGAAGGCGGTCGCGGTGGCCGACGAGGCCGAGGCGCGGCGGCAGATCATGAACCGCACGGTGGACGCCGCGATCCTCATCAACCCGACGGGGAAGACCGACTCGCTGCTGGTGGCCTCCGCGGGCGGCCCCTCGGTGTCCCAGACCGCCGCGCAGATCGCGCAGAGCGTCGAGAGGACCCAGCACCGGCAGGTGACCGTCACCGACATCAAGGCCCCCAACAAGGAGGACGGCCGCGGGCTGAGCTCGTTCTACCTGGTCATCGGCTGGGTGGTGGGCGGCTATCTGACCGCGTCGATCCTGGGTGTGGCGGGCGGCGCCCGGCCGGTCAACCGGCACCGTACGGCGATCCGGCTCGGCACCCTCGCGCTCTTCTCGGTGGTCTCCGGGCTGGGCGGGGCGATCATCGTGGATCCGGTGTTCTCGGCGCTGACCGGCCACTTCGTGGCGCTGTGGGCGATCGGCGCGCTGGTGGTCTTCGCGGCCGCCGCCGTCACCACCGCCCTGCAGACGCTCTTCGGGATCATCGGCATCGGGCTGTCGATCCTGCTCTTCGTCGTGATGGGCAATCCGAGCGCGGGCGGTGTCTATCCGGCGTCGCTGCTGCCGCGGTTCTGGAGTGCGATCGGGCAGTCCCTGCCGCCGGGCGCGGGCACGACGGCGGTCCGCAACACCGTGTACTTCGGCGGGAGCGCGACGGCCGGCCCGCTGTGGGTACTTGCCGCGTACGCGCTCGCCGGTGTCGTCGTCTCGATGGCCACCGTCGTGGTGCGCGACCGCCGCGCCGCGGCCGGCCCCGGCGGCGCCGGCCAGGAACCGTCCTAGGGTCGGCCCGTGGGCCCGTGGGTTCCTACGCTCCTACGCTCCTACGCTCCTAGGGTGGGCCCATGGCCTCCCACGCTGATCTCCCGCCGTTCGAACTCGGCTTCCCCGGACTGCTGCGCGACCGGTTGGTCGCCGCGGTCCTGTCGGGGGCGAAGACCTCCACGACCGGGCTCGTCGTGGACTACGAGCACTGCGGCGACGCGCTGCCCGTCGTGGGTGAGCGGTCCGCTCTGATCGATTCGGCGGGCCGGCCGGTGGCCGTGCTGGAGGTCACGGAGGTCCGCGTCCTGCCGCTCGCCGAGGTCGATCTGGCGCACGCGGTGGACGAGGGGGAGGGCGACCGCACCGTCGCCGAATGGCGGGCGAACCACGAGGGGTTCTGGCACGGCCGGGAGATGCGCGAGGCGCTCGGCGACCCGGATTTCACCGTCAACGACGCGACCCTGGTCGTCGCGGAGCGGTTCCGCGTCGTGGCACGCCTCGACCCGGTGACCGGTGCGCCCGCGCAGCCGCGCTCCGCGGACGAGTTGCTGGACATCGTCGATGAGAACGACGAGGTCGTCGGGCAGGAGCGGCGGGCCGAGGCGTACGCGCGCGGGCTGCGGCACCGCTGCGCGTTCGTCCTGGTGAAGGACGGCGAGGGGCGGACGTTCGTGCACCGCCGCACCGCGGTGAAGCTGGTCTTCCCCTCGCTCCACGACATGTTCGTGGGCGGGGTCGTCGGGGCCGGCGAGACGTACGACGAGGCCGCGCTGCGGGAGGCCGAGGAGGAGCTGGGGGTGTCGGGACTCCCGCAGCCCGTACCGCTGTTCAAGTTCCTCTACGAGGACGACGGGCACTCCTGGTGGTCCCAGGTGTACGAGGTGCGGTGCGAACTCCCGGTCTCCCCGCAGGTCGAGGAGGTCGCCTGGCACGCCTTCCTCACCGACGGTGAACTGGAGCGGCGGCTGGCCGAATGGGAGTGGGTCCCGGACGGCCTCGACGCGTTCCACAGGCTGCGCGAGTGGCGTGGGAGGCCTCCTGTGGCGTAGCCGTGTTGGCTGAAATACGCGCTGGTGGACGCCCTGTCGCAGTGACACGCTGCGCCCCCTCCAAGGGATAGGGGAACCACCATGCGCATGATCTACTCCGACCGCGGTCCGTCGCCCCTCGACCTCGGCAAGCCGGGCGAAACGCCCCGGGACGCCACCTTCGGATGGTGGGGTGCGTTCAGTGTCGAGCACTTCGTGAACCAGGTCACCCTCACCTACACGCATGAGGACGCCACCGGCTGGCTGGCGTATCTCCAGCAGTTCTACGACCGCAACTTCTGGTTCGCGGACGACGGCGTCAAGGTCTGGGCGTACGAGGAGGCGAACGACAACTGGCAGGACCGCTACGGCATGGACGCGGTCACCGCCGTCTACCACTCGGGCCACGGGGGCATGTACAACGACGGCACGTTCATCGCGCCGCTGGGCGGCACGTGGGACAACCGCAGTGACGCTCTGTCGTCCTCCATGCGGCTCGGCAACGAGAAGGCGAACTACGTCTTCTGGTCCACCTGCAACTCGCTGCGGGTGCTCGACGGGCACAGCCCGGTCCGTACGTGGGGCACGCCGAACCTCGGCTTCCGCATGATCTTCGGCTTCGAGTCCACGAGCGTCGACGACCCGAACTACGGCGCGAACTTCTGGAAGTACTGGCGCGGCGGGCAGACCTTCGCCGACGCCTGGCTCAACGCCAGCTGGGAGATCTCCACCCACCAGGCCCCGTCGGTCGCCGCCTCCGGCACCACCCAGGACGAGGCGGTCAACCGGCTCAACACCGAGCGCGCCTTCTCCCGCGACCATGTCGCGGACAACTGGTACGCCTGGCGCTGGTACTACGCCCGCGACGCGATCCGCGAGCCGCTGATGCGGCTGCCGGGCGAGCCGCAGCTGATCCAGCTCGCCCCGCGCGAGCCGAGCAGCGAGCTGGCCGCGCTCGGCCAGGTCGCGCAGTTCCCCGAGGCCGCGCTCTCCGAGATCCAGGTGGAGCGGCAGGGCGTGCTGAGCGCCACCTCCGGCGACCGGCACATCTCCACCGGCCCCGGGGCCGTGCGGTGGGCCAGGCTCGCGGAACCCAACCGCCGCAACACCCAGCGGATCTCCACCGAGCACGCGATCGCGACGGCCCGGGTCTTCGCCCAGCAGCACGCGGACGGCGCCGAGCTGGTCGTCGACAGCGTCCACGACCTGATGGAGAACTCCGGAAGCAAGGACGGGGAGATCGGTGAACCCCGCACGGTGGAGACCCTGGTGACCTTCCGCCAGGCGTTCCACGGCATGCCGGTCATCACTCCCGGCCGCGGCGAGATACGGGTGTCGGTGGACAACGACGGCACCGTCGTCCAGGCCATGATCTCCACCCGCAGGCAGACCGGCGGCAGCGGGCACCTCACCTCGCTGATCACCGAGCCGGAGCCCGGTGCGCGCGGATCGGCCCGCGAGGCGGCCCCGCCGTCGCCCGCCGACCCGCAGAGCGCCCTGGCCGCCGCACAGCAGCGGCTGCTCGCCGAGTTGTCGGCCCATGCGGCCGTCGGCCCGCAGGGCTCGACGCGGTCCGCTGCGCGGAGCCGGGCGGGGGCACAGGGCGGATCGCAGTCCGGCGCGGAGCGGATCGAGTCCCGTGACGTGCCCGGCACGACGCAGGTCGGCTACGAGATCGAGGGCAACCAGGCCTATCCGGCCGCCCGCAAGCTCATCGAGATCGGCCCGGAGGGCGGCTTCGTGACCCGCCGCTGGGTGATCGCGCCGCTCGCCCGCTGACCCACCCGACAGACGGGGGCCGGAGCCGCTCCGGCCCCCGTCACGACGTGCCGGCGCGCACACGGCGGACACCTGCCGGACACCGCGTGTACGGATCCGGCACCGGGTCGGGCACCGGGTCCGGACGTAGAGTGACCGGGTGATCGTCTTCGTACGGGCGCTGCCCGACAGGCTGCGGGCCGGGGTGTCGGCGGTCGGGCTGTGGTTCGCCCCGTCGCGGGTGCAGGCGGAGGGCGAGACGCCCGACTACCGGTTCTCGCTGGCCAACGAGCGCACGTTCCTGGCCTGGATCCGGACCGCGCTGGCGCTGATCGGCGGCGGTTTCGCGGTGGACCAGTTCCTGCCGGACCTGCCGCGGACGGTTCGGGTCGTCTTCGCGCTGGCGCTGCTGGCGGGCGGCGCGATGTGCGCGGTGCGGGCCGTCAACTACTGGGTGCGCTGCGAGCGCGCCATGCGCCGCAAGGAGGACCTGCCGCTCTCCCGCTTCCCGACGCTGCTGGCCGTGCTGGTGGCCGGCATCGCGGTGGTGATGGTGGCGATCGTGCTGCTCGGCCGGGCGGGCTAGGCCGTGTCCGGCGGGCCGGAGGGGGTACGGGACCGCGATCCCGGTCTGCAACCGGAGCGGACCCGGCTGGCGTGGCGGCGTACGACCCTGTCGTGCGCGGTCGCCGCGGTGCTCGCGGGCCGGCAGGCCGTCCACCGGGGCCTGTCGGGCGTGGGGATCGTCGGGGTGGCGCTCGGCGCCCTGGTCTGGCTCGCCTTCCTGCTCCTCGCCCAGCAGCGGATCCGCCTCATGGACGCGCCGCGGCCGCCCGTGATGACTTCACGGGCGGCCGTGGCGGTGGTGGGGTGCACGGTGGCGCTGGCCGTCTTCGGTGCGGCCGTGCTGTGGTGACGTCCGGGCCTGCGCCGTCGGGACCGCTGGACCCGGCGGCGACCTCGGCCGCGGCTCAGACCGTGACGACGATCTTGCCGCGGGTGTGGCCCTCGGCGCTGAGCCGCTGCGCGTCGGCCGCCCGCTCCAGCGGGAACTTGGCGGCGACCTCCACGGTGATCACACCGGCCTCGGCGAGGTCGCTGAGCGCCGAGAGGTCCGCGGCGTCCGGGCGGACCCACTGGAACCGGCCGCCCATGCCCAGGACCGCCGGATCCGCGATGGAGACCAGCCGGTCGCTGTCGACGAGCAGGCCAAGGGAGACGGTCAGGGCGTCGCCGCCGACCAGGTCCAGCACGGCGTGCACGCCGTCCGGGGCCAGCGCCCGTACGCGGTCGGCGAGGCCGTCCCCGTAGGTCACCGGCTCCGCACCCAGCCCGCGCAGATAGTCGTGGTTGCGCTCGCCCGCGGTGCCGATCACCCGGGCACCGAGGTGCTTGGCGATCTGGACGGCCATGGAGCCGACGCCGCCGGCCGCGGCGTGGATGAGGACGGTGTCGCCCTTGCCCACGTTCAGCTCGCCGATGAGCGCCTGGTAGGCGGTCAGGCCCGCCAGCGGGAGGCCCGCGGCCTGCTCGAAGGTGAGGTTGGACGGCTTGCGGGCCAGCGTACGGACCGGGGCGCCGACGTATTCGGCGAAGGTGCCGCGGGACAGGAAGTCCTCACGTACATAGCCGATGACCTCGTCGCCCTCCTGGAACTCGGGGACGTCAGGACCGGTCCTGACGACGACTCCGGACACGTCCCAGCCCGGAATGACGGGGTAGACCGCGTCGAGCATCGAGTCGAGGTATCCGGCCTGTGCCTTCCAGTCGACCGGGTTGACGGCCGCGGCCCTGACCTTGATCAGTACGGTGTCCGGTCCGACCTTGGGGTCGGGGCGCTCGCCGTACTCCAGGGCCTCGGGCCCTCCGTAGCTGCGGTAACTGACGGCCTTCATGATTATGACTCCTGTACGCCGTGGGGGGATCGGGCGGGGATCAGACGACGCCGGCCTTGTCGGCCGCGGCGGGCTGCTCGGCCACCTTGAGGGGGGACGGGGCGGTACCGGCTGCGGAGGCCGTCACCTCGACGGTCCGGGGTCCGTGGTTGCTTCGCAAGCCGAGCCAGCTGACCAGCCCGACCAGGGCGAAGGAGACGGCCGCGATCCCGAAGGTGAGGCTGAACCCGGATTCGGCGGGCAGCGCCGGGACCCCGGCGGGCAGGTGCTCGATGGTCTTGGACGCCAGGATCGTGGTGACGACGGCGCTGCCGATCGCGCTGCCGGTGGAGCGGGAGATCGAGTTGATGCCGTTGGCGATGCCGCTCTGGTGGTGCGGGACGCTCGCCATGATGACGGCGGGCATGGCCGCGTAGCCGAAGCTGACGGCCGCACCGACGATGAGGCCGGCGCCGATCACCGAGGCGGTGTGGCTGTGGTCGAGGGCCAGCCAGGCGAAGCCGGCGGCTCCCAGCACGGCGGCCAGGCCGAGCACGACACGCGGGCCGCGGTGCCGGACGAGACGGCCGCCGATGGGCGAGGCGAGCAGCGAGACGATCGCGCCGGGCAGCAGGAACTCGACGGAGGCCCGGAGGATGGACGCGTCGAAGCCGTAGCCGGTGATCGCCTTGGGCATCTGGACGAGGTAGGAGACACCCAGGAAGTTCGCGAACATGCCGAAGCCGACGAGAATTCCGGCGAGGTTGGCCATCAGCACCGGGCGGTGGACGAACATCCGCATGTCGACGAGCGGCTCGCGGACCTTGAGCTCGGTCAGCACCCAGACGGCGCCCATGACGACGGCGCCGGCGAAGCTGCCCAGCGTGCGGCCGGAGGCCCAGCCCCATTCGTGGCCCTGCGAGATCGGCAGCAGGAGCAGCAGGAGGGCGATGCCGAGGGTGAGCGCGCCGAGGATGTCGGTGCGGCCGCCGGTCTTGTGGCGGGTCGCGGGGACCAGCGTGACGACCGCGAGCAGGGCGAGGACGGCGAAGCCGGTCGCCATCCAGAAGGCGTTGCGGTAGTCGGCGTCGGGGCCGGAGGTGAGCAGGCCGGTGGCGACCAGGGCGAGGCCGCTGCCGAAGGCGAGGGTGCCGCTGACCAGCGCCATCGCGCCGGGAAGCTTCTGCGGGCGGACCTCCTCGCGCAGCACCGACAGGGCCAGCGGGAAGATCGCGGTGGCGGCGCCCTGGAGCACCCGGCCGAGGATCAGCAGCGGCAGGGAGGTCGCCAGGGCGGCGATGACGGAACCCGCGACCATGACGCCGAGTACGGCCACCAGGGTCGGCTTCTTGCCGTGCTGGTCGCCGAAGCGGCCGAGCAGCGGGGTGAAGACGGCGGCGGAGAGCAGGGTCGCGGTGGTCACCCAGCTGACGTTGGCGGTCGAGGTGCCGAGGTCGTTGCGGATCAGGCCCAGGATCGGGACGGGCAGGGTCTGCATCATCGACACGACCATGGCGGCCAGGCTCAGGGCGAAGACGATGACCGTCTCGTTCCGGTGCCCGGCTTCGGCGGGTGCGGTGGTGGCTTGGCTCATGGCTGGCAGGTCCTTCTCATTGCTTCACATCAGTGCTTCACAACGTTGATGCTTGATGTCATCAAGCAACTCGACAGACGGTAGACCTCAATAGTTAAGGACGTCAAGTTAATGATTGATGTCGTCAAGCATCTTGAGTACACTCGACCCATGAGCGCCACCACCCCGAACGTCCCGACCAAGCTCGAGCTCCTGGAGCTGCTCGCCGCCATCGGCACCGCCCAGTGGCGGGATTTCGCGGCCGCCGCCGCCCACCACGGCCTCACCTCCACCCAGGCCAAGGTCCTCGCCCAGCTCGACGGACCGCTGCCGATGCGCGGTCTCGCGGCGCTGCTGGTGTGCGACGCCTCGAACGTCACCGGGATCGTGGACCGGCTGGAGGCGCGTTCGCTCGTCCGCCGCGAGGCGGACCCCGCCGACCGACGGGTCAAGAACGTCGTGGCGACCGACGAGGGCCGCGACACCATCCGGCGGGTGCGCGAGGAGATGCAGGCGACGCACGGCGCGCTGGACACCCTGGACGCGGACGAGAGCGCGACGCTCTACGCCCTGCTGGAGCGGCTGCGCCCGGCGATGGAGAACAACGCCTGACGGCTCCGGTGTCAGCGGCGGCGCAGCGCCGCCGCCAGCGCGCGCACCTCACGGCCCGCGAAACCGGGCTCCCGCCCGAGGACACGGACCAGGTCGTCGCGTACCGCGCGGGTGCGGCCCGCCGCGACCAGCGCCAGCGATTCGGCGAGCGCGGCCGGCAGCGACGGGTGGTACCAGGGCTCGCCCGCGTCCTCGTCGAACCAGCGGACGGCCGGGAACCAGCTGTGCACCTTGGGCTGATGGTCGCCGAACCACGACCAGGTCCCGGGGTCGAGCGACACGTTGACCACATGGCCGGCGGGCAGCGTACGCACCCACGGGCGTGACGCGTCCTGCTGCCAGCGCCAGTGGCCGGGGCTGGTCCTGCCCCGCTGGGTGACGCCCACGTAGCGCAGCTTGCGGCGGATCACCGGCCACGGCTCGCGGCTCTCCTCGATCCAGCCGGCGAGCGCGCGGTGCAGGGTGTCGAAGGTGTTGCCCCGGAAGACGACGTCGACAAGGGCGACCGGCCGCTTACGGCGGGCCAGCGCGTACGGGTCGAGCCCCGCTGAGGCGAGGTGCTCGCGGAAGCGCGCCCGCATCGCGGGCGTCCACTCCCGGTCGCTGGTGCACGAGACGGGGAGCCGCAGCAGCCGGCCCTCCCACGACGAGCCCTCGAAGGCGCCGGTCAGCAGGTCGTACATGCTGTCCAGCGAGCGCCCGACGAAGCACAGGTCGGCGCCGCCGGAGCGGGCCAGCACCTTCGCGGCGCATTCGGTGAGCGTCGGCAGGTAGCGGAGCCTGACCGGTGGCGCGCCCTCGGTGAGCGTGCCGAGCCGGTCCGGGCCGGCGCCCGCGGACATGGCGAGGTTCCAGCGGTACGGCTGCGGCGGGGCGGGCGGTCGGGCGGACATACGCCCCAGTGGATCACCACCGGTCGCCCGGGTCATCCGGTTTTCCAGCCTCAGCCACCGCCACTGCTACGGCAACAGCCTTGGCTACGGCGCGAGGATGTCCAGTTCGCGCAGCGCGCCCACGCAGATCTCCCGCATCAGGTTCTCCGCACCCGCCACGTCCCGCGCCCGGACCGCCTCCGCGACCCGGACATGCAGCGTGACCGCCTCGGGATCGGGGGCGGCGAACATCACGTGGTGCTCGGTGCGGCCGGTCAGCACCTCGGCCACGACATCGCCGAGCCGGGCGAACATCTCGTTGCCCGAGGCCTGGAGCATGACGCGGTGGAAGGCGACATCGTGCACCAGGTACTCGGTCAGGTCCGCGGCACGGCCGGCCGCGGCCATGTCGGACGCGAGCACCGTCAGTTCCCTGCACTGCCCCGGGGTCGCGGCCAGCGCGGCGAGTCCGGCGGCCACCGGCTCGACGGCGGTGCGCAGCATCGTCAGCGAGCGCAGCTGGCGGGGGCGGTCCGCACCGGCCAGCCGCCAGCGGATGACGGCCGGGTCGAAGACGTTCCACTCCTCGGTGCGCCGCACGGTGACGCCGACCCGGCGGCGCGTCTCGACCAGATGCATGGCCTCCAGGACACGGACGGCCTCGCGGACGACGGTGCGCGACACCCCGTACCGCGCTTCGAGTTCGTCGATGCGCAGCACTGTGCCGGGCGGGTACTCGCCCGAGGCGATGGCGGGACCGAGTTCGGCCAGTACGCGGGCGTGCAGGCCGCCGCTCTCTCCCTGCTGAGGCATGGACGACAGCCTATGCGCCACCACCTTGGTATGACGTTTTCATATCGAGGCCTTGAATAAGTAGTACCTATGGCGTTTATTGGTGCCAGCCGCTTGCACAAGGAGGCACGAGCGCATGACTGCCGCACCCGCGCAGCACCGGCCGCAGCTGAGCCCCCCGGTCGTCGTCGTGATGGGCGTGTCCGGATCGGGCAAGTCGACGGTCGGCGGCCTGCTCGCCCAACGGCTGGGCGTCCCCTACGCCGAGGCGGACGACTTCCACCCGCCGGCGAACATCGCCAAGATGTCGGCCGGCCACCCGCTGGACGACACCGACCGCGAGCCGTGGCTGGACGCCATCGCGGCCTGGATCACCGAACGCGACGGCCTGGGCGGTGTGGTCAGCTGCTCCGCCCTGCGGCGCCGCTACCGCGACCGGCTCCGCGCCGACGCCTCCCGGCTGTTCTTCCTGCACCTGGACGGGGCGCCCGAGCTGATCGCCGCGCGCCTCGCGGCCCGCATGGAGCACTTCATGCCGGCCGGCCTGCTGCGCTCCCAGTTCGAAGCCCTCGAACCGTTGGATGCAGAGGAGGCCGGAGCCGTCGTCACGATCGACGGCGGCCCGCAGCAGATCGCCGAGCGCGCGTACGCCGCACTCCCCCGCTGACCCCCACATCCGCCTCTGCCCCCCTGGAGTTACGAACGTGTCTGCACTCAGCGTCGAGCTGCTGGCCGCGACGACCGCGCCACCCATCACCTCCGCCGGTGACACCCGGCTCGGCATCGCCGCGCTGGTCGGCATCGCCGTCATCATTGTGCTGATCACCCGCTGGAAGGTGCACGCCTTCCTCGCCCTCACCATCGGCTCCTGCGTGCTCGGCGTGGTGGCGGGCGCACCGCTGGCGAAGACCGTCACGAGCTTCACGACCGGTCTCGGCTCGACGGTCGCGGGGGTCGGCGTGCTCATCGCGCTCGGCGCCATCCTCGGCAAGCTGCTGGCGGATTCGGGCGGCGCGGACCAGATCGTCGACACCATCCTGGCCCGTACCAGCGAGCGGCGGATGCCGTGGGCGATGGCGCTGATCGCGGCCCTGATCGGGCTGCCGCTCTTCTTCGAGGTCGGCATCGTGCTGCTGATCCCCGTCGTGCTGCTGGTCGCCAGGCGCGGCAACTACTCGCTGATGCGGGTCGGTATCCCGGCGCTGGCCGGGCTCTCCGTCATGCACGGCCTGGTGCCGCCGCACCCCGGCCCGCTCGCCGCGATCGACTCCATTCACGCCGACCTCGGCACCACCCTGGCGCTCGGCGTCCTCGTCGCGCTGCCCACCGTCGCCATCGCGGGGCCGCTGTTCGGCCGGATAGCCGACCGCTGGGTGAAGGTCGCCCCGCCGGAGAACCTCACGCCGGCCCGTGCCTCCGACGACCTGGAGCGGCGCCCCAGCTTCGCCGCGACGGTGTGCACGATGCTGCTGCCGGTGGCGCTGATGCTCGCCAAAGCGCTGGTGGACGTCATCGTGGACGACAAGCAGAGCCTGGCCTTCCGGATCTTCGACGTGGTCGGCACTCCGCTGATCGCCCTGCTCGCCGCCGTCGTGCTGGCCATGTTCACCATGGGCCGCGCGGCCGGGTTCACCAAGGAACGGATCTCCTCGACGGTCGAGAAGTCGCTCGCCCCGATCGCCGGCATCCTGCTCATCGTCGGCGCGGGCGGCGGGTTCAAGCAGACGCTGATCGACGCCGGGGTCGGCAACATGATCCTCGACTGGTCCGACAGCTGGAACATCTCGCCACTGCTGCTCGCCTGGCTGATCGCCGTCCTCATCCGGGTCGCCACCGGCTCGGCGACCGTCGCGACGATCTCCGCGGCGGGCCTGGTGGCACCGCTGGCAGCAGATATGTCGACAACACATGCCGCGCTGCTGGTCCTCGCCGTCGGCGCCGGTTCGCTCTTCTTCTCGCACGTCAACGACGCCGGGTTCTGGCTCGTGAAGGAGTACTTCGGGATGGATGTGCCGCAGACGCTCAAGTCCTGGTCGACGATGGAGACAGTGATCTCCGTGGTGGCCCTAGGCTTCGTCCTGCTGCTCTCGCTCGTCCTGTAGCGCGAGGCGGCGTCAGAGGACCGTCCTGGGGAGGGCACGCATGGGCACGACGGCGATTGTCGATACGACCGGCACGGAGCCGTATCTCATGGAACTGGCTCCGGACGTCCATGCGTTCTGCCAGCCCGACGGCGGCTGGTGCCTGAGCAACGCGGGTTTCGTCAGCGACGGCGAGAGCACGCTGCTCGTGGACACCGCCGCCACCGAGCGCCGCGCCCGGCTGCTGCGGGACGCCATCGCGGCGGCCGGCGCACCGCACCCGGAGTACGTCGTCAACACCCACCACCACGGCGACCACACCTACGGCAACGGGCTGTTCGCGGCGGGCGGCTCGGCCGTCGTCGGGCACACCGCGTGCCGCCGGGAGCTACTCGCCGCCGGCCGCCAGCTGCACGGCGTCTGGCCCGACGTCGACTACGGCGACATCCAGATCACCGCACCCACCATCACGTACTCCGAGTCGATGCGGCTGCACACGGCCGGCTCGGAAGTACGGCTGTTCCACCCGGGAGTGGCCCACACACCGGGCGACACCATCGTGTGGCTGCCGCGCCAGCGCATCGTCTTCACCGGCGATCTGGTCTTCAACGGCGGCACCCCCTTCATCCTGATGGGGTCCCTGACCGGGTCACTGCGCGCGCTGGACCTGCTGCGGTCGCTGGACGCCGAGATCGTCGTCCCCGGGCACGGCCCGGTCACCGACCCCGGCGTCTACGACACCATGGAGCGCTATCTGCGCAACCTCGGCTGCCTGGCGGACACCGGCCGCGCCGCCGGCCACACCCCGCTGGAGACCGCCCGCGCCGCCGACCTCGGCACCTTCGCGCAACTCCGCGAGTCCGAGCGCCTGGTCGCCAACCTCCACCGCGTCTACGCCGAACTCGACGGCATCGCGCCGGGTGCCCCGCTGGACGTGGCGGCGGCGTTCGCCGACATGGCGGAGATGAACGGCGGCGTGCCGGTGGCGTGCCACGCGTAGAGCCCTTCCGGCGGACCGTGCGGCTTCCCCAGCGGGAGCTGCACGGGTCGTGAGGTGCCGTGCGGCCCCAGTGGGAGCTGCACGGGTCGTGAGGTGCCGCCCGGCCGCAGTGTCACCAGCGCGGCACGGACGGCGTCCGCCACTGCGGGTCGGCCTCGCGCATCGCGGCCGCGTCGTCGCGGTCCCGCATCGTGCCGTCGTCGTCCAGCCAGCGCTGGTGGAGCACCTTGAGGGCGTCCCGGTCGAGTTCGACGCCGAGGCCGGGCGCGTCGGAGACGGTGAGACGGCCGTCGGTGAAGACATGCCGGGACGTGATGACGTCGTCGGTCTGCCAGGGGTAGTGGGAGTCGCAGGCGTAGTCGAGATTGGGGACGGTCGCGGCCACGTGCGTCATGGCGGCGAGGCTGATCCCCAGGTGCGTGTTGGAGTGCATGGACAGGCCGACGCCGAAAGTGCGGCAGATCGCGGCCAGCTCGCGGGTGTTGCGCAGCCCGCCCCAGTAGTGGTGGTCGGAGAGCACGACCTGGACGGCGCCCGTCGCGAAGGCCTCCCGGATCTCCGGGAAGGTCGTCACGCACATGTTGGTGGCGAGCGGCACGTCGGTGCCGGCCGCGACCTCCGCCATGCGGGCGGTGGTGCTGGCCGGGTCCTCCAGATATTCGAGGACGTCGCCGAGCTCGGCGGCGACCCGCAGCGAGGTCTCCACGGACCAGGCGCCGTTGGGGTCCAGCCGCAGCGGCTGCCCGGGGAACGCCTCGGCCAGCGCCTTGACGGCGGCGATCTCCTCGTCGGGCGGGAAGACACCGCCCTTGAGCTTGAAGGACGCGAAGCCGTACGTGTCGGCGAAGCGGCGGGCCTGGGCGACGACTCCCGCGGGGTCGAGCGCGGCGCCCCAGTCGTCCCGCGGTGTGTCCGCGCCGGGGTGGTGCGCCCAGCGGTAGAAGAGGTACGCGCTGTACTCGACGGTGTCGCGGACCTTGCCGCCGAGCAGGGCGTGCACGGGCAGGCCGAGGATCTTGCCCAGCGCGTCGAGGCAGGCGACCTCGAAGCCGGAGATGACGGAGAGCCGCAGCTTGTCGGCGGTCTGCACCCCACGCAGCCCGCCGACGTCGACGGAGTCGGAGACGTCGTCCGGGTCGCCGCAGACCCGCTCGGCGAGCGTGAACAGCCCGTTCAGATCGCTGACCGCATGGCCGGGCAGTGCCTTGCCCAGGGGCGCGGCGAGCTCCAGGTACCGGCTGTCGCCGTAGGTCTCGCCGAGTCCGACCGTGCCGTCGGCCGTGACGACCTCGATGACCAGCCGGGGGGTGAACGGCTGGTGCACGCCCTGGGTGTTGAGCAGCGGCGGGTCGGCGATCAGGATCGGGGTGAGCCTGACCTCCGTCACCGTCAGTGCCCCGACGTCCGCTGTTGTCTGCGTATGTGAATACCGTTCACCCATAAGTCCAGAGGCTAGGCGGGGGCCGAGTCCGCGTCAACCCACACCGGGAGCGAGTCCCGGGCGGCGGCGGGCATGTACATCTAGGCTCCTCGGAGGGCATGGACCGGGCCGCCGGTCCCCCGGCCGGAAACCGGCGCACAACAGCGGATTTCGGATCCCTACTGGACGACATACCGACTGGTCGGCATGATGGCAGGAACGCCAGGACCAAGGTGTGCCGGGTGGTGAGGAGCAGACGATGAGCGGTACGGACAATCCACCGGGGCTCGACCTCGGTCGGCTGCGCGAACATCTCGATCAGCAGCGACCAGGACTGGTGCGCGGCGCCCTGCGCGCCAGGCTGATCGAGGGCGGCCGGTCCAACCTGACGTACGCCGTCACCGACGGCGCCTCGCGGTGGGTGGTGCGGCGGCCGCCGCTCGGGCACGTACTGGCCACCGCGCACGACATGACGCGCGAGCACCGGGTCATCAGCGCGCTCAGCGACACCCCGGTTCCGGTCCCCGGCACGGTGCTGCTGTGCGAGGACCCCGAGGTGATCGGCGCGCCGTTCTACGTCATGGACTTCGTCGACGGCACCCCGTACCGCACCTCGGCGCAGCTCGCCGAGATCGGCCCGGAGCGCACCCGCGCGGTCGTGCTGGGGCTCGTCGACACCCTGGTGGACCTGCACGCGGTGGACCCGGCCGCCGCCGGTCTCGACGGCTTCGGGCGTCCCGAAGGCTTCCTGGAGCGGCAGTTGCGCCGCTGGGGCAAGCAGCTGGAGGCGTCCACCAGTCGGGACCTGCCCGGCATCGAGGAGCTGCACACCGCCCTCGGGAAGGCCCTGCCGGTCTCCGCCGCACCGACCGTCGTGCACGGTGACTACCGGCTCGACAACGTACTCGTCGGCGACGACGACCAGGTCCGGGCCGTCCTGGACTGGGAGATGTCGACACTGGGCGATCCGCTCACCGACCTCGGCCTGCTGGTGATGTACAGCGAGCAGGAGACCGTCCCGGACGCGCCCGTGTCCACCACCGGCGATGCGCCCGGCCATCCCAGCGCCCAGGAACTGGTCGAGCGGTACGCCGAACGGTCTGGCCGCGACACCTCCGCCATCGACTGGTACACGGCTTTCGCCTACTTCAAGCTCGCCGTGATCCTCGAGGGCATCCACTACCGCTACACGCTCGGCCAGACCGTCGGTGCCGGTTTCGACCGGATCGGCTCCCTGGTCCCCGCGTTCATCGACCGCGGGCTGCTCAAGCTCCGGCTCCAGCCCCAGGAGGACTGAGGACTGATGGATTTCGCCTATGACGCCCGTACCGAGGAACTGCGGACGCGACTGACCGCGTTCATGGAGGAGCACGTCTACCCGGCCGAGCCGGTCTTCGCCCTCCAGCGCGAGCAGGCCGAGGGCGACGCGCGATGGTCCGCGCCGCCCGTCGTGGAGAAGCTGAAGGCCGAGGCCCAGCGGCAGGGCCTGTGGAACCTCTTCCTGCCCGGCGAGCGCGGGGCGAGACTGACGAACCTGCAGTACGCGCCGCTGGCCGAGATCACCGGCCGCAGCCCGCACCTGGCGCCGCCCGCACTGAACTGCGCGGCGCCCGACACCGGGAACATGGAGGTGCTGAGCGAGTTCGGCACCGAGCAGCAGCGCAAGCAGTGGCTGGAGCCGCTGCTCGCCGGTGAGATCCGTTCGGCCTTCGCGATGACCGAACCCGACGTCGCCTCGTCGGACGCGACGAACATCGAGACGCGGATCGAGCGCGACGGTGACTCGTATGTCGTCAACGGCCGCAAGTGGTACATCTCCGGGGCGATGAACCCCAAGTGCGCGATCATGATCGTGATGGGCAAGAGCGACCCGACGGCGGAGCGGCACCGCCAGCAGAGCCAGATTCTCGTGCCGCGTGACACCCCCGGGGTCGAAGTACGCCGCGGTATGCGGGTGTTCGGCTACGACGACGGCGACCACGGCGGCCACGCCGAGGTCGTCTTCACCGATGTCCGGGTGCCGGCCGAGAACCTGATCGGCGAGGAGGGCGGCGGCTTCGCCATCGCCCAGGCACGGCTCGGGCCGGGCCGGATCCACCACTGCATGCGGCTGATCGGGATGGCGGAACGGGCGGTCGAGCTCATGTGCCGGCGGGCGACGGACCGGGTCGCGTTCGGCAAGCCGATCGCCGAGCAGGGCGTGGTGCAGGAGTGGATCGCGGAGGCGCGGGTCGAGATCGAGCTGCTGCGGCTGCTGGTGCTGAAGACGGCGTGGCTGATGGACACGGTCGGCAACCGCGGGGCACACACCGAGATCCAGTCGATCAAGATCGCTACGCCGGCCGCGGTGCAGCGGATCGTGGACCGGGCGATTCAGGTGCACGGAGCGGGGGGTGTGGGTCAGGACTTCCCGCTGGCGGAGCTTTGGGCGGCGGCGCGGACGTTGCGGTTGGCGGATGGGCCGGATGAGGTGCACAAGCGGTCGCTGGCGCGGCGTGAGCTGAAGAAGTATCTGTAGCTGCTGGTCTGTCGTGGGGCGGGGCCGGGCTCTCCGGCGTGGGGGTTCGAAATCGACTATTTACGGGCCTGGCGGCCCACAAGTAGCTCGGCAGCATTTCGAACCCTCCCCCAACCTTCGGCCGGGGGTGCCCCCAACTGCGATCCCGGCCCCTCATGTTCAGGCCGCATCGCTTGGGCTGGGCCTGCACCGCGGCATGCCTGTGCGCCCCCGCCCGGGTGGGTGGGGGCGCATCGGTGGGGGTCAGTTGTTGACGACTACTACGCGGCCCGTGGTCTTGCCGTCTGCTACTCGCTGGACTGCTTCTGCTGCCTCGGCGAGGGGGACGCGGTCGCTGATGTAGGGCTTCACGCTTCCCTCGGTGGCGAGGCGGGTGAGGGTTTCGTGGGCCTGGAGGACGGCTCGGGGGTCCTTGGTGTTGTACAGGCCCCAGTGCAGGCCGAGGATCGAGTAGTTCTTGACGAGGGCGTGGTTCAGGCCCGGGGTCGGGACCGTGCCGCTGGTGAAGCCGACGATGACGATGCGGCCCTCGAAGGCGATGCACTTCGTCGACCTGGTGTAGGCGTCGCCGCCGACCGGGTCGTAGACGACGTTCGCGCCGCGGCCGTTGGTGGCCTCCTTGACGACGGCAACGAAGTCCTCGCTGTACCGGTCGACGACCAGGTCGGCGCCCAGGTCGCGGGCGACCTTCGCCTTGTCGGGGCCTCCGGTGACGCCGATGACGGTGGCGCCGGCGGCCTTGCCGAGCTGGATGGCGGCGCTGCCGACGCCGCCCGCGGCGGCGTGCACCAGGAGGGTTTCGCCGGGCTGGAGGTTGGCGCGGCGGTGGAGTCCGAACAGGCCGGTCTGGTAGCCGATGTGCAGGGCCGCGGCCTCGGCGTCGTCGAGGGCCTCGGGGGCGGGCAGTACGGTCGCGGCGCTGATGACGGCGAGTTCCGCGAAGGCGCCGTGCGGCAGGGCGGCGGGGGAGATGATCCGGGCGCCGATGTCGAGGCCCGTCACTCCCTCGCCGAGGGCGAGGATCTCGCCGCAGAGTTCGACGCCCGGGGTGAACGGCAGCGGCGGGCGGATCTGGTACTGGCCGCGGCAGAGCAGGGCGTCGGGGAAGTTGATGTTCGCGGCGCGTACCCGCACCAGCACCTCACCGGGGCCGGGCTGCGGGTCCGGTACCTCGTCGAGGCGCATCGCCTCGCTCGGCTCCCCGTTCTCGTGCACGCGCCATGCCTTCACCAGGTACCTCCAGTTATCGGGGCTGCCGCACCGAGTGCAGCAGCATGTCTGCGAAGTCCTCGGCGACCGTGGTGGCGGACAGCGGGCCGTCCGCGCGGTACCAGGTGCCGAGGTGGTGCACCGAGCCGAAGAAGTAGTCGACGACGAGGTCGGGCCGCAGCTCGACGCGGAAGGACCCCTCGCGCTGGCCCTCCTCGATCAGGGCCCGGAACTTCTCGTGGTAGCGGCGGCGCTCGGCGCGTACCGCCTTCTGCTTCTCCGGGCTCAGCTGGTGCATGGACCGGAAGAAGATCTTGGTGTCGTCCAGGTTCTCGATGCTGGTGACCACGACGTCGGCGGCGGCCTCGGCCAGCCGCTTCGGCACTGGGGCGGCCTGGGCGGCGATGGAGTCGAGACGCTCGGTCTGCAGGCGCAGCACACGGCCGTAGATCTCGTGCAGGAGATCGTCCTTGGAGCCGAAGTAGTGGTAGAGCGCACCCTTCGTCACTCCGGCCGCCTCGACGATCTCCTGTACCGAGGTGCGGTCGTAACCGCGCTCGGCGAAGAGGCGGGTGGCCTCGGCGAGCAGCCGCTCAGGGACTGCGGTTGCCTTTGTGGTCGTGCTGCGTGCCATGGCCTGCCCTTTCTCCGTACCGGTGCGCCGGTCGACATTCCGACCGGTATGGACCCTATCCGGCGCGGGCCTTCAGTTCGCGCCTCAGGATCTTGCCGCTCGTGGTCTTGGGCAGCTCTTCGAGGATCTCGACCTCGCGCGGGTACTTGTACGCGGCGAGTCGTTCCTTGCAGTACGCGATGAGATCCGCGGGTTCGGTCGGCTGCCCCGGCCGCAGGCTGACGTACGCCTTGACGCTCTCGCCCCGGTAGGCGTCGGGGATGCCGACGACCGCGGCCTCGCGGACGGCGGGGTGGGTGTAGAGCACGTCCTCGACCTCGCGCGGCCAGACCTTGAAGCCGGACGCGTTGATCATGTCCTTCTTGCGGTCGACGACGTACAGCCAGCCGGCCTCGTCCATGAAGCCGATGTCGCCGGTGCGCAGCTCGCCGCCGGGCAGGGCCGCCGCCGACTCCTCGGGGCGGTTCCAGTAGCCGGGGACCACCATCGGGCCGCGTACGCCGATCTCGCCCTGGGTACCGAAGGGCACGTCCGCGCCGAGTTCGTCGATGATCCGCACCACGGTGTCGGGGCCGGGGACGCCGACGGACAGGGTGCCGGACGCCGGGTCGACGGGTGCCTCCAGGCCGGCCGGGACGCTGGCGCAGGGCGCCGTGCACTCGGTCAGGCCGTAGCCGTTGCGTATGTAGGGTCCGAAACGCTCCCGGAAGCCCTCGACAATGGCCGGCGGCAGCGGGGCGCCGCCGGAGTAGATCTGGTGGAACGACGCGAAGTGCTCGGGGGTGACCTCCGGGCGGGCCATCAGCGCCATGAAGGCGGTGGCGGGGCCGACGGTGTAGGCGGGGCGGTACTCCTGGAAGGCCTCCAGGACGACGCCCGCCTCGAAGCGGTTGGCGAGAGCGAGCGTGGCGCCGTTGGCGATGGCCGAGGAGAGCTGGGCGACCATGCCGGTTATGTGGAACAGCGGCGCCAGCGCGAAGATCACGCAGCCGTCGGGCAGGGCGAGCATGCAGCGCTGCCGGTCGGCGTTGTAGGCGAGGTTCCCGTGGGTGTTCATCGCACCCTTGGGGGCGCCGGTGGTGCCGGAGGTGTAACTGATCAGCGCGATGCCGTCGCGCTCGGGGGCCGCGTTGGGCGGCGGGCCCGCGGCGGCGCGGGCCGCGGTGAGCAGGTCCTCGGCGTCGGCCGCGGGAAACCGGTCCTCGGGCAGGACGCGGCGGTCGTCGCGCGTCTGCAGGTCCAGCTCGCTGGTGACGAGCGCGATCGACACTTGCGATCCGGCCACCGTCCGGCGGACGTAGCCGTCCCAGGCGCGGTCGGTGCAGACGATCGCCCGGACCCCGGCGTCGGCGAGGATGTGCGTGAGCTCGTGCGTCTTGTACATGGGGTTGACGGGCACGACCGTGCCGCCGGCCTTCCACGCGGCGAGCAGCGTGATCACGAACTGCGGGATGTTCTGCAGCATGACCGCGAGCCGGTCGCCGGGCGCGAAGCCGCGTCCTGCCAGGTGGTTCGCCAGTCCGTCGGAGAGCTCGTCGACCTCGCGGTAGGACAGCCGTCCGTCGAAGTAGGCGAGGGCGCTGCGGTCCGGGACGCGGGCGACCGCGGCGCGGAAGGCGTGCAGCACGCTCGGCGGGGGGTCGGGCAGCGAGCGCTGCTCCTCGGTGAAGTGCCGGAGCCACGGCTTCGCCGCGTACGAGATCACGCGCGGTCCCCGCCGTCCGGGCGGGTGACGTGCTCCAGCTTCTGCTGCAGACGGTTCATCCCGTCGATCCAGTGCTCCGGGTCCGCGGCGCGGGCCGCGTAGTACCCGGCGACCTCGGGGTGCGGCAGGATCAGGAACTGCTCGGCGGCGATGCCCGCCATGACGGCGTCGGCGAGCTCCTCCGGCTCGATCGCGGTGGGCGCGAGCACCAGCTCGCCGGCGGTGCCGGCCGCGCGCATCATGTCGGTCCGCACGCCCTGCGGGCAGACCGCGTGCACATGGATGCCGCGGTGCCGGTAGGTGAGCGAGAGCCATTCGGCGAAGGCGTAGGCGCCGTGCTTGGTGACCGAGTACGGTGCGGCGCCCACCATGGTGAGCAGCCCGGCCGCGGAGACGGTGGCGACGAACCGGCCGCTGCCGCGTTCCAGCCACTCCGGCAGCAGCTCGCGGGCGGCCCGGACGTGGCTCATGACGTTGACGTCCCAGGAGAGCTCCCACTCCTCGTCGGTGGCGTCGGGGCCGCCGGTGCCGACGCCGGCGTTGGCGCAGAAGACGTCGATCGTGCCGCCGAGCGCGTCGCGCGCCTTCCCGACGATGCCGGAGGCGTCGCCGGGCACGGCGGTGCCGCCGATCTCGTCGGCGACGGCCTGCGCGGCTCCGGCGTTCAGGTCGTTGACCACGACCCGCGCGCCCTCGGCGGCGAATCTGCGGGCCAGCGCGGCACCGATGCCACCACCTGCCCCGGTGACGACCACTCGGGCATCGCGCAGTGTTTCCACGACCACGATCGTGTCTCCCTCGACTCGACTGGGTACGGCTCTCTCCGCATACTAAGCGGTCGGTCAGGTCCACGGAAGAGCAAAATCGTATGCGCGGGGTATGGCCGGTCTCCTCCCTGTTCGGGATGATGCGCCCAGATGGCGCGGATCGAGGGGGGTCGCTGTGACGGCGATGAGTGTGCAGCCCTATTGGGAACTGACCTTCGACGCGGACGGGGACGTGGACGCCCGGCAGCGTGATCAACTGCTGGCGGGGGTGACCGCCGAGGGGGTCACCGATCTGGTGATGTTCTCGCACGGCTGGAACAACGACCAATCCATGGCGACCTGGCTGTACGACCGGTTCTTCGCGCCCTTCCCGGGGCTGCTCGGTGCCGGCGCCCGGGTCCGGCTCGGCTATGTCGGCGTGCTGTGGCCCGCCATGCGGTTCAGCGACGAGCCCATCCCCGACTTCACGCCCTCGCTCACGCTCGCCCCCGTCCCGGCCGGCCGGACCGTGCTCAGCGAGGAGACGTGCCAGGCCCTGACCACGGCGTTCCCCGGCCAGGACGCGACGGTGCGGCGGCTGGCGGAGCTGCTGCGGGAGCGTCCCGACTCCCCCGAGGCGCTGGGGGAATTCGCGCGGCTGGTCCGCGAGCTCGTGGCGCTGCCGGCGGGCAGCCCCGCCGCCGCGTTCGCCGCGGACTCAGGCGACGGCGGGCCGCAGGCCGAGCCGGCGATCCTCGGGGACGACCCGGTGGGGCTCTGCGCGGAGCTCACCGCGGCGCTCCAGGAGACCGGTGTCGACCTCGGCCCCGACGACCCGGAATTCCTCGGCGGGCTCGGGAAGCGGCTGTGGAACGGCGCTCACGAACTGCTGCGGCAGGCCACGTACTTCGCGATGAAGCGGCGGGCCGGCACGGTCGGCCGGCGCGGTCTCGGCCCGATGCTGGGCCGGCTGTCACAGGCCGCGGGACCGGTACGGGTGCACCTGGTGGGACACAGCTTCGGCGCCCGCCTGGTGTCGTTCGCACTGCTCGGGCTGCCCGCCGGGGCGCACAACGTCAAGTCCGTGACGCTGCTGCAGGGCGCCTTCTCGCACTACGCGTACGCGCGGCAGCTGCCCGGTGACGCGTCACGCTCGGGGGCGCTGCGCGATGCCGAGAACCGGGTGGACGGGCCCGTGGTGTCCTGCTTCTCCAGCCACGACACCGCGCTCGGGGTGATCTACCCGATCGCGTCGAGGCTGTCGCGTGACGACGCCTCGTTGATCGGGCTCGGCGACCGCTGGGGCGCGATGGGCCACGACGGCATCCAGGCCGTCGACGGCACCCGGGCCGCGACGATCGACGACGCCCGCGCCGGCCGGTTCCCGGCGTCCGGCTGCGTGAGCGTGGATGTGTCGGCCGTCGTGCGCAGCGGATCCCCTCCGGCGGGCGCGCACAGCGACATCTGCCACGAGGAGCTGGCGCGCGTGGTGCTCGCCGCGGGACGGATAGCGCACTGAGTCTCCGTCCCGCGGCGATGCGTCGCGGGACGGAGCTCTTTGAACTGCTGCTGGCGAGTTACCGGTGCGCTACCGGTGCGCGGGGAACTCGACGACCTGCTGGAACGTCGGCCGGTTCTGCCAGCTGATCTTGTCCTGGGTGATTCCGCCCAGCGGCCGCTGGATGATCGTGTCGGAGCACCACTGGTCGCCCGCCGAACAGTTGGCATCACCCGGGTAGACGGTGGTCGCGGGCTTCGCGACCGCCTGCTTCAACGTCGCCAGCAGCACGTCACGGCAGGCGCCGAGGGTGCCGCCGCCGCAGAAGGCCTGCGGCGTCCAGCCCTGCACCGGGTCGCCGAGGACCTTCCGCAGGTCCTTGTCCGCGTACCCCCACCAGCCGTACTGGAAGGCGCTGCCCGCGTGCGCTCCGGTCGGTCCGTGACCGGCGGACGGCGACTCGTCGATCGAGAGGTTCGCGGTCAGCGCCGCGTACAGGCTGTCGCCGAGCCCCGGCCGGAACGCGCCGTCGATCAGCAGCGGCCACCACGCGTCCATGGTGCGGACCGCGTCCGCGTTCGCGTACACGTGGGAGCCCGCCGACGTCTCCTTGCGCTTGCTGCCGGCCGTGCCCCAGTCGGACAACTGCTGTACGGCGGTGACCAGTTGCGGATCGGTCACCGGAGCGCTGCGCAGCACGCGCAACAGTTCGGGCAGGACGTCCTCACCGCGCAGGTCGGTCAGCGCGGCGTCGGCCATCGCCTTGGTGAGCGCGGACCGGGTCACCCCGCCCGCGGCGACGAGCTGCTTCACCCGGTCGTTCAGCAGGTCCCCGCGGTGCACGGGACCGTTGCCGAAGCCGGCCGAGGTGAACTCCTTGGCCTGCTTGTTGTTCCACGAGACGTAGTAGTCCTGGTCGACGGATTGCGGGTGCTGCGCGGACGGGGTGTAGGTGGCGGTGTTGGTCGCCGAGTTCCAGCCCTGCCACTCGTAGGCGGCCTCCGCCTTCACCGGGAACGAGGGGTCCACGCCGGCGGCGCGCACCGGATTGGTCCCGCTGTTGTAGTAGGCGGTCTGCCGTGAGTCCGCGTAGAACCAGTTGAAGGTGTAGTTGATGTGCTCGGTGGCCTGCTGGAACGAGGCCGCGTCATGGACGAACCCCGGATCGTTCAGCATCTGGAAGCCGATGATCGAGTCGGCCTCGTGCCGGTACGAGCTGCGCAGCGTCGTGTACGCGACCGCCTTGCCGCCTACCGTCGCGCGGTACTCCACCGGCCCGTACGCCGTCCGGTAGACCTGCATCCGGTAGGAGCCCGCGGCGGTCGAGTCGGCGACCGTGGGCTTCCAGGAGTTGACGCGCTCCAGCTTCTCCATGGGCGTGCACACGCCGTGGTAGACGTAGTGCACGGCGTCCTGGCACAGCTCGACGGCGTAGGTGTCGGTGATGTCCTGGCCGGCGGAGGTGGCGCTCCAGGCGTAGTCCTGGCCGCGGCCGAGCTCCACGTACATCCCGAGCCCGGCGAACGAGGCGCCGCGCGCGCTGATCCCCGGGCCCTGGATCTCCTGGAGCATCAGCAACTGCGGTGCGAAGTACCCGGTCTGCGGGCCGAATACGGCGAGCGGATGGCCGCTCGCGGTGTGCGCGCCGCTGACCACCAGCGCGTTGGACATGCCCTTCTTGGTGGAGAACAGGTTCGCCGGCAGCGCGCCGTTGTCGAAGATGCCCTGCGCCGCCTTGAGCGGTCCGGCCTTGACCGGGGTCTTCGCGGCGGTCGCCGCGCCGCCCGTCCGGTCGTAGACCAGCGGTTCAGGAACCACCGTTCCGGCCTCGGGAATCGCCATCCCCTGCGGGTTGGCCGGCTTGCCCGCGTACGGGAAGCTGGAGCCGTCGTGCACGGTCAGCATGGCCTCGGGGTCGTTGCGCTCGCGGAACGTCTCCCAGACCGTGGTGCCCTGGGTGACGCCGTACTTCTGCTGCGCGGCGAGCAGCGAGATCGCGCTCTGCACCTCACCGCCGCCGCCCGAGCCGAACAGTGCGCCGATGACTGAGCCGAGCGCGATCAGGTCGGTGAGTTTGAATGGCTGGATTTCGCCGGCATTGGTGATCGCGTCGATCTGGCCGGTCAGCACGTACTCGCCGGGGAAGTAACGGCCGTTCTTGGACGCGGTGATGTAGGCGTTGATGCCGTTGACGTACGCCTGCACGTCGGCCAGCGCCTGCTGCCCTCGTGCGCCGTTGCCCGCCGTGATCTGGTCGACCTGTGCCTGGAGGTCCGCCTCGGTGTACGGGGCCGCCCGCCAGAACTCCTGCTCCAGCTGCTGGTTGGCGGCCGCGCCGCCCGCGAAGGACGACAGCTGGCCACGCCCCACGTGCCGGAACAGGTCCATCAGCCACAGCCGGTCCTGCGCGGCCGCGTACCCCGCGCCGTACTCCGTTCCGTCGCGGGTGGTGCCCTTGATGTGCGGGACGCCGGTCTTCTTGTCGCGGGTGATGGTGACGTCGGCGCGCGGCGTCGTCACGGACGCGACCTGGGCGGCCGGGACGCCGAAGGAGGCGTCGTTGAAGAAGTTGCTGATGGAGGCATCGGTCAACGACGGATAGCCGGTGGCCAGGTTGGCGTACGGTCCGAGCTGGTCGGCGGCGTGCGCCGGCCTGGTGCCGAAGACCTTGTGGGCGAGGATGTCGGCGAGCGTCGCGTTGCCGTTCTCACCGGGCGGCAGGATGTCGCCGCACTGGCCCTGGCAGTAGTCGGTGGTGGGGTCCGCCGCCTGGGCCGCCTGCGGCAGCGGTACGACGAGGGTGACGCCGAGCGCGAGCAGCGCCGCGGCGGTCACCGTTCTGAGCTTGCGGGTGCCTACCTTGCCCTTGCGGGCGCCTGCCTTGCCGGTGCGTAGGTTGCCGGTGCGTTGTGGCATTCCTGCTCCTCTCGGAGGCCGTTGGGCCGGAGGTTACCGCCGGTACGCTCATGTCGGAAGGTGAACATGCGTCACCTTTTCGTTCGGCTTTTTCAACCGCCCAGGGGTTTACCGACAACCAACTGCTGTACCGGCACGTCGGCTCACCGTCTTCGGGCTCGGCGAACGCATCGCCGCCACGTCCCGGATGTCCGAGGCCATGGCGCTCCTCCCCAGCAGCCTCACCCTCGGCAACGCCGCCGGAGCGGCGCTCGCCGGACACCTTGCCGACGCCCGCGGCTACGGCGCCGCCTTCTCGGCGACCTACGTCACCTCGGCCGTCGTCCTCGCCGTCGTCCTGACCGGCCTGCGGCTGCCGGCCTTCCGGCGAACGGGCTGACGGCGCAAGGGCGTCGGCCGTGTTGGTCGGGTTGGTCGGGTCGGCCGGCGCTCAGAGCGCGTCCCACGGGGCGGACTCGAAGAGTTCGATCACCCGCTTCACCAGATCGGAGTCGACCGGCAGGACCAGGTCGTCCAGCCGGCCGACCGGGGCGACCCCGCGGGAGTTGCAGGCGAAGGCGCCGTCGAACGAGGCCACGTCCGCCACCGTGATCCGCTGGTGGCGCCATGGCAGGCCCGCCGCGTCCATCTCCCGCTGGATCACCCGCATCGTGATGCCGTGCAGGGCGGGTGCGTCGGGCCAGACGACGGTGCCGCCGTCGGCGAAGCCGACATTGGTGATCGCGCCCTCCGCGATCACGCCGCCGGGTCCGACGAGCAGCGCCTCGTCGAACCCCGCCTCACGGGCCGCGTTGCCGAAGTAGCCCTGGCCGAAGCCTCCGACGTGCTTCACATGGGCCACCGTCCGCTGGTAGTCGACGGACATCAGGCTCTGCGGACCACTGGGCGCCGGCCCCGGCCCTCGGACCGTCACCATGAGGGACACATCGCCGGCCTCGTCAGAAGCGGTGCCGGTGCCGGCGATCGGGTCGGGGCGGAAAACGTTGACGCGTACCGAGGCGTCGAAGTCATCACCCAGCGCGTGCCGGATCGCGTCCAGGACGCGCCCGCCGTCCAGGCCGGTGCCGAACAGCTCCTGGGTGGCGCGGGCCAGCCGGTCGAGGTGGAAGTCGAGACCGCGCACCGCGCGCCCTCTGACCTGCATGGCGGTGAAGTGGCCGTAGCTGCTGACCATGACGTACCGCGCCAGGTCCTCGGCGGTGGCGGGGCGGCCGTCGATCTCGATCCGGGGGGCAGGAGAACCAGTCATGACGATCACCCAATCACGTCGCCCCCATCGGCCGGCTCGCACACCGACCCGTCGTGCGCGAAGAGCACCCGCCGCGGATCGAACGCGGCGAGCCGGTCCAGCCACGACGGATAGGGCGGCAGCGGCTGCTCCACGCCGTCGAGCGCGGCACGGCGGGCCAGCTGGTCCGCCGCGAAGTGCGACGCGGCATCGCGCGCCTGTCCCGCGAGCACCACCGTGCCGTCGCGCTGCCGCACCACCAACGACTGGTGCCCATCGGTATGTCCTGGCGTCGGGACGACCAGGACCCCGGGCCAGATCTCGGCCTCACCGGCCAACTCCTCGTAGACCGCGCCCGGGAAGTCGACGAGCTCGTCGGCCGTGTACCCGCCGCGCCGGGCGGTCGCCAGCTCCTGCGCCTGCACCAGCACCGGTTTCCCGGCCAGCAGCGGATTCCCCCCGATGTGGTCGAAGTGCAGATGGCAGTTGACCACCAGATCGATGTCCCCCGGAGCCACCCCGGCCGCCGCGAGCGCACCCTCCAGCGGGCGCCGCCTGGGCCGGTAATGGGCCTCCGTCTCCGGACCGGCGTCCCCGATCCCGGTGTCGAACAGGATCAGCCCCTCGTCCCTGCGCACCAGATACCCGAGCACCGGCTCCACCCGCGGATACGGTTCCCCGGCCTCCGCCGCGGGCCGGACGAAGTAGCCGAGATCGAGCCGCCGTATCGCCGTGTCACCGTTCATCCCGCCATCATCACGAGCGCCCGCACACGCTTCCGGTGTTCCGCCGAGAGCTGACGGGAACGGCTGTCAGCCCAGCGCCTTGGCCGCGGCCCCGGGTTCCCAACCGTCGAGCAGCCGCTCCATTGCCGATACGGGAAGGCCCCTGTTGGCCGCCGCCCCCGAAGCCACGTCCCAGTCGGGGTCGGCCAGCAGTTCCATCACGACCGCCGGATCCATCGCGGGGTGCTGAACGGCGTGGCGGCGTCCGTCGGAGTGTTCCAGGCAGATCAGCAGCGTCTCCGTGGTGGTCGACGGGTGGCGGGCGATGGGGCGCAGTGCCTTGCGGACCGCGCGGGAGTCGAGCGCCATCCGGTGCGCGAGGTCGCCCAGGAGTTCCGGGTCGGCGCGGCTGATGAACCGGGCCAGCAGATGCTGCGGCAGCGCTTCGTTCTCGGCGAGGCCGCACAGCTGGGCCCCGTGTTCCAACGCCGGTTCACGCACCGGTTCCGTCACATGTCCTCCGTGTCCTTCGTGGTGCCGCACCGGCGCCCGGTGTCGCCATTCCCAGCTGGGAATTGAGGGCGGAACCGGTGGCGCACACGATGGGGGCATGACGAATCATGACGTACGGACAGGTGTGCTGCTGCCGACCGGCAAGGCTCAGTGGGGGGCGGGGACGGATCCTCGGGCGGTGATCGGGTTCGGGGTTCGGGCGGAGGGGCTCGGGTTCGATTCGGTGTGGGCCAACGACTCCCTGCTGAGTCCGCGGATCGAGGCGCTGACCGCACTGGCGGCGCTGGCGGCGGTGACCGAGCGGGTCACGCTCGGGACGGCGGCGCTGCTGCCGGTGCTGCGGCGTCCGGTGCAGGCCGCGCAGGCCATCGCGTCGGTGGATCTGCTGTCGGGCGGGCGGCTGGCGCTGGCCGTCGGGGCGGGGTTCCCCGGTCGGTTCGGGCGGCCGCTGTACGACCTGTCGGAGGTGCCGTGGGCGGACCGGTTCACCCGGCTCGACGAAACGGTGGCGCTGTGGCGCCAGTTGTGGACGGGCGAGGGACCTACGTCGTTTCACGGGAAGGTGCTGCACTTCGACGACATCCCGGCGGGTACGGCTTCCTACCGACCGGGCGGTCCGCCGATCTGGCTGGGCGGAGCGACCCCCGCGGCCCTGGCGCGTACGGGCCGGTTGTACGACGGCTGGCTGCCGTACCCGCCCGATCCCGCGGACTACACGACCGGCCTGCACGACATCCGGGACGTGGCGGAGCGGGCGGGCCGGGGCGCCGAGGACATGACCGCCGCGCTCTTCGCGACCGTGCTCATCACCGATGCCGCCGACGGCGGCCGCCAGGCACTGGACGCCTATACGCGGGCCAACTACGGGGCTCCGCTGGAGGAGATCGAGAAGATCCAGTTCATCACCGCAGGTACCCGCGAAGAGGTGGCACGGACGGTGGGGCGGTATGTCGACGCGGGCGCACGGCACATCCTCTTCCGGCCCGTCGGGCTCGACATCGACTCGCAGACGCAGCAGTTGGAGGCGCTCGCCGACCTCTCACGGGGACTGGCCGTTACCGGCGGGTAGTGCGAGGATCGCGACGCACGGTGACGTGACGTCGAACGAGCAGAGGACGGGACAGCCATGGCGCAGCTGCACGATCTGACCGCGGTGGAGCAGGCGGAGCAGGTACGGACGGGATCCGTCTCGCCGGTCGAACTGACCGAGCACTATCTCGACCGCGTCGAGCGGCTCAACGAGACCGTCGGTGCGTACATCACCGTAACCCCCGAGATCGCCCGCAAGCAGGCGGCCGACGCGGAGAGCGAAGCGCTGGCCGCGCGCCGCGAGCGGCGCGAACTGCCGCCGCTGCACGGCGTTCCGGTGCCGGTGAAGGACCTCAACTTCGTGGCGGGGGTGCGCTGCACGCTCGGCTCGCGGGCGTACGCCGACCACGTCCCCGACATCGACGACCATGTGGTGACGAAGCTCCGCGAGGCGGGGACGATCCTGCTCGGCAAGACCAACACCCCCGAGTTCGGGCTGCCCTGCTACACCGAGAACCAGCTCGCGCCGCCCGCCCGCACCCCCTGGGACCTGGAGCTTTCCGCCGGCGGTTCCAGCGGGGGCGCCGCCGCGGCGGTCGCGTCCGGGCTGGCGCCGATCGCGCAGGGCAGCGACGGCGGCGGTTCGATCCGCATTCCGGCGTCCGTCTGCGGGCTGTTCGGCATCAAGCCGAGCCGGGGACGGGTCAGCGGCGGTCCCGTGCAGCACGATGTGAGCGGTCTGAGCACGTCGGGGCCGCTCGCCCGCAGCGTCGCGGACGCCGCCACGCTGCTCGACATCCTGGCGGGCCCGATGCCCGGCGTCCCGTACGGGGCGCCCTCGCTGCCGCCGGGCACGACCTTCGCCTCGTACGCCGGGATCGAGCCGGGGCGGCTGCGGGTGGTGGCGCTGCCGACCCCGCCGGTGCCGGGCGTGGAACTGCACCCGGACTGCCGGGCGGCGTACGACGGGGCGGCGGAGCTGCTGCGCGACCTCGGCCACCAGGTGGACGAGATGGAGCTGCCGGTCGACGACGGCATCCGCCACGCCTTCGGCCAGGTGTGGGGCGTGATGTCGACCGTCTACCCGGTCGCCCCGGAGCACGAGGAGCTGCTGATGCCGCTCACCCGGCATCTGCGCGAGCGGGGCGGCCGGGTGTCGGGGTCGGAGTTCGCGGCGGCGCTGTACGCGTTCCGCGCGCTGGGCCAGCTGATCGCCGACGCGCTGCTGTCCTCGTACGACGTCATCCTGACCCCGACGCTGGCCCAGCCGCCCGCCCCGGTGGGCGGGCTGCGCAACGACGCCGACCCGGCGGCGGAGTTCGCCGGCCTGGCGGCCTTCACGCCGTTCACCCCGCTCTACAACGCCACCGGCCAGCCGGCGGTGAACGTTCCGCTGCACTGGACGGCGGCGGGCCTGCCGATCGGCGTGATGTTCGGCGGCCGGTACGGGGACGAGGCCACGCTCATCTCGCTGTCGGCGCAGCTGGAGGCGGCCCGGCCGTGGGCGCAGCGCCGGCCCTCGATGTGGTGAGCCGCCCCGCTCCGGCACGCTGAATCCCCGCTGGGAATCTCCTGTGCCCGACGTGCGGGCGTTGACACGGCCGACGACCCGAACCATGCTGAGCAAGCGCTTAGTAACCCGTTGGGCAGTTGGGCACAGGAGGCATCAGATGTCGCAGGCCAGGATCTTCGCTTCGCTGGACGATCTCCGGGCGGCGGTCGGCGAGCAGCTCGGTACGACCGGCTGGCTGGAGGTCGACCAGAAGCGGATCGACCTGTTCGCGGAGGCGACCGGCGACCACCAGTGGATCCACGTCGACCCGGAGAAGGCCGCCCAGGGACCGTTCGGTACGACCATCGCGCACGGCTATCTGACGCTGTCGCTGATCCCGTCGCTCACGCCCGACCTCTTCCGGGTCGAGGGCGTGAAGATGGGCGTCAACTACGGCGTCAACAAGGTCCGCTTCCCCGCGCCCGTACCGGTCGGCTCGCGGCTGCGGGCGACCGCGCAGATCGCGGAGGTCACCGAGGTCGGCGGCGGCGTCCAGCTCGTCACCAGGGTGACGATCGAGCGCGAGGGCGGGGACAAGCCGGTCTGCGTCGCGGAGACGGTGGCCCGCTTCTATCTGTGACCGCCGCCGGACCCTACGACCGGAGTCCGTCCGCGGACACGGGCTGACGCGGGCTGACCATGCGCCCGACGAGGTCGGCATAGAGCACGCCGACGTCGTCGGGCGTACGGCGTCCGTCGGGGTTGAACCAGCGGGCCACGTCGATGCACAGCGACAGGATGGCGAGCGCGGTGCCGGCGACGTCCGGCACGTCGAAGTCGCCGGACCGTACGCCGTCCTCGATGATCGAGCGGACCGCGCGCTCCGACTTGCGGCGCAGCGCGACGATCTCGGTGTAGTGCTCCTCGGCGAGGGCGCCCAGCTCGTACTGCACGACGCGGGCGGTGGTGTGCCGCTCCGCATGCCAGCTGACGAAGGCCCGGACGGCCACGGCGAGCCGCTCGCCCGGCTCGCCGGAGCCGTTGGCGGCCTCTTCGAGCAGGCCGACGGAGCGCAGATGGCCGACCCGGCTGATCTGGTAGAGCAGCTCTTCCTTGGTCTTGTAGTGGATGTAGAGCGCGGCGGGGCTCATCCCGGCGCGACCGGCGATGTCACGGGTCGTCGTCGCGTGGTACCCGCGCTCGGCGAACGCCTCGACCGCGGCGACCACCAGCCGGCGGGCCGCATCGGGGGTGACGTCGCTCCACACGTCGGTCGTTCCTGCCTCCACATCCATGGCCGACACCCTACAGCCAAGGTGAGCAAGCGCTTAGATACCGGCCGGTCGGTCAATCAGACCGGCCGCCCGGCGCTCAGAAGGCGGAGACCCCGGTCAGGGCGCGCCCGATGAGCAGCTTGTGGATCTGGCTGGTGCCCTCGTACAGCGTCATGACGCGCGCATCCCGCAGCAGCTTCCCCGCCGGGTACTCGTCGATGTACCCGTGCCCGCCGAACACCTGCAGCGCGTTGTTGGCGGCGCGCACCGCGGCCTCGCTGGCGTAGAGCTTCGCCACCGAGGACTCGGTGGCGAAGGGCAGCCCGCGGTCGATGTGGTCGGCGACGCGCCAGGTGAGGAGCCGGGCGGCGTCCACGTCCACGGCGATGTCGGATATCAGCTCCTGCACGAGTTGGTGGTGGGCGATCGGCTTGCCGAACTGCTCGCGCTCCCCCGCGTACGCCACGGCCGCGTCCAGGCACGCCTGGGCGATCCCGACGCAGCCCGCGGCGACCGACATCCGCCCCTTGGCCAGAGCGGACATCGCGACCGAGAAGCCCTTGCCCTCGGGCGCGATCATGGCGGAGGCCGGCACGCGGACCTCGTCGAGAACCAGCTCGGCGGTGGCTTGGCCGCGCAGCCCGAGCTTGCCGTGGATCTCCCTGCGCGTCAGTCCGGGGGTGTCGGTGGGCACGAGGAAGGCGCTGACGCCCTTGTGACCCGGCGCCTGCACGGGATCGCCGGTGCGCGCGAAGAGCAGGACGACATCGGCCCAGGTGCCGTTGGTGATGAACATCTTGGAGCCGGTGATCACGTAGGAATCGCCGTCGCGGACCGCCCGGGTGGTCAGGTTCGCGGCGTCCGAACCGGTGCCGGGCTCGGTCAGCCCGAAGCAGCCGACCGCCTCACCGGAGGTGAGCCGCGGCAGCCACGCGCGCTTCTGCTCCTCGCTGCCCCAGTACGCGATCGACTTGGCGACCAACCCCAGCGACACCGAGACGATGCCGCGCACGGCGGAGTCACCCCGACCCAGCTCCTCAGTCACAAGGCAGTACGCGAGATGGTCGCCGCCCGAGCCGCCGTACTCCTCGTCGATCGTGAGACCGAGGAACCCGAGCGCGCCGAGCTTCTTGACGATCCCCCGGTCCACGCTCTCGGCGCGGTCCCACGCCACCACATGCGGCGTGATCTCGCGTTCCGTGAAGTCCCTGGCGAGCTGCCGGACGGCGGTCTGCTCCTGCGAGAGCGCAAGGTCCACGGGGGCACCTCCCATAAATTAGCACCGCTAGTTTTCGGTGCGCAGGCCCTACTATGCGTGGCATGGCCCGCCCTCGCAAGCCCCTCCTGAACCGCGAACTCATCGTCGCTGCGGCGCTCACACTCGTGGACACGGAAGGGCTGCAGGCGCTCTCGACCCGGCGACTCGCGGCCGAACTCGGGGTCAGCGGGCCCTCGCTCTACAACCACTTCAAGGTCAAGGACGACATCCTCGACGCGGTGGCCGACACGGTCGTCTCCCAGGTCGATCTGTCGATGTTCCAGGGCGGTCCCGACTGGCGGACGGCGCTACTGGCGTGGGGCCGCTCCTACCGCGCGGCCCTGACCGCACACCCCAACATCGTGCCGTTCCTCGCCCAGGGACCGGGCCGCAGGCCGGCCGGACTGCGGATGGCCGACGCCGTCTTCGGCGGCATGGTGGACGCCGGCTGGCCGCCCGCGCACGCCACCCGCATCGGCGCGCTGATGCGGTACTTCGTGGCGGGCTCCGCCCTCGGCTCGTTCGCCCGCGGCTTCGTCGACGACGCGGGAGCGTACGACCCGGCCGACTACCCGCACCTGGGCAGCGCACATCTGCTGGCGGAGCACCAACAGCAGGTCGACGAGGGCGCGTTCGAGACGGGACTGCGGGCCCTGGTGGACGGGCTGGCCCTGCAGTACGAAGAGCTGTCCCGTTAGTCTCCTGCCATGTCCGAACCCGAGGTCTACGTCAACTACCGCAAGTACGACGGATCGCTGCACTGGAATCTGCGGATGCGGCGGCTCGGCGAGGACGAGCACGGTGTCTGGCTCGGGCTGCCCGCCGACAGCGTGATGCGCAAGGGCGACGGCCCGGAGATCCCGTGCCCGGAGGCGCATGTGATCCTCTTCCCTCGGCAGGGGTGGTGGACGGCGGCCTTCAACGCCGCACCCCGCTCCACCGAGATCTACTGCGACATCACCACGCCGCCGCAGTGGGTCTCCGGGATCGAGGTCACCATGATCGACCTCGACCTCGACGTGCTCCTCAAGCGCGGCGAGCCCGCACCGCGCCTCGTGGACGAGGACGAGTTCGCCGAACACCAGGTCCGCTACGGCTATCCGGCCGACGTCATCGAGCAGGCTGCCGGATCGGCCCAGTGGCTCATGAAACAGGTGGGCGACGGAGCCGAACCGTTCGCCACGACCTACCGCGGGTGGCTCGCCCACGTCGAGTAGAGACGAAGCGGGCCGCCCGAACGTGAGGTGACCGGGGCCGCAGGGGTGGGGTCCGAAATGCTGCCGTGTATTTGTGGGCCGCTGGGGGCACCCCCGGCCGAAGGTTGGGGGACCGTAAATATACGATTTCGGACCTCCACCCCGGAGGACCCGGGCACCGCACCCACGACGCACGATCAGTCGAACACCACCAGAGCCCGCCCGCCACGCCCACTCGTCATAGCCTCGAACGCCGCCGGAATCCCGTCCAGCCCGATCCGCTCCGTCACCATCGCCCCGAGGTCGAGGCGCCCCGCGCGGATGTGTTCCGCCAGCACCGGCAGATCCCTGGCCGGGTCGCTGTTGCCGTAGACGCAGCCGGACAGGGTGCGGCCGAAGTAGAACAGTTCCAGCGCGGAGAACGTGACCTGCTGGTCCTGGCCGCCGATGCCGACGACCGTCGTGCGCCCGCCGCGCCGGGTGGCAGACCAAGCGGTACGGATGGTGTCGGCGCGGCCGACGCACTCGATGGCGACGTCCGCGCCGTACCCGCCGGTCAGTTTGCGGATCCGCTTCGCGGTGTCAGGGGTGTCAGAGGTGCCGGAGGAGTCGTCGGAGGCGAGCACGAACTCGGTGGCCCCCGCCGCCCTCGCCAGTTCCTCCTTCGCCGGCGAGACATCGACGGCGATGATCGGGCCTGCGCCCGCGATGCGGGTGGACTGCAGCACGGACAGCCCGACGCCACCGACACCGAAGACCGCGACCGACTCGCCGGTGAGGACCCGCGCGGCGTGGTGGACGGCCCCGTAGCCGGTGAGGACCGCGCAGCCGAGCAGCGCGGCGTCGGTGAGCGGGATACCGTCCGGCAGCGGCAGGATCGCGTTCTCGGGGACGACCGTCTCCTCGGCGAAGACCGCGGTGCCCAGCCCCGGGTACAGCTCGCTCCCGTCCGAGGAGAGCTTCGCGTACGGGTGCGTCGCGGCGGCTCCGGCGTTGGCGCAGAGCCAGGGCTCGTCCAGGCCGCAGAAGTGACAGGCACCGCAGGAGGGCGCCCAGTTGAGGACGACGCGGTCGCCCGGCGCGACTGCCGTGACACCCTCGCCGACCTCGATGACGGTCCCGGCGCCCTCGTGCCCGAGGACGGCCGGGACGGGCTGCCGCAGCGTCCCGTTGGACAGCGACAGGTCGGAGTGGCAGACGCCCGCGGCGGCGAGGCGCACCCGGACCTGGCCGGGGCCAGGTGCCGTAATCTCGATCTCGGTGACGATCAGGGGCTGGCTGACGGCGGGAAGGACGGCGGCGCGGACCACGGGTTTCCTCTCGGACTCTCTTCTGGGACTGCTCCGGCCACTCGGCTGTGGACGTTCGGGCAGCCCGGAGCACGGTACCCATCACAGCGGCAGGCCAGAACCGGCGGCCGGATCTGGAGCTCGGAACCGGACCTCAGAACCGGACCTCGGAACCGGAGCCCAGAACCGGGAGCCCAGAACCAGCGCTCAGAACTGGAGCGACTTCGTCTGCAGATACTCCGCCAGCCCATGCGTGCCCAGCTCGCGGCCGACGCCCGACTGCTTGTACCCGCCGAACGGCGCCAGCGGGTTGAACCGGCCGCCGTTGATGTCGACCTGCCCGGTGTCCATCCGGCGGGCGAACGCGACGGCTTCGGACTCCTCGGCCGCCCAGACCGCGCCCGCAAGACCGTAGACGGTGCCGTTGGCGATGCGCAGGGCGTCGTCCTCGTCCTCGTACTTCAGGATCGCGACGACCGGGCCGAAGATCTCCTCCTGGGCGATGGTCATCTCCGGGGTGACGTCGGCGAAGACGGTCGGCCGGATGTAGTAGCCGTTCCCGAACCCCTCGGGGGCGTCGGGTCCGCCCGCGACGACCCTGGCGCCCTCCTCGATGCCGCGCCGGATGTAGCCGCGGACCCGGTCGCGCTGCTTGGCGTTGACGACCGGACCGAGCCGGTCCCCCGGCACGTACTTGGCGGCGGCGGCCGTGGCGATCTCCACGGCCTCGTCGTACCGGTCGGCGTCGACGAGCATGCGCGTCCAGGCGCTGCAGGTCTGGCCGGAGTTGGAGAAGACGTTGCCGAGCCCCACGTTGACCGCCTTGGCGAGGTCGGCGCTCGGCAGGATGACGTTGGCGGACTTGCCGCCGAGTTCGAGGGCGACGCGCTTGACGGCGGCGCCCGCGGTGGCGCCGATCTGCTTGCCGACGGCGGTGGAGCCGGTGAACGAGACGAGGTCCACGCCGTCGTGAGCGGCCAGCGCCTGTCCGGCGACCGGGCCGAGGCCGGTGACGAGGTTGAACACCCCGGCCGGGATGCCCGCCTCGTCGACGGCCTCGGCGAAGAGCTGTGCCGTGAGCGGGGTGTCCTCGGCGGGCTTGAGGACGATCGTGCAGCCCGCGGCGAGCGCGGGGGCGACCTTGGCGACGATCTGGTGCAGCGGGTAGTTCCAGGGCGTGATGGCGCCGACGACGCCCACCGGCTCCTGGAGGACGGTGGAGTTGCCGACCTTCTCCTCGAAGGCGTACGACGCGGCGAGCTCCGCGTACGAGCCGGCCACGGCGATCGGCAGGTCGGTGTGGACGGCGGCGGCGAAGCCGAGCGGGGCGCCGAGTTCGGCGCTGATGGTCCCGGCGATCTCCTCGCGGCGGGCCGCCAGCCGGTCGCGCAGCGCGCCGATGAGTGCGGCGCGGTCGGCGGGCGCGGTCGCGGCCCAGCCGGGAAGCGCGGCGCGCGCGGCCCGTACGGCGGCGTCGACGTCCTGCGGGGTACCGGCCGGCACGGAAGCGATGACCTGCTCGTCCGCCGGGTTGACCACCTCGATCGACTCGTGCCCGGCGGCGGGGCGCCATGCCCCGTCGATGTACATGCCGTCGTGAGCCTTCACGTCGTCGTCCTCCCAATAGGGGGCGGTCTGCCTGAACCACCCGACCGACCCGCCCAAACTAGCGCCGTTAGTTTTGGCCCGCCAGAGGCCCTTCCGTGTGCTGGCTCACGTCGCCCCGGCCGACGTCGCCCCGGCTCACATCACCGCGGCTCACATCACCCCGGCTCACATCACCCCGGCTCACGTCACCCCGGCTCACGTCGCCCCGGCCGACGTCGCCCCGGCTCACATCACCGCGGCTCACGTCGCCCCCGCTCACGTCATCCCCGCTCACGTCGCCCCCGCTCACGTCACCCCCGCTCACCTCCGCCAGCGGCGAGATCTGCACCGGGAAGCCGTTGAGGACGGCGGTGCCGGAGAGCGGGTCGAGGCGGCTGCCGTCGAGGAGTTGGTTGACGTTGGCGCCGGGGCGCAGGCCGGCGGTGGCCAGCCGGGTGCCGTCGCGGTCGTGCCCCCAGCCGTGCGGCAGGCTGACGACGCCGGGGCGTACGGCGTCGGTGACCTCGACGGGGGCCTCGATCTCGCCGCCGTCGCCCTTGATCAGGGCGGTCGCCCCGTCGGCGAGCCCGAACCGGGCCGCGTCCTCGGGGTGGACCTGCAGGGTGCAGAGGTTGGTGCCGCCGGAGAGCGCCGGCAGGTTGTGCATCCAGCTGTTGTTGGAGCGCAGATGGCGGCGGCCGATGAGGACGGGCCCCGCCGCCCGTTCGGTCAGGGAGCGCAGCAGCCGCGGCACGTCGGCGACGATCGGCGCGGGGGCGAGTTCGATCCGGCCCGACGGAGTGCGCAGGACCTCGGGGATGCGGGGGGCGAGCGGGCCGAGGTCGATGCCGTGCGGCTGGGCGAGGACCTTGTCGAGGGTGAGGCCGTACGGGCCGAGGCGGAGCATGAGGTCGAGCCGCCGCTCGTATCCGGTCCGGCCGCCGAGCCGGCCCGCCAGCTCGGCCGGGTCGCCGCCGTGCAGCGGCGAGTGCGGGTCGGCGATCGCGCGGGCGAGCAGCCGGGTGATGGCCTGCTCGTCGACGGCGGCGGGGTCCGCGTCCGGCTCCGCGCCGGACAGGATCTGGACGAGCCGGGCGTAGATCTCGGGCTCGTCGGGTCGGCCGTCCTCCAGCTCGACGGCCGGGCGGCTGTAGCGCACGGTGTTGCGGACGGCGAGCGTGGAGAAGGCGAAGTCGTAGTGCGCGCTCTGCGTCGGGCGCGGCGGCGGCAGCACGACATGGGCGTGCCGGGAGGTCTCGTTGAGATACGGGTCCACGCTGACCATGAAGTCCAGCCCGGCCAGCGCCCGGTCGAGCCGGTGCCCGTCGGGCGCGGAGAGCACCGGGTTGGCGGCGAGAGCGATGACGGCCCGGATGCGGCCTTCGCCGGGGGTGTCGATCTCCTCGGCGAGAGCGGCGCTGGGGAGTTCGCTCTTCACCTCGGGGTGGCCGGAGACCCGGCTGTGCCAGCGGCCGACGGTGAAGCCCTTGCCTGGCGCGGCGGGCCGGGGCGCCCGCGCGGTCGGGGCGAGCGGGAACATCGCGCCGCCGGGCCGGTCGAGGTTGCCGGTCAGCACGTTGAGCACGTCCACCAGCCAGCTGCACAGGGTGCCGAACTCGACGGCGGTGCTGCCGAGCCGCCCGTAGACGGCGGCGCTGGGCGCGGCGGCCAGTTCGCGGGCGAGGGCGCGGATCTCGGCGGCCGGCACCTCGCACACGCCCTCGACGGCCTCCGGGGTGAACGCGGCGGCCAGCGCGCGCACCTCCTCCACGCCGGTCACCTGGTCGGCGAGCGCGCCGAGATCGGTCAGGTCCTCGGCGAACAGCACGTGGACGACGGCGAAGAGCAGCGCCGCGTCGGTGCCCGGCCGCAGCGAGACGTGCCGGTCGGCGATCTCGGCGGTACGGGTGCGCTTGGGGTCGATGACGGTGATCCGTCCGCCGCGCCGCCGCAGCGCCTTGAGCTTGCCGGGGAAGTCGGCGGCGGTGGCCAGACTGCCGTTGGAGACCAGCGGGTTCGCGCCGATGACGAGCAGGTGGTCGGTGCGGTCCAGGTCGGGGACCGGGATCGCGTTGGGGTCGCCGAAGAGATAGCCGCACGCGACGTGCTTGGGCATCTGGTCGAGGGTGCTGGCGGAGAAGATGTTGCGGCTGCGCAGGGCGCCGATCAGCTGCGAGGGGTAGAGGCCGCCCGCGACGGTGTGCACGTTGGGGTTGCCGAGGACGACCCCCACGGCGTCGGGCCCGTGCGCGGCGGTGATCGCGCCGAGTCCCGCGGCGACGGCCGCGAACGCCTCGGCCCAGCTGGTCTCGACGAGCCGGCCGTCCTGGCGTACGAGGGGCCGCCTCAACCGGTCGGGGTCGGCGTCGAGGGCGCCGAAGGTCGCGCCCTTGGGGCAGATGAAGCCGGCGCTGAACACGTCGTCGCGGTCGCCGCGGGCGCTCGTGACCGTGTCGTCCTCAAGGGTGAGTGTCAGACCGCAGGTGGCCTCGCACAGCGGGCAGATACGCAGGGCGGTACGGGTCATCAGGCTCTCCTGGGACGAGGGCAGCGCACGTACAGGTGAGCATACCGACCGGTATGCATGTGTGAACCCCCGGGAGGGCCCCAATCGGACGGCCGATCGGGACCCTCCGGCCGATTGGGACCCTCCCGATCGGCCGGCCGACAGGACCCAGCGGTACTGCCTAACGGTCGGGCTAACGGTCGAGATAGGCGCTCAGCAGCCGTTTGGTCTCGGCGATGACGGCCGGGTCCCCCGCCGGATCGGTACGGAAGGCCAGCTGGAGCAAGGCGTCGGCGGCCTCCACGCTGATCACGAAGGTGAGGCGGGCGTACGCGTCCGCCGGGTCGAGGCCCAGCGGCCCGGCGAGCAGGTCGAGCAGCCGGTCGGCGACGTGGCGATTGGGGTCGGGTTCACCCGGGATGCCGAAATCGACGAGCTCGAAACCGGGGGTGACGCCCTTCATCGCGATGTACTCGTCGACGACCACCTCGACGGCGACGTCGAGCGACAGCGGGGTGCCGGGCGGCGGCCGGCGGCCCCTCGTCCCCGCTCCCCGTTCCCCGAGGCGGGCCGTGACGCGATCCAGGTACCGGTCGAGATTGCGTTGCGCCAAGGCGTCGGCCATGGCGCGCTTGTTGGAGAAGAAGCGGTAGACGGAGCCGATCGGGACGCCGGCGCGGGCGGCCACCGCGCGGGTGCTGAGGCTGTCGTACCCGGCCTCGTCCAGCAGCTGCGCGCAGGCGTCGAGGATGCGGCTGAGGCGTTCGGTGCTGCGCTGCTGCACCGGGGTTCGGCGGAGCCCATGGCCGGTCACGGCACACCCTCCTTTTCAGGCCACCCTAGCGGCGGCCCGGTCCAAGGTCATTGACGGTTTGCCGGTCGCATTCCTATGGTCGACCATAGGAATGGAACAACGGCACCGGGAGCGCACGATGGGCAGCACGCACGACACGGACCTCACGTACTCCCCCGGTTTTGGGAACGAGCACGTCAGCGAGGCGGTGCCCGGAGCCGTGCCGATCGGCCGGAACTCTCCGCAGCGCGCCCCGCTCGGCCTGTACGCGGAGCAGCTCAGCGGCACCGCGTTCACCGAGCCCCGGCACCAGAACCGCCGCAGCTGGCTGTACCGGATCCGCCCCTCGGCCGCGCATCCGCCGTTCCGCCGCGTCGACAACGGCGCGCTGCGCAGCGCGCCCTTCCTGGACGTCGAGCCCGACCCCAACCGGCTGCGCTGGAGCGCGCCCGCGCTGCCGGACGTGCCCACGGACTTCGTCCAGGGCCTGGTCTCCGTAGGGGGCAACGGCGACGTGCTGCGCCGCGAGGGCATCGGCATCCACTGGTACGCGGCCAACACGTCGATGACGGACCGGGTCTTCTCCTCCTCCGACGGCGAGTTCCTGATCGTGCCCGAGCACGGCACCCTGCTGCTCCGCACCGAGCTGGGCCTGCTCCAGGCCGGCCCCGGCGAGGTGGCGCTCATCCCCCGCGGGCTCCGTTTCCGGGTGGAGCTGCTGGATCCCACGGCCCGCGGCTATGTCTGCGAGAACTACGGCCAGGCCTTCCGGCTCCCCGACCTCGGCCCGATCGGGGCGAACGGCCTGGCCAACGCGCGGGACTTCCTGGCGCCGGTGGCCGCCTTCGAGGACCGCGAGGAACCGGTCGAGGTGCTCAACAAGTTCGGCGGGAACCTCTGGGCGGCGACCTACGACCACTCGCCGCTCGATGTCGTCGGCTGGCACGGCAACTTCGTCCCGTACGTCTACGACCTGCGGCGCTTCAACGTCCTGGGCTCGCTGAGCTACGACCACCCGGACCCGTCGATCTTCACCGTGCTGACCTCCCCCTCCGACACCCCCGGGCTGGCCAACGCCGACTTCGTCGTCTTCGCGCCGCGCTGGCTGGTCGGCGAGGACACCTTCCGCCCGCCGTACTTCCACCGCAACGTCATGAGCGAGTTCATGGGCCTGATCGAGGGCGCGTACGACGCGAAGGCGGAGGGGTTCGTCCCCGGCGGCTCCTCGCTGCACAACATGATGTCGGCGCACGGTCCGGACCGCGCCACCTTCGACAAGGCCAGCGCCGCCGAGCTGAAGCCGCAGAAGGTCGACGACGGGCTGGCCTTCATGTTCGAGACGCGCTGGCCCGTCGTACCGACCACCGGCGCGCTCGCCGCCGATCACCGGCAGGAGGGTTACGACGAGGTGTGGAAGGGCCTTGAGCGGCACTTCAGGACGTCATGACCGCCTTCGCCCCGGACTCGATCGTCCTCAACCGCAAACTGCCGCTGTGGTACCAGGTCTCGCAGTCGCTGCGCGCCTCGATACTGGGCCGCCGCCCGGACGCCCCGCTGCGGCTGCCGACCGAGGACGACCTGGCAGGCCACTACGGCGTGAGCGTGCTGACGATGCGCCAGGCGCTCAAGGAACTGGAGGCGGAGGGGCTGATCAGCCGGCACCGGCGGCGTGGCACCTTCATAGAACCGACCGCGCTGCGCGGCGCCCCGGTCCGGCTGCTGGGGTCGGTCGACGCGATCGTGGCCCAGCAGTCGGGGGAGCACACCGCGGTGCTCTCGCACGGGACCGCGCCCGTTCCGTCCTGGGCCGCCGAGCACTTCCCGGACCTGGCGGAGGCGGCCTTCTTCCGGCGGCTGCGCTGCGAGGAGAGCGGCGAGCCGACCAACTGGGCGGAGAACTTCGTCCGTCCGGAACTCGCCGGGCGCATCGATCTGGCCGACCTCGAACGGTGGCCGATGACGAAGGTCCTGCGGGACGCGGTCGGTGTGCGGATCAGCCGGATCACCGACACGGTGGAGGCCCGGCTGGCGGATCCGGAGACCGCGCGGTTGCTCCAGGTCCCGCTGCTCAGCCCGATCCTGCACTACACGGGGGTGACGTACGACGAGTCGGGGCGCGCGGTGGACGTGGTGCGGATCCACTACCGCGGGGACCGGTTCTCGTTCACGGTGACGATGGAGGCGCGCTGACGCCATCGGCCGGGCGTCGTCCCTGCGCACCGACCGCGAAGACCGGACCGGCCGCAAAACCCGGACCGACCGCACCGACCGCGCTTCACGGGCGGCGGTGCGGCCGCGACCGTGGCTCAGTACGATGCCGACGGTGGGAAGCGCATCCGCGAATCCAGGCGCTGGGGAGGCCCGTGACGTGACGCCGCCACGAGCTGCCGGCTCCATCTCCGGGGCGGGCCATGGCGCTCCCCTGCTCGCCGATCTGATGCCGTGGTCCGTGGCACCGCTGCTGTACGGGCGGTCCTGGGCGGTGGCGCCCGACGCGCAGGCGCTCCGGGCCCGCTGGGACGCGCTGCTGGCGGCGCCGGACGACGCGGAACGTGAGCGGCTGCTGCGCCCGAGCCGGGCCCGCGGACTGCACACCCCGGCCCCGCAGCTCGCGGTGCCGGGACGGGAGGGACAGCCCACCGCCACCACCCGGCTCGCCCGTGAGAGCGGGCCGTGCCCCGACCCGGTCCGCGTCCTGCACGGCGCGTTCGACCTGCAGTGGCTGATCCCCGACCACCGGCTGATCGACGCCGCCCGCCCCGAGCTGTGGCGGGTCGCCGACGAGCGGCAGATCTTCGCCGTGGAGCAGGCCCGTCTCCCGAACGTCCCCGGTCCCGCACTGTCGTTCGGCGCCGTCCTGCCCGACGGCCGCTCCCCCGCCGGGAAACCGGGCCGGATCCGGCCGCTGTACCGGCGGCCCGGCGGGCAGGACCCCAATCTGGCGCCCGGTCTGACCGAGTTGCTCGGCGACCTCCTCGGCCTGCCGGTGAGCGCCGAGGACCTTCTCGCGTGGATCACCGTCGCGGGCCTGCCCGCCCGGGAGCAGCGGGACGGCGTCGTGGTGCCGCTCACCCGTGACCCGGAACTGTGGCTCGCGGCCGTCGAGCTGGGCCGGACCTCGATCTGGCTGCACACCCGCGGCGAGCGGTGCGCGGATCCCGTCGCGGGCCGGCCGGGCGGCCATCCCCGGCTGCCCGGCGGCCGGCGCCCGTACGTCCGGGCGCCGTTGCCCGCCGTACCGCGCGCCGGGGAGCTGGAGTACGACCCGGAGGAGGAGGCGCTGCGGATCGGGGCCGGGCTGATCTCGCCGGTGCCGGCCGCCGCCTGGGAGTTCCACGCGGGCGGGGTGCGGGTGCTGGAGGCCTGGTACGAGCGGCGGACGGCCGTCGCGGCCCCGGGGACGCTGGAGGCGCTCCGCCCCGCGCGCTGGACCCGGGCCACGACCACGGAGCTGCTCGAACTCGTCACCGTGCTCACGCTGCTCGCCGCGCTCCGTCCGGAGCGGCGGAAGCTGGCGGAGCGGCTGGCGGCGGAGGCCGGGGCGGAACGGGGGCGCTCGGCGGGGATCTCGGCCGACGCGCTGCGTCTGGCGGGGGTGCTGCCCGCTCCCGCGGGAGCACGGCGCCCCGCGTCGGTGCTGGACCATCACGAGGAAGGGCCGGACGGCCAGTTCGCGTTGCTGTGAACCGATGAACCGATGAACCCGTGACCTCGGGACCGGTGAGTTGGAGACCGGTGAGCCGGGGACCGGTCGACGGTGAAACGCGCGCGGACGCGCGTAGAGCTCCTGCCGTTCACGGCGAGCACACCGCAACGCCGCTGGCCGCAGCGCTGTGCCGGGACGGTGTGACCGCCGGAAGGTGGGATCAGCCGCGGCTGCCGAACAGCGAGCGCCGCAGGCGCCGCAGGGGCGCGAACAGCGACACACGTGCACTGCGGCTCGCCTTGGTGCGCGCCGAATCCCGCGATGTCAGCTCCCGCATCAGCAACGTCGCCTCCGCGCTCTCACGGTGCGGTACGGCAGGGCCGCCCAGTATTGCGAGATGACGGTCCAGACGTGTGCTGGTCGTGCTGCTTCCGCAGTTGATGGCAGGCACTCTCGGCCTGCTCCGCATAGCTATTTGTTCCATGACACTCCCCACCCGTACGAGGGCACCCGGCCCGGGCAGGGTAACCCTATCGCCCCGACGCGTCACCTGCGCATCCCAGGCCCCGGATTCACCTTCCGGTCCTGGGTGTTGACGACTGAACAGCGAATTACCCCCGTGTGCAAGGCAGTTGGCAGACTACCGGCAACCGGAGGCCGTCCGTCACACCCCTACCCGCCATCGCCGCGACCGGCTTCAATCACACGTGGTTGAGGTAGATTTCCTCCGAATCACTCCGGTTACGGGCGGGGGTTCGCACATGAGCGAAGGCACGGGCGGTGAGCGGGTGCTCGCGAACCGCTACCGGCTGATCGGCGAGCTCGGCCGTGGCGGGATGGGCGTGGTCTGGCGGGCCCGCGACGAACTGCTCGGCCGCGAGGTCGCCGTCAAGGAGGTCAGGGCGCCCGCCGGTCTCGACGAGCGCGAGGTGCGGCAGCTCTACGCCCGCCTGGAGCAGGAGGGCCGGGCGGCCGCCCGGATCATCCACCCGAACGTGATCACGGTGTACGACGTGGCCGTGGCCGGCGGCGCGCCGTGGATCGTCATGGAACTCGTCCGCGGGCTCACGCTCGCCGAGGTCCTCGACGCGGACGGCCCGATGACCCCGCGACAGGCAGCGGACCTCGGCGGTCACGTCCTGGCCGCCCTGCGCGCGGCGCATGCAGCGGGGGTGCTGCACCGTGACGTGAAGCCCGGCAACGTACTGATCGCCAACGACGGCCGGGTCGTTCTCACGGACTTCGGCATCGCGATGATCGAGGGCACCTCGGCGCTGACGCGCACGGGTGAACTGATCGGGTCGCCGGAGTACCTGGCTCCCGAGCGCGCCATGGGGAACGCCCCCGGCCCGGAAGCGGACCTGTGGTCCCTGGGAGTGCTGCTCTACCGGTCGGTGGAGGGATCGTCGCCGTTCCGCCGCGACACCGCGCTGAGCACGCTGCGCGCCGCCGTCGACGACGAGCTGCCCGAGCCGCACCGGGCGGGCCCCCTGCGTCCGGTACTGGAGGGGCTGCTGCGCAAGAGTCCGGCGGACCGCCTCGGCGGGAGCGAGGCCCAGCGGATGCTGGACGCCGTGGCGGCCGGGCGCACCGCACCACCGTCCGCCGCCTTGCCCCCGACCGCTTCCGGCTCCCCTTCCCGGACGAAGCCGTTGCCGCAACCGATGCCGTCCGGCGGGACCGGGGGCCCGACGCCGCCGACGGTCCCGGGGTACGGATCCGCGTACGGGCCGGGGCCCTCGTCGTACGGCGCCGAGCCCGATCCGGCACGGCGCCGGCGGGTCGCGACGGTGCTGGCGGCGGGGGCGCTGGTGCTCGCCCTGGCGGCGGGCGTGGTGGCCTGGAAGCTGCAGGAGCGCGGGACGGAGGGCGGCGGTACGACCGGCGGGGCCGGATCGAGTTCGAGCAGCGCTTCCCCGTCCACCAGTACGGACACGAAACCGACCACGACCTCGTCACCGAGCACCTCGGGGAAGCCGACGACACCGACGACCACGTCGTCCCCTTCGTCGTCCGGCACTCCGGTCGTCAAGGTCACGATCAAGGTGACCGCCGAGCGGGACAGTTACACGGGGCCGTGCCCGGCGCCGGCCGACCAGGCACCGGAGTTCACGGCGGTGCTCACGGTGGATCGCACCCCGGCGACGGTGGTGTTCCGCTGGACGACGGAGAACGGCCGCAACTCCGACCCCGGATGGAAGACCGCCGAGTTCGCCGCGGGCGGCCCGAAATCCCTGACGTACCACCACACCGAGCTGTCGTTCGAGCCGGGCAGCAAGGCCACCGACCGGATCGTGGTGGAGGTCGGGGCCCCGAAGGAACTCCGGTCGGACCCGGTGCCGTTCACCGTGGACTGCAGACCGGCTCCGCCGACGTCGACCTCGACGCCGGCGGGGGCCGGGACGAACGGTACGGATCAGGCAGCGGAGCTGAACGCGGGCAGATAGCCGCCGGACTGGCCGGCCGCCTTGGGGTGGTAGGACTCGTCGATCGGGAACGTCAGGCTGTTCAGCCAGGGTGATCCCGAGCAGAGTTCGTGCCCGGTGAAGGTGCCGCGAACGTCGGCGAAGCTGAAGCCGTGGTCTGCGGCGCGCTTGGCCATCACGGTGTCGAGTTCGTCGGCCGCGCCGTTGATCGCGGCGCGGGAGGTGTCGCTGAGCCCGCCCCAGCAGCTGCCGCCGATCTTGTAGAAGTGCGGGTAGCCGACCACGACCACATGGGCGTTGGGGGCCTTGGTGTGGATGGCGTTGTACACGTTGTCGAGGAGACCGGGGAGGGTGTTGTCCGCGTAGGTGCGGGCCTGCGCGATCCGGGCCAGACAGGTGCTCTCGGAGTTGAGCACGCAGGTGGTCATGACGTCGGCGAAGCCTGCGTCATTGCCGCCGATGCTGATGCTCACCAGTCCGGTGGACGAACTGAGCGGACCGAGCTGGTTGTTGAGGACGTCACCGGTACGAGCACCGGAGCAGGCGGTGAAGGCGAACGAGGACGGCGCGTGGGCCGCCGCCCAGAGTGCCGGATATGCCTTGGTGCTGCGCTTGCAGTCACCGCTGGAGCTGTCGTAGCTGCCGGCGCCGACGCCCGACGAGTACGAGTCTCCGAGGGCTGCGTACGAGGGCGCTGCGGCGTGCGCGGGGGCCGCGCCGATGAGCGCGAGGCCAGTGGTGAGGATCAGCGCGGATACGGCTGATGCCAACCGGGACAGTCTCATGGAACCTCCCTGGGCAGGATCTCTGCGAGACCTGTTGTACCCGCCGGTAACCCACGGGGGGAAGTGTCATGACCATGAATCTTTGTCGTGTGCATTGCATTCGTATGAAACGTCCGTAACTCCTCAACTCCGCGCCGACCAGGCCGCGTCCAAACCTCATCCGGGCCTCGTTCCGGGCCCGTTTCCGGGGTGGATTTCCGGCCCGGAAAAGCACTGGGCGGATTCGGCCCCGGTGCCGGATCATGGGCCGCATGTCCGCAAAGCCCCATGACCCGAGGAGGCCTGTGCCGCAGAGCCCGCCCGACCCCGCACACGCCCGGCACACCCCGCGCCCGCCGCACCGCGCGGTACCCGTCCATCTGCGCCTGGACGACAGCGATTCACCATCCGACGTCGTCGACGCTCTCTTCCTCGGGCGCTTCACCTCCGGCGAGCAGCCGTACTCCCGCGGCGCGTCCCTGGAGAACGTCAAGTCCGGGCTGACGCTGATCCCGTCGGACGCCACCGTGCTGCGCCAGGCGCGCGACAAGGACCGCAGCGCCACGCTCGCCGAGGGCGACGGCTGGACGATCCTGATCTCCCGCTGGAACCGCGGCGCCGACGTCACGGTCGCCGCCGTCACCGACGAACTGGCCGAGCAGGTGCTCTCACTGACGGTCGAGGACGCCGAGGACGAACCCGAACCCCAGCCCGAGACGGTCAACATGGGCTTCTGGTACGTCTCAACGCGCCGCGGCCCGCACCGCACCACCCGGCAGATCTCCGCCGCCACCTGGGAAGAGCTCCGCGGCAACTACACGGCTCCGGTGGCCGAGGCCATGGACGGTCTCATGAAGCTCACCAAGGACGACATCACCGGCCGGCTGCTGCTCCTGCACGGCCCGCCCGGCACCGGCAAGACCTCCGCGCTGCGCACGCTGGCCCGCTCCTGGCGCGACTGGTGCCAGGTGGACTGCGTCCTGGACCCTGAGCGGCTCTTCAACGACGTCGGCTATCTGATGGACATCGCCATCGGCGAGGACGACGGCACGACCGGCGGCCGCTGGCGGCTGCTGCTCCTTGAGGACTGCGACGAACTGATCCGCGGTCAGGCCAAGCACCAGACCGGCCAGGCGCTGTCCCGGCTGCTCAACCTGACCGACGGCCTGCTCGGCCAGGGCCGCAACGTGCTCGTCGGCATCACCACCAACGAGGACCTGGAACGGCTGCACCCCGCCGTCGTCCGGCCGGGCCGCTGCCTGTCCCGTATCGAGGTCGGCCCGCTGACCCGCGACGAGTCCGCCGCCTGGCTCGGCACCACCGAGGGCATCGGGCGCGACGGCGCCACCCTCGCCGAGCTGTACGCGCTGCGGCGCGGCGCGGGCTCCACCATCCCGGCTCCGGCCCCGACGTCGGACGGTCTGTACCTCTGATCGGTACCGGGTTCGGGTGGGGGTTCGGCCGGGTGTCGCGTACGTCGCAGGTGCGGCGCGCGCCCCGGGGCGAGGAGCTATCCGTCGTAGGCGGCGCGCAGCGCCTCCTGGACCGCGGCGAGGGCGGCCGCGCGGTCCAGGCCGAGGCGGTGGGCGCGCTGCGCGAACTCCGCGGCGGCGGCAGCGGCCTGCCGCTCGGCGGCATCACCCGCGGCGGCGACGAAGGTGCCGTGCCGGCCGCGGGTCTCCACGACACCATCGGCCTCGAGGGCGCGGTACGCCTTGGCGACCGTGTTGGCCGCGAGGCCCAACTCCTCGGCGAGACCCCGGACGGTCGGGAGCTTGTGGCCGACGGGGAGTCGACCGGTGCGCGCCTGATCGGCGATCTGCTCACGCACTTGCTCGAAGGGGGCGGTGGCCGCGTCGGCGGCGACGGTGATCCTCAGGCTCATGGCGGCGATCCTGGCACAACGCGCCCGGATGACGGGTTCACCCGCGACCGGGTCGCGGCGGGCGGGGTGGAGTCGGCCCGGGCCGACTCCGGCAGGCCCGCGTCGGACCTGGTCAGGCTGGAGTCGGGCCTGGCCGTGCCGGGCCCCGTCGCGTCGGGCCGGGTCGGGCGTCAGCTCCGCTCCGGCTCCATGTCCGCACCGGTGCGCGTGCGCTGATAGTGGCGGGCGACCCGGGCCCGGTTGCCGCAGGCCGGCTTGCACCACTCCTGCCGGCCGTGTCCCTTGACGAAGTAGCGCACGCATCGCGGTGCCGTGCAGGCCCGCAGCCGGTCCCGCTGCGGACCTGCCAGGAAGTCGATGGCGGCACGGGCCAGACCGGCGACGATCCGCACCCGCGGATCGCCTTCCCTGGAGAGCAGCCGGGCGTCCGGAGCGTCCCCGGCGGGCCAGGCCAGCTGGGGGGCGACCGGTTCGGACGCCGCGGCGGAGTTGAGGTGCTCCAGGGCCTGGTCGACGGGCATGAGGCGGTCGGCGTCCGCGCGGCTCGGCGGGGCGGGGCTCACGGCCTGGGCGAACAGTGCCCGCACCGCTTGCCGCAGGGCGACGACACGGCTTCTGAGTTCCTCGTCCGCGGTGAACTCCCCGCCGTTGACGCTCTCGGGGAGCAGGCCGCCCCGGCCCTGGATCCAGCGCGTCGTCTCCTCGACGGTGGCGAGGTCGTCCGCGACGCCGCCGTCCCCGTCGTGCCGGACCGTGCTCACCAGCTCCAACGCCAGATGGCGCTCCATGGATCTCCCCTTTCCGCTTTCCGCCGTGGATCCGGCCGTTCCCGGCCCAGCCTACGGCCCCTAATGAGAGGGGAAGTCTCTCTCATTAGCTACAGCCCGAGGTGCCTACAGCCCGAGGTTGCGGTAGCGGGCCCGCCGGGAAGCCAGCCGTTCGCCGCGGTCGCGGGCCCGCAGGGCCGCCAGTTCGGTGCCGAGCAGAGCGCCGAGGCGGGTGAGGAACTCGCCGGGGTCGTCCGCCGCGTCGGGGGTCTCCTCGACGATGGTGTCGACGATCCGGTTGGCGAGGAGATCGGTGGAGCCCACGCCCTGCCGCTCGGCGACCTCGAACGCCCGGTCCGTCGTCCGGTAGAGGATCGCGGACGCGCCTTCCGGCGGGAGCGGGGAGAGCCAGGCGTGCCGGGCGGCGATGACGCGGTCGGCGGGCAGCAGCGCCAGGGCGCCGCCGCCGGCGCCCTGGCCGAGCAGCAGGCAGAGCGTCGGGGCCCGGAGGGTGACCAGGTCGGCGAGGCAGCGGGCGATCTCCCCCGCGAGGCCGCCCTCCTCGGCCTCCCGGCTGAGCGCCGCACCCGCCGTGTCGATGACGGTGAGCAGCGGCAGGTCGAGTTCGGCCGCGATCCGCATACCGCGCCGCGCCTCCCGCAGCCCGGCCGGTCCCAGCGGGGCTGGCCCCGCCTCCTCCGGGCGCCGGTCGTGGCCGAGCACGACGCACGGTGTCGGGCCGAACCTGGCCAGCGCGAGCAGCAGTCCGGGGTCGCGTTCGCCCGCGCCGGTGCCGCTCAGCGGGGTGACCTCGCGACCGGCTCCCGCCAGCAGTGCCCGCAGCCCCGGCCGGTCCGGCCGGCGCGAGCGGCGGATCGAGTCGGCCGTGGAGACCGTGGAGGCCACGGTGGCTGCCTTCGGCCGGCGGTCGGCGCCGGAACCGGCAGCGGCCTGCGCGGCACCAACCGACACACCACCCGGCTCACCGCGCGTTCCGTCACCCGTCTCGTCACCCGCCTCGCCGCACAGCACATCCAGCGCCCGAGCCGCGACCTCGGCCAGCTGCCCCGCTGGGAACACGGCGTCGACCAGCCCATTGGCCAGCAGGTTCTCGGCGACCTGGACGCCGGCCGGGAACGGCTCGCCGTACAGCGCCTCATGGACCCGCGGACCGAGAAACCCGATCAGCGCCCCCGGTTCCGCGGCCGTGACATGCCCGAGCGATCCCCAGGACGCGAGCACCCCGCCGGTGGTGGGATGCCGCAGGTAGACGAGGTACGGCAGTCCGGCCGCCTTGTGGTCGGCGATCGCGGCTGCGACCTTGACCATCTGCAGGAACGCGATGGTGCCCTCCTGCATCCGCGTACCGCCGGAAGCCGGGGACGCGAGCAGCGGCAGCCGCTCCCGCGTCGCCCGCTCCACCGCGGTCACCAGCCGGGTCCCGGCCGCCACCCCGATCGACCCGCCGAGAAACCCGAACTCCCCCGCGACCAGCGCCACCCGCCGCCCCCGGATCCGGCCCTCGCCCGTGACGATCGATTCATCAAGTCCGGTCCGCAGCCGGGCCTTCTCCACATCGGCGCGGTACTCCGCCGCCTCGGGCAGCACGGTGACGGGCTCGTCCCAACAGCGCCAGCTGCCGGCGTCGACGGCGGCCTCGATCAGTTGCAGCGCGGCAGGCCGTCGGCTCGCTTCAGTCATGCCGCCACCCTGCCACGGGCCCTCACCCGGCCGCGTTCTTAATCGGCTCTCAGGGGCCCCTTAAAGCGGCCATAAGGATCGGGTTTTCGCAGTTGGCGGCGGGGTTTTGGCCGGTGGGCGGGGCTAGCGTGCTGCTCGTTCGGCCCGTACCACCGTCGAAGGAGACCCCCGGAATGACCGTACGTCGCAAGGCCGCCGCAGTAGCCGTCATGGGCTTCGCGCCGTTGCTGCTGACCGGCCTGGCCTCCGCTCCCGCGAGCGCGCACGGCTCGATGACGAACCCGGTCAGCCGGGTGTCCGCCTGCTACGCGGAGGGTCCGGAGCATCCGCGGTCCGCCGCGTGCAAGGCCGCTGTCGCCCTGGGCGGGACGCAGGCGCTCTACGACTGGAACGCGGTGCGGGACGGCGAGGCGGGCGGGCGTAGCCGCTCCAAGGTGCCGGACGGGCAGCTGTGCAGCGGCGGCAACGCCGAGTACAAGGGGCTCGACCTGGCGCGGGCGGACTGGCCTGCCACCGCCATGAGCAGCGGCTCGTTCACCTTCACGTACCGGGCGACCGCCCCGCACAAGGGCTCGTTCGACCTGTACATCACCAAGGCCGGCTACGACCCGTCGAAGCCGCTGAAGTGGTCGGACCTGGAGGCGAAGCCGTTCGCTTCGGTCGCCGACCCGACGCTCAAGGACGGCAGTTACGTGTTCTCCGGCAGGGTGCCGCAGCGTACCGGCCGCCAGCTGATCTACAGCGTCTGGCAGCGCTCGGACAGCCCCGAGGCCTTCTACACCTGCTCGGACGTGGTCTTCGGCAAGGACAACGGCGGCTCGCCTCCGACGTCGGCCACTCCGTCGCACAGCCCTTCGCACAGCGCGCCCGCCACCACTGGGCCGGCGCCGACCGCGTCCGCGCCGTCCGAGGCGCAGATAGCCGCGGGCGCCTCGAAGTCCACCGTCCACCACGACCACGCGGCGCCGACCACCCCCGCGTCGGGCGGCAACGCGCCGCAGGCCGACGGCGCGGCGACGCCCACGACGTCCTCCGACGGCACGAACCTCGCCGAGACCGGCAGTTCCGGCAGTACGGGACCGCTCGCCGTCGGCGGCGCCGCGGTGCTCGCGCTCGGGGCCTCGGTGCTGCTCGCCACCGTCCGCCGCAGGGCCGCCGCGGCCGGGCGTCACCGCTCGTGACGACCGCTGTCCCCTGATCCGGTGCCGCTGCCTCCCCACGGGCAGCGGCACTGCTGTTTCTACCAGTTGGGCCGGATCGGGCCGCCCGGCGCCAGCCGGGCCAGATCGTCGCGCAGCGCCCGCAGTCGGCGCTCGCCGAGGAGGGCGGCCCAGGGGCGTACGGCTTCGGCGGCGGCCTCCTCCGCGGCGCGGGTGCAGGCCCAGCCGCGGTCGGTGAGAACGACGAGCCGGGCTCGGGCGTCGTCCGGGTGCGGGCGGCGCTCCACGTACCCCTTGCGGACCAGCTCCTCGACCATCTGGCTCGCCGCCTGGCGGGTGACCCCGAGGTGTTCGGCCAGGTCGGCGGCGGTCGCGCCGACCGGCGCGAGGCGGGCGAAGGCGAAGCCGTGGGCGGGCCGGAGGTCGTCGAAGCCGCGGGCGACGACACCGTCGTGGATCTCCGCGGTGAGACCGCCGGCTGCGGCGAGCAGGGTCGCGGTCAGGCTCATGGCGTCAGCGTTGTTCACGGAAGCAGCTTGACACACTGCGCAAGCTACTTGACTATATAGTCAATCAACTTGCGCAAGTAGCTTGTCTATATGGAGGTATGCCATGCCTGTTGTCACCGCCGAGGAAGCCATCGTCCACGAATTGCACGGCATTCGTTTCGTTTCCTACATCCGGCCGACGCACGGCAGCAAGGAGCTGTGCGCCTGGCGCGGCGAGATACCCGGCGGCGCCGGCGGGCCCGCCCACACCATCTCCCGCGAGGAGGTCTTCCTCGTCCTGAGCGGCTCGGTGCGGTTCAGCATCGACGGCGAGGTGTCCACCCTGACGGCGGGCGACGCCGCCGTCGCGCCGGCCGGCTCCTCCCTGGGCATCAGCAATCCCACGGAGGAACCGGCCACGATGTGGGTCACCACCAGCGTGGGCCTGGAGGCCGTCCTCGCCGACGGTTCCCGCATCTCCCCTCCGTGGGTCAACTGAGCGCGGAGAGGCAGTCCGTCCGGGTGGCGTGCGCCGGGTCGAGGGCGTTGGCCGCCTCGTGGAAGGCGATCCGGTCGGTCAGGCCGATCGTCACGTGCTCGGAGATGTCCACCGCGCACAGGTTCTGCAGCAGGACGTTGTGTACGTCCGGCCCGGACAGGAACTGCGAGGCGTACGGCGTCACGACCTCGTCGTACCGGGTCGCGATGACGGTGTAGTGCACCCCCGGGACGGTGTCGCCGCCCGCGTTGAGGGTCTGCAGGAAGGCCGATCCGACCACCTGATCGGCGAGTCCGGGGGTGACGGAGTGGATCGCGTCGGCCGCTCCGGGGAAGTACGGGAGCAGGTTGGCCAGGCCGTCGAGGGTGGTTCCGTGGTTGTCGGGAGCCAGCCCGACCAGGGCGTTCACCTTCGACGCCCCGCCGAGGAACTTCAGGTAGTAGCGCGGCATCATGCCGCCCTGGGAGTGGCCGACCAGGTCCGCCTTGGGTGCCCCGGTGGCCGCCAGCACCCGGTCGGTGAAGTCGGCCAGTTGCTGCGCGGAGTCCGCGACCGGGCCGAGCCCGTCGAAGAACGGGACGCCGGGCAGCTGGCCGTAGTCGAAGGAGAAGACGCAGTAGCCGCGGGCCACCAGGTACGGGGCGAACCCCAGCCAGTTGTCGGTGCCGTTGCCGAACGTTCCGTGTACGAGCACGACGGGTCGGGGGTGCGCGGCGGACGGCCGGCACGAGAAGTTGTTCCATCCGCTCGATGGGGCCGATTGTGCGGTTGCGGCCGTGGCCGCGGTCGGGGCGGCCGTCACCGCGCACGCCAGGGCCAGCGCGGTGAGAATTCGCTTCCAGGACAGCCTCATGTGATCTCCTCGCAGGTCAGGGAAGTGTGGTCACTCCACCCACGCTGTGATCCGGATCACAAGGTTGTTACGTTCACGTCAACTTACGCGCCAGTAGCAAAAGCGGCTAGTTACGCGTCGGTAAAGAATTGGCCACCCCGGGCCGAAGCGGAGGTCACCTCGTCCGCTTCGGCCGCCGGGACCTTGAACAGGCAGTACGCGGCGGCAAGCACTCCGGCCGCACCGACGGCGACGAGCAGCAGGCGGTGGTCGACCACCGCGACGAGCCCTGCGCCCGCCAGGCCGCCCAGCGCGGTGGGCGCGAAGACGAGGGTGCTCGCGGTGGCCGCGACCCGGCCGATCAGTCCGGCGGGCGTCTCCCGCTGGACGGCGGTCAGTACCGTGATCAGCACCCAGGGCAGCCCGACCCCGATCGCCGCACCGCCGGCGACGGCCGCGAAGACCCATGGAGTGGCGCGCACGGCGACGCCGAGGGCGAAGAGCACCATGCCGGTGGCCGCGAAGGCCCGTTCCGGCATCCGCCGCAGCAACGCTCCCGCGGCCACTCCCCCGACGACGGAGCCCGCGCCCTGCACCGCGTACAGCACGCCGACGAAGGCGGGCGAACGGTGCAGGCCCGCGTCGACCACCGCGTAGATCGCGGAACTGCCGAGCGCGGACAGCAGCATGGCGATCGAGCCGACGGCCACCAGACGGCGCAGCAGCGGGTGCCGGCGGAGATATCGGACGCCCTCGGCGGTCTGCTCGCGCCAGCTCGACGTGGCCGGGCCGGGCGGCTCCTCCCGCACCCGGACCATCGCGAAGACGGCGGCGGCGAGCGCGAAGGTGACGGCGTCGAGCACGGCGACGGAACCGCCGCCGTAGCGGACGTACAGGCCGGCGCCGGCGAGCGGGGCGAGGAGCTTCATCGCCTCGTTGGCGGTCATCCGCAGTCCGTTGAAGTCACCGCGCAGTTCGCCGGGAACGGTGGCGGTGACGACGGCGGCCTCGGCCGCGTCGCAGAGCACGGACGCGGTCCCGTACAGGACGAGCACGGCGAACAGGATCCAGACCAGGTCCGCCGTACGGACCACGAGCAGTAGCGGCAGCAGGACGGCCATCGCGGCGTTGACCAGCACCAGGAGCGGGCGGCGGCGCACCCGGTCGACCAGGGTGCCGAGCAGCGGACCGGCCAGCGTCGGGGTCCACAGGCAGACGCCGACCAGCGCGGCGAGGCTGCTGGAGCCGGTGAGCGACTTCACCCAGATACCGGCGGCCAGCATCATCGCCGAGCTGCCGAAGCCGGAGACCAGCACCCCACCCAGGTACGTTCCCGCGTTGCGGTCGCGCAGGACCCCTATCGCCGTCATGACCCCCAACGTAATGCTTGGGAGTCATGACGGCAACGAGCCGGGAGGGGCGGAGCGCGATGTCCGGGCGTGGGGTTCTTCGTCGTGGGGTTCTTCGTGCGGTCGGCCGTTGGCCGAGGACGTCACTCCTCGTTCTTGGGCTGGGAGTTGCTCTCGATCGGAATGGGCGCCGGCACGGGAAGGGGCGCCGGGGTGAGCACCGGCGGTACGGCGGAGAGCGGTACGGGCGCGGGCGGGGGCGGGGGCGGAGGCTCCGTGGCAGGTTCCGGTGCGGGCTCCGTCGCGGCGGGCGCCCGCTCGTCGGCAGGCGCCGGGGCCGCCGGCGCGGCGCGCTCCAGGAAGCGCAGCAGCTCGACCGGGAAGGGCAGCACCAGCGTCGAGTTCTTCTCCGCCGCGACGGCCACCACGGTCTGCAGCAGCCGCAGCTGGAGGGCGGAGGGGTTGTCCTCCATCTGCTTGGCGGCCTGGGCGAGCACCTTCGACGCCTGCAGTTCGGCGTCCGCGTTGATGATGCGCGCGCGACGTTCGCGCTCCGCCTCGGCCTGCCGGGACATCGACCGCTTCATGGCCTCCGGCAGCGACACGTCCTTGATCTCGACCCGGTCGATCTGCACGCCCCAGCCCAGCGCGGGGCTGTCGATCATCACTTCGAGGCCCTCGTTCAGCTTCTCCCGGTTCGACAGCAGCTCGTCCAGATCGCTCTTGCCGATGATCGAACGCAGTGAGGTCTGGGCGACCTGGGACACCGCGAAGCGGTAGTCCTCGACCTGGATGACGGCGTCGACGGCGTTGATGACCTTGAAATAGACGACCGCGTCCACCTTGACCGACACGTTGTCGCGGGTGATGCCGTCCTGCCCGGGAATGGGCATGGTCACGATCTGCAGATTGACCTTGCGCAGCCGGTCGACCCCCGGGACGATCATGGTGTAGCCGGGGCCCTTGGGCGCCGACCTCAGCCGGCCCAGCCGCAGCACGACACCGCGCTCGTACTGCCGGACGACCCGGGACGCGGCCACCACGTAAACGCCACCGGCCGCCACGACAGCGGCCACCAACTCCACGATCATTTCGGCCCCCTGCCGTATACACGTGCAGTTCTTCCAATGTACTGCGCGATCCCCCGCCGAGCACCGGTCCTACGGGCGGGTAGCGCACCGCCGGGCCGCGCGTGGCGCGGCGCCGATCCTTGGATGCCGGTCAGCGCGGTGGATCCGGTCGGCGGCACGCAGAGGCCGAGTGGTCAGCGCGGTGGTGTCCGGTCGGCGGCGCGCAGGAGCCGGGCGGCCACCACTCTCAGCTGGTCGGCGAGTTCGACCGGCTCGTGCACCTCGAACTCGGCGCCGAGCAGGGCGATGAAGACGGTGAGGCCGTCGAGGGACTCGGCGCCCGTACGCAGCTCGCAGGTCTGCTCGTCGATCGCCTCGATCGTGCCGAAGCCCGTCCAGCCGAAGTCGGCGACCGCCTCGGCCGACATGTGCAGGGTGACCCGCGCCTGGTAGCGGTAGGCCCTGGTGGTGACGCCCTTGGCGACGTACGCCGCCGCGTCCTCCGGGGGTTCGCGCGGTGTGAAGCGCGGCCCGGTGGGCGACTTGGGTTCGATCCGGTCGACGCGGAAGGTCCGCCAGTCCTCCCGGCTGGTGTCCCAGGCGAGCAGGTACCAGCGGCGTCCGTGGTTGACCAGGCGGTACGGCTCGACGGTGCGGCGGCTGGAGGTGCCGCTGTGGTCGCTGTAGTCGAAGCGCAGCCGTTCGCGGTCGCGGCAGGCCGCGCCGATGACGGTCAGCACGTCCTGACCGACGGTCGCGCGGCCGGGCGGCGGCGCGTGCACGGTGATCGCCTGCATCGCCTGGACCCGGTGCCGCAGCCGCGACGGGAGCACCTGCTCCAGCTTGGACAGTGCGCGGACGGAGACCTCCTCGATCCCGGCCACGGTGCCGCCCACCCCGGTGCGCAGGCACAGCGCGACGGCGACCGCCTCCTCGTCGTCCAGGAGCAGCGGCGGCAGCGCGGCGCCCGCGCCGAGCCGGTAGCCGCCGGCCGTGCCCGGGGCGGCGTGCACCGGATAGCCGAGGGTCCGCAGCCGGTCGACGTCGCGGCGCACCGTTCGGGCGGTGACGTCCAGGCGTTCCGCGAGGTCGGGGCCGGACCAGTCACGCCGGGACTGGAGGAGCGAGAGCAGACGCAGCAGGCGCGCCGAGGTCTCCAACATGCGCTCAGTCTGCCAGCTGTCGCGGACAGCTACTGACCGCATGGGCATAGCGCGAGCGCACGCGGCAGAGCCCCCGCCGGCAGGGTCGGCGGAGGCTCCGTCCTGTTCGCTGCAGGCCGTCGCCGGCGTCAGTGGTCCGTCCAGCAGTCGCCGGCGTCAGTGGTCCGTCGAGCAGTCGCCGGCGTCAGTGGTCCGCCTAGTAGACGCTGACTCCGTAGGCGCTGAGCGCTTCGGTGACCGGCTGGAAGAACGTGGTCCCGCCGGAGGAGCAGTTGCCGCTGCCGCCCGAGGTGAGGCCGACCGCGATGGAGCCGTTGTAGAGGGAACCGCCGCTGTCGCCGGGCTCGGCGCAGACGTTGGTCTTGATCATGCCGTAGACGATGTCGCCGCCGCCGTAGTTCACGGTGGCGTTGAGTCCGGTCACCGAGCCGCTGTGGACGCCGGTGGTGGAGCCGCGGCGCTTGACGGGTTCACCGACGTAGGCGTTGCCCGCGCTGGCGATGTCCTGGCTGCCGACTGCGCCGGGGTGCGTGATCGAGGTGTTGTCGTAGCGGACGATCCCGTAGTCGTTGTTCGGGAAGCTGTTGCCGGTGGTCGGGCCGATGGAGGTACCGGCGGACGTCTTCCAGGCCGGGTAGCCCTCGGTGCAGTGGCCTGCGGTGAGGAAGTAGTACGTGCTGCCGCTGCGGACGTTGAAGCCGACCGAGCAGCGCCACTGGCTGGTGTAGATGGCGTCTCCGCCGGAGAGCAGCTTGCTGAACTTTCCAGCCACGCGGTTGATGCTCACGGCGTCGCCGTAGCTCGCGGTGGCCTTCTTGAGCCGGTCCAGCTGGGCGGCGGTGACCCGGCTGTCGACGCTGACGTCGAGCTTGTTGGTGGTCGGGTCGACGGACCAGGCCGTGCCCGCGATGTCGGCGGATTTGGCGGCTTGGCCGGCCTTGTTGAGCACTGCCGAGCTGAACCGGACCGTCCTGGGCGTCGCTCCGGCCGCCCGTACGGCGTCGGCCGCCCTGTCCGAGGTGACGTTGACGACGGTGGTCCTCGACGCCGCGTCGTAGTAGGTACCCGCGGTGCTGGCGGTGCCGAGCGAGGTGGCGACCGCGGCGGCGGCCTCCGGGGATGCCGTGGCCATGGGGGCGGCGTTGGCGGCGGGCAGCGTGAGCGCGGTGACGGCCACCAGGCCGGACGTCACAGCGATCAGGCCGGCGCGTCGGGTGATTTTCATCTATTCCTCCTGTGGGGGGTGGAGGTCAGCTCGACCTGACAGCGCCTCACCGATAAACGAACTCGACGTGGCCCTGACAAGTACTGGGACGGGAGTATTCAGAGCCCGCGCGGAACACACAAGGGCGCCTTTCGGCCGCGACGGACCGACGTGATGGTGCCCCGGCGGCCGCGCGGGCCATCGGGGCACACCGGGCTGACGGCAGCTCAGCAGGCCACGACCCGCCTTGACCCGGCCTTCTGCAGCCCTCGACGGGGTCCCGCACGGACGTCTCGACCCGGTTCTCGATCCGGTTCTCAACCCGGATCTCAACCTGTGAGAACTTTGCTCTCGCCCGCTTCCAGCGCGAACGGCAGCGTGTTGCCGGGCGGCGGGAACGGGCACACGAACGCGTCCGCGAAAGCGCACGGCGGGAGCAGCGTCCGGTTGAAGTCCAGCACGACGGCGCCGTCCGGGGCGGGCGCGGGGGTCCGCAGGAAGCGGAAGCGGTAACTGCTCCTTCCGCTGGTGGCGTCGGCGATGACGCCCCACAGCGTGCCGTCCTCCTCGACCGCGACCGCGAGCGAGTGCTCCGTACCGTCCACGGTGAAGACCAGCTCGCCGCTGACCCCGAGTCCGCGCTCCCGGCCGTCGGCGTGCGGCACGCGCACGGCGCGGCCCTCGGGGTACGGACGGAAGACCGCCGGCAGCACCCACCGCTCGTCGTAGTCGAACGCGTCGATCCCCGCGAAGTCGCGCCGGGCGTCCGAGGCCGGGTCCCAGATCCGGAGGGCGAGCAGGCCCTCGCGGTCGATCGCCACGATCCGCTTCTCGCCGAACAGCACCGGCTCGCCCTCGGGTTCCAGCCGCCCGAAGACGCCGTCGCCCCGGTGGACCACCGAACCGTCCTGCTCCCGCCACTCCCCCGGCAGCCCGGGGATCTTCCCGTCCTCGGCGTCGGCGAGCCAGTACGTGCCGGTCAGGGCCAGTGGCCCGTACGGCGCCGCGACCGACTCGGCGCGCCGCTCGCGCCAGTTCTTCCAGTCCTGCTCAGTCTCGGAACTCATGGTCATCAACCTTCCACAGCGGCTGCCGCAGGCCGAGATGCCCGCGCGGGGTCGTGTCCCCGGTAATCCGGTCGGCGGCCCGCGTCCGGGCGTCCGGCGTCCGGGCGGCGGATGGGGCGATGGCCGGAATTGGCCCGTCCATCGCCGGCGGCGCTCATCGGACCGGACGGCTCACCGCGGGGCTCACCGGCCGATCCAGGCCGAGATGTTCGCGCAGTGTCGTCCCGGGCTGGAAGCGGCGGAACAGTCCGCGCTGCTGGAGCACGGGCACGGTCGCGTTCACCAGCCGGGCCAGATCCCGCCGGGGATCGGCGGGCCGTACGTGGAAGCCGTCGGTGATCCCGTCGCGGTGCCAGTCGCCGAACAGGTCGGCGAGGACCACGGCGTCGGCCGGGTCGAACAGTTCGACGTTGAGCGAGGCCAGGACCGTGAGCCGGTCGGGGTCGCGGCCGTGCGCCGCCGCCCGGCGGCGCAGGTCGGTGCGCGCCTCGTACGCCAGCCGCTCCGAGTGCGGGCCGCCGACGCGTACGAACGCCACGTCGGCGTGGCGCGCGGCCAGCTCGCGCGGCGCCTCCAGCGTCGCGTCGACGGCGATCACCGGCCGCCCTACCCACGGCCCTGGCACGACTGACGCTGCGTCATACGTCCCGGCGCCGTCCTGCCGGCCGTCCCCCAGCAGGGCGGCCAGGGCCGCAGCTCCGGCGTCCGGGATCCGCGGTGTCCAGCCGGCCCGGCCGCGGCTGACCCGGTCGAGAGTGGCGAGCGCCGCCAGGACGGGGAAGGGCTCGGGGTGCGCGACGGTGACGGCAGCCACCAGCCCTATCCGGTCGGTGGCGGGCGCGACCTGGATGAGGACGGCGAGCGCGTCGAGGCGCCCGGCGCCAGGGCCGGCGTCGTGGCTGACACCGTGGCCTGCGTCGTTGCGACCTCCCTCGGCACCGCTGTTGGCCGGCGCCGGAGAGTCGTCGAGCGTGACGAAGTCCAGCGCGCCGCGCTCGGCGAGCCGGGCGAGCTCGATGTAGTAGGAGGCCTCGTACTGTTCCCGGCCGTCGATCGCGAAAGCCAGGTGCAGCGGGCGGATGGGTCGATGGCCTGGAGGGGATGATGCGGGCATACGAAGGCTCCGTGGACATTCTGAAGAAGCACGGGAGTTGCCTTCGCGCACGCCGCGTCCCTCAACGCGACCGGGCCGTCATGACCTTGGGCCCGAGGCTAAGCCCACGGCATCGCCCGCTGTCAAGAGTGTCCAACTGGTGGGCATCGCGTCTCAGCGTGGTTGACGGGATGGGACGTCGACTGCTCCACTGGGCCCATGCGCAGCTGTCAGTTGGTCACCCGCGACCACATCGACCTCGGTCGAGTGTGGTCGTCCTCGTGTTGTCGCTGACCTCTTAGGGCCTGTCCGGCCCTGGCTCCGCCAGCCCGCCCCGCGCGCACCACGTCGCCGCGGCCGCATTCTCCTCGAACGATCCCCCAGCTTTCCCGGCCGGCACGGCCTTCCTTCACGTACGCACGCCGCCTTCTCTCCCTCCCTCGTCGCACCTGTCGAGTTCGAGAAGGACCCTCAACACCCGCAGTCACAACCGCAATCGCAGCAGTCGCACCCATCACAGCAATCGCACGAATCGCAGCAGTCGCAGTCACAGTTCTGGCACCAGCCCTCGCGGCGCCTGCCGTTCCACGGATCGTCGTAGTGGTCCCGGCAGCACAGCTGGCAGGTGCAGCACAGACCGCTCCACATCGCGCACCCGGCGATCAGCCCACGTCGGCGCGGCGGTTCGGGCGGCGGGAATCCACCGGGTGGAAAGCCCGGCCCACCGGGCGCGTACGGGCTCTGGCCAGGGCCGTACGGATTCCCGCTCAGCTGCGGCAGCCCGCCTTGGCCTTCGAGCGCGTTGGGGTGGGTGTGCGCGCAGGAGCCGCCGAAGGCGCGGTCCACCGAGCGCCGCAGTTCATGGGCGAGCAGGACGTGCACGAGCCGGCCGTCGCTGAACTCGGCGTCCTTCAGCGCGAGCCGTACCCCGTGGACCGCGTCGTCGCACAGCCGCCGCGCCTCGGCGCGGCCGGTGCCGGTCGCCGTCAGCGGGTTCCACGCACCCGACGCGGCGTCAGCCGTCTGGTCCTCGACCGCGTCCAGCAGGTGCGCCAGCCGGCCGAAGAGCCGGCCTGCCTCCTCCATCGGCGCGCGGTTGCCGGGCCGTCCGGCGAGCACCGCCGTGTAGCCGAAGGCCGCCGCGGTCGCCGTCTCGGTCGGCTCGGTGATCGTCAGCAGCGGAGTGCCCGTCCTGGCCAGCGCCTCGATCCCGGCCTGCCGGTCCACCGCGTCCACCAGCACCGCCGTGTCGAACCCGAGCCCGCCGCCGGTCCGCGCCCCGGCCCGGTCCCAGCGCCGGGCGACGGTCCGCGCCGCCGCCGCGACCGGCCGCCGCGCCATGGCGCCGTCCCGGTCGTCGATGTGGTCACGCATCTTCGCCGACGCCAGCACCAGCGAGACGGCGGCGGCCAGCCGCGCGCCCTCGCCCGTCGCCACCGGCGCGGTGCGCATCCCGCGCAACGGGCAGGGCCCGGCGGTCCGCCGCCACTTGCCCGACCCGTCCGCGCCCGGGACCTGGGCCTCGACCAGCACCGAGATGATGAGGCCGTCGTAGTTGGTGGCGATCCGGGCCAGCTGTCCATGGTCGTCGCGCAACGCGAGGCACAGGCCGCACAGGTGCGCCATCCAGGAAGTGGCGAGTCCTTCCGGCATCCGGTGACGACACGGCCTGATAATTCCGAACAACGCTCCCCCAGCGGCTTCATCATACGATCGGCCCGACATGCTACCGATGGAACGATCTCATGACTGCCATACGGCCGTCCGGCCGTGCGGCGTCACTCGGAAGAGGGGAGCGCTCCCATCACTTCGTCACCTTCCGTACGCCTATGGCTACCTGACTCCCCGACACCTATCTTGTGCACCAGTACCGTCACAAGTCCCCTGGGTGGCGGCTATCCGCTTGGCGCATCATCGGCATCATGGACGACCATAGGGGTGCGGACGATATTGACCGCGTGTGAGAGGAGGCGTCCATGGGTTCGGTTCGACGGGCGAGTGCCTGGTTGGGCCTCGTCGACGACAACGGCGACGAAAGCTACTACGACGAGGAGTACGCCGACTACGGCGAGGGGTCCGAGCGCGGTGACACCTGGGTGACCGACCCCAGGGTCCAGGTGGCGAGCGAGACGGCCGAGGAACAGGGCCGCCAGATCGCCACCGTGACCCCGGACGGGTTCCGTGATGCCCGCGGCATCGGCGAACTCTTCCGCAAGGGTGTCCCGGTGATCGTGAACCTTACGGGCATGGAGTCGACCGATGCCAAGCGCGTCGTCGACTTCGCGGCAGGTCTCACCTTCGGGCTTCGCGGCTCGATCGAGCGCATCGCCACCCGTGTCTTCCTGCTGACCCCCGCCGACTACATGGTCCTCAACGCCGAGTCGAAGCGCGGCGCGGATGGATTCTTCAACCAGAACTGATCAGCACTGACCAGCACTGATCGCCACGGTTCAGCACTGATCAGCCGGAACTGAGCCGGGCGGCTCACCGGAATGCGTCGAGTCCGGTGAGTGCCTTGCCCAGGACCAGTTGGTGCATCTCCACGGTGCCCTCGTAGGTGAGCACGGACTCCAGGTTGGTCGCGTGCCGCATCACCGGGTACTCCAGCGAGATGCCGTTGGCACCGAGGATGGTGCGCGAGGTACGGCAGATCTCGATCGCCTCGCGCACGTTGTTGAGCTTGCCGAAGCTGACCTGCTCCGGGCGCAGCCGCCCGGCGTCCATCCGCTGCCCGAGGTGATGGGCGAGCAGGATGCCCTTGTGCAGCTCGACCGCCATGTCGGCCAGTTTGGCCTGGGTGAGCTGGAAGCCGCCGATGGGCCGACCGAACTGCTCGCGGGTCTTCGAGTACTCCAGCGCCGATTCGAAGCTGCTGCGGGCGGCGCCCATGGCGCCCCAGACGATGCCGTAGCGCGCGTGGCTCAGACAGCTGAGCGGGCCCTTGAGCCCGGCGCCGTCGGGAAGTACGGCGTCGGCGGGCAGCCGGACGTCGTCCAGGACGAGTTCGCTGGTGACCGAGGCGCGCAGGCTCCACTTGTGCTTGATCTCCGGCGCCGAGAAGCCGGGGGCGTCGGTGGGGACGACGAAGCCGCGAATGCCGTCGTCGGTGCGGGCCCAGACCACCGCGACCCCGGCCACCGAGCCGTTGGTGATCCACATCTTGCGGCCGTTGAGCACCCAGTCCGTACCGTCGCGCTTGGCGTACGTGCGCATTCCGGCCGGGTCGGAGCCGACGTCCGGCTCGGTGAGGCCGAAGCAGCCGATGACCTCGCCGGAGGCCATCCGCGGCAGCCATTCCTGCCGCTGCTCCTCGGAGCCGAAGCGGTGGATGGCGTACATCGCCAGCGATCCCTGTACGGAGACGAGCGAGCGGATCCCGGAGTCGGCCGCCTCCAGTTCCAGACAGGCCAGGCCGTACTGGACGTTGCTGGCGCCCGCGCAGCCGTAGCCGGTAAGGGACATGCCGAGCGCGCCGATCGAGCCGAGTTCACGGGCCAGTTCGCGGATGACGGGCAGCTCGCCGGACTCGTACCAGCCGGCCACGTACGGCAGTACGCGGTCCGCGGCCCACTCCCTGACGGTCGCGCGCACCGCGCGGTCCTCGTCGCTGAGCAGGTCGTCGATCCCGAGCGGGTCGTACGGATCGAACGGCGGCAGCGCGCTCCCGGACATGACGGTCTCCTGAGTGGGCTCCGAGGTGATCTACGCGGTCGGGGACGACGCTACGTGCGTGCTCCCGCCACGTAAAGGGCCGTCTGCTGTTCGCCCGCGGACACCAGTCGTTCGGCGTCGGGCGCGTGGTGTTGCGCGTGCTGCGGCACGTGTTGCGCGTGCTGAGGCTCGTGCTGCGCGTGCTGCGGCTCGTGCCGCGGATGTTCCGGGTGCTCCGCGAGGGACGGCCGGTGGTCGGCGGAGGAGGGCCGGCGCGCTTCGGGCGACACCCGCTGTTCGCCGAGGCCCGCCGCCTTCAGGACGAGCTCGCCGCACTCCATCACCCGCGGCAGCCGGAGCGCCGCGAACGCGCCCAGCAGGAGCAGTCCGGCGCTGACGACGAGCGTGATGTGCAGACCGTGCACGAAGGAGTCCCTGGCGGCCTGTCGCAGCGCGGCTCCCGCCGGGCCGCCGAGCCGGCCGGAGACGTCGTACGCCTCGCCCAGCGAGTTCCCCGCGGCGGCGCTGTCGGCGGCCGGCACTCCGGGGACATGCGCGACACCGGGTCCGTACGCGGCGTTCATGACGCTGCCGAGCAGTGCGATGCCCATGCCCGCGCCGAGCTGGTACGAGGTCTCGCCGATGGCCGCGGCGCCGCCCGCCTGAGCGGCGGGGGCTTCGCTCAGCATGGATTCGTACGCTCCGAAGATCGTGGTCTCCAGGCCGAATCCGAGCAGTACGAAGGCGCCGGTGAGCAGCAACGGCCGGTCGGTCTGCCCCATCAGGGTCAGGGCCAGGACGGAGACGGCGGTGAGCACGAATCCGGTGCCGACCATGGCGCGTGGCCCGAACCGGTGCAGCAGGCGCGAGCCGCACAGTCCTGCCGCCATCGCGGCGAAGGTGAGCGGGAGCAGCCGGAGACCGGTCGCGAAGGGGCTGAGGCCGAGCACCAGTTGCAGGTACTGCACGGCGATCAGTTCGAGGCCGACGAGCGCGAGCATGGCCAGGACGATGCAGCCGACGGAGGTGCTGAAGGTGGGGCGGGAGAACATGCCGATGTCTATGAGCGGGTGTTCGCGGCGCTTCTGCCGGCGCACGAAGAGGACCAGCAGCACCGCGCCGACCACGACCGGGCCGAGCGCCCCGGGATCCAGCAGGCTCGCGCCGGCGCCGAGGCGTTTGACCCCGAGGACCACGCCGAGGACACCGAACGCCGCCATGAGCGCGCCGAGGACGTCCCACGGGCCGCACCCCTCGCCCTTGGACTCGGGGAGCAGCCAGCGCGCGAGCGGCAGGATCACGAGCATCAGCGGGATGTTGATGAGGAAGACCGATCCCCACCAGAAGTGCTCGACGAGGAAGCCGCCCAGCACCGGCCCGACCGCGGCGCCCACGGCGGCGACGGCGCTCCACACACCGATGGCGACCGCGCGCTCGCGGCGGTCGGGGAAGACCTGGCGGAGTATCGACAGCGTCGCCGGCATGATCATGGCACCGCCGACCCCGAGCAGCGCCCGGGCCCCGATGAGGACGTGCGCGCCGGTCGCGAACGCGGCGAGGGCCGAGGCGAGGCCGAAGAGTCCGTAGCCGATCAGCAGGATCCGGCGGCGTCCCACGCGGTCGCCGAGGGTGCCGAAGAGGATCAGCAGCGACGCGGCGACGAGCGGGTAGGCGTCGACGATCCACAGCAGCTGTACGGCTCCGGGGTGCAGGTCCTCGGTGAGCGCGGGGACCGCGACATGCAGCACGGTCGCGTCGAGCGCGACCAGCAGCAGGCTCACGCACAGGACCACCAGGACGGTCCAGCGCCCGGCCGGACGCTGATGCGGTGGGACGGCTGCCGGCCTCACCGAGCCGACCGTTGTCGTCCCAGTCATCTACGTACCTCCCAGCGGGGTGCTCTCACTACCTCGGAACTGGACGTCGCTACACCATTCCGGTTGACCGGCGGTAAAGGCGAGTGAGACGACAGAGTACGCCAGGTGGTGGTCTGGTCATGTGGCCGACCTCACGTTGACGGAATGTCCGCTTCCGGGGTGGGAGGGGGGTCGCCGTGCGGGGCCTGGGCCGGGGCTGGATCAGCGCAGGGTGATGACGGTCGCGGCGCCCAGCGACCCGGTGGTGCGGATGGTGCGGGTGGTGACGGAGTGGCCGCCGATGAGGTCGCGCAGCGTGGCTGCGCCGGGCTGCAGCCGGCCGTTCCGGAAGAGGACGAAACTGACCCTGGTACCCGCGGGGAACTCCGTACCGGCCGCCTGGGCGTAGGTGATCGCGTCGCACCCCGAGTACCAGCCCATCTCCGGCTCGTAGCCGGTGACCAGCAGACACGGGCCGTCCGAGGCGAGTTGTTCCGCCACCGGGATCGTCGAGTCACGCTCCGCGTTCGGTGCGGGCATCGCCCCGCGGGCCACGGACATGGCGGTCGCCGGCACGGTGACGGCGGCGAGCAGCGCCACGGCCGTCAGGACGTGCGCGGACCAGCGGCCGGTCAGTTCGGCGACGGCCTGCACGCCGAGGATCGTGAGCAGCACCACCGACAGGTAGATGAAGCGCGGCTCTCCGTCGGTGGCCATCCCGAGCAGGACGACGACGAGCACGGCCGTCGCCCCGAGGAAGACCTTCCGGCGGGCCGTGCGGCCCTCGGTCCCGGTGCTCCGGCGCCGCCGGAGGGCGGCGCCCGCCGCGTAGAGCCCGGCCGCCATCACCACCGCGCCGAGGTCACCGGCGAGCCGGTACGGGAAGATCCCGAGGTAGTAGACGAAACCGTCGCCCACGTAGTCGCGGTTCGCGTGCGAGGTCGCGGAGAAGATCAGCCCCAGCGGCCAGCCGGCCACCTTCGTCGCGTAGACGAAGTGCGGCACCAGTCCGGCGAGGAAGACCGCGCCCGCCACGGCCAGCCGGCGGCCCTGCGCGAGCCAGGCGCGCGGCCCGTAGGCGGCGAGTGCGGCGAGCGCGATAGCCACCAGGTTCCCGGCGATGCCGTAACGCAGGTAGAAGGCGGCCAGCGCGACGGGCGGCACCCAGAGCAGGGCGCGCGAGGAAGGTTTCTCCTGCGCCCTCGTCAGCAGGTACACCACGATCAGCAACAGCCCTGTGGAGCCGATGTCATTGAGGAATTCGGGGATCCGGCGCAGGAAGCCCAGCCCGCCCAGGACCAGCAGCGCCGCGACGGCCGCCCGGCGCGGGGTCGTCCAACGGGCGGCGACGACGTACGTGACGGCGAGGGTGAAGAGCACCAAGACGAGGGCCACCGCCCTGACCGCTCCGACGGTGTCGCTCAGGCCCAGCGCGATCCGCCCCAGCACCGGCAGCCCGATCGGCCGGTACGTGCCCCAGCCCGCGTCCGGCGTGCCGTCCAGCCAGGACCGCGCCTTGTTGGCGTAGACGGCCTCCTCGTGGCCGAGGTACTGCTCCTGGTCCTGCAGCCCGGCCCAGACCACGGCGGCCGTCGCGAGCACGGCGGCCGGCAGCGCCCACTGCGGGACGTGCCGCAGCCGCACCACGAGCCAGGACAGCACGTACGGCGGTTTGCGCCCGACCGTCGCCCACGGGCGGGCCAGTACCCACGCGGGAGCCGCCACGAGAAGGAACGGAAGGGGCTGCCAGCCCGGCAGCGGGCCGCCGACACCGACGGCCAACAGGATCTGCTGGACGACCGCCGCGGCGGTGAACACGACAGCGACGACGAGTGCCGGCTGCCTCCCGGGGCGGACCACGGCGTGCTCCTCTGGTTCGTCGTGCGCTTCGATCTTGACGCTGCGTTACCTGCCGCGCCCGCCGGGTCCGAAGGCCCAGGTCACGCGGGTGCCGCCGGAGCGGCCCCAAACGCTATCGCACGCACCCGGCCCCATGATCACCGCGGTGTCCCGCCATTCGGGCGGGAAACGCCGCGCATCCTTGAGGGTAATAGCCGATAAAAAGGCGGTTGTGATGTGAGTATCGACACCCGAACATAAAATCCAGAGTTCGCGTATTTCCACTGAATCTGTGAGTGCCATTGGAGCGGTGAGACGCACTCCACATCACATCGTCATTACAAAGACGCTCGTTCGGCCGATCACTGCTGTCACACGCTGTAACGTCGATTCGGTGCGAACCGATGAGAAGCTCCACCGACCGGCGGAGTACCCGACCACACGCGACCTACCGCGTATGAGCCGAACGCGCCTCTGGCTGTTCGGCTCGACGCTTGCGGTCTACGTGGCCATCGTCGTGGGCGTCGTCACCTCCTCGAAGCTCGTGACGCTGGACTGGCAGGTCATGCTGTGGCGCCCCTACAAGCAGTGGCCGCAGATCCACGCCGCCCTGGACTACTTCGTGGTCCTGGGCCAGCGCGGCCCGACGGCCGTGATGGTCGCGGCTTGGCTGGGCTGGCGTGCCTGGCGGCAGCGCAGCCTGCACCCGATGCTGGCCCTCGGCGCCTCCCTCCTGTTGCTGAACATCACCGTTGGCGCCGTGAAGTACGGGCTCGGCAGGCTCGGCCCGCACTACGCCACCGCCGTGGGATCGCCCGAACTCTTCGCCGGCGGCGATATATTTCCCTCGGGACACACCGCCAACGCGGTCGTGACCTGGGGCGTTCTGGCATATCTGGCGACCACGCCGCGGGTCCGCCGGTGGGCATCGGTCATCGCCGCGCTGCTGGCCCTCGGGGTCGGCATGACGACCATCTACCTCGGCACGCACTGGGTCAGTGACGTCCTGCTCGGCTGGGCCGCCGGCCTGCTGGTGCTGCTCGCTCTGCCCTGGTTCGAGCCTTCGATGGCCTGGGCCGAGGAGTTCCTGGTGGCCGCCTGGCACCGGTCCCGGCACGGATCGGGGCTCGCACCCGTCCCGGCCCGCGTACTGGGGCAGCGCCCCGGCCTGGTGACGCCTCGCACCGCCATGGAGGGCGGCCAGCCCGCCCTGGAGGCCGTCGGCGCCGCCGCGGGAGCCCATTCGACCGCCTTGCCGCACGCCCCGGGACGGCCGCCGGCCGCGCGCCACGAGCGCACTCCCGTCACCCCGACGGGCAGCCGCCGGCCGCCCGTCGAGCGGCCCGTCCGCCCCATCCCGCTCGCCCACCAGCAGGTGCGCGGGCGCGGCGGCGCGGGCAGTTAGCGCCGCTCCCAAAACGACCACGGGAGGCCGTGGGGACCGCTCACCGGCCCCCACGGCCTCCCGCCGTTTCCGAATCAGCCCTGCCAGCAGCGGGTCACTCTGCCGTCCGCGACGCTGAAGTTCAGCCGCCCCGCCACGTACTCCATCGTGATGATCGCCCCTTCCGGGAGCGACCGGACCGTACTCCAGCCGTGCTCTCTCGCGCGCCGTTCTGCCTCGTCCTGGGGCAGCCCTGTGTAGGCCTTCCCGGGGTCGTCCGGCGGCTGGTGTCCAGGTGTCGGTATCGGTGCCATACCCGCCACCGTAAGCGCGTGACTCGCGTCGCGGAAGGCGCGCACCGGCAGTACTCAGTCGTTGATCGTCACGCTTCTGTCACAGAATCCGCTTAGGCGTTTGCCCTCTCGCGGAAATGTTCGGCAAGCGGTTAATTCACCATGGACACAGCATGCGCATGGCTCGCGCACATCATGTCCGCAATGCCTTCAACTCTTCGTCGGTCAACAGCCGGGAGCGGATAAGAAAGCGATTTCCCGTCGGTGCCTCGAGGGAAAACCCGCTCCCTCGTCCGGGCACCACGTCAATCGTCAGATGCGTATGGCTCCAGTACGCGAACTGGTCCCGGGCCATCCACACCGGCACCGGCTCCATGCCCGCCACGCCCAGGTCCCCCAGGTGCACATCCGAGTCACCGGTCAGGAACTCCCCTGCCGGATAGCACATCGGCGAACTGCCGTCGCAGCACCCGCCGGACTGGTGGAACATCAGCGGACCGTGCTCGTCGGCCAGCCGCCGCAACAGTTCCGCCGCCATCCCGGTCACCTCGACCCGGTTTGCCACATCCATGCTTCACCGTCCCTGTCTCGAACCTGTCCTGCTGCCCCCGCAAACCCCCGGCCCCGCATTCTGCGGACCGGGGGTCGTGAGCGGCTAGAAGAAGCCCAGCGCGTTCGGGCTGTAGCTGACCAGCAGGTTCTTGGTCTGCGGTTACTTGCCGCCCGACTCGCCCCTGACCTGCGGGGCGCACGACTCGGCACCACCACCCGGCATCCGTGGGCCGCGTATGGTCCGGATCTTGGCGTTCCGCAAGATCCGTTTCAACCCGCCCCAATACGACGTCCCCACCATCATGGACGTTTCGTGGCCCATGGGGAGTACCTGGAACAAGACTTCACAGACACACGCACGCACGAGGCGTCGAGGGCCCGTACTTCTTCTGGCACCAGGTGCGTGCGTTGCCCGGAGCGCCGGCCTCCTGACCGCCTTCGTCCTCACCGGGTCGTGCTTGGGGATCGACTCCCATCGACTGCATTGGTGTGCCGAAGCTCCTGAAGGTGGAAGAGAGCCAGGGCAGTTGGTCGCTCATGGCCGGAATCAGACCTGGTGAGGCGTTCGCACAGCCCTCACGCTGTCTCAAGGGGCCTGAAGTTGAGGCAGGTGGCCCGGGGTGATGGGGGCTGCCGATGGCGTACGTGCCGATCCTCAAGGGCAAGCGCGGCGAGTTCCTGGCGCTCGAGAACATCACCCCGGAGGTCCAAGCCCAGATCCGGCCGATCCTGGAGATCGTTCCCGACGAGAACCTCCGCGACGTCATGGAGACCTTCCTCAAGCACGCCTGCGACCACCTGCCCAAGGGCCTCGTGGTGACCGTCGACTGCGGAGCCCTGCGGAACGCCGGCGTGGTCGGCGGCGGCTGCTTCAGAGGCCACTCCATGACCTGGCTCAGCGAAGCCTTCGGCGCGTTCGTACTCCCCCTCATCCCGGTCTTCCGCCCGGACGATCCCCCCGAGGCTCTCGCCGAGATCCGCGACGTCCACCGCGCCCACCACCTCGGTGCGGCTCTCCGCATCGAACTGCCCGCGGACTCATCCACCGTCGTGAGCGCCGTCCGCTCGGCGATGCACTCCGTGCGCCTGGCCCCCGAGCAGACCGACCTGCTCCTGGACGCCGGCTCCGTCCTCGGCAGCACCGCGGTCGACCGGGCCGCTCCCGCCCTGCGCCAGGCCCTCGACTGGTCGCGCACGATCCCCTGGCGTCACGTCGCGGCCGTCTCCGGAGCCTTCCCCCTCTCCCTCAGCAAACTCCCCCGGAACACTCCGAACCAACTGCACCGCTGGGACGCGACGCTGTGGCACCAGGTCGTCGGCGACCTCGAAGACAACCCACCCGACTTCGGGGACTACGGCGTCAGCCACGTCGTGATCCCCAAGGGCGGTGGACGCAGCCTGCCGAACCTGCGCTACACCGCCGGCAACGACTGGTACGTCTACATCGCAGACCGAAGGCGCCCGGGCAACGACGACTTCTTCACCCTCTGCGCCGACCTGCTCCGTTCCGCTCAATGGCCCGCGCAAGGCGCCGCGACGTCATGGGGCGACGCACAGATAGCCCTCTGCGGACGCGAACATCGAGCGAAGGCCGGCGGCCCGACGGAGTGGCGCGCCTGGGCCACCTCCCACCACCTGGCGACCGTCACCGACGACTTCCGGTCCACGGGCGGCCCGTGATCTTCCCGATGTCGCGTGCGGGCAAGAGCGGTCGCCACGCCGCTCACGGTCGCTTTGCCAGGAACGGATGCACTGCAGTCACGTCGCGGCGGCCCGGAAGGTCCACGGCCGCTTCGGCTGCCACCAGTTTGGGACGACGTCTAGCCGCCGGCTACCAACAACGTCCACAATGTATCCACCTCGGATAGGATCCGCCGCCGGCTCGGACTAGGCAGTGGCAGGGATCATTCAGGGCCCTGCCCATCGCAGGGGAGGTTGGCCATCTGAGGATTGTCCATCTCACCCACTGCGCCATCGGACTTAGCGTTCTTCAGGACCGGACCCCCAGGGCCCAGCGTTCAATCAGCTTGATCGGCTGGATGGAGCGGTGGGCGGCGAGGGTGTCAGGGCAGGAGCGAAGGATGGCGCGCAGCCTGTCGAGCGCCGACCGTCTGTCCGCGTCCGCGCCGCTCACCCTCCTGCAGGAGCTTGGCCACCAAGCCCTCCAACGCCTTGCGAGCCTCGCCCTGGTCGTCGCCGGTGATACTGCTGCGCACGGCGATGGAGCAGGACCACTGATGGACCTGCAGGCATGCGCCACCTCGCGGTGGGCGCGAGGCCGGACCGCCAGAGGGATCTGCGCGTCCCGTCTCGCATCCTAGTTTGTGTACATATGCAACCGCAGGCCGAGCCTGGTGCGCAACGGTGGCGGCGTAACGCGGGGTGCCGGTAGGAGACCTGTCACCAGCCCCAAGTCTGGTTTCTCGTGTTTGTTTGTAGTCAAACAGCTGCGGTTAGTGAGGTTTGGGGGGACGATCAGTCCTCTTAGGGCGAGCTGGGATGGACCTGGATGAACTGGTCAAGCACTGGACGCTGTTGCTGGAAGAGCTGGAGCTAGTGGCCGGCAAGCGCGAGCCGACAAGGCTTCGCTCGGGGCCTCACGACTGTCCGTGGGCAGACCTTGAGGTGCCCCACTCCCGTGAACGAAGGAGCAAAAATGCCTGTGGATCCAACGACAGCCCTGGCCATGACCGGCGCGACGACCATTGTGGCGGCCATGGCCACCAGCGCCTGGCAGGCCACCCGCGCCGGCACGGCCCGGCTGTTCCACCACCGCGGCCACGCGCTGCAGGCCATCGAGGCGCAGCTGGACGGTGACGCCGCCGTGGTGGAGGGGGACGAGGACCCTGACGGCGCCCGCCAGGATCTGGTCGGATCGTGGAAGCGGCGACTGGTGGCATTCCTGCGAGAGCACCCCGAGGCTGAAGCCGACCTGAGAGCGCTGATGGACGAGATCCGAAGGGAGCTGCCCCCAGCACAGCAGAGCTGGGTGCAGACCAATACCGCCCGCGACGGGGGCCAGGTCTTCGCCGTCCAGGGCGGCGGGAGCGTCAACGTGCGCCAGGCACCTCCCGCGCGGCCGCAGCCACCCACGCCTCACGCCGATGACGACGAGGGCTCGGGTGAGGACCGATGACTATCCAGCAGGCGGCTCGGACAGCGGCGGCGGGGATCCGCCCATTCCTCTCCGCGCCGGGCACCGGGATCGATGGTCGGCCGTGAACGCCTCCCCCGATCCGCCGGAGATCGCGAACAACAGCGCGCCGACCAGCCCGGGAACCGCCAATCGGCAGTTCAACGCCCCAGAACCGGGCGGCACGGTGAACGCGGTGCAGGGCGGCGGAATCCTCAACGTCTACCAGTGGAAGCCCGGCTACCGGATCGAGGACTTCCCCGCCACGTCCCGTCCAGTGCGCGCGCGACAACTGGCGACACAGCCCTCGCGGCTGCTGTGGTCCGGACACCAGGTAGTGCCCTTCACCGGCCGCGGGGCCGATCTCAAAGCACTGACGCAGTGGCGCCATGACGCCGATGAACCGGGACTGTCGGTCCGTCTGGTGCACGGCCCGGGCGGGCAGGGAAAGACCCGCCTGGCCGCACGGTTCGCGGAGTTGAGCCGCCAGGCTGGGTGGACTGTGTGGCAGGCCGTCGCGAACCCGGTCGGCGCTGTGCGCGCGGACACCACCACGCCCCCGACGGGAGCCGGGGCCCTGCTGGTGGTGGACTACGCCGAACGCTGGCCCGCCCCGGCGCTGCACGAGTTGCTGCAGGAACCACTCCTGCACGGCCTGCGGGTTCCGGTGCGCGTGCTGCTGCTGGCCCGTCCGGCAGGCGCCTGGTGGCAGAGTCTGGCCTACTGGATCGATCGCCAGCTCGACGCGTCCCCCGACGCCCAACCACTGCCGTCCCTGGCCGATGAGCCAGCCGTGCGCACGGAGTTGTTCGACCAGGCCCGGGACTGCTTCGCCGACCATCTGGGCGTACCCCCCGACCGGGCCCACACCATCACCCCGCCCCCGGCCCTGGACACCGACGAGGACTACGCCCAGGTCCTGACCATCCACATCACCGCCCTAGCCGCCGTCGATGCCCGCCTGCACCACGAACAGGCACCCACCGACCCGGCGCGCGCCTCGGCCTACCTGCTGCGGCGCGAACGCTCCCACTGGGACGCCCTGCACCAGCGCACACCCCAACCGCTGGCCACCGGACCGGTGGCCATGGGCCGGACCGTGCTGGTCGCCACCCTCACCCGCCCCTTGGCCCGCACGCACGGCTGGGACGCCTTACGCCGGGCAGGGCTGACCGAAACCACCGAGGCCGCTAACACCCTGCTGGACGACCACCAGTTCTGCTACCCACCGGCCCGCACCGACACAGTCCTGGAACCGCTATACCCGGACCGACTCGGCGAAGACTTCATCGGCCTGACCACCCCCGGCCACACCCAGGCTGACGCACCCACCGACGACTGGGCCGACCACGCCACCGAGCGCCTGCTCACCAATACCGACACCCCTGCGCCCTGGGCCCGCGACACCCTGACCGTACTGATCGAGACCGCCCGCCGCTGGCCCCACATCGCCACCGGCCAGCTCTACCCCCTACTCACCACCCACCCCGAGCTCGCCCCGCAGGCTGGCGGCACCGCCCTGACCGCCCTGGCCAACCTCGACAACATCGACCCCACCGTCCTAGAAGCCGTCGAGCCCCACCTGCCCCAAGGCCGACACACCGACCTGGACGTGGGCATCGCGACGATCGCCTACCGCCTGGCGCACCACCGCCTCGCCACCACCCAGAACCCCTTGGCCCACGCCCGCGTTCGCAAACACCTTGCCATCCGGCTGCGCTACGCCGGAATGCACCAAGAAGCACTGGTCGCCGGCCAGGACGCCATGCCCTCCTGGCGCTACCTCAACCGGGTCAACCCCGCCGCCTACGAATCCGACCTCGCCACCGCGCTGACCGAACTCAGCACCTACCTGTCGGAGGTGGGGCGCCGGAAGGAGGCGCTCACCCCAGCGCAGGAAGCCGTCGCCATCCGGCGGCGGCTGGCCAAAGCCAACCCCACCGCCAACGAACCCGACCTCGCCAGGGCACTGAACAACCTCGGCACCTGTCTGTCGCGGGTGGGGCGCCGGGAGGAGGCGCTCACCCCAGCAGAGGAAGCCGTCGCCATCCGGCGGCGGCTGGCCAAAGCCAACCCCGCCGCCCACGAACCCGACCTCGCCGGCGAACTGATCAACCTTGGCAACCACCTGTCGGTGGTGGGGCGCCGGGAGGAGGCGCTGGCCCCGGCACAGGAGGGCGCAACGCTGTACCGGCGGCTGGCTGAAGCTAACCCCGCCGCCTACGAACCCGACCTCGCCATCTCGCTGAACAACCTCGGCAACCGCCTGTCGGAGGTGGGGCGCCAGGAGGAGGCGCTGGCCCCGGCACAGGAAGCCGTCGCCATCCGGCGGCGGCTGGCCGAAACCAACCCCGCCGCCCACGAACCCGACCTCGCCATGTCGCTGAACAACCTCGGCATCCGCCTGTCGCGGGTGGGGCGCCAGGAGGAGGCGCTCACCCCAGCAGAGGAAGCCATGACGGTCTACCGGCGGCTGGCCGAAACCAACCCCACTGCCCACGAACCCGACCTCGCCGCCGGGCTGATCAACCTTGGCAACCACCTGTCGCTGGTGGGGCACCGGGAGGAGGCGCTGGCCCAGGTAAAGGAAGCCGTCGCCATTCGGCGGCGGATGGCCGAAACCAACCCCGCCGCCCACGAACCCGACCTCGCCATGTCGCTGAACAACCTCGGAACCTGCCTGTCGCTTGTGGGGCGCCAGGAGGAGGCGCTGGCCCAGGTAAAGGAAGCCGTCGCCATCCTGCGGCGGCTGGCCGAAACCAACCCCGCCGCCCACGAACCCGGCCTCGCCATGTCGCTAGGGGTGTCTGCGCGGGTGCGAGTTGAGGGTTCGGATGGCCTGGTGGAGGCATTGGAGGAGGCAGTGGAGTCGATCAGGATCTACCAGCGGCTGGCCGATCGTGAGCCTGCGGAGTTCTTCGGCTATCTGCGGACAGCCAAGGAAACGTGGGCGGAAACTTTGGAAAGTCTAGGGCGGGTGGAAGAAGCCGAGGAGCTCCGTCGCTGGCTACGCGAGTCGGATTGATCTGCCGGGCGTCTTCAGGAAATGCCCTTCGTGAAGCACTTGGCGTCGTGACAGCCTCGCGACCGTCGAACGGCACGGTGGCCTCAACGTGGGTGTTCCGCAATACGTTGCAGGGGTTGGCGGCCATGATTTCGCGCGTTCCATGACGGCCACCGCGATGAAGAATCAGACCAGTGGGCCACCAGCTCCCCTTTCCCTGCCGATCTTTCGGCCGTCCAGGATGGATTCGTAGATCCGTGCTTGTGCTCTTCGGCATCCTGCTCCTCAGGTCAGGGCGCCTCAGTCACACCGCAGAGCAAGCGGAATGGCGCTCGCCGGTAGTGGAGGTCAACAATCAGCACCCATGTGGGACACAGTCTGGACAGCGGTCGCCGCTGTCGCCACGGCACTCGCCTTCTTGTTGGTTGCCTGGCAGTCGATCCTCACCCGTAGTGCGCTTAGCGTCGCGCACACCGCACTCGCCATCTCCGAGGCCGTGGCGCTGGACGCCGCCCGAGCACGACTAGACGATCAAGCCCCCGAGGTAACTGTCGTCCTGGACGACCCGGTGTGGCCTCCCCTGGCATGGTCGCCCTTCGGGGTTCCCGTAAACCCGTGGCCTGTCGGCCATGTTTGGCACTTCCCGGAGAAGGAGCACGAGCGAATCGTCCTCCAGGCGCTCGTGGTGCTCCACAACCCGAGCGGCCGCACCGTCTGGGTGAACTTCGGCGGCGACCTGGTGGTGAGCCGAAACAACCAATCACATCCGGCGCCGCACATCCCCCTACCGCCAGGCACGGGCCCCGAGGTATTGCTGCAGAAAAGCTTCACCATCAAGGAACTGGCGGACAACCACGCTGCCCGCGAACAAGGCCGCCCTCTTCCCCACCGCGTCTGTGGCACCGTGACAGTGCACGACGATCGCGATAACGGCGTCACGGACAGGTGGAACCTGGAACTCAACGGGTGCCCGGTCGAACCGCATGAGAGCCGCGGCAGCATGTGGCGGGTGGTCGGTCACCAGGTCACCGAAGGAGAAGATAGATCACGCACTTTCGACTACGTCCCACACCCGACTCGGCGGCGCACCTACTGGGTCTCCCGCGAAGGCGGGGTCCGCCTGCCCGAACCGCAATTCACTGCGGTCGCCACCCCAAGTCACGACTAACCAGACTCCGAGGCAGTCATCGGCGGTCCGAACGTCGTCCTAGTCGCTCTCGGCTGGATGTTGTTGAGCGCGAAGGAGCCGCCAGGTCACCCTTGAGTTGAGCTCAAAGGCCCGCCCGCGCTACCTCGTTGTTCTGAACCTGCCAGTTGTCCCAGGCGCACATGTACTCGATTACAAGCCCCGGAGGCTCTCAGCCTGGTAGTGCGTGGACCTGCTGGAGCATGCCCGCACCGTAAGTCGCAATTGGCTTCAGGGTCCTGCAGCGTGCCGTGATCCGGGCTGGCACTATCGAAGAGTCTTTCTTCCCTGGGAGGTTCTATGCGCGTGCTGGTCACGGGTGCCTACGGATTCGTGGGAACGGCCGTTGTCCGTCGGCTCAGTCAGGCCGGCCATGAGGTCGTTGCTCTCACGCACCGTGCGCCATCGGCGCCAATGCCCGCCTCCCCCGCCGCGGGCACGCGGTACGCAGACCTTCGCGACGCGGACGCACTGCGCGAGGCCGTTCACGGTATCGAGGCCGTGTGCCACCTCGCGGCCCTGACGCGCGTCCGGGAATCCTTCGAGCGGCCCGATGACTACCGTGACGTCAACGTCGGCGGTACGCGGACCCTCCTGAACGCCGTGCGTGCGCAAGCGCAGACCACCGGGACTCCGCTGCGGTTCGTCCATGCCTCCACAGCGGCTGTCTACGGCGTACCGGAGGTCCAGCCCATTACCGAGGAAGCCTTGTGCGAGCCGAAGACGCCCTATGGGGACACGAAGCTCGCCGCCGACCAAGCGGTTGAGCAAGCTGCCGGCAGTGACTCTCTCGGCGCGATCGTGCTGCGCGCGTTCAACATCTCCGGGGCGGTCGCCGGACACGGAGACCCAGACGATTCCCGGATCATCCCCAAGGCTGTGGCGGTGGCCGCCGGACGTGCTTCCCACGTCGATATCAACGGAGATGGCACGGCGATCCGGGACTTCGTCCACGTCGATGACCTGGCGCGCGCCTACGTCTTGGCGCTGGACGCCTGCGAGCCCGGCAAGCACCGGGTCTACAACGTCGGTGCGACACCTGCCAGCGTGAGCGACATCGTGGCAGAGACCGAGCGAGTCACCCACCGGCCGGTTCCAGTCGTGCACCATCCGCCGAAGCCCGAGCCCCCCACGCTCACCGCCGACACCCAGCGCATCCGCGATGAGCTGGGCTGGAAGCCCGAGCGTTCAACACTGCAGCAGATCCTCGCTGACACGTGGGCGGCGGCCGGCAGCGTGTAGGCACCCAGCGCCACCCTTTTGGTAATCGCTCTCGCCCATATCGCATGACTCCAGCAGAGAGAAGTTGCAAAACAGCGCCCGGAGCACCCGCAGCACCCGCAACCCCAACTGACCTGCACAAACCTGCGGGTGCTAGTGAAGGCTCCAGCACCCGCACTCCCCCGACCGTCGAAAGAGCGGGTGCTGAGGGACTCACAGCACCCGGACCTGACACCCCATCTGAACTGCCCAAATACGAGAGTGCGGGTGCTCCGGGTGCTCCGGGTGCTGATTTGCACCTTCTCTCTGGGCCTACCTCCAGCACCGGATGCGGGGACCCGGTCAACCGCGAACAGCCCCCATCCAGCAACCGCTTTCACCGACCAGTCCACACGGCCCACGGGTTGCCTACGGGGATCGGGCATCCGCAGAAGGCCCTGCAGTTCCCACAAAACGCCTCACGCCGGCCCCTGTAGCTCGCTGCCTGCCGACCAGCTACAGCCCGTCGGCAGATGTGTGAGGCTTTAACTGGATCAAGAAGCTATCGGGAGACTTGGCCGACAGCCTTGTCCGCGTCAGCCAAGACTTCCAGCAGCTCGCCGCTCAAGCTTTGGGAGACCGCGACAGTCGCGGATGAAGCGAGCCTGTGCGGCGTGCCGTCAGCATCCATCACCAGCGCCCCCGCCTCCCGGGCAATCGCAGTGCCGGCAGCCATGTCCCACGGGTGGTTGCTCAGGGCGATACAGCCATCCAGCTTGCCGGACGCCACCCAGACGAGGTCAATCGCGGCCGAGCCGAGCATCCTCACCCGCAATGCCCGTTCGGCCAACAACGCGGTCAAAGCGAGTCGCCGGCGATTCCGCAGCTCTGCATGGGCGCCTACCGCATAGTCGCCGATCGCAATAATCGCCTCATGCAAGCTCGTGGTCGCACTCGGACGGATGAGATCGTCTCCGCAGTACGCGCCATGGCCTTCAGCGGCCCGGTAGCGCTGTCCGAGGAAGGGCAGGTCAATGACCCCGAGGACCGAGCGCTCGCCTTGGACCAGGCCGAGCGACACAGCGCACAGAGGAAGCCCGTTCACGAGGTTCGCTGTCCCGTCGACAGGATCGAGCGCCCAGGTCAGAGGAGCATCGGCGTTCGAACCTCCCTGTTCTTCCCCCAGGAAACCGATGTCGGGTGTCTCCGCCAGAAGGAAGCTTCGGACCTTTTCCTCCACCGCGTAGTCGATCTCAGACGCCATGTCCCGGTCGCCCTTGGCGGTCACCAGACCGACCGCCATGCTGGTCACCAAGGCGGTGGCGTGGTCAGCCGCAGCGCACGCGATCTGCTGCAATCCCAGAAGGTCCGTCATTCGGCCTCACGCCTTTCCCACAGGGTCGAGAAGATCTGTTCAAAGGTGGGATACAGGCCGCCGGCTACTCGGCGCTTCCGGATCAAGAAGGTCGGGGAGTCCACACCCCGAGTCTCGGGCAGGTAGGGCTGCGCGACGCACAACTGCGCGTCGATGAGGACAACGTTGAACCGTATGGGCTCGTCGTACACGCCGTACTCGATGCGCCCAGCCGCTTCAGGGGAGAGACGATCGATGACGCGCTCCTGCAGGATCGTCAGGTTCATCGCGGTCAGGGCGGACAGCCGGCCCTCGGGGTAACCCTCTTCTGCTTCCCGCTCCGCGATGAAGTGGCCGTAGGGCTTGAGAAAGAGGCACTTGAGAGTCGTGCCGTCCTCGATGAGCTGCCGTAGCCGGGCCTCCGAGTAGGTCTGGCAGAGCAGGTTCAGGGACAGGCCGCTGATCCGAATGTCCCGTGCTTCGTCGAAGAGATCGGCCGCGGACACCTTGGCGTGGAATTCCGACCGGCTGGCGTACACACCAGCAAGGTCAGCGAACTGGTCACCGATGATCTGCGTCAGAGCGTCCCGCGGCTCCCCATCCGTCAGACCAGGCGCCGTCTGCCGCACGATGAGTTCTGCGGCCACCAGGGCGTCGCCGGGCGGCGTCGCAGTGCTCTCCCACGATTCCAACGCTTCGGGAGTGACGTTCCAGTCGAGCATCGTGGAGAGGAAACCCGCGAATTCTTCGAGCGTCAGACCCTTCGCCCTCCGTGCTGCCGCGATCTGGTTTCGCGCTAACTCCGAGAGATCCGGCCGGTAGGACGCCCTCCCATGCAGCGATACGACCGAGCCGGACTCGCTTCCGCTCCCCATGTCCCCCTCCAAGTGGTTCAGTCGCCGGCGGCTCGCCGTGATCGCTCCGGAGCCACCTCGCCCTTGATGGGCGCCTTGTCACGCGGGTACGGCTGCCCGACGCGTCCGTACAGGTCGATCAACTGTGACTGCAGAACTGCCATGGCGCGTCGGATTTCAGCGATCTCTGAGCGCAGATCATCGAGCGCCGTGGAGTCCAACGCCGGGTCGAGTCCCGAGACCTGCTCTCGAAGCTCGCTGAGGCCGGCGGTCACCTCGTCCAGCGTCAACCGCTCGTTCTGCGTCTGTTCTGGCGTCGCGAGTACATAGACGCCCTTGCCTGGCTGACCGTAGATCAGCCCCTCATTGCTCAGTACCTGCAGTGCCTGACGCACGACAGTGGTGGACACCTTGTGCTCAGCAACGAGCTGGGAAGCCGACGGGATGGCGGTTCCCACCGGCAGCGCGCCTTCCGCGATCTGCGAACGCAACAGGTTCGCAAGCTTCTGATACGCGGGGGCCCCGCTGGTCTCCGTCACTCCAAGTCCTCCTGTATGCACCTGGCTGAACCAGCCACAGCAAGTGCAACACAGGCTTGAGATCAGAACCAGTTCCTGAAGTTCTCTCGTGCCGAAGCTCTTGACAACCTCATGTACTAGGCTGAACCTAGTGCATGAGGTTGAGCTAAGGGGGAGACACCCTGAGGCACTCCTCGCACGACAGAGGCCCCGGCAGATACGGATCCGTAGGCGCTGCAACGCCGTTCGGACCCCTGCCGAGGCCGACACATCGAGTTCCTGACTAGAGGAGTTCAACGATGCTTGTCGAGCGTAGCGCCGCCCGGTCTGGGCTGGCATTACCGGTTCGGACGGTTCCGCAGGCGATGCGGATGGTCGCGGACCTGTTGGAAAGGCTTCCGGGTCTGCCGGATCTGACGGTGGCCGTGCGTGGGAGCGACCGCTTCGGCACATCGGTGCAGATCCAGATAGCCCATTGGGTCGCACCGCAGGACAAGTTCCCCGCCGTGGCGCGGCTGCTGCAGCACCTTGGAGGGGCCCAGCCCGTCGCGCGGCAAATGGCCGACGAGAGTTGGCACCTCCATGGTGAAGCGCAGTGGCGGGGACTCAGCTGCTTGGTCTTCGCCCCCACCTGCGACGCCGACCCAGCCCGAGCCGATGACGGGCGGGCTGCGTGATGGCCGCGCGGACGTTCTCCCCTGAACGACGTCCGACGGCGGGGCACGGTTCGTGTCCGCGGTGCCGGAAGCCAGTGTGGGTCTCGCGGTGCCGGACCATCGCCCGCGAGGTGTGCGGGTCGTGCGGCCACGATTGGTCCCCCGGGTCCGTGGTCGAGCGCGCGGGGGTGGCGTGATGCGTACGTCCCGTGCCCGGCAGGTGCTCGGCGCCCGAGCGGAATCCCGGCCCCTGGAAGCGCCCGACCTGGCCGCCTACCTGGTCCCGGACCCGGAGATGGTTGGTGCGGCCTGCGCGGCTGAGGGCATTGACCCCGACATGTTCTTCCCCGACGCCGGCAACAAGCGGGCGGTAGCCGCAGCGAAGGCGATCTGCTTCGGCTGCCCGGTCCGCGCGGTGTGCCTGGCGCGTGCTGAGGAGCGCGGCGAGCAGGACGGCGTATTCGGTGGCCGGCTGTTCCCTCGCCGCAGGTCCCGGAAGGCGGTGCGCGCGGCATGAGCGACCACTTCCCGTACGAGGTTCCTGCCGACAACGGCCGCCAGGAGCCGGTGGTTCTCGGCTACGACGCCGCCGGACGACCGATCGTCGTTGCACATCCGTCGCAGCCGCCGGCCCCTGGGCATCACTGCACGGCATGCTCCTGCGACCTGCCCACTCCCGTCGCGGCCCGCCCCTCCCTGCTGGGTTTGTCGCCCGGCGCGGCGGTCGCCCTGGTCCTGGGTGGCGGCGTGCTGGTCGCCGTGATCGTGGTGGCGCTGTTGCTGTCGATTGCGATTGTCGCTGGCACCCTGGCGGTCACAGCCGTCTCGGTCACAGCCTGCGTGTTGGCGCTGCGGTCCATGGCCAATAACCCGGGCGGGCACCGCGGCCGCCGCCGCTGAAACGCCTATCGCTTTCTCTCTCTTCACTTGCTCGCGGGCACGCCCCGTTGCGGTTTGGCGTGCCCGCCCAGCCCTTCCTCGAAGGCGGGATCACCACTCATGACCACCGACCACACCACCCCCGATATCTCCACGCTCACCGGCGACCTGCAGCACCTGCAGACCCTGGCCATCGACACCCGAGCCCAGATCGACGCGAACTGGGAAGCGCAGCAGATCGAGCGCGAGACGGCTGAGCGTCACACTGCGGTCAGCAACGCCACCTCCTACGTACAGCGCGCCTTCCCCAACACCCTCGCGAAGGTGATCAACCCGCAGGCATGGCTCGGGTACCGCGGCCTGGACGCGCTGCAGGACGGCACCGAGACGCTGCCCTCAGCCATCACCTACCTCGGCGACGGGCTCTGGGTCCGGTATGTCTCCGCTCCTGGCCTGGGCACCATGGGCGACCCTTTCGACGTCCTGACCCTCTGGTTCGCCTGCGGCTGCGGCAACTACATCGGCGCGGTGATCGGCGAGGAATACGACCTCGCCGACGTCCTAACCGATCTCGACCACTCCGAGTGCGTCGGCGCCTGCGAGCCGAGCACAGCCCTGTACGGCCCGGACGACGATGACGAGGACTACGAGGACGAGGGTCCGCAGGTCGAAGACGTCATCGCCGACCTCGCGCACTATGACGGCCCCATCGGACGGGCGTCATGAACACCCCGCTGCCTGACGGCATCACGGTCCTGGATCCCGTGATCCGCGACGGCGTCTACCTGGCCGCCGCCGTCCAGACCACCGGATCTTTCGGGCAGCGCTGGCACGTATGGCACGCCAGCGGCGCCTACGTCGGCTTCGCCACAGCCGCGGATCTGATTCCGCTGGTCATCGCCCGCCACCGCACCGCATAGCCGTACCTCTCGGCTCCCGCCCGGCGCGCCGGCCCCGACGCCCGCGCCGGGCGGGCACCACCACCCCTCCCCCGCTCTGCCCAGGAAGGTCCGCTGATGTCCATCGCCCTGTACACCGCCGCTCCGGCCGCTACCGCCGCACCCGTGGTGACCGTGTCCCTGACCCTGCTGCTGATCGTCGTCGGCATCGTGCTGTGCATGTGGGTCGGCCACCGCTGGTCCACCCTCATCGTCGGCCTGCTCATCGGCCTGTTCCTCACCGGCACGAGCATCGCTGACGGCATCAAGTCCACGGTCACCACCACCGTCACCTCCGTCGTCACGTCCCTGTCGAACACGGTCCAGTGACGGCAATGAACACCCCTACCGCTGCTCCCACTCCGGTCGAACCGGTAGGTCGGGACTGGCTGTTGGCCGGCGGGATGCTCCTGGTCGGTCTGGCCGCCGCCGCGTCCTCCTTCTCCGGGCTGTTCGACCTCGCGTTCCGCACCGGCTGGCTGCAGGAGCTGTGCGCGCTGCTCCCGCTCACGGTCGACGCGTACGCCATGACCGCCACCCGCGTCTGGCTCGCGAAATCCACCCGCAACCCGGCCGCCCGCCGCTGGGCCAAGTTCAACGCGATCGGCGCCATCACCGTCTCCGTCGCCGGCAACGCCCTCGACCATGCGGTCAGCGCGCACGTGATCCCGCTGGGCTGGCCGCTGGTCGTGGCTGTGTCCGCGATCCCCCCGGTCGTCCTGGGCCTGCTCGTGCACATGGCCCATCTCCGTACCCTCACCCCGCAGACCGATAGTCCTGCCACCGACACCCCTACCGCTAACCCGCAGCAGGGGCCCGGCCCTGAGGCATCGGCGCCCCCGCCGCCACCGCCTGCGGCACCCCCTGCCGCACCGTCCCCGCCGAAGCCTTCTCACCAGTCCCGCCGCCCGGTGCAGCAGGGCAAGACCCGGCAGGCCCTGCCCCCGGGCAAGACGGACGCCGAACTGATCGCTGCCGCACGGGAGTACGCGGCTACCGGAGCCGAAGCGTCCGCAACGTGGCTGATGAAGACGTTCGGCATCGGCACCGGCCGCGCCGCCCGGATCCGCGACGCAGCACAGCACTCCCCGGAGGCCGGTCCCGCCCTCGCGGTCCCGGACACCACCACGACCACCACCACCGAAACCGACACCGATGAGGAGTCCGCAGCATGAGCGCCATACTCGCCTTCCTCCCCGCCGCACCCCTGGCCGGATGGGCTGCCCACGCGGCCTTCCTCGCCGGACGGCTTCGCCTGGCCCACACCGACCCCCTCACCGGTCTGCCGACCCGGGCCGCGTTCACCGCCCGTGCGCACCGCGCGATCCGCCACCCGCACGCCGCCGTCCTGCTCCTGGACCTCAACGGCCTGAAGTACGTCAACGACCAGTTCGGGCACTCCGCAGGGGACCAACTCCTGGCCACCTTCGGACAGCGCCTCGCGGTGTGGAGCGAGCAGCACGGCGGGATCGCCGGGCGGCTGGGTGGCGATGAGTTCGCCGTCGTCGTCCGCCTGGCCCCTGACGCCGACCTGCACGCCGAGTTGACCGACGGCCTGGCCGCCGATCTCGCCGAACGGCTCGACCTCGCTGAGTCGGTGCTCTCGCCCCGGGCGGCGATCGGCGTGTGCCTGGCCGGCCACCGCCCCGGCACCCCGCTGACGGTCCGGCTGCGGGCGGCCGATGAGGCGATGTACCGGGCCAAGCGCGGAGGGCACCGCTGGCAGGCCGCTGGACGTCCGGACACCTTCCGCTCCGTCAACGGCCGCCGCATCGGCCGCACCGGTACCCACCACACCCCCTCCCACGGACAGGACACCGCCGCATGACCACCCCGTCCTCCAGCACCGGCAGCCCCCGCCGGTCCTACGCCGACCTGCTGGCCGCCGCCCGCGCCACTGTCGCCGCTCACTTCGACAGCGACCCGCGGGCCATCGACACCCTCATCGACCACCTGGACGCCATCGGCGAACTCCCCGCACCTACCTACTGGCCCACCGACGCCGCCGACCTGGCTTCGCTCAACAGCCCCGTCACCGCACGGCGCATCGCATGAGTGCCCGCACCCGCTGCCGGATCTGCGGCTGGCACCGCCACTACCGCAACCAAAGCGCCGGCCTGCGCGCCGCCCGCGACCACATCTGTCCGACCCGCACCCGTACCGGCACCCCAAGGAGCCAGTGATGGCCCGACGCATCACCACCCGATCCCGCCGCATCCCCGGCGGCGGCACCACCATCCACATCCCCACCCAGCGCGGGCGCCGTGGCCGCCGCGGCACCCCGCAGGTCCTGCTGGTCATGCCCGAACGCCACGCCTCGCTCACCGAGCGGGCCGCTGCAGCCGCATTCCACAAGCTATGGCTGAGCCGCCGCGCCTTACTCCCGCTGTGGATCGCGATAGCCACCTTCCTCGCCACTGGCGTCCTGCACGTTCTGACACCGTGGTTGTGGATCCCTCTGGCCGCCATCACCGCTGGCGGGCCGTGCGGAGCCGCATGGCTGCACTACCGGCGACCGGCGGACCAACGCACCTCCCGCTGGCGCCTGGCCGCTGCGATCGCCGCGTTTATCACCGGGCTCTGGCTGACGGCCGCCGTCGCCTCCGGGCCCCTGGCCCCCGGTCTGCCCGCTTTCTGGCTGCTGCTCACCGCTGCAGGCCAGACCGTCTGGCACTGGCTGCGCCGCTCCACACCGGACGCCCCCACCGACGACGTGCTTTCCGCCGACGTGGCCGCCGCTGATGAAGGAGTCTCCAAATGACGACGCCCCCTCCCCAGAGCAGCAGCGGCGGTGCGCACCGCCGGACCACGTCCAGCAGCCGCGGGGAGCGTGACCGGGCTACCCGGGAGCGGAACTCCTATCGCTCGCGCGAGCGCAACATTCACTTCCACTTCGGCGGCGGGGGTGGCGGTGATGGACAGGCACCCCGCGGCGGCGGTGCCGGCGGCGAGCGGAGCCAGGGTCCGGGCGGGATCGGGAGCCGCCAGCGCTCTCACAGCCCCCTGGCCGATCCGGAGTTCTTCACCAACGCCGACATCCGCAACTACTGCGACATCGCCCGCCAGGGCTTCCTGCAGCTGTCGTTCGAGCTGTCGATGGCGGCGGAAATCCTGCAGGCCGTGCTGAAGGAAATCCCGGACCCCGACGGGCGGGCGTTCGGGTCGCAGATGCGGGCGCGCCGGGTCGCCAAGCACCTCAGGAAGGTCGCCGACGACGCCAAGGACGCGGCAAAGAACAGCGCCCGCACCTACGCAGCATTTCAGCGCGAGTTCTCCCCCGAGCTGGAGGTCACCGCTCATCGGCGACCCCGTCAGACCCGCCGCAAGTTCGACTTCGGCAGCTGATCAGCCCATGAACCGACCCAAGAATGAGGACCAAGGCCGTGGCTGACACCGAACTGGACGCGTACGAAGCGCAGCTGCGTGCCCCCGACGGCGCCGGCGGTCTCGGCGCCTACCTCGCCCACCGTGCCAAGCCCCACGCCCCGCCCTGGCTGACCGTGATCGTCACCGGCGTCGTGTCGATCCCCGCGCACCTGTTCTGGGACGACAACGCCGCCGCGACCGCCGGCCTGACCCTGGCCTCCGTCGCCCTGACCGGGGTGACCTGGTGGGCGGGCAAAGCCACCACCGCACAACGCCGTCTGCACTCCGCGATCACCGTCGCCTGTGGCACGGGCTGGCTGACCGCCGCCTCGATCGCCGGGCCCGGCGCGGGGCCGCTGCCGAGCCTGTACGCGATCGGCGGCGGGGGTCTGGCCCTGTCGTGGAACATCCGACAGATCCTGCGCCGCAACCCCGACTCCCTGGGAGCCGGGGCCGGCGGCGGCCTGCTGGAGAAGGTCGGTCTGGCCAAGACCATGGTCACCAGCTCCGACGTCCAGCCGAACAAGGCCACGTTCAACCTGCAGCTGCCGCGCGGGGAACTCACCCACGACGACGTCACCAAAGCCCTGCCGAAACTGGCATCGGCCCTGGACGTCGCGCCCAACGCGGTCCGGGCGATGGGTGATCCCGATTCCGCGTCCCGCGCGCAGATCACCGTGGTCCCCCACGACCTGCTCAAGAACACCACCCCGGTCCCCGGACCCTCCTCGCCCGGCGGCTCCATCGCCGACGCGGTCGTCACCGGGATCTACGAGGACGGCACTCCCTGCGTCCTGTTCTTCCCTGGGGACTCCACCCGGGCCCGCAACGCCATGCACCTGCTCATCATGGGAATGACCGGGTCCGGCAAGTCCGAGGGCGGCCTGACGGCGCTGGCGGAGATCCTCACCCGCCGCGACGTCGTCGTGTGGGCCTCCGACCCCGCCAAGGCTGACCAGACTTTGGGCCCGCTGCTACCCGCCATCGACTGGGCAGCTCTCGACATCAAGTCCACCGCCGCGATGCTCGAAGCGCTCAAGGCCGCCATCCCGGCGCGCACCCGCTGGCTGGCGAAGTACGGCTACAAGCAGTGGGAACCTGCCTGCGCCAAGACCCAGGCCGACGGCGCCCCCGGCATGCCCTACCTGGTCGGCTGGTTCGAGGAAGCCGCCAAGACATTGCGGGAGATCGACGAGGACGCCTTCACCGGCATCGCGCAGGAAGCCCGCTCCGCCGGCGTCTCCCTCGTGGTCTCCATGCAACGCGCATCCGGCACCCAAGTCTCCACCGACACCCGCGCCTCGCTCGGCTCCTCCTGGTGCTTCGGAGTCCGCTCGGAAACCGACGCCGGTTTCGCGCTGCCCGGCGAAGTCCTGGACGCAGGCGCCGCACCGCACACCTGGAAGGACAAGAAGCCCGGCTACGCCTACCTGGTCGCCAACGGCATCCCCGAAACGTTCTGGGCCACCCCCGCCCGCTCCTACCTCACCGGCCGCGAATACCTCGACTGGGTCGTCATCACCTTCGGCCCCACCCGCTCCGCACTCGACCCGATCACCACCAAGGCCGCCACCACCGCCGCCGGAAAGCTCTTCACCGACCGCACCCGCTACCCCGTACCCGGCACCACCCCTACCATCACCGACGCGGATCCGGAGCTGGGCATGGACGACGACACCGGCCACGACGAGTACGACGGCGACCAGGCCGACGACGGATTCGACGATGAGGACCTGGACGACGTCGACCCCCAGGAGCAACTGGCCGGCGTCACCCACGTCGTGCAGCTCGCGGACCGGGCGCCGACCAAGCCGCGAACCGACGTCACCCCCGAGCAAGCCCGCCAGGTGATGGAAGAACTCCTGACCGAGTTCGAGGACGAAGGCCGCACGGTCGTCGGCCCCAAGGACTTCATGGAGCACTGCGACCGCCACGGCCGCAGCCGCCAATGGATCTCCGGACAGATCCCCGCCTTCGTCATGGCCGGCCGCCTCGCCGAAACCGACGTTGCAGGGCGTTACCGAATCGTCCGCGACGAAGCAGCCGCCTGACCCCCGGAACTGTCGGACAGCCGTCTGACACCTGTCTGACGCCGCAGCCCCCAGCACAGGTCACATACGCCCGCGACCCCCGTCTGACAGACGTCCGACACCTGTCAGACAGCTGATCTTGCACCGGGCTGACAGCTGCCCAACGCGCCCGAACTCTCCCTGACACCCACCTCCGCCATCACTGTCCGTAGCGAAATTGAGGAGCACCTGCCGGTGTCACACCGCGACCATCGCCACGCCGTGGCCGCCGCCCTCCTGGCCGCAGCACGTGGTCTCCCCGTCATCCCGCTGTCCCGGACCAAACTGCCCGCCGTGCGCTCCCCCCACCGCGGCGAGCGCCGCCCCTCCCCCTGCAGAGGTGAATGCGGCCAGATCGGCCACGGCATCCACGACGCCACCACCGAACCCGGCGCCGTACACGCCCTGTTCGCCGCAGCCCCGTGGGCAAGTGGCTACGGCATCGCCTGCGGCCGGGCCCCGCACCACCTCATCGGCCTCGACCTGGACGTCAAGAACGGCCTGAACGGCATCACCGCCCTGGACGACGTCGCCCAGCAGCACGGCTTCGCCGTCCCCGAGACCGTAACCATCCTCACCCCCAGCGGCGGCCGCCACCTCTGGCTGGCCGGCCCCGCCGACGTCCCTGTGCCGAACTCCGTCGGCACACCACGCAAGGGCCTCGCCCCCGGCATCGACGTACGCGGATCAGGCGGCTACCTGGTCGGCCCCGGCTCCCTCACCACCGCCGGCCGCTACACCCAGGCCCCCAACTCTCCCCACCTGCCCGCCGCTCCAACACCTGACGCCCTCCTGCAGCTTCTGCTCCCCTCGCCCCGCGCTGCGGGCCCCCATAGCCTCCGGCCCGCGGCTTCCGGAAAGCAGGACACCGCTCTGGTGCAGTTCGTCCTCGACTCCCAGGAGGGGCAGCGGAACGGGCGTCTGTACTGGGCTGCTTGCCGGGCCTTCCAGCACAGCGGACCGGACGTACGTGGCGTGGCGGCCGCGCTCGTGGATGCCGCGGTCCTGGTCGGCCTGCCCGAATCAGAGGCCCGCGCCACCGTCGACTCCGCATCACGCACCACCCGGAGCCACGTATGAGCACCACCACCGCCGCCGTCGCCGCGCAGCTGCTCGCCGACAACGGCGTGGACCCCAGTAAGAAGGGCCCTTCCCAGGCGTCCCAGCTCGTGGTCCTGGCCCGCGAGCGGTACTGGCTGTTCATGTCCGAGGACGGCCGCCCCTACGGCATCAAGAGCGACGGCCCCAACATCGCCCTCCCGCTCCGAGGCAAAGCCGGCCTGCGCTCCCAGCTCGCCCGGGTATTCACCGACACCACCGGCGGCACCGTCCCGTCGCAATCCGCTCTCGCGGACGCCATGACCGTTCTGGAAGGAATCGCCGCCGTGGCCGACCCCCAAGTCCCCCAACTGCGCGTCGCCCGCCACCACGACCGCATCATCGTCGACCTCGGCACCACTGACGGGGGTTGCGTCGCCGTCAGCCCCCACGGCTGGCAGCGCCTGGCCACCTCACCCGTGGTCTTCCGCCGTTCCGGCGCGATGAAGCCCCTGCCGGCACCAGTAAGCGACGGCGACGGCCTGGCCAAGCTCAGCGGCCTGATGAACACTACCGAGGACGGCTTTCACCTCCTGGTCGCGTGGATGGTCGCCGCCTTCATCCCGGACCTGCCTCACCCGATCCTGTCCTTCCGAGGCGAGCAAGGCACGGGCAAGTCCAAGGGTGCCGCCATGGTCATCGGCATCATCGACCCCTCCGGCGCCCCCAAGCGCACCGCACCGCGCGACCTGAAGTCCTGGTCGGTGCAGGCGTTCAACTCCTGGGCCCTCTGCATAGACAACGTCTCCCAAATCGCCGACTGGCTTTCCGACGCCCTGTGCCGAGCCGTCACCGGCGACGGCGTCGTCGACCGCGCCTTGTACTCCGACGACGACGTCGTTGTGCTGGAGTTCCGCCGGGTGCTGGCCATGACCACCATCGACGCCGGCGCTTTGGCGGGCGACCTGGCCGAGCGGCTGCTGACCATCGAGCTGCAGCTCATCCCCGACAGCAAGCGCCGGGAAGAAGCCGAACTCGACTCGGTCTACGCCGAGGCCCACCCCGCGATCCTGGCTAGCCTCTTCGATCTGCTGGCCAAGGTCCTCAAAGCTCTGCCGGACGTGCGGCTGACCGAGCGGCCCCGTATGGCCGACTTCGCCCGCGTCCTAGCCGCCGTGGACCACGTCACCGGCTGGCACACCACCGCCACCTACGCCGCCACAGCCAGCGACGCCGTCGCCGACGTCCTCGAAGGCGAACCATTCGCCCAGGCCGTTATCGAACTCCTGCGCGCCGCCGGCCCCGACGGGCTCACCCTCACCGCCCACGAGCTCCTCGAAGTCGTCCCCACCCCCGAAAAGCTCCCGAAGAAATGGCCAAAGGACCCCACCCGCGCCGCCGGCCAACTCAAGCGCCTCGCCCCCGCCCTGCGGACCGTCGGCATCGAGGTCGACGACACCCAGCGCCAGCCCAACGGCAACCGCTCTCGCCTCTACCGCCTGACCCCAGCAGAGAGAAGGCGCGAAACAGCGCCCGGAGCGCCCGCAGCACCCGCAACCCCTGCTGACCTGCACAACTCTGCGGGTGCTAGCGCAGGCCCCAGCACCCGCGCCCACCCGACTGCCGAAAATCCGGGTGCTGGAGGCCCCGCAGCACCCGCATCCGACACCCTCTCTGACCTGCTCGAACACGAAAGTGCGGGTGCTGCGGGTGCTCCGGGTGCTGATTTGCAACTTCTCTCTGGGCCTACCTCATGCACCGGCTGCGCACTCCCCCTAGACCCCGCGCAGGCCACTTCAAGCAGTCGCTTTCACCGCGACTGCAACCCGACCCACGCCACTCCGCACGTCCCGAAGGAGGACTGATCGCCTTGCGCCGTGACCCACGTCTGAAACTCGCCGAGGTCTTGGAAGAGCTCGATATGTCCCGTGCCGCCTTCTACCGCATGCGCGCCCGTGGCCAGGCTCCCAAGTGCGCCAAGCTCCCCAACGGCCAGCTGCGCTTCCGACGCTCCGCCGTCGACGAGTGGTGGGCGCAATGCGAGGACAGGGACAACTGATGACCATGAGCTACGACGTCAAGTTCTGGGAGATCCGCGAACGCCCCGACCGCCGCAAGCCCTACCAGGTTCGGTGGACGGTCAACGGCAGAGAGAAGTCTGAATCCTTCATCGCCAAAGGCCTCGCGGATAGCCGCCGCTCCACCCTCATGTCGTCCGCCCGCCGCGGCGAACCCTTCGACGTCGACACCGGCCTGCCGGCCTCAGAACTGCGAGCACGGCAACACGGCATCACCTGGTACCAACATGCTCAGGACTACATCGACCAGAAGTGGGACCGAACCCCTGGCAACTCCCGCCGAACTCTCGCCGACGCGCTGGCCACCATCACGCCGACGCTGGTGAAGTCCGAAGCAGGCAGGCCCGACGCCGGCGTCTTACGTCGGGCGCTATACAGCTGGGCTTACAACAAGAACGCCTGGAAGGCAGCTCCCCCGGATGATTGGCGCCGAGCGCTCGACTGGATTGAGCGGCAATCTCTGCCTGTCCGCGATCTTGAGGACCCGATCATATTGCGGCGCGCTCTCGACGCTCTGACCCGCAAGGTCGACGGCACCCCAGCAGCGGGAAAGACGGCAACTCGCAAGCGCGCCACGCTCAGCGACGCCCTAGGACTCGCCGTCGAGCGCGGCTACTTCACGATGAACGTCAACCCGCTCCTGGCCGTGAAATGGCGAGCACCGAAGGTCACGGACGAGCTGGATCCTGAAGGCGTTCCCAATCCGGCCCAGGTGGTTCAGCTCCTCGCCGCGGTCCGCGATCAGGGAGGGCGCGGTCCACACCTCGAAGCGTTCTTCGGCGCCCTCTACTACGCAGCGATGCGTCCGGCCGAAGCCATCCAGCTCCAGCTATCTCAGTGCCACCTTCCCGACTCTGGCTGGGGACTGCTCACCCTGCGCGGCGGCACCGTGCTCAGCGGGCGCGAATGGACGAACCACGGAAACGCCCACGAGGAACATCCGCTGAAGCACCGGGCCCCCAAGGAGACACGGCCAGTCCCGATCCCTCCCGCCTTCGTCGCCATGCTTCGCTCCCACCTCGATCGGTACGGCACCGCGCCCGACGGTCGCCTCTTCCGCAGCGGCAAAGGCCTGTACGTCCAGTCCGCCGCCTACGGCAAAACGTGGAAGAAGGCCCGTAGCATCGTGCTGTCCGACCAGGAGCAGACGTCCCAACTGGCGAAGAGGCCGTACGACTTACGCCACGCTGGCATCTCCTTCTGGCTGAGCTCCGGCGTCGACCCAGCAGAGTGCGCCCGCCGAGCCGGCCACAGCCTGTCGGTGATGTTCCGCATCTACGCCAAGGTGCTGGCCCAGGGACGCGACCGAGCCAACCGGCGGATCGATGACGCTATGAAGGAGTGGTCTGAGCCGACCGTGAGCGGTTCCGGCGCACAACCCACCCCATGACCGCCAGGCTTCTGCGGCTGACATGGGGGCCCGCACTCTTTCCAAGCCTGTTTGCCCTGGTCGGTGGCCTATTCGCCTGGGTTCATCTGCCTTCAGGCCCGTTCTGAGCGACAGACGCGGCAGCGATGCGTACGGCCCTGAACCGAGCCGTACGGTGGCGAACGAGACGGAAACTGAGACGACCACAGCCAACCTGACCTCTCACGTCGAGGAGCCGCTCACCAGTCTCGCCACTGGTCCGTGAGATCGAACTGGCCGAGGCCGCGCCTGGCGGTCAGGGCTGCGACATCGACTCCCTGCTCCGTGAGGGCCTCATCGATGTAGGCACACAACTGTTCGCGCTCATCGGTCTCGAAGGCGCATTCGCCGTGAGCCCCGTTCACCGCGTTCAGCGCAAGGACGACACGCTCCACTACGGCGAAGACCTGCGCGTCGTCTGCGCCGGCAGTTGTGGACAACTCCGCCTCGAATGTGTCGAGGACGGCATCGGTCTCCAGCAAGGGCTCAACGGGGAAGAGTTCAACCATGCGCGCGCAGTCGGGATCAAGAGTGCCAGCGGCAAGTTCTGCGGCTTCCAGCGAGGTCCGCTCCCAGAGCTCATTGAGCTCACGAGGGACCTGAGCTTGGGAATCACCCCTGATCCAGGGGCACTTGGCGCCGTGACCAGTTAAAAGAGGACCTGACGTCGAACCTCGCGACGTGGCGTCAGCCCACCTGTTGACCGTCGTCAGCCCCATAGGTACCCAGTGCAAGAGAGGCACATCGCGTCAGCCGGGCCCACGCGCGGTTTCACCCGTTCGGGCTAGCTCCTCTCGCCAGGTGTGCGGCTGCTAAGTCATGCTTACGATCAAGACGTGTGGTTCCGACGCAGGTGGGTGCTTATGCGTGTTCTAGTGCAGATACGGCTAGCCCCGGACGTCACCTCTGCGGTCATCGACGCACCGGGCAAGCAGACTGCTGAGGACGTTGCGGGCTATATGTCGGGCCTACAGCTAGACCCGTCGTATCCACCGCTTGCCATGCCGATGCCCCTTCCCAAGCTGGAGGGTGGCGACCCCCTGTCGTTGCGACAGCCATTGACCTTCTCAATGGAACCCGACGAAGCCAGCGTGTTGGTCCGCGGAGAGATCGCGGATGATGAGGTCGCGCAACGGCTAGTGATACTAAGTACGCATCATCCAGAGATCGTCGGCGTATTCTCCGACCCAGTCATCGACGTGCTCCCGAATTGCCCAGAAGGTCAAGATCCCGTAGGCACGTGGGAAGACGTACACCACGCGCTCCACGTTGCCGATCTTCGTAAGAGAGGTCTCGACGGCAATGGGGTCGCCGTTGCGATCGTAGATACCGGGATCAACGCTGCACAACTTGGCGAATCGCACCAGGATGTCAGGGTCGACGAGGATCGCAGTTGGAGCCCCTCTGGAGTTCCGCACGTTCCGGGGCGCTTCCCTGTAGGACACGGGACCATGTGTGCCTTTAATGTGCTCATCGCAGCCCCGAAAGCCGAACTCCTTGACCTTTCAGTCTTGCGATCCCAAGCGCCGGGCCGGACTGTAATGGAAGGGCTACTGTCTGATGCTGTTCGGGCGTACGCGCACCTTCGGCACGTACTTGAGTCGATGCCCGAAGGCGGTCGACTGGTGGTGAGCAACAGCTGGGGGCCTTACAAGCCGCAATGGGACTTCCCCCCCGGCCATCCCGGTAACTACTCCGACAGCCTCGTCCATCCGTTTAACCAGGCTGTAACGAACCTGGAGAGCGCAGGAGCGGATGTCCTGTTCGCCGCCGGTAACTGCGGGAGGGAATGCGCGTCAGCCACGTGCAGTTATACGAGTCGCCCCATCGTGGGTGCTAACTCGCACCCACAAGCGCTCTCGATCGGAGGCGTCGATGTCAACGGGGACAGGGTGGGGTACTCGTCACAGGGGCCAGGACGACTCTCCCGCCATAAGCCAGATATATGCGCATACACTCACTTTCTCGGCTCCCAGGCGCGTGGTGTGGGCCTCCCGGATACCGGGACCTCGACAGCCTGCCCCCTAGCGGCCGGCGTCGTCGCGGCGCTGCGATCCCGCTGGTCAGCGGGATCGCTGAGCCCCGAAGCGATGCGGCAGGTGATTACGCACACAGCGCGTAGCCGTAACGGTTTGGGCTTCGACGACGATTACGGGTATGGGGTCCTTGACGTCCTAGCGCTACTCGAGAAACTTCCGTCCGATTAACTGGTGGTGCAGAATGATCAACGGTCGCACACTTCTCGTCACTGTGACCATACCGCCTGGCATGACTTTCAGGCAGGTTCGAGACCTCCTGGATCTTGCCGCTGACGAGATCGACGAAGAGTACGGCCTTGTGCCCCTCAACGCCGACCAGGGCAAGTATGTGCTTCTCGTGTCGGAGCAAGCCGCTGAACGCCTTGAGGGCCCAGCGGCTTCCGACGGCGTGGAAGGGGTCTACTCCAATCCCGCGATCTACCCGTACGTGTAGGAGCTGACCAGGAGTTTGGTAATCGAATCTGTGATGGTCTCACCCGACACGGGACCTCACGCTGACCTTGAATACGTGTTGTTGTTGGGGCTTACGGACTGTGGCCCCGGCGGTATGCGGTCTGCATGAGACGTGTGCAGGGCGGCGGGCTGACCGTCGTCCGTCGGGATGGGAGCCCCGACGCCCGCCACGATTCAGCCGCACTCGCCAACGAAGCCCCATCCATCCCGGAGCCTGAGCGCCCCGCCGGAGGCATGTCTTTGGCTGGCGATCGGGTCTCGTCTCGCGCCCTCGGGCCAATCCAGCCGGCGCGCGTCGGCGGCGGCAGCGCGAAGCGGGCCGGAGGCAGGAGCGCACGCGCGGGCCAGAGCCGGGAAGCGCGCCCGGCGGAGCGGCAGCGCAGCCGGGTGCCTTGAACCCGTAGGGAAAGCACGGCCGCTCCTGCAGGCATTCCGCGCGGCGCTCCCCCTCACCTCAGTCGCTCTGGACCGAGCCTGGTCCGGAACTGCTGGTCAACGGCGGGAATCGGGTGAGACAGGGCGAGACATTGCCGTCCTTTCGATTCTTGTGCGAACACCGGTCGTTGGAACGGACTGAGGCCCTCCGGGCTGCGTTTTCGCAGCTGGGAGGGCCTCTCGCTCGGCCTAGAAGAAGCCCAGTGCGTTCGGGCTGTAGCTGACCAGCAGGTTCTTGGTCTGCTGGTAGTGGTCGAGCATCATCTTGTGGTTCTCGCGGCCGATGCCGGAGTTCTTGTAACCGCCGAAGGCCGCGTGGGCCGGATAGGCGTGGTAGCAGTTGGTCCAGACGCGGCCGGCCTGAATGGCGCGGCCGGCGCGGAAGGCGGTGTTCATGTCGCGGGTCCAGACGCCGGCGCCCAGTCCGTAGAGGGAGTCGTTGGCGATGGAGACGGCGTCGTCCAGCTGGTCGAAGCGGGTGACGGAGACGACGGGGCCGAAGATCTCCTCCTGGAAGATCCGCATGCTGTTGTCGCCCTCGAAGATCGTCGGGGCCACGTAGTAGCCGCCGGAGAGGGCGCCGCCGAGGTCGACGCGTTCGCCGCCGGTGAGGAGCTTGGCGCCCTCCGCGGTACCGATGTCGATGTAGGAGAGGATCTTCTCGAGCTGGTCGTTGCTGGCCTGGGCGCCGATCATCGTGCCCGTGTCGAGGGGGTTGCCCTGCTGGATCGAGCGGGTGCGCTCCAGGGCGTCGCCGAGGAAGCTGTCGTAGATCGACGACTGGATGAGGGCCCGGGACGGGCAGGTGCAGACCTCGCCCTGGTTCAGGGCGAACATCGTGAAGCCTTCGAGGGCCTTGTCGTAGAACTCGTCGGGGGCGGACGCGACGTCGGCGAAGAAGATGTTGGGGCTCTTGCCGCCGAGTTCGAGGGTGACCGGGATGATGTTCTGGCTCGCGTACTGCATGATCAGCCGGCCGGTGGTGGTCTCGCCGGTGAAGGCGACCTTCGCGACGCGGGGGCTGGAGGCGAGCGGCTTGCCGGCTTCGGTGCCGAAGCCGTTGACGACGTTGACGACGCCCGGCGGGATGAGGTCCTGGACCAGATCCATCAGGTACATGATCGAGGCCGGGGTCTGCTCGGCCGGCTTGAGGACCACGCAGTTCCCGGCCGCGAGCGCCGGGGCGAGCTTCCAGACGGCCATCAGGAGCGGGAAGTTCCACGGGATGATCTGCGCGACCACTCCTAACGGCTCCTGGAAGTGGTAGGCGATGGTGTCCTCGTCGATCTGCGAGATCGCCCCCTCCTGGGCGCGCAGCACACCGGCGAAGTAGCGGAAGTGGTCGATCGCCAGCGGCAGGTCGGCGGCCAGCGCCTCACGGACCGGCTTGCCGTTGTCCCAGACCTCGGCGACGGCCAGTTCGGTGAGGTGCTGCTCCATCCGGTCGGCGATGCGGTTGAGGAGGGCCGCCCGTTCGGCGGGGGCGGTACGCGACCACGCGGGCGCCGCCGAGTGCGCCGCGTCCAGGGCGAGTTCCACGTCCGCGGCGGTGGAGCGGGCTATGTCCACGAACGCCTGACCGGTGACCGGCGTCGGGTTCTCGAAATAACCTCCCTCGACCGGGGCGGTCCATTCGCCACCGATCCAGTTCTCGTAACGGGAGGGGAAGGAGGCGGGGCTTCCAGAGTTTCCAGGGGGCTGATAGACCGTCATGAGCCTGCTCCTTTGGTCGTGCCGAGAGCTGATGCCGCGCACGCTACTGCTAGTGAACGCGCTCGGCCAGATGGCTTACGCACTCTCGCGTGACGGTCAGGTCGGCGAGCATGATGGGGTCTTGCGCGTTTAACTGACACGCGTCGGACAGCGGTCGGCAGGGAAGGGACGCCAATGACGGCACCTGCGAAAGAGGAGGCCGCAACCGGAACCGCGCGTGAACGGCGGCCGGGCGGCGTGGTGGTGGACTGGCTCACCACGACCGATCACAAGAAGATCGGCCATCTCTATCTGATCACGTCATTCGGGTTCTTCCTGGCGGCCGGGCTGATGGCGCTGATGATGCGCGCCGAGCTGGCCCGCCCCGGACTGCAGTTCATGTCGAACGAGCAGTTCAACCAGTTGTTCACGCTGCACGGCACAATCATGCTGCTGCTCTTCGCGACGCCGGCCTTCGCCGGTTTCGCGAACGAGATCATGCCCTTGCAGATCGGTTCGCCCGATGTCGCGTTTCCGCGGCTCAACATGTTCTCGTACTGGCTGTATCTCTTCGGAGCGCTGATCGTCCTGGGCAGCTTCCTCGTCCCGGACGGGCCCGCCGGCTTCGGCTGGTTCGCGTACGCGCCGTTGAACAGCGCGATCCGCTCGCCCGGAGTCGGCGCCGATATGTGGATCATGGGACTGGCGCTGGCCGGTTTCGGCACGATCCTCGGTGCGGTGAACTTCCTGACCACGATCATCGGAATGCGCGCGCCCGGCATGACGATGTTCCGGATGCCGATCTTCACCTGGAACGTCCTGTTCACTTCGATCATGGTCCTGATGGCGTTCCCGGTGCTGGCCGCGGCGCTGCTGGTGCTGGAGTCCGATCGGCGCTTCGGCTCGATGGTGTTCGCGCCGCAGAACGGCGGGGCGCTGCTGTGGCAGCACCTGTTCTGGTTCTTCGGCCATCCGGAGGTCTACATCATCGCGCTGCCGTTCTTCGGGATCATCTCGGAGATCCTCCCGGTGTTCTCGCGCAAGCCGATCTTCGGCTATCTGACGCTGGTCGGCGCGACCATGGCCATTACCGGGCTCTCCATGGTGGTGTGGGCCCACCACATGTTCGTGACCGGCTCCGTGCTGCTGCCGTTCTTCTCGTTCATGTCGTTCCTGATCGCGGTGCCGACCGGAGTGAAGTTCTTCAACTGGATCGGCACGATGATCAACGGTTCACTGTCGTTCGAGACGCCGATGCTGTGGTCGATCGGCTTTCTGGTGAGCTTCCTCTTCGGCGGGCTGACCGGCGTCATTCTTGCCTCCCCGCCGCTGGACTTCCACGTCAGCGACACCTATTTCGTCGTTGCGCATTTCCACTACGTCGTCTTCGGGACCGTGGTGTTCGCGATGTTCGCCGGTTTCTACTTCTGGTGGCCGAAGTTCACCGGGAAGATGCTGGACGAGCGGCTGGGGAAGATCCATTTCTGGACGCTGTTCTTCGGATTCCACATCACGTTCCTGGTGCAGCACTGGCTGGGCGTCGAGGGAATGCCGCGCCGCTACGCGGACTACCTGGCCGCCGACGGATTCACCACGCTCAACACGATCTCGTCGATCGGCGCGTTCCTGCTGGGAATGTCGACGCTGCCGTTCCTCTACAACGTCTGGAAAACGGCGAAGTACGGCGAGAAGGTGACGGTCGACGATCCCTGGGGATACAGCCGCTCCCTGGAGTGGGCCACCTCCTGCCCGCCGCCCCGGCACAATTTCGCGACGCTGCCGAGGATTCGCTCCGAATCCCCCGCCTTCGATCTGCACCACCCGGAAGTGGTGGGCATGGCGCCATCGGTGCTGGACGCCGACAAAGCGCCACTGGACAAGCCTCACTGACCCGGCCGGCCCGGCTGACCGGCCGGCCCGGCTGACCCGCCGTCACCGACCCGCAGTCACCGACCCGCCCTCACCGACCCGCAGTCAGGCCACCCTGCGTCACTTCCGCAGCGTCCGCCGGGCCTTGCGTCCCGCTGCCAGCGCCACGTCGCCGACGGTGTACGCGGCGCCCAGCAGTTGTCCGCCGGCCGACACCACGGCGGCGCGCCCGCGACCGCCGCGCCGGGCCCGCGTGTCGAGCAGCCGCTGGAAGAGGGTCTCGTGCAGCCGGGCGATGCGGTCCGGGTCGTACTGCTCGCCCTTGGCCGATGCCGCGCGGCCCATCGTGGCGCGCAGTTCGTCGTCGTTGATCAGCCGCAACAGGGCGGCCGCCATCGCGTCGATGTCGCGCGGCGGTACCAGCAGGCCGTCCACACCGTCGGAGATGATCTCCCGCGGGCCGAGCGGGCAGTCGGTACTGACGACGGGCAGGCCGGCCCGCATGCCCTCGACGATCGTCATGCCGAAGGACTCCATGCTGGAGGAGACGGCCAGGATCGACGCCTTGGCCAGCTCCGGCTCCAGCGGCGAGGCGGGTCCCATCAGCTGGACGGCGTCCTGCGCCCGGAGCTCGACGACGAGGTCGGCCAGCTTCTTCCGCTCTGCGCCCGCGCCGTACAGCCGCAGGGTCCAGTCCGGCCGTTCCGCGGAGACCTTGGCGAAGGCCCGGATCAGGTCGTCGTAGCACTTCGCGGGGGCCAGCCGGCCGGCGGCAACCACGACCGGTTCGGTGCACGGCGAGGGATCGGTGCCGGAGGCGGGCACGCTGTTGGGCACCGGGGTGACCCGGACCCCCGGAATCCGGCGGCGGTAGGCGGCGGCATCGGCCGCGGTCGTGGTGACCACCGCGTCCAGCCGCGGGTACAGCCGCCGCAGCAGGAGGACGAGCTTGGTGGAGTGGGTGTCCAGGGTGAGGTGCTCCTGGGCGACGCGCACCATGGTGCGCGGGGCCTGCCGGGCGATGTGCACGTTGAGCCCCGGGCGGGTGCCGACGACGACGTCCGCGTCCAACCGCGCCAGGTGGCGGGCGATCCGTTCGTCGGTGAGGGCGCTGTAGTGGTCGTGACGGCGGTCGGACGACGGGAAGACCGTGGCGGGGGTGCGGCGCCGGGGATCGTCGAGGTCGGAGTCCTGGCTGTCCTTGCGCAGATCGACCAGGTGCCGCAGCCGGACGCGGGGGTCGTAGGCGAACAGCGGCTCGTCCAGGTGCCGGAAGACGGAGACGATCTCCACATCGTGCCGCTCGGCCAGCTTGCCGGCGAGGTTGCACGTGGTCCGGATGGTGCCGCCGATTCCGTACGCGTTGTGGATCAGGAATGAGATGCGCATGCGTTTGTGTGTCTCCCCGTTGCCCGGCGGATCCCCCGCCCTTCGTCGTCCGCGGACGACAGACGGACGATAGCAAGATCTGGCCCATTTCCCCGGCCGCGCCCAAGGGGTGACGGTCACGCCCAAGGGGTGACGGTCACGCCCAAGGGGTGGCTGCGGCTGGACACCGCCGGACAGGCACTAGGGGCGGTAGGGCAGCTGGGGCACGGTGAGGCAGTCGCTGTCCATGTCCCCGCCCTGGGTGACCCAGCCGCCGTGGCCGCCCGGCGCGCCGTCCGACCAGCGGGCGACGGACAGGCAGGTGCGGCGGGTGGCGGGCGGATCCGGCAGCGCGGCGAAGGTGACGGGAGCCAGCAGTCCCCGGGCGTCGTAGGGCTGCGCGCGGTCCATGAACCGCTCGACGCAGCCGCGGTCCGCGGCCGCCCCGCCCGCGGTGCAGCCGGTGAGGGCGTCGGTGAGCCACATCGCGGCGGCCCAGCCCTCCAGCTGCCACTGGGAGAACTGCCCGGCGTCCTTGCCGTGCGCGCGCTGCCAGGCGGTCATGCCGTCGCGGAAGGCGGCGACGGCCGGCTGTCCCGTCTCGTCGTAGTTGCGGCTGGCCGAGGTGGCCCACAGCGCGTTCCGGCAGCCGGCCGCGTCCTGGTAGTCGGCAGGCACGGTCGACGCCCAGTTCTGGACGTTGGTGACCTTGGCGGAGACCGTGACACCGGCCGCCTGCATGGCCCGGCACAGCTGGCCGTTGCCGTGGGTGTCCATGGCGTCGAAGAGGATGTCGACACCGCGGGCGCGCAGATCGGCGGCGACGGCGCGGAAGTTGGGCAGGGCGAAGTCGACTTGTTCACTGATCGTCTTGTATCCCTCGGCGCGCAGCCCCTGCAGAAGCTGCTGCGCGTACCGCGCCGAGGCGGACTGGTTGTAGTAGACGACGGCGGCGGTGCGGGCCTGCTGCCGGTCCTTGAACCAGCGGTAGACCTCGGTGCCCGCGTACAGCGTGCCGCCCCAGCCGGGGGTGCCCTCGCGCGGGGCGTCGCTGCCGTAGATGCCGTACAGGTGCGGATAGGTGTCGTACGCCGTGCCGATGGGGATGCCGCCGATGTCGGGAACACCCTTGCCGCTCACGTACGAGGCTCCGGCGTAGTCGAGGGCGCTGGTCGCCACCAGGGCGAACACCTTGTCCTGGTCGACAAGTCGGCGTACGCACTCGTTGTTGCCCACCCCGCTGCCGCCGTCGTCGCAGGTGACCGCCTCCACCCGGTGCCCGTTGACGCCGCCCCTGGCGTTGAGCGCGTCGAGGTAGGCGAGCGCGCCGTCCCGCGGCCCGCTGAACGCTCCCCCGCCGACCGGGCTGGTGGCGCTCGTGACGATCCCGACGCGGACCGTCGCCGGAGTGGAGGCCGTCGCGGACGGCGGGTCGGCGAAGTCGCGTTCCGGCAGCCGGCTGCCGCAGCCCGCCGCGACGAGGGCCGCGGCGAGAGCGAGCGCCACCACGGCGGTACGGGACGAGGCCATCGGCGTACGGGACGAGGGCATCGTCGTACGGGACGAGACCGTCGGTGTACGGGACGAATGCATCGACGTACGGGACGAGGCCGTCGGCGTACGGGGCGAGGCTGTCACCGGACGGTCAGCAGCCCGGCGCGGGAGTGCCGCCGGAGTCGAGGGCGGTCAGGGCGCAGAGGCTCTTGACCGACACCTTCCACACCTGGTCCTGCAGCACGGACGTGCCCAGGGTGTTCGGCAGCACGTCATTGCCCTCCAGCGAGAGCGTGTACGTCACCTCGGCGGCCGTGGCCGAGGTGAGATGGACCTGGCTGACCTTCGCCCGGACCTGTCCGACCCGGGGGTCGCCCGAGAACGCGGCGAGCAGCAGCCCGAGTTGGTCGCCGTTCTCCAGCAGCTTGCTCTTCTCGGGGATGCTCGTGCCCGGGGCGAAGAACTTCTCCCAGTTCTGCCGGATCTGCTGCTCGGCCGCGCCGCTGTCCGCCGGCGGGGAGCCGCCGGTGGTCGAGGGCATGGTCGAAGCCGTGTCCGAGGGGGCGCCGGTCGGGCCGCCGGACGCGGAGGTCGGTGATTTCGACGGCGTGTCCCCGCCATCCCCGCCGCCCCCACAACCGGTCAGGGCGACCAGCATCGCCGTGGTCAACGCCATCGCGACCAGCGTCGCGCGTGCGGAACGGACCATGTGCCCCACCATCCCCCGGCTCGGACCGTACGGTTCGGGGTATTGCCCCCAACGGCATATTGGCGCTAATCGGTGAACATGCCCATACGCGGTGAGAAGCAAGATGACGCCACACCCGCATTCGTCCCGTGGGGCGCGTACGTACACCGGGCCGGCTGGCTCCTTCTCGCGGCGGGCGCCGTGCTGTGCGTGCTCGGCTGGTACGGGGTCGCGGGCGAGAGGTACGCGGAGCGTCAGATTCCGTACCTCGCCTCCTCGTCGATCCCCGGCGCCGCCCTCATCGTGGCGGGCGCGCTGCTGATCGCCCGGCCGCCCGGCCCGCTGGAGCGGACGCCGCTCGGAGAGGCTGCGCCCGGCGCCGGGGCCCGGGCGGCGGAGCCGGCGGTGGACGGCGCGGGGGCCGGGCCGGTCGCCGCTTCCACCGGCCCGCCCGTCGCGGTCCCGGGCGGCACCCTGTTGCACCGCCCCGACTGCCCGCTGGTGCAGGGCAAGCCGGAGGCGGCGCCGGCCGCGCCCGGTGACATCAGGTCCAGGGCCCTGACGCCGTGCCCGGTGTGCGAGCCGGGCCGCTGACGTGGCGTCGCTGACCTACGACCTCACCCTCGCCGGGCTCTCGGTCGGGAGCGCCGCCGCGCTCACCGGTATCGGTCTGGTGGTCACCTATCGCGCGACAGGGGTGTTCAACCTCGCGCACGGCGCCATCGCGATGGTGACCGCGTACGTCCTGCGGGAGCTGGTGGTGGTCCACGGCTGGCCGCTCGCGCCCGCTGCCGCCTTCAGCCTGCTGGTGGTCGCGCCGGGCATCGGACTGGCGCTGGACCGCGCCGTGTTCCGGCCGCTGGCGGCCCGCGAGGCGGGCCCGGCCGAGACGCTCGTCGCCACGCTGGGGGTGTTCGTCCTGCTGGTCGGGGCCGCGTACCTGGCGTGGGGAGGCGACGCACGCGGCGACGCGCCCGTCATCGTGCCGGACGATCCCTGGGCGCAGCTCGCCGCGGTGGCCGCGCTGGCGGGCGCGGTCGGCGCCGTCACCCGCTGGACGCGGTTCGGTACCCGGCTGCGGGCGGTCGTCGACGACCGGCGGCTCGCCGTGCTGGGCGGGATCGACGCGGACCGGGTCGCGGCGGCCGGCTGGGCGTTCGGTGCCTTCACCGCCGGTCTGGGCGGGGTGCTGCTCGCGCCGTATCTGCGGCTCGATCCGTACGGGCTGTCGCTGCTGGTCATGGAGACGATGGCGGTCGCCGTCGCCGCCGGGATGCGCAGCCTGCCGGTGGCGGTCGGTGTCGCACTGGCGGTGGGCGTCGGGCAGAGCCAGCTCACCCGGCTGCATCCGCGGGGCAGCTGGCAGGAGCCGCTGCTGCAGGCGGTGGGCGCCAACCTCTTCGTGGTCGCGCTGCTGATGGCGGCCCTGCTGATGCCCGCGATCGGTGAGGCGTCGCCGGGCGCCGCTCCCCCGCCACCGGTCACCGCCCGGTTCCGGACCCCGCCCTGGGCGTGGGCGGTCTGCGGGATCCTCTTCCTGCTGCCGCTCGGCCTGGCGGGCACCGATCTGACCACCTCCGTCCAGGTCCCCGCCATGGGTCTGATCCTGCTCTCGCTGGTCGTGGTCACCGGTCTCGGCGGCCAGATCTCCCTCGGGCAGGCCGCCTACGCCGGGCTCGGCGCCCTGTTCACCGCGCTGCTCGCGGCCGGCCGTTTTCCCGCGGTGCCCGCGCTCCCCGAACTGCCCGCGCTCGCCCTCGCGGTGCTCCTCGTCGCTCCCCTCGGGCTGCTGACCGGTGCGCCCGCCGTCCGGCGCCGCGGCCTGGCGCTCGCGCTGGCGACGTTCGCGGTGGGGGTCGCGGTGAGCCGCTTCGTCTTCGCGCAGCCGTACGCCACTTCGGGGCTCGAGCTGCGGCGCCCGGCCGGGTTCACCGCCGACCGGGCCTACTACGTCCTCGAACTCGTCCTGCTGGCCGCCGCGCTGGCCGCCGTGCACCTGCTGCGCCGTGGCAGGACGGGCCGCGCCCTGGCGTCGATACGCGATCACGAGGCGGGCGCCGCGGCGGCGGGGGTGCCGGTGCCCGTTCTGAAGCTGTGCACGTTCGTGGCGGGTGCGGGGTTCGCGGCACTGGGCGGCGGGCTGCTCGGAATGGGCGTCCGGGCCTTCGACGTCGCGGCCTTCGACCCCCTGCGCGGGCTGCTGTGGTTCGCCGCCGTGCTCGTCCTGGGCGCGGACAGCCCGCTGGGCGCGATGGCCGCTGCGGCCCTCCTCGTCGGCCTCGACGCCGGCACGAAGGAAGGCGTCGCCGCCGCGGCCGTCGGAGTCCTCGCCGTCGTGCTCGGCCGCACCCCCGGCGGCCTCCCCGCCCTCCTGCGGCTCGGACACCACCCTCCCGTCGCGGCTGTCCCGCCGCCGCGCGGCCGCGGACGGCTCCCGACCCGCCGCGGAAAGGCCCGCGGGGCCGCGGCAGCCGGCGGAGCACGGCTGACCGCGCGGCGGATATCGCTGAGCTACGACGGCATCGCGGCCGTCGACGGAGTCGACCTGATCGTGCCGCCCGGCCGGGTGACGGCGCTGACCGGGCCGAACGGGGCCGGCAAGAGCACGCTGTTCGACTGCCTGTGCGGAACGGCCCGCCCGCAGCGCGGCCGGGTGCTGCTGGACGGCCGGGACATCACCCGGCTGCCGCCGCACCGCCGGGCCCGGCTCGGACTGGCCCGCACCTTCCAGCAACTGGCCGTCTTCCCGGGGCTGAGCGTCGCCGAGAACATCAGGATCGGCGCGGAACAGGGCGCCGTACGCGACCCGGAGGCGGTCGAACGGATCCTGCGGCTGCTCGCGCTGGGACCCGTACGCGACGCGCCCGCCGCGGGCCTGCCGACCGGCACGCTGCGCCGGGTGGAGCTGGGACGGGCGCTGGCGGGCGCGCCCCGGGTGCTGCTGCTCGACGAGCCCGCCGCCGGACTCGACAGCGCCGAGGTCGGGGCGCTGGGCGACGTGCTGCGCGCGCTGGCCGCCGACGGCATGGCACTGCTGCTCGTGGAGCACGACCTCGAACTCGTCGGCGCGCTCGCGGACATCGTGTACGTGATGGCCGACGGTCGGATCACCGCGGCGGGCCCGCCCGGCACGGTGCTCTCCACCCCGCCGAGGCCGGCGGCGGCGCCGGAGACCGCGCCGGAGACGTGGGGCTCGCGATGAGCATCGAGATCGCGCTGCACGGGGCGAGGGTGCGCTACGGCCCGCTGGAGGCGTTGCACGGGGTCGACCTGGCGGTCCCGCGCGGCAGCGTCACCGTGCTGCTCGGCCCCAACGGCGCGGGGCGCACCACCGCGCTGCGCGCGCTGGCGGGCTCGGTGCCGCTGAGCGCGGGCCGGGTGCTGTGGCGGGGCACCGACGTGACGCGGCTGCCTGCGCACCGGCGGGCGCGGCTCGGGCTGGCATTCGTACCGGACCGGCGCCCGGTCTTCGGCTCGCTGACCGTGGCCGAGAACCTGGCGCTGTTCACGGACGACGGGCCAGGACCCGGCGCGGGCCCCGGATCGCTGGACCCCGGATCGCCGGCCGCCGGTCGGAACGGCAGCCGGCAGCGCGCGCTCGCGGTGTTCGAGGTGTTCCCCGAGCTGCGCCCGCTGCTCGGCCGCCGGGCGGGGACGCTCTCCGGCGGCGAGCAGCGGATGTTGGCGCTCTCCCGCGCGCTGCTGACCCGGGCCCGGCTCGTCCTGCTGGACGAGCCGGGCCTCGGGCTGTCACCCGGGGCCGCGGACCGCGCCTACGGGGCGCTGGCGGGCCTCACGGCGGGCGACGGGAGCACCGTCGTCGTGGCGGAGCAGCGGCTGCCCGCCGCGCTGCGCCCGGCGACCACCGTGGTCCACGAACTGCGGCGCGGGGCTGTGGTGTTCACAGGCGAGCCCGTTGAGCGTCCGGAATGAGCAGCGTCGTGCCCACGTCGAGCTGGTCCGGGTCGGAGCCGATCGCCTTCTGGTTGACCCGGTACAGCTCCTGCCAGCCGCCGCTCACCTTGAACCGCGTGGCGACCGACTGCAGGGTGTCGCCCGCCTCGACGACGTGCACCCGGCCGGTGAGGCCCTGTTTCTTGGCGCAGACCGGCCAGGCGGACCAGCCCTGGGCCCGCAGTACCTCCTGGGCCACGGCGATCTGCTGGGCCGGAGTGGCCAGGTCGGCCCGCGGTGCGTACTTCAGGCCGCCGAACTCCTCCCAGGTCGGCTGCCAGAACTGCAGGCCGCCGTAGTAGCCGTTGCCGGAGTTGATGTGCCAGTCGCCGCTGCTCTCGCACATCGCGAGGCTCTCCCACACCGCTGGGCGGGGGACCTCCGGGGTGCCCGCGTGGACGGCGGCTCCGGTGGTGGGGGGCGTGTCGCCGTGCGCCGGTGGGGTGTCGGCGCGGGCGGACGCGGCGGAGAGCGGGAGCAGAGCGGCCAGGACGGTGGCGGCGGCTGCCGCGAGGACCATCGCCCGGCGCCCGACAAGTACGTTCATGCGATGAAATGAGGACTGGTCGTTCATAGCGGGTCACGCTAAGCACGTCCCGTCCGTTTCCGGCCCGCGCCGCGCCCGGCGCGCCGGGCACCCCACCCGGTCGGAGCAACCACCGCGAGCCACCATCAACGCCGGACGTCGCGCCGGACGTCGCGCCGGGTCGTCACGCCGCGGAGGACGTCACCAGTTGGGCCACCAGGCGGGCAGTCGGACGGCCAGCGGAGCTCCCGCCGCCCCGGACGTGACCGCGATCGCGGCGCGCTCCTGGCCGCGGCTCGGCTGCTCGGCGGCCCGCGGCTGCTGCGCCTTCGGCCGCACCGTCTTCGTCTTCGGGGGCGTCGCCTTGGGGGTGCCCGCGGACGGCGCGCTGCCGTACGCTCCGGCACGGCGCGCGCAGACCGGCCACGCTCCCCAGCCGCTCGACCGCTGCACCTTGGTCGCTATCGCGATCTGCTGCTCGCGGGAGGCCCGGTCGGCGGTCGGGGCGTACTGCGTGCCACCGTTCGACCGCCAGGTTCCGGCGGCGAACTGCAGTCCGCCGTAGTAGCCGTTGCCGTTGTTGATGTGCCAGTTGCCGCCGCTCTCGCACTGGGCGATGCGGTCCCACACTCCGCTGTCGGCTGCCGCGGCCTGCCCACCCGCGGCCAGGACGGCCAGCGGGCTCAGTGCCGCCACGCCGGTGAGCACAGCGATCATTCGGTACTTGGCCAAGACCATGGATTTCCTCTCCACGGACCCGGGGTTCCCCCTCGTGCCTTCAAGAACGTCCACCGGCGCGTCGAACGCCGGTGCCCGTCCGAACCCGGGCGGTGCACTTTGCACACGAGCCGAGAACCTAGACACCCCAGGTGCCCCGAATCAACCAAATCCGGTTCGTTGCAGGCCACTTGACGGTTACCCGAAGTAAGGACGTATTTTCGCCGCCCGGTTGACGCGTCCTTGTCAGGCTAAATCGGTATTGGCCCCGAGCCGGCTGTGACTCAGCTCACCGCTGCAGGAACTTCCCTCCGTGCGGAGGTTCGACATGGAGTGAGCCCTTCCGGGTAATCCGTCACCCTGCGCACCCGGCGGCGGGATCGGATGGGCCACAGGGCGTGACCCTCACCACAGGTCGTCCGTTGTCACTATGCGCCGGGGAACGCCCTGCGCAGCAAACCGCAGCCGCACAGTCAAGGAGGCCTCCGTGCCGCCCATGCTCGACGTCAGCGCCGAGGTACGCGCCGAGATCGGCGAGGAGGAGGCCACGCGCCTGCTCGCCGGGGAGAACGCCCCGGGGACGTACGACTGCACCTCCTGCCGCACCCCCGGCGACACCGGCCAGGAGCGCACCAGCACCGTCCTGTTCGTCAGCGACGAGACCGCGGTGCTCGCCTTCGCCCACGCCACCTGCATCCCCTCCCAGGTGGTGCCGGTCTCGGAGGAGCAGCTCCAGGGCGCGGTGCGCAGCATCACCGCGGACGACGCGGCCGGCGGCCCCGTGTCCGCCCTGGTGGACGGCGCGCGGGAGACCGCGGCCACGCCGCGCCAGGCGGTGCTGGGCATCACCTGCGGGCTCGTCCTGGTCGAGGGAACGCTCCGCCCGGCCCTGGTGGTCGAGCCGACCGGCGCCATCAGCCGCCCGGGGTCCACGGCCGACGGGGACGACTTCCTCCCGCTCATGATCGAGCAGGGCTTCATGCCCCAGCTCGACCTGGCGGTGCCGCCGCCGGCCCTGAGCGGCTGGTCGGTGCTGCTCGCCATGGGCCAGCTGCACGCGGTCCTGCAGCCCGGCACGAACGGCGGCCCTGCTGTCTCCTGGTGGCAGGCCCACCAGCCGCTGCAGGTGAGCGACGGCTGGCGCAGTGCGGTGAACCGCACCAACGAGGTGTACGTCTACGCGGCCCCGGCCGACTCCATCGGCCGGCAGCCGCGCGAGGACCTGATGCGGGACGCGCTGGAACGCGCGTCCGGGCGCGGCCTGCTGGTCGGTGCGACGATGCCGCTCTCGGGCACCTGAGCGGGCGGCGGAGCGTTCGAACTGAGGCGCCACCGACGGAAGGGGCGCGTACGGAAAACCGTACGCGCCCCTTCTCGTGCGACCAAAGATCCGCATTTACCCCGCACTGCCCGCATCTTGGACGGTAAGCAGTCGTTGGCACATTCGTGCACACCTTTGACGCCTTCTCCCGAGCCCCCTACCAGAGCCAGATTCCGTCGATGCGCAGCGCGCAGGAGCCCTCCGGGGTCGGCACGGGCACGCCGATCTACGACGCTCTCTACTCGGAGTACCGCAGGCTGTTCCGGGCCCTGCCGGGCGACCGCTCCGGTGAGGAGGCCATGCAGTTCAACGCGTTCTCGTGGCACGAGCAGCCGTACGACGTCGCGCCCGGCCGGCACCGCGGCAACCGTCCGGCCGCGGCGCTGCCGCCGGGCCGCACCGACAACCGCATGTACGGGCTCTGACAGGTCGTGGGAAGCGGGCCGCAGGGGCCCGCTTCCCACCGACCCGGACTACTTGTTGCGGCCGCGCTTCTCGCGGACCCGCACCGAGACCTGGATCGGAGTGCCGACGAAGCCGAACTCCTCGCGCAGCCGGCGCTCGACGAAGCGCCGGTAGCCCGCCTCCAGGAAGCCCGAGGCGAAGAGCACGAAGCGCGGCGGCCGGGTGCCGGCCTGCGTCCCGAACAGGATGCGGGGCTGCTTGCCGCCGCGGATCGGGTGCGGGTGGCCGGCGACCAGCTCGCCGAGGAAGGCGTTGAGGCGGCCGGTGGGGATGCGCGTCTCCCAACCCGCGATGGCGGCCTCGATCGCCGGGACGAGCTTCTCCATGTGACGGCCGGTGAGCGCCGAGACGTTCACCCGCGGCGCCCACTGGACCTGGACGAGATCCTGCTCGATCTCGCGCTCCAGGTAATAGCGGCGCTCCTCGTCGATCTGGTCCCACTTGTTGTAGGCGATGACGACGGCGCGCCCGGCCTCGACGGCCATGGTGATGATGCGGGTGTCCTGGACGCTGATCGACTCGGTCGTGTCGATCAGGACCACCGCGACCTCCGCCTTGGTCAGCGCGGCGGCGGTACGCAGCGACGCGTAGTAGTCCGCGCCTTCCTGCAGGTGCACGCGGCGGCGGATACCGGCGGTGTCGATGAACTTCCAGGTGATGCCGCCGAGCTCGATCAGCTCGTCGACCGGGTCACGGGTGGTGCCGGCGACCTTGTCGACGACGACGCGGTTCTCGCCGGCGACCCGGTTGAGCAGGCTCGACTTGCCGACGTTCGGACGGCCGATCAGCGCGATACGGCGCGGGCCGCCGATGCCCTCGCCGAAGGTCATCGCGGGGGCGTCGGGAAGGACGGCCATGATCGCGTCGAGCAGGTCGCCGGTGCCGCGGCCGTGCAGCGACGAGACGGCGTGCGGCTCGCCCAGGCCCAGGTTCCACAGCGCGGCGGCGTCCGCCTCGCCGGACTGGCCGTCGACCTTGTTGGCGGCCAGCACCACGGGCTTGCCCGACTTGCGCAGCAGCCGGACGACGGCCTCGTCGGTGTCGGTCGCACCGACCGTGGAGTCCACGACGAAGACGACCGCGTCGGACGCCTGGATGGCGAATTCGGCCTGGGCGGCGACGGAGGCGTCGATGCCGAGGACGTCCTGCTCCCAGCCGCCGGTGTCGACGATCCGGAAACGGCGGCCGTTCCAGTTCGCCTCGTAGTTGACCCGGTCGCGGGTGACGCCCGGCTTGTCCTCGACGACCGCCTCTCGGCGGCCGATGATGCGGTTGACCAGCGTCGACTTGCCGACGTTCGGGCGGCCGACGACGGCGAGGACCGGGAGCGGGCCGTGGCCCGCCGCCGCCAGGTCGCCTGCGACCTCTTCGAGGTCGAAGCCCTCCTCCGCCGCGAGTTCCATGAACTCCGCGTACTCGTCTTCGCCGAGCGCGCCGGCGTCGCCGTGTTCGTTCTGGTTGTCCATGAAAGCTTCTCCGTCGATCAACAGTGGTGGCTGCGGTACCTGATGTGGTTCAGCGGCCGGTGGCTTGCTTGGCGTGGGCCAGGTGCGCGGTGAGGTGCTCCTGGATGCGCGACGTGGCGGTGTCCATCGCCGTACGGGTCCGTCGGCCGCTGCCGTCGCCCGCCTGGAACGGGTCGCCGAAAACGATGTCGATACGGCTGCGCAGGGGTGGCAGCCCGGATATGACCTGTCCCTGGCGGGCGCTGCCCAGGACCGCGACGGGTACGACGGGCGCGCCGGAGCGCACCGCGAAGTACGCGAGCCCGGAGCGCAGCTCCGCGAAGTCGCCGTCCCCGCGGGTGCCCTCCGGGAAGATCCCGAGCACTCCGCCGCGCTCCAGCACGCCGAGTGCGGCGGTGATGGCGGTGCGGTCGGCGCTGGCACGGTCGACGGCGAGCTGGCCGATACCGCGCAGGAACGGGTCCAGCGGGCCGATGAACGCTTCCTTCTTGACCAGGAAGTGCACGGGCCGCGGGGAGGTGCCGATGATCATCGGCCCGTCCACGTTGTGCGAGTGGTTGCCCGCCAGAATGACCGGCCCGTGGGCCGGCACCCGCCAGGCGCCGAGAACGCGGGGCCGCCACAGGCCGTTCATCAGGCCAATGCCGATGCGGCGGCCGACCGCCGCTCCGCGCGGGCCGGGCGCCGTCAGGTGCTGGGACGTCACCGAGCCGCTCGCTTCTCCTCGATCAGGGTGACGATGCACTCGATGACCTGGTCGAGGGAGAGATCGGTGGTGTCGACCTCTATGGCGTCGTCGGCCTTGGCCAGCGGCGAGGTCTTGCGGCCGGAGTCGGCTGCGTCCCGCTTGACCAGGGCGTCCTGGGTGGCCTGCACGCTCTGCGCGCCCTTGAGCTCACCGCTGCGCCGGGACGCGCGGGCCTCGGCGGAGGCGGTCAGGAAGATCTTGAGGGTGGCGTCCGGCAGCACCGTGGTGCCGATGTCCCGGCCCTCCACGACGATGCCTTCCGGCGCGGAGGCAGCGGCCGCGCGCTGCAGCCCGACCAGCCGGGTGCGCACCTCGGGCACCGCGCTGACGGCGCTGACCGCGGCGGTGACCTCCTGGGTGCGGATCGGCCCGGAGGCGTCCTCGCCGTCCACGGTGATGGTCGGGCCGACGGGTTCGGTACCGGAGACGATGACGGGCTTGGCGGAGGCGTTGGCCACGGCCTCGGTGTCGCTCACGTCCACGCCGTTGCTCAGCATCCACCAGGTGATCGCCCGGTACTGCGCGCCGGTGTCGAGGTAGCTGAGGCCGAGCTTGGCCGCGACGGCCTTGGACGTGCTGGACTTACCCGTGCCCGAGGGGCCGTCGATGGCGACGATCACCGGAGATTCCACAGCGCGAGGGCCTTCCTTGGGCACGGTTACGGGGTGAGGACGGCCCGGCTGTCGCCGGAGGCCATCCCATAAGGTTACCGGCCGGGCACCAGCACACGTACCACAGCCGTTCTCCCCGGCGGCCGGAAGCCGTCCCGGCCGGCCGCGGAACCGGCCGCGGGGCCCGTCGGACCGCCTCGGGCCCTGTCGCACGGGGTCCGTCGCGGGACCTCACGACCGGATGGACCAGCCCCGTTCGCGCAGTGCGGTGGTCAGGCCCGGCGCCGCCGCCGGCTCCACCATGAGCTGCACCCGGCCGGCCTGCTGGCCCGTCGAGTGCTCGATGCGGACGTCCTCGATGTTCACGCCGGCCGCGCCCGCGTCGGCGAAGATCCGGGCCAGTTCGCCCGGCTGGTCGCCGATGAGGACCGCGACGACCTCGTACGCCTTGGGAGCCGTCCCGTGCTTGCCCGGGACCCGGTCCCGGCCGGCGTTGCCGCGCAGCAGGATGTCCTCGATCCCGGCGGCTCCGGTGCGGCGCTTGTCCTCGTCCGCGGACTGCAGCCCGCGCAGCGCCTCGACGGCGCCGGTCAGGTCGGTGGCGACCGCGGCGAGCACATCGGCCACCGGGCCGGGGTTGGCGGCCAGGATGTCCATCCACATGCCCGGCTCGGAACCGGCGATACGGGTGACGTCGCGGATGCCTTGCCCGCACAGCCGCACCGCGGTGTCCTCGGCGTGCTGGAGGCGGGCCGCGACCATGCTGGAGACCAGCTGCGGGGTGTGCGAGACGAGCGCGACGGCCCGGTCGTGCTCGTCGGCGTCCATCACCACCGGCACGGCGCGGCACAGGGCGACCAGTTCCAGGGCGAGGTTGAGCACCTCGGTCTCGGTCTCCCAGGTGGGGGTCAGCACCCACGGGCGGCCCTCGAAGAGGTCGGCGGTGCCAGCCAGCGGGCCGGAGCGCTCGCGGCCCGCCATCGGGTGCGTACCGATGTAGCGGGACAGGTCGAAGCCGAGCGCCTGCAGGTCGCGGCGCGGGCCGGCCTTGACGCTGGCCACGTCCAGGTAGCCGCGGGCCAGGCCGCGGCGCTGCGCGTCGGCGAGGGTGGCCGCCACGTGCGCGGGCGGTACGGCGACGACAACGAGGTCGACCAGTCCCTCGGGGGGCAGCGCGCTGCCCGCCCCGAGCGCGGCCGCGGTGCGCGCGACGGACGGGTCGTGGTCCTCCAGGTACACCTCGACACCGCGCGAGACCAGGGCGAGCGCGGCGGAGGTGCCCATCAGGCCGGTCCCGATGACCAGGGCGGTCCTCACTGGGCGATGTCCTTGCGGAGTGCGGCCGCGGCGCCGAGGTAGACATGCCCGATCTCGCTCCTGGGCAGCTCGCTCTCGACGTGCGCGAGGATGCGGACGACGCGCGGCATGGCGCCCTCGATGTCCAGTTCCTGCGCGCAGACCAGCGGCACGTCGACGATGCCGAGGCGGCGCGCGGCCACCGCCGGGAAGTCGCTGTGCAGATCCGGGGTGGCGGTGAAGATCACGCTGATCAGGTCGTCCACCGCGAGCCGGTTGCGCTCCAGGATGGCGGTGAGCAGCTCGGACACCTGTCCGTGCATGTGCTCCGCCTCGTCCCGCTCCAGCTGGACGGCTCCGCGGACCGCTCGTACCGCCACGTCACTGCTCCCTCGTGCCCTCGCATCCGAACCCGGCAAGCCTAACCACGTGATCAGGCGCACGGTCACGGCGACCGCCCTGCGAGACGGGAGGACCGGTCGGGGCCGCTTCCCGTGTCTGTCCCGGCGACGAACAGGGCCAATCTCCCGCAGAGCGGACAGCTGCGCCACTTGGACGACGCCGGCGTCCGGTACAACACTGCACATGATCCTTCACCTGGTTCCGCTGGACGCCTGGCTCCACGAACCCGACCGCCCGTACGCGCCCGCCTCCCTCGCCGAGGACGGCTTCGTGCACTGCTCGCCCGACGAGGCCGTCACCCTGGCCGTCGCGGAGGCCTTCTACCGGAACACGGCGGGGCCGCTGATGGCGCTGCTCATCGACGAGTCGGCGCTGGACCACCCGGTGCGCTGGGAGGCCGCCGACCCGGCCCCGCCGCCCGGCGTCGCCGCGGGCACCCTCTTCCCCCACGTGTACGGCCGGATCAACCGCGCGGCGGTGACCGGGATGCTGGAGGTCGAACGGGACGCGGGGGGCCACCCGTTGCGGCTCACCCCCTGGTCATAATCGCGGTATGCCCGGACACGATCTCGTACGCCACCACACCGTCTACTCCTGTGTCATGGGCTCGCGCGCCTTCGGCCTGGCCACCGACGGCAGCGACACCGACCGCCGGGGCGTGTACGTGGCGCCCACCCCGCTCTTCTGGGGGTTCACCAAGCCCCCGACGCATGTGGAGGGCCCTGCGGAGGAGCAGTTCTCCTGGGAGTTGGAGCGCTTCTGCGAGCTGGCGCTGCGCGCCAACCCCAACCTCCTCGAATGCCTGCACTCCCCGCTCGTGGAGCGGCTGGACGACACCGGCCGCGAGCTGCTCGACCTGCGCGGCGCCTTCCTGTCGCGGCGGGTCGACGCCACCTTCCGTGGGTACGCGGCCCAGCAACTGCACAAGATCGAGCGCGACATCAGCAACCACGGGGCGCCGCGCTGGAAGCACGCCATGCATCTGCTGCGGCTGCTGATCAGCTGCCGTGACGTGCTGCGCAGCGGCGAGCTGCGGATCGACGTCGGCGAACACCGGGAACGGCTGCTGGCCGTCAAGCGCGGCGAGGTCTCCTGGGACGAGGCGCGGGCCTGGATGACGGAGCTGCACGAGGCGTCGGACGCGGCGGCCGGCCGCTCGCCGCTGCCGGCCGAGCCCGACCGGGCCCGCGTCGAGGACTTCCTGGTCCGGGTGCGGCGCGCCTCGGCCGCCGCCCCGGACCCGATCCCGGCTCCCGCCTCAGATCCCGTCCCACAGGGCGCCGAGCTCCAGTAGCTCCTCCCGGTACTCGATCCGTCCGGCCCACTCGGCGGGCCAGGCGGCCGCGCCGAGGTGGGCGCCGGCGAAGGCGCCGGCAAGGCAGGCGATCGAGTCCGAGTCCCCCGAGGTGCAGGCCGCCCGCCGCAGGGCGGTCACCGGCTCGTCGGGGAAGAGCAGGAAGCACAGCAGCCCGGTGGCGAGCGCCTCCTCGGCGATCCACCCCTCGCCGGTGGCCAGACAGGGGTCCGCCTCCGGGTCCGGGTCGCGCAGCGCCGCCTCCAGCCGGTCCAGCGCCGCCAGGCAGTCGTCCCAGCCGCGTTCGATGAAGCTCGTCGGCAGCGGGTCCTGCGCGTACGTCCACAGGTCGTCCAGCCACCGGTGGTGGTAGACGGACCGGTTGGCGGTCGCGTACCCGCGCAGCAGGCCGACCAGTTCGTCCGGCCGGGCGCCCTGGGCGAGTAGCAGCACCGCGTGCGCGGTGAGGTCGCTCGCCGCGAGCGCAGTGGGATGCCCGTGGGTCAGCGCCGACTGCAGCTGCGCGGCGCCCGCGCGGGTCTCCTCGTCGAGCCCGGGCACCAGTCCGATCGGCGCCACCCGCATGTTGGCGCCGCACCCCTTGGAGCCGGTCTGGCTGGCGTCCTGCCAGGCGCGCCCCTCATGGCTGAGCCGCTCGCAGGCCACCAGGCAGGTCCGGCCCGGCGCCCGGTTGTTCTCCGGCGACCGCCACCACTCGACGTACTCCTCGCGCACCGGGCGCGCCATCCGCAGCGGTGCCAGCGGTCCGCGCTCCATCGCGGTGCGCAGACCGCGCCCGAGCGCGAGCGTCATCTGCGTGTCGTCGGTGACGATCGCGGGCCACAGCAGCCCCATCTCCCGCCACGGGCCCATCTTCTTGAGGATCGAGGGCACATCGTTGAACTCGGTCGGGAACCCGAGCGCGTCCCCGATGGCCAACCCGATCAGCGCCCCGGTCGCCGGCTGCCGCGCGTCCCCGCTCATGCCGCCACCCGCGTCCGGACCACGAGGTCGTGCAGGGCGTCGTACGCGGTGGTCTCGTCCGGCAGCCGGGAGGCGGCCTGCGCCTCGTCCAGCACCGCGTGCAGCGTCTCGACGTCCCGGGCGACGTGCGCGATGCCCATGCCGGTCGCCGGCCCGTGTTCGGCCACCGCCTTGGCCTCGATGAGCTCGACGAGGTAGGCGGGGGCGGTGACCTGGCCGAGCAGCGTCGGCAGATGAGCCTCGACGCCGCCGCCGCGCATCAGGTGGATACCGGTGAGCAGCGCACGGAAGGTGTAGAGCAGCGGTTTGAGCTCGCCGTTCTTCTCGTACAGCCGCCACTGCGTCGCTGCGAAGCCGCGGTAGTGGTGGGCGTGATGGCGGGTGATCACTCCGGGCGCCAGGGCGGCGAGCTCGCCGTGCACCTCGCTGGTGTGCACGACCAGCGGGGAGAGCAACTGCTCCAGCACGTAGCCGTTGCGGCGCAGCATCAGCCGGCAGAACTTCCGCAGGTCATGGGTGACCAGGTCCAGCTCCAGGCCCTCCCGGTCCCACATCCGGGTCTGGGTCTCCTCGCCCTCCCGCAGGCCGACGAGGTCGGCCAGTGGCAGCAGGTGGACGCCGCGCAGATCGACGTCCGAGTCACGGGACGGGAATCCGTACAGGTGCGCGCCGGAGACGGTGGCGAGGAGCAGGGGTTGGCCCCGGTCGGTCACCTCGGCGAGGACCGGGCGCAGATCGGGCACTCCCGCGGCGCTGAGCGGGTCGGCGTGGATGGTCATGGTCACCATCCTCGCCGGACCGCGGGCCGCCGGGCCAGTGGTTTCGGTGTCGGGTCCGCACGGAAACGGCCGGTCGGAACGGCCCGGAGGACCGTTCCGACCGGCCGGAACGCGTGGTGGTGGAGCGTGGCGGGACGACCTAGAGGTCGACCTCGCCCATCAGCATGCCGACCTCGGTGTTGGTGAGGCGGCGCAGCCAGCCGGACTTCTGGTCGCCGAGCGGGATCGGTCCGAAGCTGGTGCGCACCAGCCGCTCGACCGGGAAGCCGGCCTCGGAGAGCATCCGCCGCACGATGTGCTTGCGGCCCTCGTGCAGGGTCACCTCGACCAGGTAGTTCTTGCCGAGGTTCTCCACGACGCGGAAGTGGTCGGCGCGCGCCAGACCGTCCTCCAGCTCGATGCCGTCCTTGAGCTGCTTGCCGAGGTCACGCGGCAGCGGGCCCTGGATCGCGGCCAGGTAGGTCTTCTTGACGCCGTACCGCGGGTGGGTGAGGCGGTGGGCCAGCTCCCCGTGGTTGGTGAGGAGGATCAGGCCCTCCGTCTCGGTGTCGAGGCGGCCGACGTGGAAGAGCCGGGTCTCACGGTTGGTGACGTAGTCGCCGAGGCACTGGCGGCCGTCGGGGTCCTCCATGGTGGAGACGACGCCGGCCGGCTTGTTCAGCGCGAAGAACAGGTACGACTGGGTGGCGACCGTCAGGCCGTCCACCTTGATCTCGTCCTTCTCCGGGTCGACGCGCATGCCCTGCTCGACGACGATCTTGCCGTTGACCTCGACGCGGTGCTGGTGGATCAAGTCCTCGCACGCGCGGCGCGATCCCATCCCGGCACGGGCGAGGATCTTCTGCAGCCGCTCGCCCTCCTGGTCGTTGCCGAAGGTCTTCGGAGTCTTGATCTCCGGGCGGTTCTCGTACCGGGAGCGGTTGCGCTCCTCGATCTTCGCTTCGAGCTCGCGCGACTTCGCGGGGATCGGCTTGCGGCCGAGGTTGCCGGTCGCGCGGTAGCGCGGCTTCTCGGGGGGCACGCCGCCGGGCCGGTTCGCGCCCGACTGGCCGGTGTTCCCGACGTCGTAGCGGCGCTCCTCGGGACGGGGGTTCTGCGCGCGCCGCTCCTCGTCACGCTGCTGGCCGCTGCCCGAGGTGCGGGGCGTGCTGCCACCGCCACGGGGGTAGCCGCCACCGCGGGAGCCCGGGCCGCCGGCGCCGCTGCCACCGCGGGAGCCCGCGCCACCGGCGCCGCTGCCACCGCGGGAGCCGCCACCGCTGCCGGCGCTACCGCCACGGGAGCCGCCGCTACCGGTGCCCCCGCCCGCGCCGCGGGGGTTGCCACCCCGGGGGTTCCGGTTGCCGCCGCTGTTCCTGTCGCTGCTTCGCATCAAAGTTCCGTCGTCGAGTGAGTCGTCGTATCTGCATCGTCCGGTGCATCCGGGTCGAACGACGGAACCCCTTCCAAGGAGTCCGCCTCGACGGCGTCCGCCTCCGGCAGGAAGGGGGCGAGCTCGGGTAGCTCGTCCAGGCCTCGCAGGCCCATCCGCTCCAGAAAGTAGTTCGTCGTCCTGTACAGGATCGCACCTGTTTCGGGTTCCGTCCCACCCTCCTCCACCAGACCGCGCTGCAGGAGGGTGCGCATCACACCGTCACAGTTGACTCCGCGGACCGCCGAAACGCGTGATCGACTGACCGGCTGGCGGTACGCGACGACCGCCAGCGTCTCCAGCGCGGCCTGGGTGAGACGCGCCTGCTGGCCGTCGAGAACGAACTTCTCCACAGCAGGCGCGAAGGCCGGCCGGGTGTAGAACCGCCAGCCGCCGGCGACCAGCCGCAGGTCGAAGCCCCTGCCCTGGGCGGTGTACTCCTCGGACAGCGCGCGCAGGGCGGCGGCGACCGCGCGCTTCGGGCGCTGGAGCACCGTCGCCAGCTGCTCCACGGTGGCCGGCTCGTCCACAACCATCAGGACGGCCTCCAGTGCGGGCCTGAGCTCGAGGGCGGCCACCTCGGCGGAGAGCGGGCCGGCCGGCGCCGCTGCGTCTTCCGTCATTTTTCTTTGCCCTCCGGGTCGAATTCATCGGTGACGAGCCGCCGCGCGGTCTCCTGATCGCCGCCCGTCCAGCGCACCAGCAGCGCGCCGAGCGCCTCCTCCTGGTCCAGCGCGACCACTTTCTCCCGGTACAGCTCCAGGAGGGCCAGGAAACGCGCGACGACGGTCAGGGTGTCCGGTGCGTCCGCCGCGAGGTCGGCGAAACTGGTCTCCCCCAGCTCGATCAGCCGGGCCACCACCAGCTCGCCCTGCTCCCTGACACTGACCAGCGGCGCGTGGATGTGGTCGGTGTAGATCTGCGGCACGGGCTTGGGCTGCATCGCCTTCACGGCCAGCTTCGCGAACCGCTCAGGGCCGACGCTGAAGACGACCTCCGGCAGCAGGTCCGCGTGCTGCGGTTCGAGACCGACCGTGCGCGGGTGGTGCAGCGCCTCCGCCTCCAGCCGCTCGGCGAAGATCGCCGCGATCCGCTTGTACGCGCGGTACTGCAGCAGCCGGGCGAAGAGCAGGTCGCGTGCTTCCAGCAGCGCCAGGTCCGCCTCGTCCTCGACCTCGGCGGTCGGCAGCAGCCGGGCCGCCTTCAGGTCGAGCAGCGTCGCCGCGACGACGAGGAACTCGGTGGCCTGGTCGAGGTCCCAGTCGGCTCCCATGGCCCGGATGTGCGCCATGAACTCGTTGGTGACCGTGGACAGCGCGACCTCGGTCACGTCCATCCGGTGCTTCGAGATCAGCTGCAGCAGCAGATCGAACGGCCCCTCGAAGTTCGCCAGCCGCACGGTGAAGCGGCCGTCGGCCGGGGCGTCGGGGGCATCGGGGACGTCGGGGGTCCCGGCGGGGGCGGCGTCAGCCGGTGTGCCGGAGGGCGCGTCTGACGGAGCCGCCGGCCCGACGGGCTCCGGTACCTCGACGGACTCCGGTGCCTCGACGAGTGCCGGATCCGCCGCGGGTACCGCCACGCTTGCCGGATCCGCCGCCGGTACCGCGACAGGGGCCGTTGCCGCGCCCGTGCGGCCCGGACCGCGGCCGAGGGCGCGGCGGGGCGGCTGGGGGGCGTCGTCGTCGGTGTTCGGCATCGCTGTCCATCGTGCGGGGTCGGCGGGGGCGGCCCCCCGGCAGGGAGCCTACTGAGCCGCCCCGTACGACGTCGCCATGGCCACGCCGACCACCGCCCGCCGGATCAGCGGCCCCGCAGCCGGCGCACCAGGATGCTGGCGTCCCCGCGGGACTCCAGGTCCGCCAGCACCACGGCGACCGCCTCGCGGACGATCCGGCCGCGGTCGATCGCCAGGCCGTGTTCACCGCGCAGCACGAGCCGCGCGTGTTCGAGATCCATCAGCTCCTCGGCGGAGACATAGACGGTGATCTTCTCGTCGTGCCGTTCACGGCCGCTGGGACGCGGCCGCTGCTGTTTGCGACGCGTCTGCTGGACCGGTACCGGGGCCGTGGGCGGCTGGCCGGCGGTCTGCGGACGACGGCCCTGCGGGATCCCCTCACGGCCGCTGTGCTCGGCCGGGGTCCCGTCCTGGCCGGCGCCGTCGGGCGCTGTGCCCGTCTGCGGCTCGTTCCCGTCCGCCGGGGCGTCGGGTACCGGCCGCAGCCGTCCGTCGCCCTGAGGGGCCTTCTGGGCTTCCCCGTTGACGTGCTTACGGGGCTGGGAGGCTTGCAGCCCCATGCCCCCGGTGGTGCGGAACAGTTCGTCCGCACCCGGGAGACTCACTCGGCGTGACACCGGGCGAGCACCTCCCTGGCGAGCTGACGGTAGGCGGCGGCACCAACGGAGTTGGACGCGTACGTGGTGATCGGCTCGCCGGCGACGGTGGTCTCCGGGAAGCGCACCGTACGGCCGATGACCGTGTGGAACACGTGCTCGTCGAAGGCCTCGACCACCCGGGCGAGCACCTCACGGCTGTGCACCGTGCGCGAGTCGTACATCGTGGCGAGGATGCCGTCGAGTTCGAGTTCGGGGTTGAGCCGTTCCCGGACCTTCTCGATGGTCTCGGTCAGCAGAGCGACACCGCGCAGCGCGAAGAACTCGCACTCCAGCGGCACGATCACCGAGTGCGCCGCGGTGAGCGCGTTGACGGTCAGCAGGCCGAGCGAGGGCTGGCAGTCGATGACGATGTAGTCGTAGTCGGCCATCAGCGGCTTGAGGGCACGTTGGAGTGTCGACTCGCGCGCCACCTCGCTGACCAGTTGGACCTCGGCCGCCGACAAGTCGATATTGCTCGGCAGCAGATCCATACCGGGCACCGCGGTCTTCAGCAGCACCTCGTCCGCCGCCAACCCGCGTTCCATCAGCAGGTTGTAGACGGTGATGTCGAGTTCCATCGGGTTGACGCCGAGTCCGACCGAGAGCGCGCCCTGCGGATCGAAGTCGACGAGAAGTACCCGGCGGCCGTACTCGGCGAGCGCGGCACCCAGGTTGATGGTCGAGGTCGTCTTGCCGACCCCGCCCTTCTGGTTGCACATCGCGACGATTTTCGCCGGGCCGTGGTCGGTGAGCGGATTGGGGATCGGGAAGTACGGAAGCGGGCGTCCCGTCGGACCGACCCGCTCGCGGCGCTGACGGGCAGCGTCCGGGGCGAGTGTGGCCGCGTATTCGGGATCCGGCTCGTACTCCGCGTCTGGGTCGTAGAACTGACCGTCCTGCAGATCGTCCTCGTATGGCGCCATGGCGTGTGTGGGGTGCGTCTCCGTGTTCTTGTCGGCCCGGCGTGCCTCGAAGGTGCGGACCGCGACGGAACCGACGGTCTCGAGCCTGTTGGGGCTCTCGACCTGAACGGTCATTCCTGGTTGACCACCCCCGGGAGCAAATGTCGACTCATTCACAAGTCGTCTTACCTCCTTGGTGACCAGGAAACTTCTCGATAGGTCAGCGCGACAGCATGCCGACGGTTGGCGACTCTATGGCGTGTCAGTGGTCCACAGCAACACAATCCGCCGGACACGGCACGATGTGTCGGTAACCGAACACCCCGCTGTCAAGGGCGTAACCGCCTCATCGCCGATGTTTCAGCGAGGTACGAAACGGTGAAACTGGTACGTTCGACGCACTCGGCCGGGCCTTGAGTCTCCAAGGCCCGGCCGTTGTCGCCGTGTTGACGTGTAGACGTTTCGCGCGCCCGTCACACGCCCGCTGATCAGCCCAGCAGCGTGTGCAGGTCGGTGCTGTGCAGGTCGTGCGCCTCGGCGACGGGGCCGTAAACGACCTGTCCCTCATGGGTGTTGAGGCCGAGCGCCAGCGCGGCGTCGCGGCGCAGCGCCTCGCGCCAGCCGCGGTTGGCCAGTTCCACGATGTACGGCAGCGTGGCGTTGGTCAGCGCGTAGGTCGAGGTGTTGGGCACCGCGCCCGGCATGTTGGCGACGCAGTAGAAGACCGAGTTGTGGACCTCGAAGGTCGGGTCGGCGTGCGTGGTCGGACGCGAGTCCTCGAAGCAACCGCCCTGGTCGATCGCGATGTCGACAAGAACCGATCCCGGCTTCATGCGGGAGACCAGCTCGTTGGTGACGAGCTTGGGGGCCTTCGCGCCCGGGATCAGCACCGCGCCGATGACCAGGTCCGCGTCCAGGACGGCCTTCTCCAGCTCGAAGGCGTTGGAGGTGATGGTCTGGACCCGGGTGCCGAAGATCTTGTCGGCCTCGCGCAGCTTGTTGATGTCCTTGTCGAGCAGGGTCACGTGGAAGCCCATGCCCAGCGCGATCGTGGTCGCGTGCCAGCCGGAGACACCGGCGCCGATGACGACGGCCTTGCCGGCCTGGACGCCGGGGACGCCGCCGGGGAGCACGCCGCGGCCGCCGACCGAGCGCATCAGGTGGTACGCGCCGACCTGCGGGGCGAGCCGGCCGGCCACCTCGGACATCGGGGCGAGCAGCGGCAGGGCGCGGTTCGCGGTCTCCACCGTCTCGTACGCGATGGCGGTGGTGCCGGACTCGAGCAGCGCGTCCGTGCACGCGCGGGAGGCGGCCAGGTGCAGGTACGTGAAGAGCGTCTGGTCCTTGCGGAGGCGGTGGTACTCCTCGGCGATCGGCTCCTTGACCTTCAGCAGCAGGTCGGCGGTGGCCCACACCTCGTCGGCGGTGCCGAGGATGTTCGCGCCGGCGCCGGTGTACTCGGCGTCGGGGATGGAGGAGCCGAGACCGGCGCCCTGCTCCACGTAGACCTCATGTCCGTGGCGCACGAGCTCATGCACGCCGGCGGGGGTGATGGCCACGCGGAACTCGTTGTTCTTGACCTCGCGGGGGATGCCGACCTTCACGTCGATCACGGTCCTTGCACTCATTGGAAGACAGGAATGGCTGCAGCTGTCCGTACATGGCGCGAGAAAGCGTCACACGTCGGACCTGACCGCGATGTGCGCGGCGGAGCCCAGTCTAGTGAAGGAAGACTCTCTGTCTAGCCTTACAAAGTGATTAGTTTTACCGAGACCATTGGCAGTTTCGTAGGTATACAGCGCTGACGCCTTCAGGCCACCGCTTTTCGGGCCCGTTCAGCCGGGGACTTCACCCGGGCTGAGCAGGCGCTTCGCGGCCGCGCGCTGCAGACGTGCGCCGCCCGGGTCTCCGAGCCGGTCGAGGGTGTCGGCCATCCTCAGCAGCACCGCTCCTTCGAGCCGTCCGTCGCCGGCCTGCCGGGCCCAGTACAGGGCGTCACGGCAGGTCCGCAGAGCGTCCTCGGGGTGTCCCGCGTACTCCTGGACGCGCGCCGCCTCGCTCAGCGCACGGGCCTGGGCCGGCACGTCGCCGAGCCGCCGGTGGGCGCCCGCGGCGGCCCGCCACTCGCGCAGCGCGGTGCCGTACCGGCCGCCGTAGGTGTGCAGCGCGCCGAGGCGTCCGTGCAGCCGGGCCGCGTGGGCGGTCTCCCCGCGGGCCTGCCGCAGCGCGAGCGCCCTGCCGTACCAGTCGGCGGCCCGCTGCGGATCGTCCAGCTCCAGGTACGTGCCGCCGATCGACTCCATCGCGCGGCCCTCGGCCTCCCCGTCGTCTCCGGCCCGCGCCTCGCCGAGCGCCAGCCGGTAGCGGTCCAGCGCCTCCCGGGTCCGGCCGGCCTCCACGTCGAGGTCGGCGATGTTGATCAGCGCTGCCGCCTTCTCGCGCGGCAGTCCGCGGCGGGTCGCCACGTCGAGCACCAGGGCGTGCAGTTGGTAGCGCTCCCCCGCCGTCTCCGCGTCCCCGGGGTCCACGCCCAGCGCCCGCACCAGGTTGGCGACCAACCGTCGTGCCAGGGTGTCGAGTTCCCCGTCGGCGACCGCCGCGTGGGCCGCGGCGAGCAGCGCCGGGAGGCGGGCCCGCAGCCATGCGGCCGCGGCGGCACGCGACTCGAAGCGCATCGAGCGCGGCAGCCCCTCCAGCGATGCCCGGCCGGGGGAACCGTCGGGCTCCAGCGTGATGCGGCACGACTGCAGCAGCCGTACCGTCCGCTCCAGCATCCGGGCCCTGGCCAGCTGTACCTCGGCCGCCCGGTCCCGGGTCTCCAGCAGTGCCCGCAGCAGCGGTTCGAGGCAGCCGGGCACCCGGTACTGCGGCGGCAGCGGCGGTTCGACCGGATCCGCGTGCAGCAGCCCGTGCGCGGCGAGGTCGTCCAGCGTGCTCTGCGCGGCGGTCACCGAGCAGCCCGCCAGCGCGGAGGCGATGTGCGAGTCCACCAGTCCGGCCGGCGCGAGCGCCAGCAGCCGCAGCAGCCGGGCGGCGGTGGACGGCAGCGAGTCGTAGACCAGCCGGAAGGCGCGCACCAGCTGGGGCGGCGCGGTGGCGCGCGGCGCGGCCTCCGGCTCAGGGGCGGTGCCCGCCACGGGGGATGCGGAGTCCTTCTCGGCGCCGCTCGCAGGAGCGGCCGGGGCGGCGTCGGAAGCGGCCTTGGGCCCGGTCTTGGGTGCGGCTTTGGGCTCGTCCGGTACCGCGCGCAGCCGGCTGGTGGCGTCGGTCACCGACAGCCGCGGCTGGGCGGCCAGCCAGGCGGCGACCAGTCGCAGGGCGGTGGGATGCCCGGCACATTCCTGGACCAGGGTCTCGGCCGCCCGCGGGTCGCAGGTGACCCGGGTGGGGCCGATCGCCTGCGACAGCAGATCGACGGAAGCGGCGGTGTCCAGACCGCCGAGGGTGCACGGCCGGACGTCCGGGACGCCCGGCAGCGGTCCCTCGGACGTCGCCACCACCAGGCTGCCGGGCCCCTCCGGGAGCAGCGGCAGCAGCTGGTCGGCGTGCGAGACGTCGTCGAGCACCAGGACGGTACGACGGCCCGCGAGTGCCGCGCGCAGCGCCGCGAACACCTCGTCGGGTTCGGCCTGCGGCAGCGGCGATGGGGCACCGAGGGCCCGCAGCAGGGCCCGCGCGGCCTGTTCCGGAGGGGTGCGCTCGCCGCCGCTGCCGGTGAGCCGTACGAAGTGCTGCCCGTCGGCGTACCGTGCGGCGACGTCCCGGGCAAGGTGGACGGCGAGCGCGGTCCGCCCGGAACCCGGCCGTCCCGCCACGAGCAGGACGCGACTGCCGTCGGGCACCTTGCCGCCCAGCGTGGCCAGGCCCGGCCGGTCGATGTCGGCCCGCAGTCCGTCCAGTTCGCGGCGGCGCCCGACGAAGTGCGGCAGATCCTCGGGCAGGGCGCAGCCGGGCACCGACGGTGGTGACGGGGCGGGGGCCGTCGCTTCCGGCCCATGGCCGGGTGACGGCACGAAGTCCGCGTCGGTCACCGATTCACCGGCGTCCAGCACCTGATCCGCCACGGGCACTCTCCCGTTCTGCCTGCGCGCACGAGCCCGCCGCCGCTGCGAGCGGGGACACCATCGAGCCTAGGCCCTGTCCGGGCGATCACGAACGGCCACCGCGCGGCGCGCGCGGAGCCGGGACGGTCGCCCGGACGGCCGGACCCGGTGCACGGGGACATGCCCGGCCCGGGGCCCCCGCGCAGCCGATCCGCGCAATGATCACTCCATCGGATCAGCGGCGCGCCGACACCGGTTACGCCGTGAAAGGCCTGGCCGGCCAGGGCGCGTCGGCGGGCCGCAGCGCGTCCACCCCGTCGCCGGAAAGCGTGGCCTGCAGCGCGAGGACGCCGGCCACCAGGCAGCTGTTGTGCAGATGTCCGGCCAGCACGTCGCGCACCAGCTCGGCCAGCGGAACCCGGGCGAACTCCATGTCGGCCTCCTCCCCGGAGACCTCGAACCGCTCGCCCTCCGCCTCGGAGATGTCGCGTGCCAGGAAGATCCGGATGGCTTCGTCGGTGCCGCCGGGCGAGGGGTAGAGATCGGTGAGCACCCGCCACTCCCCGGCCTTGACGTGCGCCTCCTCGTACAGCTCGCGCTGCGCGGCGTGCAGCGGGTTCTCGCCGGGTACGTCGAGGAGTCCGGCGGGCACCTCCCACAGCTTCATCCGTACCGGGTGCCGGTACTGGCGCAGCACCAGGACGCGGCCGTCCTCGTCCAGCGCGACCACGCCCACCGAGCCCGGGTGGACCTGGTAGTCGCGCTTGGCGGTGGCGCCGTCCGGCATGACGACCTCGTCCGTGCGGACGCTCGTCTTGCCACCGGTGAACGGCGTCGAGGTCGCGGTGACCTGCCACTCCTCGGCGATATCCTGCAGCATGATGCCCTCCGTGAACCGGTGCGAACGTAAGCGGCCTGGTGCGTAAGAAAAAACGGTGCTGGGGACGGATCCCGAAGATCCGTCCCCAGCACCGTACCGATCAATCGGTGATCAGCCCTGCTGGCGCTTGACCGCTGCCGCGACCAGACCCGCGAAGAGCGGGTGCGGGCGCGTCGGGCGGGACTTCAGCTCGGGGTGCGCCTGAGTGGCGACGAGGTACGGGTGCACCTCGCGCGGGTACTCGACGTACTCCACCAGCTTGTTGTCGGGCGAGGTTCCGGAGAAGACCAGTCCGGCCTTCTTCTCCAGCTCCGCCCGGTAGGAGTTGTTGACCTCGTAGCGGTGCCGGTGGCGCTCCTCGGCGTACGGCTCGCCGCCGTACACCTCGCGCACGATGGAGCCCTCGGCGAGCTTCGCCGGGTACAGGCCCAGCCGCATGGTGCCGCCCAGGTCGCCCTTGCCGTCGACGATGTCGAGCTGCTCGGCCATCGTCGAGATGACGGGGTGCGCGGTCGCGGGGTCGAACTCGGTGGAGTTCGCGTCCGGGATGCCGGCCAGCGAGCGGGCCGCCTCGATGACGACGCACTGCAGGCCCAGGCAGAGACCCAGCAGCGGGATCTTGTTCTCCCGGGCGTAGGTGATGGCCGAGACCTTGCCCTCGACGCCGCGGTCGCCGAAGCCACCGGGTACGCAGACCGCGTCGACGCCGGCGAGGTGCTTCTTGGCACCGGCCGGGGTCTTGCACTCGTCCGAGGTGACCCACTTGATGGTGACCTTGGCGTTGTTGGCGAAACCGCCGGCGCGCAGCGCCTCGGTCACCGACAGGTACGCGTCGGGCAGGTCGATGTACTTGCCGACGAGCGCGACCGTGACCTGGTGCGCGGGCTGGTGGACCCGCTTGAGCAGGTCGTCCCACTGGGTCCAGTCCACGTCGCGGAACGGCAGGTCCAACTTGCGGACGACGTATGCGTCCAGACCCTCGGTGTGCAGCACCTTGGGGATGTCGTAGATGGACGGGGCGTCGATCGCGGCGACGACCGCGTCCTCGTCCACGTCGCACATCAGCGAGATCTTGCGCTTGATGGCGTCCGGCACCGGGCGGTCGGCGCGCAGCACGATCGCGTCGGGCTGGATACCGATGCTGCGCAGCGCGGCGACCGAGTGCTGGGTCGGCTTGGTCTTCAGCTCGCCCGACGGGCCGATGTACGGCAGCAGCGAGATGTGGACGACGAAAACGTTGTCGCGGCCGACCTCGTGCCGGACCTGGCGGACCGACTCCAGGAAGGGCAGCGACTCGATGTCGCCGACGGTGCCGCCGACCTCGGTGATCACCACGTCCACGTCGTCGGTCGCCATCCGGCGGATCCGGGACTTGATCTCGTTGGTGATGTGCGGGATGACCTGGACGGTGTCGCCGAGGTACTCGCCGCGACGCTCCTTGGCGATGACCGTGGAGTAGATCTGGCCGGTGGTGACGTTGGCCGAACCGTCGAGGTTCACGTCCAGGAACCGCTCGTAGTGGCCGACGTCGAGGTCGGTCTCGGCGCCGTCGTCAGTGACGAAGACCTCACCGTGCTGGAACGGGTTCATCGTGCCCGGATCCACGTTGAGGTACGGGTCGAGCTTCTGCATGGTGACCCGGAGGCCGCGCGCCTTCAGCAGCGCACCGAGGCTGGAGGCCGTCAGCCCCTTCCCGAGGGAGGAGGCGACACCCCCGGTGACGAAGAGGTGCTTGGTCGTCGTGGATTTGGGCGCAATTGCCAAGAGGGGGCTCCCGTGGTCGCGAGGTGAGGGTCGGGACGGCACGGAATCGGGGGGAGTGCCGTCGCGGCGGTTCAGTGGTTCAGCCCACCGGCCCACGGGCTACCAGGGTATCAGCGACCGTGGGCGGCTGCGTCCGGCGGCGACGTCACTAGCCCGCTTTTAGCAGCTCGCAAGGGGACTAATGGCATGCTCGGGCATGAGCGGAACAAGTGCACCCGACCGGCCCAGTGAAGACAACCGTCACGCGCGCACCTCCCTCCCCGACGACGTATCCTGCTCGGACACATCGCTGCGAGCCGGCCGGCACGGCACCAACCCCGCCCGCTCCCGGACCAAGAGCTCGTCGAAAATCCCCAGACCGCAAGACCGGCCCTCCGAGGCCGGCGCCGTCATTCGACTGGAGATGCAGGTGGCCGGGCGCATCGAGGATTACGCACTCATCGGCGATATGCAGACCGCTGCACTGGTCTGCCGGGACGGGACGGTCGACTGGCTGTGCCTGCCCCGGTTCGACTCCCCCGCGGTCTTCGCCGGCCTGCTCGGAACCGAGCAGCACGGATTCTGGAGGCTGGGCCCGGCCCACGCCGCCGGAGCCGGACCGCCCGCGGCGACACGACGGCGCTACCGCGGCGACTCCCTCGTGCTGGAATCCGAATGGGACACCCCGCGCGGCACGGTCCGGGTGATCGACTTCATGCCGCCGCGCGACGGCGCCCCGCAGGTGATCCGGATCGTGGAGGGCGTCAGCGGGCGGGTGCCGATGCGCTCCGCCCTGCGGATGCGCTTCTCCTACGGACAGATCGTGCCATGGGTGCACAAAGTCGGCGACCGCACGGTCGCGGTGGCCGGGCCCGACTCCGTCTGGCTGGACACCGAGGTCGACACGTACGGCAAGGACCTGACGACGTACGCGGACTTCACCGTCTCGCCCGGTGAGCGGGTGGCCTTCACCATCAGCTGGGAGCCCTCGCACCGCCCGCCGCCGTCGCTGCCGGAGCCGGAGGCCTCGCTGGAGTCCACCGAGCAGTTCTGGCAGGACTGGGTCGACCAGTGCACGTACCACGGCCCCTACCGGGACGCCGTGGTCCGCTCGCTGATCACCCTCAAGGGCCTCACGTACGGGCCCACCGGCGGCATCGTGGCCGCGCCGACCACCTCGCTGCCCGAGGACATCGGCGGGGTCCGCAACTGGGACTACCGCTTCACCTGGCTGCGCGACGCGGCGATCACGCTCTCCTCGCTGCTGCGCACCGGCTACCGGGACGAGGCGCGGGCCTGGCGCGAGTGGCTGCTGCGCGCGGTGGCCGGCGACCCGGAGAACCTGCAGATCATGTACGGCATCGCCGGCGAGCGCGAGCTCGGCGAGAACGAGCTGCACTGGCTGCCCGGCTACGAGGGCTCCACCCCGGTCCGGATCGGCAACGGCGCGGCCCACCAGCTGCAGCTGGACGTCTACGGCGAGGTCACCGAGGCCCTGCACCTGGCCCATATGACGGGGCTGGCGCGCAACGACTACGCGAGCCTGCTGCAGCTCAAGCTGATCCGCTATCTCGAATCGCACTGGAACGAGCCGGACGAGGGCATCTGGGAGGTGCGCGGCCCCCGCCGGCACTTCGTGCACTCCAAGGTGATGACCTGGGTCGCGGTGGACCGCACCGTCAAGCTCATCGAGTCGGGCGAGGCCGACGGCCCGCTGGAGCGCTGGCGCGAGCTGCGCGACGACATCCACCGGGACGTCTGCGAGAAGGGTTACGACAAGGAGCGCAACACCTTCACCCAGTCCTACGGCTCCCAGGAGCTGGACGCCTCGCTGCTGCTCATCCCGCAGATGGGCTTCCTGCCGCCGGACGACAAGCGCGTCATCGGCACCATCGAGGCGATCCAGCGCGAGCTGAGCACCGAGGACGGCTTCATCCTGCGCTACCCGACCAGCAGCGGCGACGAGAACCTCGACGGGCTGCCGGGCGACGAAGGGGCCTTCCTGGCCTGCTCGTTCTGGATGGCCGACGACCTGGCGATGATCGGCCGGGTGGACGAGGCCCGCCAGCTGTTCGAGAAGCTGCTGGCGCTCCGCAACGACCTGGGGCTGCTCGCCGAGGAGTGGGACCCGCGGCTCAAGCGCCAGGTCGGCAACTTCCCGCAGGCGTTCAGCCATGTGCCGCTCATCGACACGGCCCTGCGGCTGAGTGCCTGCGGAGCGTACGGCGGCGGCTGAGCCCGTACGGGCGGCGGGACCGAACGGTCCCGCCGCCCGTCGCCCGCCCGCCGCTCAGGGGTTCAGCGCTGCGCCAACTCGTCGTAGATGCTCAGCACCTGGGCGACCGTGTCGTCCTCGGTCGGCCAGGTGGCGGCCTGGGCCCGCCCGGCGGCGCCGAGCGCCAGCCGGCGCTCCGGATCGTCGAGCAGCCGGGCCACCATCCGGGCGAGCGCCACCGGATCGCCGAACGGCACCAGCTCCGCCGCGTCGCCGACGAGTTCGGGGATCCCGCCGACCGCGGTGGCGACCAGCGGCACACCCGCGTGCAGGGCCTCCTGCGCGATGAGGGCGCGCGCCTCCCAGCGGCTCGGCAGCACCACCACGTCGGCGGCGGCCAGCAATTCCCCGATGTCGTCCCTGCGGCCGATCAGCCGGACGGGCAGCCGCTCGGTGTCGATCCGCTGCTCCAGCGCGGCCCGCCGGGAACCCTCTCCCGCGACGACCAACAGCGGCCGGGGGTCGTGGTCCGCCAGCAGGCGGCAGGCGTCCAGCAGCAGGTCGTACCCCTTGTGCGGCTCCAGCCGGCCGACGGCCAGCACCAGCGGCCGGTCCACCGCCCCGAACTCGGCCCGCGTCTTCTGCCGCATCCGCTCGGCGTCCCCCGGCGGCTCCTGCGCCACGGCCCCGGGAACGGGCACCGCGACCGGCGCCAGCCGCGCGTCCCGGGCGCCCAGCGCCCTGGCCCGGTCCACCAGGTCGGACGAGGCCCCGAGCACCACGGCCGCGGCCCGCACCACCCGGCGTTCCAGCCAGCTCAGCAGCCGGGCCCTGGCTCCCTCGGCGAGGACCGCGCTGTGCCAGGTCACCACGAGCGGAGTGGGACGGCCGCTGATCGCCAGCGACGACAGCAACCCGGCGCGCAGCCCGTGCGCGTGCACGACATCGGCGTCCGCGCAGGCCACCCGCAGTTGCGCGATGACCGTCGCGTCGGACCTGGCCGCCCGGTGGGCGATCTCCACGGGCGCGAACCGGGCGCCGGTGCCCGCGAATCCGTAATCGTTTTCGGTGGCGGCCGGAGCGCACACCGTCACGCGTACACCGCGCGCGACGAGGCCACCCGCGAGCGAGCTGACGTGCGCGCCGGCGGGACCGCCCGCCCCGCCCAGCACGAGGACGGCGTGCAGCTGTCCCCGCACGGGGATCGGAGTGCTGCTCACCCGGGTACAGCTCCTGACTCGGCGTCGGACGACGGCTGTTGCGCCATACCCCAAGGATGCCAGGCCCGCACGGCATGCCGTGGGCACCGACGGCCTCCCGGCCCGGGTACGGGCGCCGTGGATCACTCGAACGAGTAGCGCTTACGCGCCGGGACGGCCGCGGCCTCAGCTGGTGGCGCGGGCCGCGGCCAGCAGCTCCTCGGCGTGGGCGCGGCCGAGTTCGGAATCCTCGAGCCCGGCGAGCATACGGGAGAGTTCGCGCACCCGGTCCTCGCCCTCGAGAACGGTGACACCGCTGCGGGTCACCGAACCGTCGTTCGTCTTCTCGACGAGCAGCTGCCGGTCGGCGAACGCCGCGACCTGCGGGAGGTGGGTGACCACGACGACCTGCGCGGTCCGCGCCAGCCGCGCCAGCCGGCGGCCCACCTCGACCGCGGCCTTGCCGCCGACACCCGCGTCGACCTCGTCGAAGAGATACGTCGGCACGGGATCGGAGCCGGCGAAGACGACCTCGACGGCGAGCATCACGCGGGAGAGTTCACCACCGGACGCGCCCTTGGCGATCGGCCGGGCCGGGGCTCCTGGGTGCGGGGCGAGCTGGAGCTCGACCTCGTCGGCGCCGGTCGCCCCGAAGGCGACGAGCTGCCCGCCGACCGGGATCCCCTCGGGATCGGCGGTCTGCCGGATCGCCACACCGACCCGCGCGTGCGGCATCGCCAGTTCCGCCAGCTCCGCGGTGACCGCGGCGGCGAAACGGTCCGCCGCCTCCGTACGGGCGTCGGTCAGCGCCTGCGCGAGGTCCCCGAGCTCGGCCCGCAGCGCGTCCCGTTCCCCGGCCAGCTCCGCGATCCGCTCGTCGTCGCCCTCCAGCTCACCGAGCCGGGCGGCGCTCTGCTCCGCCCAGGCCAGCACGCCGTCGATGTCCGACCCGTACTTGCGGGTCAGATGCGAGAGCACCGCACGCCGTTCCTCCACCGCGGCGAGCCGCAGCGGATCGGCGTCCAGGTCGTCCGCGTAGCCCGCGAGCTCCTGGGCGACGTCGCCGACGAGGATGCCGATCTCGCCGATGCGTTCGGCGAGCGCCGCGAGCGCCGGGTCATGGGCGCGGACGGCCTCCAGGGCGCGCTGGGCGCCGGAGACGAGGGTATTGGCGTCGTTGCCCTCGGGGTCCTCGGGATTGCCCGCGAGCGCGGCGTGCGCGACGGCCGCGGCGGAGGCCAGCGCCTCGGCGTGGCCCAGCCGCTCGGCCTCGGCGGCCAGTTCGGTGTCCTCGCCGGGCAGCGGCTCGGCGTCGGCGACCTCGCCGATCCCGAAGCGGATCAGATCCGCCTCCTGGGACCGCTCGCGGGCTCGGGTGGTCAGCTCGTCGAGCTCGCCCGCCACCTCCCGCAGCCGCCGGTACGCCGCCCCGTACTTCGCCAGCGGGACCGCGACGGCGTCGCCCGCGTACCGGTCCAGCGCCTCGCGCTGCCGGGCGGGACGCAGCAGGCCCTGCTGATCGGTCTGGCCGTGCACCGCCACCAGGTCGTCGGCGAGCTCGCCGAGCAGCCCGACCGGCACCGAGCGCCCGCCGACATGGGCCCGCGACCGCCCCTCGGCCGAGACGGTACGGCTGATCAGCAGCGCGCCGTCGTCGAGTTCCGCCCCCGCCTCCTCGGCGCGGACGGCGGCAGGCGAGTCCCGGCCGAGCGTGATCCGCCCCTCGACCACCGCCGCCTTCGCGCCGATCCGCACCAAAGCGGGATCGGCCCGACCGCCCAACAGCAGGCCGAGACTGGTGACGACCATGGTCTTGCCCGCGCCGGTCTCGCCGGTCACCGCGGTGAAACCGGGTGAAAACTCCACCACGGCATCCTCGATGACGCCCAGCGACCGGATCCGCATCTCCTCCAACACGGATACGACCATACGAGGTTTGCTGCCCGCCGCGCGACGGGCATCCGCCCCTGGCGCTCCCCGGTTACTGCGGGGCGCCCCGCCAGCCCGCGACCGGCAGGGCGAACTTCGCCACCAGACGGTCCGTGAAGGAGGCGTGATGCAGCCGGGCGAGGCGTACCGGCACCGCGCCCCGCCGTACCTCCACCCGGGCTCCTGCGGGCAGCTCCACGGTGCGCCGGCCGTCGCACCACAGCACGCCGTGCGGCGTCTTGGGCTGCACCTCGACGGCGAGAACCGAGCGCGGCGAGGTCACCAGCGGCCGCGCGAACAGCGCGTGCGCGCTGATCGGCACCATCAGCAGGGCCTCGACCTCGGGCCAGACCACCGGGCCGCCGGCCGAGAAGGCGTAGGCCGTAGATCCGGTCGGGGTCGCGCAGACCACGCCGTCGCCGCCGAATCGTGACACCGGACGTCCGTCGACCTCGGTCACGACCTCCAGCATCCGCTCCCGCGCCTGCTTCTCCACCGACGCCTCGTTGAGCGCCCAGTCGGTGTGCACCACATGTCCGTCGTTGCGGACGAGGACGTCGAGCGTCATCCGCTCCTCGACCTCGTACTGCTTGGTGACCACCCGGTCCACGACCTTGTCCAGGTCGTCCCGCTCCGCCTCGGCGAGGAACCCGACCCGCCCCAGGTTCACCCCGAGCATCGGCACACCGGACGCCCGCGCGAACTCCGCACCGCGCAGCAGCGTCCCGTCACCACCGAGGACGATGATCAGTTCGCAGCCCGCGACGGCCCCGGGGCCGCCCTCCGTCACCAGCTCCACCTCGGCGGGCAGCGGCAGCTCCGCGGCCAGGTCCGCGGCCTCCTCCGTCAGTACCCGCACTCCGATCCCGCAGCGCAGCAGGCCTAGTACGACCCGTTCCGCGCTGCGGATCGCCGCCGGGCGGCCGGTGTGGGTGAGCAGGAAGACGGTGCGTCCCTGAGGTTCGGCACGGTCCTGCGTTTCGGTGTTCGTGGTCAACGGGGCCCCTCCGCCACAGCACGGTCGACATCCGCCGGGTCCAGTTCTGGCGCACCGGCGCGCAGCCAAAGAAAGTACTCCACATTGCCGGAAGGTCCCGGCAGCGGACTTGCGGTGACACCCATGACGCCCAGCCCGAGCGCCGCGCCCTGCCCGGCGACCGTCCGCACGGTCTCGGCGCGCAGCTGCGTGCTGCGCACGACACCGCCGGTGCCGAGCCGCTCCTTGCCCACCTCGAACTGCGGCTTCACCATCAGAACGAGATCCGCGTCGGGGGCGGCGCACCGCACCAGCGCGGGCAGCACCAGACCGAGGGGGATGAACGACAGGTCGCCGACGATGAGGTCCGCGGGCTCGCCGTCGATGTGCTCCAGCGTCAGCTCGCGCACGTTGGTGCGGTCCTTGATGACGACCCGGTCGTCGCTCTGCAGCGACCAGGCCAGCTGGCCGTAGCCGACGTCGACGGCAACGACGCTGGCGGCGCCGTTGCGCAGCAGCACATCGGTGAAGCCTCCGGTGGAGGCCCCGGCGTCGAGCGCGCGCCGCCCCTCGACCTTCAGGCCGAGCGGGGTGAACGCGGCCAGGGCGCCGGCGAGCTTGTGGCCCCCGCGCGACACGTAGTCGGGTTCGTTGTCGTCCTTGGCCACCACCACGGCCGCGCTGGTCTCCACCTGGGTGGCGGCCTTGGTCGCGGTCGCGCCGCCGATGGTGACCCGCCCCGCGGCGATCAGCTGGCTGGCGTGCTCGCGCGAGCGCGCCAGGTTTCGGCGCACCAGCTCGGCGTCGAGTCGGCGTCGTGCCACGTACGGTTCAGCTCCTGTTGTCGTCGAGTGCGGTGAGCGCTTCGCGCAGCCCACGGTGCACATCCTCGTACACCTCGATGTGATCCGCGGTCGGCAGGTCGTCGGCGTCGCTCAGCCGCGTGATCAGCGCGTCCACGGCGGCCTGCCCGGTGGGCGCCGGCGCCAATCCCAGCGGGGCGATACCGGCCGCCGGCCCCTCCGCGGGCAGGGGCTCACTCATCGGAGACCGTCTTCTTCCTGGGGGCGGTCTTCTTGGCGGCGGCCTTCTTGGTGGGGGCGGCCTTCTTCGCGGGTGCGGTCTTCGTGGCGGGTTCGGTCTTCTTCGCGGCGGGGGCTTTCTTCGCCGGAGCGGTCTTCTTGGCCGCGGGGGTCTTGCCGGCCGCAGGTGTCTTGCCGGCCGGAGTCGCCTTCTTGGCCGCGGGGGCCTTCTTGGCGGGAGCCTTCTTCGCCGTCGGCTGCTGCGCGGCCGTCTTCTTCGCGGGTGCGGCCTTCTTGGCGGGAGGGGCGGCCTTCTTCGCCTTCGGCGGGGCCTTCCGCTCGGGCTGCTTCACCGGTTGGACGGGCTTCACGGGCTGGACGGGCTCTACGGGCTGCACGGGGCGCTTGGCGGCGGCCGGCCCGGAAGGAGCCTCCGGATCCACCGGGTAGATCCGATCGACCGACTCGACCGTCTCGAACGTCTTCACGGGATCCGCTGTCTCCACCGGTTCGACCGGATCGACCGCATCGACCGTGATCCGCTCGAAGAGCGGTGAACCGGTCTCGGCCGGAGCTGCCGCATACCCGGCGCCGTCCTCGTCCTCGTCCTCAAGGTTCCGTACGCGGCGCTCCAACGTCTCCAGGACCACGCCGACCTTCGTCACCTCGTCGGCGACGCGTCCGACCCGGCCCATCGCCTTCTCGACCTCTTCGCGGATCAGCCCGATCAGCAGATCGCGGTTGGCCCGTCCGGCCGCCATCAGCTCGTCCGCCAGCACCTGCACCTCCGGCGGAATGCTCTCGCCGATCTTGCGCTGGACGGCGTCGACATCTATCCCCGTCTGGTCGAGCAGCTCTCTGGCCACCCCCACCGCCCGCCGCCGGGTCGCCTCGGTCAGGCCGCCCGCGATCTGCAGACAGGTACGCAGCGCGTCCCGCATCGCCCTCACTCCTCGCCTCGCCATTGACGTATCCGCACCTGACGCTACCCGTACTGCCCCGCCCACGGCGTACGGTGCCCTGAGGTACCGTCGATCGGACGGACCACATGATCGTGGCGCGGGCTGCTCCGGCACCCGTACGCACCACCCGAACGGGAGACGCTCGACCGATGGCGACCATCGAGGAGTGCCGCAGCGCACTCGACCAGCTGTCGGAGAACCTTTCGCGGGCCAACGGCGACATTCGCAGCGCCACCTCCCTGGACCGGTCGCTGAGCTGCCACATCACCGACCTCGCCACGACCTTCGTCGGACGTCTGACGGACGGCCGGATCCATGACGTGACCACGGTGCCCGGGGCGCCCGCCGAGAAGGCCCAGATCCGGCTGACGATGGCCGGCGACGACCTCGTCGCCCTGGTCGGCGGCGAACTGAGCTTCGCCAAGGCGTGGGGCAGCGGCCGGGTCAAGCTGGAGGCCGGCCTGCGCGACCTGCTGCGGCTGCGCACGCTGCTCTAGGCCCTGTCCGACCGGCAGGCCGGCCGGCCGGCCGGTCATGAAAGGCCGGACGCAGAATCCCGACCGGACTCAGACCCCGGCCGGACTCAGAACCCCAGCCGGGCCAGTGCCTTCCCTGCGTCCAGCTCGCACGCTCCGCCGCCCGCCGCCGCCCAGGCGGCCGCGCACAGCGCCCGCAGGCCGTCGACGGCGTCACCTTCGCCCTCCACGGTGAGCGCGTCGCTGTTCGCCGAGGCCGTCCAGCCGCCGCACCGCGACCCGTCACCGTCCGTCGAGACGTCCGGCTGCGGCTCCAGCAGCCCGCGCAGATCGGCCGCCACGTACGTCGGTCGGTGCTTCGGCACGGCGGCCAGCAGCTGCGCCGCCGTCGTCACGCCCGTCAGCACCAGCAGCGAGTCCACGTCGGCGCCCGTCGCACCCTCGATGTCGGTGTCCAGCCGGTCGCCGACCACCAGCGGCCGCTTCGCGCCGGTCCGCAGGATCGTCTCGCGGTGCATCGGCGGCTGCGGCTTGCCCGCCACCTGCGGCTCGCCGCCGGTGGCGATCCGTACGACCTCCACGGCGGCGCCGTTGCCGGGCGCGATCCCGCGCGGGTTCGGAATCGTCAGGTCGGTGTTGGACGCGAACCACGGCACCCCGCGCGCCACCGCGAACGAGGCCTCCGCCAGCAGCGACCAGCGCAGCTCGGGATCGTAGCCCTGCACCACCGCCGCCGGATCCTCCTCCGCCGACGCGACCGGTTCGAGACCCCGCTCGCGCAGCGCCGTCTGCAGCCCCTCGCCGCCGATCGCCAGCACCCGTGAGCCCGCCGGCACCTGTTCGGAGATCAGCCGGGCGACCGCCTGCGCCGAGGTGATCACGTCATCCGCGTCCGCGGGCACACCGAGCTTCGTCAGATGCCCGGCCACCGTCTGCGGCGTGCGGGCCGCGTTGTTGGTGACGTACGCGAGGTGCAGCCCGTGCTCGCGCGCGGTGGCGAGCGACTCGACGGCGTGCGCGATGGCGTCACCACCGGCGTAGACGACCCCGTCGAGATCGAGCAGTGCGGTGTCGTACGCCGCGTCCAGTGCTCGGTCGCAGCCGCTCGGACTGGTCCGGTGGGTCATCGCGTGTCCGCTCCTCGTATGTCGTCCATCACCTTGATCATCCCCCATCGCCGCGGGCGACGTAGCATGCGCTGATGACCACTTCAGGACCCGCTCCCCACGGCTTGCGCCTCGCCCCCTTCCGCGGGCTCCGCTACGTGCCGGAGAGGGTGGGCAGCCTGGCCGCGGTCACCTCGCCACCGTACGACGTCGTGGTGCGCCCCGACGGGCAGCGTCATCTGGAGACCGCCGACCCGCACAACGTCGTCCGTCTCATCCTGCCCCACAACGCCGATCCCACCAGCCGCCACCGGCAGGCCGCCACGGCCCTCGCCCGGTGGCAGCACGAGGGCGTCCTCGCCCCCGACCCGGAACCCGGGCTGTACGTGTACGAGCAGCGTGACGGCGACCATCTGCAGCGAGGAATGATCGGCGTCCTGCGGCTCACGCCGCCGGAGGAGCGGATCGTGCTCCCGCACGAGGACGTCATGCCGGGGCCGGTGGCCGACCGCGCCGCCCTGATGCGCGCGACCGGCGCCAACCTGGAACCGCTGCTGCTCGCCTACCAAGGCGGCGGCTCCACCGCGGAGATCGTCGACCGCACGGCCGGCACCGAGCCGCTGCTCGCCACCACCACCGAGGACGGCATCCACCACAAGCTGTGGTCGATTACCGACCCGGGGACCATCGACGCGATCGACGCCGATCTGACACCCCGCCAGGCGCTCATCGCCGACGGCCACCACCGCTGGGCGACCTATCTGCGGCTGCAGGCCGAGCACTCCGGGCCGAGCCCCTGGGACCACGGTCTGGTGCTCCTCGTCGACACCGCCCACTACCCGCTGCGGGTCCGGGCCATCCACCGGGTACTGCCCCGGCTGCCCGTCGCCGACGCCGTCGAGGCCGCCCGGCACGTCTTCCGCGTCCGGGACGTCGACGGACCGCTGCCGGTGGCGCTGGACGCGCTGGCGGAGGCGGCGGCGGAGGGCAATGCCTTCCTGCTCGCGGGCGACGGCGGGTTCCGGCTGCTCGACCGGCCCGATCCCGTGCACATCGACCGGTCGGTACCGCACGACCAGCCGCGCGAATGGCGACAGCTCGACGCGACGGTCCTGCACAGCCTGCTCCTCGACGACATCTGGCAGGTGCCGGATGTCCCCGAGCACATCAGCTACCTGCACACGACGGAATCGGCCGTCGAGCAGGCGGAGCGGCACGGTGGCACCGCGGTGCTGATGCATCCCGTGGACGAGGCCGTGGTCCGCGAGCTGGCCCGGCAGGGTGTCACGATGCCCCGCAAGTCCACTTCCTTCGGACCGAAACCGGCCAGCGGCCTGGTCATGCGCAGTCTCGAACTCGGCTGAGCCACCTGCTCGGCGCGCAACGCGAAGAGGCGGCACCCGCGATGTCCGCGGGTGCCGCCTCTCACTTGCCTACCTGCTCACTTGCTCACTTCGGTGCTGTGCTCAGGCCTTGTCGGTGCCCGTGTCGGGCTCCTTGAAGGGCGAGTCCAGGAACGACGCCGGGTCGGCCTCGTCCGTGATGTCGACATCGGCGTCAGCGATCTCGACGTCGTCCTCGTCATCCTCTTCGGCGTCGTCGGCGTTGTCCTCGTCCTCGTCCTGGGACTCGGCTTCGGCCGGCTTGGCGGACTCCGCGGGCTCCTCGACGAGGGCGTCCACGAACTCGACACCGTCCAGCTCGGCGAGCCGGTCGGAGGCGTCCGTGCTGCCGCTCTGGTCCGCCTCCAGCGCCTTGGCGAACCACTCGCGCGCCTCGGCCTTGCGGTCCACGGCGAGCAGCGCGTCGGCGTACGCGTAACGCAGTCGCGCGGTCCACGGGTTCATGGCGTGCGCCGCCAGCTCGGGACCCTGCAGCGTCACCACCGCGGCCTCGGGCTGACCCATGTCCTGCCGGGCGCCCGCGGCGACGAGCCGCATCTCGACCTGGCCGGCCTTGTCCAGCTTCTGCACCTCCGGCGCACCCGCCATCGCCAGCGCGCGCTCCGGGCGGCCCATGCCGCGCTCGCAGTCCGCCATGACCGGCCACAGGTCCACGGAACCCGTCATCCGGCGCGTGGCGCGGAACTCGGCGAGCGCCTCGCCGTAGCGAGCGGTCGCGTACGAGGCGAAGCCGGCGGCCTCGCGCACGGCGGCGACGCGAGACGCGAGCCGCAGGGCGATCCGGGAGTACTCGTAGGCCGCCTCCGGGTCCTCGTCCAGCAGCTGCGCCACCATGACCAGGTTGCGTGCCACGTCGTCGGCGAGCGTCTTCGGCAGGCTCATCAGCTCCTGGCGCACGCTCGGGTCGATCTCCTGACCCGTGACATCGTCCGGGATCGGCAGCCGCTTGACCGGCTCCCGCTCCTCGCGGCGGTCCTCGCGCCCGGCGCTCTCGAACCGTCCACGGCTGTCGTCCGCCGGCCGGCGGCTCTGGCCCCGGTCGTCGTCACGGCGCGGCCCGCGCGGGGGCGCGTCGCGGCGGTCGTCCTGACGCGGGCCGCGCGGCGGGCCGTCACGGCGATCGTCGCGGGGACGGTCGCTGCTGGGACGGCTGCTGCTCGGCCGGTCGCTGCTGGGACGGTCACTGCCCGACCGCTCGTAACGCGGACGGTCCTCACGCGGACGGTCGCTGCTCGGCCGGTCGCTGCTCGGGCGGTCGTAGCGGGGACGGTCACCCTGGGGCCGGTCGTCACGGCGGAAGCTGCCACCACGGTCGTCCTGACGGGGGCCGCGCGGCGGGCCGTCGCGGCGGTCGTCACGGGGACGGTCGCTGCTCGGACGGTCGTAACGCGGACGGTCACCCTGCGGACGGTCGTCGCGACGGAAGCTGCCACCACGGTCGTCCTGACGGGGGCCGCGCGGCGGGCCGTCGCGGCGGTCGTCACGGGGACGGTCGCTGCTCGGACGGTCGCTGCTCGGACGGTCGTAGCGCGGGCGGTCGCCCTGGGGGCGGTCGTCACGGCGGAAGCCGCCGCGGTCGCCGCTCGGGGGGCCGGAACGCGGACGGTCACTGCCGGAGCGGTCGTCGCGGCGGAAGCTGCCACCACGGTCGTCCTGACGGGGGCCGCGGGGCGGGCCGTCACGGCGGTCGTCACGGGGACGGTCGCTGCTCGGACGGTCGTAGCGGGGACGGTCACCCTGCGGGCGGTCATCGCGACGGAAGCCGCCACGGTCGCCACTCGGGGGGCCGGAACGCGGACGGTCACTACCGGAACGGTCATCGCGACGGAAACTACCGCCACGGTCGTCCTGACGCGGGCCGCGCGGCGGACCGTCACGACGGTCACCGCTCGGGCGGTCGTAGCGGGGACGGTCGCCCTGGGGGCGGTCGTCACGACGGAAGCCGCCGCGGTCGCCGCTCGGGGGGCCGGAACGCGGACGGTCACTACCGGAACGGTCATCGCGACGGAAGCTGCCACCACGGTCGTCCTGACGCGGGCCGCGCGGCGGACCGTCACGACGGTCACCGCTCGGCGGGCCGGACCGGGGACGGTCACCCTGCGGACGGTCATCGCGACGGAAGCCACCACGGTCGCCGCTGGGGCGGTCGTCACGACGGAAACTGCCGCCGCGGTCGCCACTCGGACGATCGGTACGCGGGCGGTCCTCACGCGGACGGTCAGAGCGGGGACGGTCAGAGCTCGGACGGTCGGAACTCGGACGGTCGGTGCGGGGTCGGTCGTCACGACGGTCATCCCGGCGGAAACCGCCGGCCCGGTCACCATCGCGGCGCGGGCCGCCGGTGCGGAAACCGCCCCGGTCGCCACCGCTCTGTCGCGGCTCCCGGCGCTCAGGCCGATCCGACCGATCCTCGGGCGAGTTGGACATCGTCGTAACTCCTTGGTTCGTGCTGCTGTAGTGCCAGTCTCTCGTACCTGCCGAGTGACCGCGCACCGGTGGGGCAAAACAAAAAGACCCTCGGTCCCAGCGCAGAGGCCGGGACCGAGGGTCCATAAAGATTGTTCGGCGGCGTCCTACTCTCCCACAGGGTCCCCCCTGCAGTACCATCGGCGCTGAAAGGCTTAGCTTCCGGGTTCGGAATGTAACCGGGC
>NZ_JBWKIQ010000017.1:0-155609 GCF_056432645.1 Streptomyces sp. NPDC045021
CTTTCCGTTCCCATTCCGAAAACGCACACGAAAACGAGACGACAGAGCGTCGTTCGTTCGAATGGTTGTCATTGGAGTGGCTGCCTCGGGACCGACTCGCGTCGGCGTTCACCGGCGGGCAACTCGGAGAACACTACGCACGCGACCCATCTTCGTCAACTCCGTGCCGGACGGACCACCCGGTAGTACTCTGACCCCCATGACGAAGCATGCGCACACCCAGCAGTGGTGGGCCGCCTGAAGGCGGCCGACCTCGCAGCGCATGCACCCAACGGCCGCCGCTTCGGCGGCCGTTCGCGTATCTCGACCTTGACGCCCCGGCCGGCGACTGCGGCGGCCACGACAAGGAAGAAGTCTCTGAGATGACGCGGATCTTCAGCGGAGTGACACCGTCGGGCCACCTCACCCTGGGGAACTACCTCGGGGCCATCCAGCGGTGGGTCGCCGTCGACCAGCACCGGAGCCCGCTCCAGGAGGACGCGCTCTTCAGCATCGTCGACCTCCATGCGATCACCGTCGAGCACGAACCCGCCCGGGTGCGACGGCTGACACGGCAGATGGCGACGATCCTGCTGGCGGCCGGGCTCGACCCGGAGGTGTGCACCGTATTCGTGCAGAGCCACGTGGACGAACACACCCGGCTTTCGTACGTACTGGAGTGCACCGCCTCGGACGGCGAGCTGCGGCGCATGATCCAGTACAAGGAGAAATCCGCGAAACAGCAGTCGCTGCGGGTCTCGCTGCTCACCTATCCGGTACTGATGGCGGCGGACATCCTGGCGTACCGGGCCGACGAGGTACCGGTCGGCGACGACCAGGCGCAGCATGTCGAGCTGACGCGTGATCTCGCGGTGCGTTTCAACCAGCGGTACGGGCACACGTTCACCGTGCCGCGGGCGGTGGTCCCGCCGGTGGCCGCGCGCGTGATGGATCTGCAGGAGCCTGCTTCCAAGATGAGCAAGTCCGCGAGCGCGACGACCGGGATCATCTCCCTCCTGGACGAGCCGGCGGTGATCCGCAAGAAGATCATGCGGGCGGTGACGGACAGCGGGTCCGAGGTGGAGTACGACCGGGCGGAGCGCCCGGGGCTCGCGAATCTGCTGGAGATCCTGTCCGCCTGCACCGGTAAGGAGCCGGCGGAGCTGGCCGGCGAGTACGACTCGTACGGCGCGTTGAAGAAGGACGTGGCGGAGGCGGTCGTCGAACTCCTGCGCCCGTTGCAGGAACGGCATTCCGCGCTCTGCGCCGATCCCGGCTACCTGGAGGGGGTGCTGCGCGAGGGCGCGGAGCGGGCGCGCGCGCTCGCGCGGCCGACGGTGGACGCCGCCTACCGGGCGATCGGGCTGCTGTGACGGCGGCCCGTCGGTACTACCGGCCCGCATAGCGGTACGAAGGGGTGGGCGCTCAGGCCGCGAGGCTCGGGCGGCCTGCCCCTTCGTACCGATCGGACGTCCCTACCGCCGGAGTCCGTACCGATGTCCCGGCGGTCAGCCGTTGCCGGAAGCCAGCTCGCGGCTGCGGTCGCGGGCCGCTTCGAGGGCGGCGATCAGCGCGGCGCGGACGCCGTGGTTCTCCAGCTCGCGAATGGCGCTGATGGTGGTGCCGGCCGGTGAGGTCACCGCCTCGCGGAGCTTCACCGGGTGCTCGCCGCTGTCGCGCAGCATGACGGCGGCGCCGATCGCCGACTGGACGATCAGGTCGTGGGCCTGGGCGCGGGGCAGGCCGAGGAGGATGCCGGCGTCGGTCATGGCCTCGACCAGGTAGTAGAAGTACGCGGGCCCGGAGCCGGACAGCGCGGTGGCGGCGTCCTGGTGCTTCTCGGGGACGCGCAGCGTCTTGCCGACCGGCTTGAAGATCTCCTCGGTGCGGACGAGATGCGCCTCGGTGGCGTGGCTGCCCGCGGAGATGACGGACATTCCCTCGTCGACCAGTACCGGAGTGTTGGGCATGACGCGGACGACCGCGATGCCCTCCGTCAGCCGCTCCTCGAAGAACGCGGTGGGGATACCGGCGGCCGCGCTGATGACGAGGCGGTCGGCGGCGACGTACGGTGCCAGCTCGTCGAGGAGGGCACCCATGTCCTGCGGCTTCGCCGCGAGGATGAGGGTGTCGGCGGCCTTCGCCGCCTCCGCGTTGCTGACGGCCTCGACGCCGTAACGGCTGCGCAGCTCCTCCGCACGCTCCGGCCGGCGCGCGGTGACGAGCAGGTCGTCGGGCGACCAGCCGGCCCGGATCATGCCGGAGAGGAGGGCCTCGCCGATCTTGCCGGTGCCGAGTACGGCGACTTTCTGGGTCATGGCGCCTCACCTCAAGCGGTACGGGGGCTTTCGCGGCCATCCTCGCACCAGGTGCGCTGCCCGCGGCTTTCGGTCCAAGTGCCGGTACGGGGCGTGCCGGGTGGTGGGTTGACGAGTGGTGGGTTGACGGGCGGTGGGGTTGACGGGTGGGTCCCCGTAGGGCTCAGGCGGTGCGGCGGCGGAGGGTGGCTGCTCCCAGGGCCAGGGCCAGGATGGCGCACGCCGCGACGACGGCCAGGTCGCGGACGAAGTCGCCGGTGACTCCGGTGTGCTGGACGACCTGCGTCATGCCGTCGACCGCGTACGACATGGGGAGCACGTCGGAGACGGCCGCGAGCACCGGCTGCATGGTGTCGCGCGGGACGAGGAGCCCGCACATCAGCAGCTGCGGCAGGATCACGGCCGGCATGAACTGGACGGCCTGGAACTCACTGGCCGCGAAGGCGCTGACGAAGAGGCCGAGGGCGATGCCCAGGAACGCGTCGGCGAGGGCGATGACGAGGAGCAGCCAGGGCGAGCCGACCACGTCGAGGCCCAGCCCCCAGACGGCGAGGCCGGTGGCGAGGCAGGCCTGGACGACGGCGACGCCGCCGAACGCGAGGGCGTAGCCGCCGAGCAGATCGGCCTTGCCCAGCGGCATGGAGAGCAGCCGCTCCAACGTGCCGGAGGTGCGTTCGCGGAGGGTGGCGATCGAGGTGACCAGGAACATCAGGATGAGCGGGAAGATGCCGAGGAGGGAGGCGCCGACCTGGTCGAACGTGCGCTGCTTGCCGTCGTAGACCCAGCTCAGCACCGCGAGCAGGACGCAGGGAACGACCAGCATCAGGGCGATGGTGCGGGGGTCGTGGCCGAGCTGGCGCAGCACCCGGCGGGCGGTGGCGAGGGTGCGCAGCAGGGAGAAGGCGCGCGGGGCCCGCTCGGACGGAGTCTCGGCGAGCGTCCTGGGGGTCACCCCGGACGGAGTCTGGGGGACGGTGCCGGTGGGCGACGGGTGGGCGTTCATTTGGCCTGCTCCTGGCGGGTGTCGGGAAGGGTGACGACGTTCGTGCGGTGGTTCGCGCCGGCGTTGGCCGCGTCCACCAGGTGGAGGAAGGCCTCCTCGACGGTGGCCGAGCCGGTGGAGTCCCGCAGCCCGTCGGGGGTGTCGTCGGCGAGGATGCCGCCCTCGCGCATGAGGAGCAGGCGGTGGCAGCGTTCGGCCTCGTCCATCACGTGCGAGGAGATCAGCACGGTGGCGCCGCGCTCGGCGGCGAGGCGGTGGAAGAGGTTCCACAGGTCGCGGCGGAGGACGGGGTCGAGGCCGACGGTGGGTTCGTCGAGGACGAGGAGTTCGGGTTCGCCGAGCAGCGCGACCGCGAGGGAGACCCGGCCGCGCTGGCCGCCGGAGAGGTTTCCGGCGAGCGAGTCGGCGTGGGAGACGAGGTCGACATCGGTGAGGGCGCGGTCCACGTGTTCGCGGCGGGCGGTGCGGGTCAGGCCGAGGACGGACGCGTAGTAGTCGAGGTTCTGGCGGGCGGTGAGGTCGGAGTAGACGGACGGCGCCTGGGTTACGTATCCGACGCGGGAGCGGAGCCGGGGATGTCCGGCGGCGAGGCCCAGGACGTCGAGGGTGCCGGTGACGCGGGCCTGGGTGCCGACGATCGCGCGCATGAGGGTGGATTTGCCGCAGCCGCTGGGACCGAGCAGGCCGGTGACCTGGGCGCGCGGAACGGTGAATTCGAGGCCGTCCAGGACGGTGCGGGTGCCGCGGACGACGGTCAGGCCGTCGGCTCGAACGGCAGGCTCAAATTTATTCATCATGCGATGAATATCCTCCGCCGGCGGGGGCTCGTCAAGCACTGGCGGCTTGGGGGCGGGCACCGGGTCGGTCGGGGTCTGCTCAGGGTCATCCCCTATGGCGTTCAAGAGACGGCGGCAGGACCGTGGCGGTATGAGGCGTTCATCCCGCGACATCGATGTGACCAGGTCCGAGAAGCGGCAGCTGGCCGTGGCCTCGGCGACGCTCGGGCCCTGGCGGCCCGCTGCGGCCGTGGGAGCGCTGGGCGGCGGAGTCTCGCTCGCGCTCCACACCATCGGGGGTGACTTCGGGCTCGGCATGGTCGTCAGTGCGCTGTCCGTCGCCCTGATGCTCTTCTTCCTCGTCGGCGGCGCCGGCGCGGTGCTCGGCACCAGCGCCAGGGCCGACCGGCGGATCCGCCGCTGGGCGCGCGCGCATCCATGGCAGGTGGCGGTGGTTCCGGCCGCGCTGCTCTTCGTCTCCGACTTCGTGATGCGCCAGATCCTGAGCAGCGAGGGCTTCTTCGGCAGTCTCTGGGACGGTCTGTGGCGCGGCGTGATCGTGGCCGTTGTCGTGGGCGCGGTGGGCGCGGTGGCGGCCTCGCGCCGCAGCTAGGGCCTGGCCCTCCTGGGCCCTAGTGCTCTGGCCGGAGGGCCACCGTCACGTCCGTGACGTACGGCTCGTCGAGCACGCCGTCGGGGAACAGCGCGAGCAGTTCCTCCCGCTCCGCGCGCAGGACCGGCTCCGCGTCCGCACCCATCACGGCGAGGAACGAGTGGGTGCCGAGGGTCCGGAGCCGGTCGTCCACGGTGATCCGGCGGGACCACGCGACGGAGCGCGTCCGGGTGCGGACGGCGAAGGGCGCGAGCAGGTCGGGGACGGTGTGCGAGAAGCCCGGCGCCCGATGGCCCGGGCAGCGCTCGGCGAGCCGCGCCTCCTGGTCGGCGACCCAGGCGTGGCTCAGGTCGGGCACGTTCCACCACATCACCAGCGCGCCGTCCGGACGCAGTACGCGCAGCGCCTCGGGGACCGAGCGGGCCGGGTCGGTCCAGTGCCAGGCCTGGGCGTACGTCACGAAGTCGGCGGCGCCGTCCGCGAAGGGCAGCGCGTTGCCGTCGGCCCTGACGAGCGGGACGCCCGGCAGCGCGGCCCGGAATTGCGCGGCCATGCCGGCGCCGGGCTCCACGGCGGTGGTCCGGGCCCCGCGCTCCCGCAGCAGCCGGGTGCCGATGCCGGTGCCCGCGCCCACGTCGATCACCGTGGCGCCCGCCAGCGACCTGCCGGAGAGTTCCTCGACGGCGTCGAACAGCGCGGGCGGATAGCTGGGGCGGGCGGCCGCGTACTCCGCCGCGACCGCGTCGAACGACCTGGCCAGTTCGGTGTGCGACGACGTCATACGAGCATTCTGCCGAGGCGGGGATTCCTACGTTCCCGGTTCGGCCGGACCGACACGACCTAGTTGCGCTTGCGCTTCTTGGCGGCGGCGGCGCGTGCCGCGGGGTTGCCGGTGCGGGTGCCGCGGCGGCGGGTGTGCAGCTCGCGGGCGCGCTCGTACTCGGCGCGGTGCAGCTTCTCGCCCGGCGCCTCGATGAGGGCGCGGGCGAAATAGGCGAGCAGGGTGCCGATGAACCCGATCAGCAGGATGCCCTGGGCGGAGCTCGCCGCCGCGTCGGATCCCCTGCCGCCGGGCTCGGGGCGGCGGATGAAGCCCTCCCAGGTCTTGCGGAAGGCCAGCGCGCTGCAGACGGCGAAGGCGACGACGACGAGCATCCCGACGAAGGTGCCGACCTTCGCGATGCTCAGGCCCTGGAAGCCGAAGCGGAGCAGGAACGCACCGGCCGCGGCGGCGGCCAGCGCGCCGACCGCGACGCCGGCGCGGCGCAGGGCGTAGCCGCCGTCGTGGTCCACCCAGGTCGTGCCGAAGAAGCGGAGAGGCTCGGGCTGGGGGCCGTCGGAGGCCGCGGGCTCCGGCTGGTCGTGCGGCTTGGTCTGGGGGTCGTCGTCCACGGTTCGATTATCGCCGAACGGCGCGGGCGCCGGGACCACAAAGGGGTGTATCGGAATAATCGCCCCCATCGGAGCCTCAATCAGAAGCCCGAACACCCCCCGACCGCGCCGCTGTCCCGGCCGGTCAGGATCGACCGGCCGGGACAGCGAACGGACAGCGAACGGGCCCTAAGGCTTCGAACTTGCTGACGTCAGCCTTCGAGCTTGCTGACGTCGCGGACCGCGCCCTTGTCCGCGCTGGTCACCATCGCGGCATAGGCGCGCAGGGCCGGCGAGACCTTGCGCACGCGGTCCTTGGGGGCGTAGACGCCGCCCAACGCCTCGCGGCGGGCGTCGAGTTCCTCGTCGGAGACGAGGAGGTTGACGCCTCGGTTCGGGATGTCGATGCGGATCAGGTCGCCGTCCTCGACGAGGGCGATGTTGCCGCCGGACGCCGCCTCCGGGGAGCAGTGCCCGATCGACAGCCCCGAGGTACCGCCGGAGAAGCGGCCGTCGGTAATGAGCGCGCAGGCCTTGCCCAGACCACGGCCCTTGAGGAACGAGGTCGGGTAGAGCATCTCCTGCATGCCGGGGCCGCCCTTGGGGCCCTCGTAACGGATGACGACGACGTCGCCCTCCTTGACGCGCTTGGTGAGGATCGCGTCGACAGCGGCCTCCTGGGACTCCACCACGACGGCGGGGCCCTCGAAGGTCCAGATCGACTCGTCGACGCCGGCGGTCTTCACGACGCAGCCGTCCACGGCGAGGTTGCCGTACAGGATCGCCAGGCCGCCCTCGGTGGAGTAGGCGTGCGCGGCGTCACGGATGCAGCCGCCCGCGGCGTCCGTGTCGAGGGTGTCCCAGCGCTCGGACTGCGAGAAGGCGGTCGCGGAGCGGACGCAGCCGGGGGCGGCGTGGAAGAGCTCGACGGCCTCGGGCGACGGGGAGCCACCGCGGATGTCCCAGCTCTTGAGCCAGTCGGCGAGCGAGGCGGAGTGCACGGTGTGCACGTCCTCGTTGAGCAGGCCCGCGCGGTACAGCTCGCCGAGGATGGCGGGGATGCCGCCGGCCCGGTGCACGTCCTCCATGTAGTAGTCGCCGTTGGGCGCGACCTTCGACAGGCAGGGCAGCCGGCGCGAGAGCGCGTCGATGTCCGACATGTCGAAGGCGACCTCGGCCTCCTGCGCGGCGGCCATCAGGTGCAGGATCGTGTTGGTCGAGCCGCCCATGGCGATGTCGAGCGCCACGGCGTTCTCGAAGGCGGCGCGGGTCGCCACGTTGCGCGGCAGGACGGTCTCGTCGTTCTGCTCGTAGTAGCGCTTGGTGATGTCGACGATCGTGCGGCCGGCGTTCTGGTACAGCGCCTTGCGGGCGGTGTGGGTGGCGAGCACCGAACCGTTGCCGGGCAGCGCCAGGCCGATCGCCTCGGCGAGGCAGTTCATCGAGTTGGCGGTGAACATGCCGGAACACGAGCCGCAGGTCGGGCAGGCGTTCTCCTCGATACGGAGGATGTCCTCGTCCGAGACGTTCTCGTTGACCGCGTCGGAGATCGCGTTGACCAGGTCGAGCTTGCGGACGGTGCCGTCGACGAGGGTGGCCTTGCCGGCCTCCATCGGACCGCCGGAGACGAAGACGACCGGGATGTTGAGGCGCAGTGCGGCCATCAGCATGCCCGGCGTGATCTTGTCGCAGTTGGAGATGCAGATCAGCGCGTCGGCGCAGTGCGCCTCGACCATGTACTCGACGGAGTCGGCGATCAGGTCGCGCGAGGGCAGCGAGTAGAGCATGCCGCCGTGGCCCATCGCGATGCCGTCGTCGACCGCGATGGTGTTGAACTCGCGCGGTACGGCGCCCGCCGCCAGGATCGCCTCGGAGACGATCCGGCCGACCGGCTGGAGGTGGGTGTGCCCCGGTACGAACTCGGTGAAGCTGTTGGCGACGGCGATGATCGGCTTGCCGATGTCGGCGCTCGCCACGCCGGAAGCGCGCATCAGGGCGCGGGCTCCCGCCATGTTCCTGCCGTGGGTGACCGTTCGTGACCTCAGATCGGGCACGGTAGCTCCACTCCCTCAAGTTCGTCCTCGGATCCTTCCGACAGTACGCCGAGGTTCCACGCTCTGGACAGCCTGTCCGGAATGCGGGACGAACGGCTCATATCCCGGTCACGCCTCGGTCGGGGCCGTACATCAGGGGCCACACATCGGTCAGGGCCATTCATCAGGACATCTGGGGTCACGCTTCGGTCAGGTAGCGCTGCAACGTGGGCGCGACCAGGACGACGATGTCCTCGACATCGGCCGAGGCCAGCGGCTCCACCTTGATCACGTACCGCAGCATCGCGATCCCGACCATCTGCGAGGCGGCCAGCTCGGCCCGCAGCTTCGGATCCGGCACCCGCAGATCCTCCGCGATGCGCTCCAGCAGCATGCGCAGCAGGAACCCGCGCAGTACGGCCGCCGCTGTCTCGTGCGTCAGCGCGGACCGGACCACGGCCAGCAGCGGACCGCGCGTCGCCGGGTTCTCCCAGACGCCGAGGAAGTAGCGGGCGAGCCGCTCACCGATGCCGTCGGGGCCCGGCCCCACCACGTCGGGCACGTGCAGCGCGGGCTCGAAGGACGTCTCGATCGCCGCCGCGAAGACCTGCTCCTTGGTGCCGAAATAATGGTGCACCAGCGCCGCGTCCACCCCGGCCGCCTTCGCGATCGAACGGACCGACGTCTTGTCGTAGCCGTGCGCGGAGAACTCGGCGCGGGCGGCGGACAGGATGCGGTCCCGCGAGTCGGTCGCCCCTGCCCGCGTCCCGCTGGGCCGCCCACGACGGCGCGGCTCGCCGCCCTGTGCCCGGTTCGTCACGCGCCGGGGACCCTGGCCGCCGTGGCCAGGTGGAGCCGGGTGAAGGCCAGCGCCTCGGCGAGATCGGCCTCACGTTCGGCGGCGGACATCGCCCGCCTGGTGTTGACCTCGACGACCACATGGCCGGTGAAGCCGCTCAGCGCGAGCCGCTCCAGCAGTTCGGCGCACGGCTGGCCGCCACGGCCGGGCACCAGGTGCTCGTCCTTCGCCGAACCGTTGCCGTCGGCGAGGTGGACGTGGGCGAGCCGGTCACCCATCCGGTCGACCATGTCCAGGGCCGCGCTGCGGGACGTGGAGGCATGCGAAAGGTCGATGGTGAAGTGCCGGTAGTCGTCCTTGGTGACGTCCCAGTCGGGCGCGTACGCGAGCATCTCGCGGTCGCGGTACCGCCACGGGTACATGTTCTCGACGGCGAAGCGGACATCGGTCTCGTCCGCCATCCGCCAGATCCCCCGGACGAAATCGCGCGCGTAGTTGCGCTGCCACCGAAAGGGCGGGTGGACGACGACGGTCGACGCGCCCAGCGTCTCGGCCGCCGCGCGCGCCCGCTGGAGTTTGATCCACGGGTCCGTGGACCACACCCGCTGGGTGATCAGCAGGCACGGCGCGTGCACCGCGAGAATCGGGACCTGGTGGTAGTCCGAGAGCCGGCGCAGCGCCTCTATGTCCTGGCTGACCGGGTCGGTCCACACCATGACCTCGACACCGTCGTAACCGAGCCGGGCCGCGACCTCGAAGGCCGTCGCCGTGGACTCCGGATAGACCGAGGCCGTGGACAGCGCGACCTTCGCGTCCGGCACGCGCACCACGTGTCCGGGCGCCGGAACGCCGTACACCTGCCGGTTCGCGTACGCCTTGGGGTCCGCTCGTTCAGCCACGGGAGACAGCGTACGGCGACGGGTCAACCGAACGGCACTCTCATCTGCGCCGACGTGACACGGTCAACATCGAACCGCGTTCGTTCGCCATCAGGTCGAGTTTGCGCAGGATCACTCCTTCGCGAAGGGCCCACGGACAGATCTCCAGCTCCGAGACCCCGAAGAGGTCCATCGCGGCCTCCGCCACCAGCGCCCCCGCCAGCAGCTGTCCCGCGCGTCCCTCGGAGACCCCCGGCAGCTGGGTTCGCTCGGTCCGGCGCATGGTCGTCAGCCGGGGCACCCACTCCTCCAGCGACCTGCGGGTCAGCGACCGCTGGGTGTACACGCCGTCGGCGCTGCGGGCGGCGCCCGCGATCCGTGCGAGCTGCTTGAACGTCTTCGACGTGCCCACCGTGTGGTCGGGGCGGCCGAGGCGGGAGAACTCCGCGACCGTCCGCGCGATCTCGGCCCTGACGTGCTTGCGCAACGCGCGTACGTCATCGGTGGCGGGCGGGTCCCCGGGCAGCCAGGTGCTCGTAAGCCGGCCCGCGCCGAGCGGCAGAGAGACCGCCGCGTCCGGGTCCTCGTCCATGCCGTAGCCGACTTCGAGGGAACCGCCGCCGATGTCCAGGACCAGCAGCCGGCCCGCCGACCAGCCGAACCAGCGGCGCACCGCGAGGAACGTCAGCCGGGCCTCGTCCTCACCGGACAGCACCGTGAGCGTCACACCGGTCTCGGCGGCGACCCGCGCCAGCACTGCCTCGCCGTTGGCCGCCTCGCGGACCGCCGACGTGGCGAACGCCAGCACGTCCTCCGCACCCTTGTCCTCGGCGACACGCAGCGCCTGCGCGAGCGTCGCCACCAGCCGGTCGACGCCCTCCGGGCTGATCGCCCCACGGTCGTCGAGCACTTCCGCCAGCCGCAACTCCGCCTTGTGGGAATAGGCGGGCAGCGGGCGCGCACCCGGGTGCGCGTCCATCACCAGAAGGTGAACGGTGTTGGAACCCACATCGAGCACTCCGAGTCGCATGGGACAGACGCTAGCGCCCATCCGTGCCGCAGATGGTGCGGGGGGCCGCCACAGACGTTGTCGGGGCTCTCGGCGATCTACCCTGGCGGCGTGGCGAAGAACGTGGCAAAGAAGCTGAAGCAGTCGAAAAAGTCCCCCCAGAAGTCCCAGCAGAAGTCCCAGGAGCGGTCCGTACCCGACGAGGTCGGTCCGGACTTCGCCCGCGCCTGGGTCGAGTTCCCCGACCCGGCCGACGACGAGCAGCTGTTCCGCTGCGACCTCACCTGGCTCACCTCGCGCTGGACCTGCATCTTCGGCCAGGGCTGCCAGGGCATCGTCGCCGGCCGGGCCGCAGACGGCTGCTGCTCGCTGGGCGCGCACTTCTCCGACGAGGAGGACGAGCAGCGCGTCGCCGGCCACGCCGCCCGGCTCACGCCGGAGACCTGGCAGTTCCACGACCTGGGCACGAAGAAGGACGGCGCCTGGGCCATGGTCAACGAGGACGGCGAACGGCAGACCCGGGTCGTCGACGGCGCCTGCATCTTCAGCAACCGGGCCGGGTTCGCCGGCGGGCAGGGCTGCGCGCTGCACGCCCTCGCGCTGCGGGAGGGCAAGGAGCCGCTGGAGACCAAGCCGGATGTCTGCTGGCAGCTGCCGATCCGGCGTACGTACGACTGGGTGGACCGGCCGGACGACACCCGGATCCTGGTCGTCTCGATCGCGGAGTACGACCGCAGGGGGTGGGGTCCGGGTGGGCATGACCTGCACTGGTGGTGCACGAGTGCTACGTCGGCGCATGGGGCGGGGGATCCGGTGTATGTGTCGTACCGGCCGGAACTGACTGAGCTTATGGGTTTGGCGGGGTATGAGCGGTTGGTGGAGCTTTGTGAGGCGCGGCTGGCGGCGTTGTTGCCTATGGCGCCGCATCCGGCGGACCCGCCGACCGGCGGAGCGTGATCGGTCTCTGCGCCGCGGTGGGGGTGCGGGGGCCGGGTCCTCCGGGGTGGGGCTTCGAAATCGACTATTTAGGGCCTGGCGGCCCTCAAATAGCTCGGCAGCATTTCGAAACCCCACCCCTGCGGCCCCGGCCCCCTCACGTCACCGACGCGCCGGCTCCTGACCGCCTGTGGTCCGGGCGCTCAGCTCGTTGCTGGGGCTGCCGACGACTCGCTCGGGGTTGGGGTGGGGGTGGGGGTGGGGTCCGGCGTTGTTGCTGTGGGGGTGGGGGTTGGGGTCTGGGTATGGGTTGGGGTTGGTGTTGGGGGCTTGGTGTGGGTGGGGGGTGGGGGGTTGCCGTGGAGAGTTACTGCTCCTCCGGAGGGGTTCAGGGCGATGCGGGCGGTCCAGGGGTTTGAGGGTTCGGCGGAGTGGTCGACGGTGACGGTGACCGTGGCCGACTGGCCGGGGGCCAGTTCTCCGCTGGTGGCGCTCAGGTGCAGCCAGTAGGCGGCGGTGGACGCGGTCCAGCGGACTGGTGCGCCGCCGGCTGTGAGGGTGATGACGGTGGTGCCGCCGTGGGATCCGGCTGTGACGGTGAGCCGGCCGGTGCCGGGGGCGGGGGTGCCCGGGCTGGGGGCGCCGGATGTCGTGGACGGTGAGGCGGACGTGTCGACGCTGACGGTCGGACCCGGCGCCCGGCCGGCCGCCGGGTGGCGCGCGTCGTTGGAACCGGAGCTGCCGGCCTTCTCGTACGGGTGGCCGTCGATCCCGTCGGCCTCGTCCCGCTCGCTGGCGGAGACGCCGCCGCCCGGCTGGTCGGGGCCGATCGGTGCGCCCCGGTAGGCGGCCCAGAGGGCGAGTACCGGGGCCGCGACGACGGCGGCCACGACCGTGGTGGTGACGGCGCGGTGCCGCAGTTGGGCGCGGCGGGCCGCGCGGTCCTTGTGATCCAGGGGGAAGCCGCGCCGGTCGAAGCGCGGGGTGCCCTCCCGGGTGCGGCCGGCGCCGTCGCGCATGGAGTACATGAGGGCGGCGTACGCGGCGGACCGCGGTGCTTCGAGCATGGTGAGCACCGCGTTCGCCGTGGTGGTCGCGGCACCGGGCCAGGGGCCGCCGACCACGGCGCGCTCGGCGGTGAGCCGGCACTCCGGGCACTCGTCGACATGCCGTACGAGCTCGCGGCGCAGGGCCGTGCCGAGCAGCACCTGGGTGTCACCGGCCAGCCGCGCGACGGCCGCGCAGGTGCCGACCTCGACGACGGCGAGCGCGGCGCGGGTGCGTTCGACCTCGCAGGCGGCGCGGGCGAGGAGGGCGCGGGCCGTGTCGGCCTCGACGCCGAGAACGTGGCCGACCTCGTGCGGCGGGAGCTGGTGGCGGACGGCGAGTTCGAGGGCCTCGCGCTGTTCGGGGGTGGTGCCGGCGGCCTCCGGCCAGGCGAGGGCGGAGAGCTGGCCGCGGCGCTCGGCGGCGACCGCCTCCGACATGCGGGGTACGTCGGGCCGGCCGGCCGCGAGGCGGCGGCGGCAGGACCAGCGGGCGAGAGCGTAGAGCCAGGGGCGCCGCAGCGCGGCGTCACGGAGCCGGCCGCGCTGCCGCTCGGCGAGGGCCAGCACCTCGCCGAGCGCGGCCGCGGCGGCGTCGTGCTCGCAGAGGATGGAGAGGCAGTAGGTGAACAGCCCGTCCAGATAGGGCTCGTAGTGGGCCGGAGGCTGCATCGGCAACGTGCCGTGCGGGCGCCGGTCCTTGCGTTCGCGCGGTTCCGGACGCGGTTCGGGGCGCGTCCGGGACGCCGACGCCCGGTGCTTGCGGTGTGTACCCGTGCGCGTGCCGGTACCGGCGTCCTGGGGGTGGGTCTCCTGCCTGCTCATCACCTGGCGACGGTAGGGCGGCAGGACCACGAGTCTCAGGTGTCCCCGCGAGCGTTAACCCGTATGGGTGGTGATGCCGCTCAAAAGGGGACACCCCGTTAGCTCGTAGGAGTGCCGGCGGGAACGCGGGTGCGGGCGCTGTCGCCGCCTCGTGGGCGGGATCGGAACGCGTTGTCGGACCCTGCCACTACGGTGAACCCCATGCCTCCCCGCAAGACCGCCACGAAGGACCGACCGTCCTACCGATGCACCGAGTGCGGCTGGACCACCGTGAAGTGGCTCGGCCGCTGCGGGGAGTGCCAGGCCTGGGGCACCGTCGAGGAGTTCGGCGGCGCGCCCGCCGTCAGGACCACCGCGGCCGGCCGGGTGACGACGGCGGCCAAGCCGATCGGCCAGGTGGACGTCAGCCAGGCGACGGCTCGTTCGACGGGGGTACCCGAGCTGGACCGGGTGCTCGGCGGCGGGCTGGTGCCCGGCGCGGTCGTGCTGGTCGCCGGCGAACCGGGCGTCGGCAAGTCGACGCTGCTGCTGGACGTGGCGGCGAAGGCGGCCACCGCCCAGGGCCCGACGCTCTACATCACCGCCGAGGAGTCGGCGTCCCAGGTCCGGCTGCGAGCCGACCGGATCGGCGCGCTCTCCGACCACCTGTACCTGGCGGCCGAGACGGACCTGTCGGCGGTCCTGGGCCATCTGGACGACATCAAACCGTCGCTGCTGATCCTGGACTCGGTGCAGACCGTGGCGTCCCCGGAGATCGACGGCGCGCCCGGCGGCATGGCGCAGGTCCGCGAGGTCGCGGGCGCGCTGATCCGCGCCTCCAAGGAGCGCGGTATGTCGACGCTCCTGGTCGGCCATGTCACCAAGGACGGCGCCATCGCGGGCCCCCGTCTGCTGGAGCACCTGGTGGACGTGGTGCTGAGCTTCGAGGGCGACCGACACGCCCGGCTGCGACTGATCCGCGGCGTCAAGAACCGGTACGGGGCGACGGACGAGGTCGGCTGCTTCGAGCTGCACGACGAGGGCATCACGGGGCTCGCCGACCCCTCCGGGCTCTTCCTGACCCGCCGCGACGAGCCGGTTCCCGGTACCTGCCTGACCGTCACGCTGGAGGGCAAGCGCCCGTTGGTGGTCGAGGTCCAGGGCCTCACCGTCGACACCCAGATCCCGTCGCCGCGCCGCACGACATCCGGTCTGGAGACGTCGCGGGTGTCGATGATGCTCGCCGTGCTCGAACAGCGCGGGCGGATTCAGGCGATCGGAAAACGCGACATCTACACGGCGACGGTGGGCGGAGTGAAGCTCACCGAGCCCGCCGCGGACCTGGCCGTGGCCCTCGCGCTGGCCAGCGCGGCGATCGACACACCGCTGCCCAAGAACCTGGTCGCGATCGGCGAGGTCGGCCTCGCGGGCGAGGTCAGAAGGGTGACGGGGGTGCAGCGCCGACTGTCGGAGGCAGCCCGGCTGGGCTTCACCCACGCCCTCGTACCGCCGGATCCCGGGAAGATTCCGCCGGGCATGAAAGTGATCGAGGTGGCGGACATAGGAGACGCCCTGCGGGTGCTCCCGAAGCGCGGCTCACGGGCCTAGCGGCGGTCCGAACAGCGGTCACTGGCCCATTGCGGAGAGAACGTCAGTAAACTTTGCCCTGGTCTCGCCCTTTGGGCATCCGTAGCGACCGGAGGATTGCAGTGGCAGCCAACGACCGGGCAGCAGCTCCCGGCAAGTCCGGCGGGAGTTCCGGTGCTGATGGGCTGATGCGCGCCTCGCTCAGCGCGGTAGCACCCGGCACCGGCCTGCGTGACGGACTCGAACGAATTCTGCGTGGCAATACGGGCGGTTTGCTCGTCCTCGGCATGGACAAGACCGTCGAGTCGCTGTGCACCGGCGGCTTCGTCCTCGACGTCGAGTTCACCGCGACCCGGCTGCGCGAACTGTGCAAGCTCGACGGCGCGCTGATCCTCGACAAGGACCTCACCAAGATCCTGCGGGCCGGCGTGCAGCTGGTCCCCGACTCCAACATCCCGACCGAGGAGACCGGCACCCGGCACCGCACCGCGGACCGGGTGAGCAAGCAGGTCAATTTCCCGGTCGTCTCGGTCAGCCAGTCGATGCGGCTGATCGCGCTCTACGTCGACGGGCAGCGCCGGGTCCTGGAGGACTCCGCCGCGATCCTGTCGCGGGCGAACCAGGCGCTGGCCACTCTGGAGCGCTACAAGCTGCGCCTGGACGAGGTGGCGGGCACGCTCTCCGCACTGGAGATCGAGGACCTGGTCACCGTCCGGGACGTCAGCGCGGTCTCGCAGCGGCTGGAGATGGTCCGCCGGATCGCCACCGAGATCGCCGAGTACGTGGTCGAGCTGGGCACCGACGGCCGGCTGCTCTCCCTGCAGCTGGACGAGCTGATCGCGGGCGTCGAGCCGGAGCGCGAGCTGGTCGTCAGGGACTACGTGCCGGAGCCCACCGCGAAGCGGAACAGGACGGTGCCGGAGGCACTCGTCGAACTGGACGCGCTGCCCCACGCCGAGCTGCTGGAACTCACCACCGTGGCCCGCGCCCTGGGCTACACCGGCTCCCCCGAGACGCTGGACTCCGCGGTCTCGCCGCGCGGCTACCGGCTGCTGGCGAAGGTGCCGCGGCTGCCGAACACGGTCATCGAGCGGCTCGTGGAGCACTTCGGCGGCCTGCAGAAGCTGCTCGCTGCGAGCGTCGACGATTTGCAGACGGTGGACGGGGTCGGGGAAGCGCGGGCGCGGTCGGTGCGGGAGGGCCTGTCAAGGCTGGCGGAGTCGTCGATCCTGGAGCGGTACGTCTAGGACTCCGTCCCGGTTTGTGGGTCGGGGGCTGGGGCCTGGAGCCCCGGCCCCTTCTGTTCTAGTCGGCCTTCAGGACGAATGACGCCTGCTTCGGTGTGAAGCCCGGGAGCCTTGCCTCGACGAGGTAGGTGGTGCCGAGGGTTGCCTGCAGGCCCTTGGGGGTGGCGCAGTCCGGGGAGCTGGTCTGGCGGTTCCACTCAATCGTGTACGTCGTCGAGTTGTGCGCCGGAACCTGCAGCAGGTAGGCGCCGCGGCCCGCCGGGCAGTCGTCGGTGGCCCAGACGTGCTTGTTGCCGGTGGTGTTGGTGATGGTGACGACGGCCGCCGTCGATCCGAAGTCCAACTTGCAGGCCGTGGCAGCGGAGTTGGCCGCGGTCAGCTCGAACTTCGGCTTCTCGCCCGGCGCGTAGGAGTTCTGCGTGCTGCGCAGCGTCAACTGCACGTCGGAGACGGCACAGTCGGCCAGTGTCGAGCCGGCCGGGAGCTGGCCGCCGGAACCGCCGGAGGCCGCTCCGCCGGATGTGACGCCGTTCGAACCGCCGCCGGACACACCGGAGTCGGTGCCGCCGGAGGGCGATCCGGAGGAGCCGCCGGACGATGTGCCGTCCGAGGAACCGCCGCTGCCGCTGCCGCCACTGGTGTCCCGTCCGCCCGGGCGGCCGGGGATGTGCGTTCCGCTCGGGGTGGGGCCGGGCGTGATGGAGGTCGCCGGGGTGTGACCGCCGGGTCCCTTCGCGCCGGTACCGCCGCTGGAGCCGCCGGAGTTGACCGCCCATACGGCCAGCACGGCGAGCAGTGCGACCAGGCAGAGCACAACAGCCCGCCGTCGCCAGTAGATGGACGACGGAAGAGGTCCGATCGGATTGCGCACAGAGCCCACACGCGAACTCTAGGGGAGATCGGCCGCGCACCGTCGCAACACCCGCCGCACCGGGCGCGGTCTTTCCCGATCATCACGTTTTCCCGCGGACGCGATCACTGTCAGTGGCATGTGCGAGGATCGACGACGCTATGAGCACAGACACCCGCGCCACCGCCCACCACGATCTGCACGCACCCGTCATCGACTGGTTCGACGAGCATGCCCGGGACCTCCCGTGGCGCCGCCCGGAGGCCGGACCGTGGGGTGTGATGGTCAGCGAGTTCATGCTGCAGCAGACCCCGGTCAGCCGCGTACTGCCGGTGTACGAACAGTGGCTGGCGCGCTGGCCGCGGCCGGCCGACCTCGCCACGGAGCCGGCGGGCGAGGCCGTACGCGCCTGGGGGCGGCTCGGCTATCCGCGCCGCGCGCTGCGGCTGCACGCGGCGGCGACCGCGATAGCGCTGAGCCACGGCGGTGAAGTCCCGCGCGAGCACGCCAAGTTGCTCGCCCTGCCCGGGGTCGGCGAGTACACCGCGGCCGCCATCGGCTCGTTCGCGTACGGCCAGCGGCACTCCGTGCTGGACACGAACGTCCGCCGGGTCTTCGCCCGCGCCGTCACCGGCATCCAGTACCCGCCGACCGCGACGACCGCCGCGGAGCGGCGTACCGCGCTGGCCCTGCTGCCCCATGACAAGGGGACGGCCGCCCGGTGGGCGGCCGCCACGATGGAGCTGGGCGCGCTCGTCTGCACCGCGCGCGGCCCCGAGTGCGTCCGCTGCCCGATCGCGGCGAGCTGCGCCTGGCGGCTGGCCGGTTCCCCCGAGCACACCGGGCCGCCGCGCCGCGGCCAGTCGTACGCGGGGACCGACCGGCAGGTGCGCGGAAAGCTGCTGGCCGTGCTGCGGGACGCCGTCGATCCGGTGCCGCAGTCCGCGCTGGACGCGGTGTGGGACGAGCCGGTGCAGCGGGCCCGTGCGCTGGACGGCCTGGTGGAGGACGGTCTGGTCGAGCCGCTTGCCGACGGGGTCTACCGACTGCCGGTTTAAACCCCTTCGGGACGTTGGTCCTGAGGCTGTTACATAACCGACGGCTTCCTGTGAGCCCCCTGTGCGCCCACGGTGGCAAAAGCCCAACATCCCCTCCGTAGCGTCGTCCTCGTCGGAACGGTTGGCACATCAGCGCAACAGTCGACAGGGCGGGACAGCACGGGACGGAGGGCGACCCATGGCGGCGAACGGCACGGTTCTGGAGTTCGAGGAGTACGTGAGGACGCGGCAGGACGCACTGCTGCGGAGCGCACGGCGGCTCGTCCCCGACCCGATCGACGCCCAGGACCTCGTCCAGACCGCGCTGGTGCGCACCTATCCCCGCTGGGACGGCATCGCGGACAAGACGCTCGCGGACGCCTACATGCGCCGCGTCATGATCAACACGCGGACCGAGTGGTGGCGGAACCGCAAGCTCGACGAGATCCCCACCCAGGAGCTGCCGGACGCCAGCGTCGACGACGGCGCCGACCAGCGGGCCGACCGCGAGATGCTCCGCGACGCCCTGAAGGTCCTCGCGCCGAAGCAGCGCCAGGTCGTGATGTTGCGCCACTACGGCCAGCTGTCGACGGAGGAGACGGCCCGCGCCCTGGGGATGTCGACGGGTACGGTGAAGAGCACCCTGCACCGGGCACTGGCCCGGCTGCGCCATGAGCTGGAGCACGGTCGCTACGGCTATACACGGATGGAGGGCGTGTGCGCCGCCTAGCAGCGCTGACCGCGGTGGCAGTGGCTCTGTGCCTGCTGACCGCACTGGCAGGCTGCAGGACCGGCACCGGGGCACGCCGTGAGGGCCCCGCACCGCTCCAGACGCTGAAGGCGGAGCCCAGCCCCGCGCCGTCCATCGCCGGTGACCCGGCGGCGCTGGCGAAGCTGGTGAAGAAGGACACGCAGAACGTCAGCCAGGAGGTGCGCGAGGATCTCGCGCCCTGCGCCGGCGACGAGTACCCGGTGGACACCTCGTCCGGCGATCTCACCAGCGGTGAGGGACCCGATCTGATCGTGAACGTCGCGACCTGCGGCGACGGCATGGGCATCGCGAGCTATGTGTACCGGATGATCGACGGGAAGTACCAGAACGTCTTCGCCGACGAGCAGCCGCCGGTGTACGGCAGCGCCGACAACGGCAAGCTGGAGATCATCCGTCAGGTGTACAAAGGCGACGACCAGGTCTGCTGCCCCACCGGGCAGGAGGCCCTGACGTACGTCTGGAAGGGCACCAAGTTCGTGCAGGTGGAGCGCACGTACACCGACTACGGGGACGCGCTCCCCACACCTACGCCGGAAAAGAAAACGAATGGCTGAAACACACGTCCTGTTCGTCGAGGACGACGACGTCATCCGCGAGGCGACGACGCTCGCGCTGGAGCGCGACGGCTTCAAGGTGACGGCGGTCGCCGACGGGCTGGCCGGGCTGGAGGCGTTCCGCGCCGAGCAGCCCGATCTCGCGCTGCTCGATGTGATGGTGCCGGGCCTCGACGGCGTCAGCCTCTGCCGGCGGATCCGGGACGAGTCGACCGTTCCGGTGATCATGCTGTCCGCACGCGCCGACTCCATCGACATCGTGCTCGGCCTGGAGGCCGGCGCCGACGACTACGTGACGAAGCCCTTCGACGGGGCGGTGCTGGTCGCCCGGATCCGGGCGGTGCTGCGCCGTTTCGGCCACGCCTCCTCCGGTGACGAACCGGCGGAGGCCGCCCTGCTGTCCTTCGGCGACATCGAGATCGACCCGGAGGGTCTTGAGGTGACCCGCGGTGGCGAGCGGCTCGCGCTGACCCCCACCGAGATGCGGCTGCTGCTGGAGTTCTCCGCGGCGCCCGGCGCCGTGCTCTCCCGCGATCGGCTGCTGGAACGGGTCTGGGACTATGAGTGGGGTGGTGACACCCGGGTCGTGGACGTCCACGTCCAGCGGCTGCGCGTCAAGATCGGCCAGGATCGTATCGAGACGGTGCGCGGCTTCGGTTACAAGCTCAGGGCCTGACAGACCATGCCGTTGTTCCCCCGCTCCAGTCTGCGCTGGAAGCTCAGTGCCGCCATCGCCTGCGTATCGGTGCTCGTCGCCGTGGCGCTGAGCCTCGTGGTGCACAACGCCGCCCGCGTCAGCATGATCGACAACTCCCGTGACGTGCAGGACGAGCGGGTGCAGTCCGCGCTGCGGATCTACGAGGTGACCGGCAAGAAGGTCTTCTCCGCCCAGCTCGACGACCCGGCCCTGCCCAAGCCGCTCAAGGAGTTCGCGGCCAGGGGCGAACGGGCGACGTACGTCCAGGACAGTGGCGGCGCGCCGATCGTGTGGGCCGAGACGCCGACCAACGACGGCCGCATCCTGTCGCTGCGCACCACCTTCAAGGACCGCTACTCGGTCCTCGTCGACCTCGACCAGGCCCTGATCGTCGGCTCGCTCGCGGTGGTGGTGGGCGGCACCGCGCTCGGCGTGCTGATCGGCGGCCAGATGTCCCGTCGGCTGCGCAAGGCCGCCGTCGCGGCCCGCAAGGTGGCCGACGGCAATCCCGAGGTGCGGGTGCGGGACGCGATCGGCGGCCGGGTCCGCGACGAGACCGACGAGCTGGCGTCCGCCGTCGACGCGATGGCCGACGCCCTGCAGGACCGGCTGGAGGCCGAGCGCCGGGTCACCGCCGACATCGCCCACGAGCTGCGCACCCCGGTGACCGGGCTGGTCACCGCAGCCGAGCTGCTGCCGCCCGGCCGCCCGGCGGAGCTGGTGCGGAACCGGGCCCAGGCGCTCCGCACCCTGGTCGAGGACGTGCTGGAGGTGGCGCGGCTGGACGGGGCGGCGGAACAGGCCGATCTGCAGGAGGTCGCGCTCGGCGACTTCGTCCGCCGGCGGGTGCTGGCGCTCGATCCCGACGCCGTGGTGACGGTGATCGAGGACGCCGTGGTGCACACAGATCCGCGCCGGTTGGAGCGGATCCTCGGCAATCTGCTGGCCAACGCCGCCCGGCACGGCGAGCCGCTGACCGAGGTGAGCATCAACGGGCCGTTCCTGCGGATCCGCGACCACGGTCCCGGCTTCCCCGACGATCTGCTGCGCGAGGGCCCCAGCCGCTTCCGTACCGGCAGCTCCGACCGGGCCGGCGGCGACCACGGCCTCGGCCTCACCATCGCCACCGGCCAGGCTCGCGTGCTGCACGCCCGGCTCACCTTCCGCAACGCCCCGGCCTCCGACGGCGGCGGCGCCATCGCACAGCTGCTGCTGCCCCGGTAGACGTGTCCGTGACGACGACGGCCCCCGGCGGGATGCCGGGGGCCGTCGTCGTACGTGCGCTACGAGCTGGTCAGATCGCTTCGACCGGGTCCAGGGCCTTGTCCGCGGGAGCCGCGTCCTCATCGCTGCCGGGGGCCTGGGGAGCGCCGCGCAGCGGGATCTCCTTGACGAACCAGGCCGCCACGAAGCCGACGATGCTGATCACCGCGCCCCACAGGAAGACGGTGTGCGTGCCGTTGGAGACCGCGTGCAGGTAGGCGTCCCGCACCTCGGCCGGCAGGTGGGCGATGCGCGCGGGGTCGAGCTGGGCGCCCGCCCCGATCGCCTTGCTCCCGGCGCTGCCGCCCAGCTCCGTCATCGTGCTCTGCACGTGGTGGGTGAAGAGCGCCCCGAAGAGCGAGACACCGAACGAGCCGCCGATGGTGCGGAAGAGCGTCGCGGACGAGCTGCCGACGCCGATGTCCTTCATCTCGACGCTGTTCTGCGCGACGAGCATGGTGATCTGCATCAGGAAGCCCATGCCCGCGCCGAGCACGGCCATGAAGACGCCGGACATGAAGCGGCTGGTCCCGGTGTCCATGGTGGACAGCAGGTACAGCCCGACGGTGATCAGACCGCCGCCGATGATCGGGAAGACCTTGTAGCGGCCGCTCTGGGTGGTGACCCGGCCGGCGATCAGCGAGACCACCATCATCGCGAGCAGCATCGGCAGGAGCAGCAGGCCGGAGTTGGTGGCCGAGGCGCCCTGCACGGTCTGCTGGTAGAGCGGCAGGAACGTCATCGCTCCGAACATCACGAAACCGACGAGGAAGCCGATCAGGGAGATCAGCGAGAAGTTGCGGTTGCGGAAGATGTGCAGCGGCATGACAGGCTCTTTGGCGCGGGTCTCGGCCCAGATGAAGGCCGCGATCGCGACCACGCCGAGGACGAGGAGCCCGATGATCTGCGCCGAGGCCCAGCCGTACTGGGTGCCGCCCCAGGTCGTGAGGAGCACCAGCGCGGTGATGCCGACGGTGAGCAGTCCGGCGCCGAGGTAGTCGATACGGGCCTGGACGCGCTTCTTGGGCAGGTGCAGGACGATGTAGATCATCGCGAGCGCCACCACGCCGAGCGGCAGGTTGATGTAGAAGCTCCAGCGCCAGCCCCAGTTGTCGGTGATGGTGCCGCCGACGAGCGGTCCGCCGATCATCGCGAGCGCCATGACGCCGGCCATCATGCCCTGGTACTTGCCCCGCTCGCGGGGCGGTATGAGGTCACCGATGATCGCCATCACGCCGACGATCAGACCGCCGGCGCCGAGGCCCTGGATCGCGCGGAAGGCGATCAGCTGGTCCATGGACTGGGAGAGGCCGGAGAGTGCCGAGCCGGCCAGGAAGAGCACGATCGACGTCATGAAGATGCCCTTGCGACCGTACATGTCGCCGAGCTTTCCCCAGATGGGCGTCGAGGCGGCGGTCGCGAGCGTGTACGCGGTGACCACCCAGGAGAGGTGGTTGAGGCCGCCGAGCTCCCCTACGATCGTCGGCATCGCGGTACCGATGATCATGTTGTCGAGCATCGCGAGCAACATCGCGATCATGAGCCCGAGCAGAACCACACGCACACTGCGCTGAGGAGCCGCTTCGGGTGGCGTTTCTGCGGTCTGGGACATGACCGGTGCCTCCCCTGGATGGGGCGGCCCGCTCGCGCTTTTGGTACTTACTTGCCGCCCGGCTAGTTCGCTACGATACTGAAGGTAAGCCGCTGCTAGCCGGTCGTCAAGTAAGTAGATTACGTTTGACCGAAGCCATACCGGTGCGTTCCGTACGGGCGTCCTACGCAGGAGAGCAGTAGCCATGAGCACTTCGCAGGCACGTCGCGGCGACACCCGCCACCGCATCCAGGACGTCGCGCTCGAGCTCTTCGCCGAGCAGGGGTACGAGAAGACGTCGCTGCGCGAGATCGCCGAGCACCTAGAGGTGACGAAGGCCGCGCTCTACTACCACTTCAAGACCAAGGAAGACATCCTCACCAGCATTGTCGAGGATCTCGGCCGGCCGGTCGACGAGCTGCTCACCTGGGCCGAGGCGCAGCCGCGCACCCTGGAGAACAAACAGGAGATGCTGCGCCGCTACAGCGCGGCCCTGTGGGGTGCCTCCGCGCTCTTCCGCTTCATCCAGGAGAACCAGGCCACGGTCCGCGAGCTGAGCATCGGCGAGCAGTTCAAGAGCAAGATGCTCGCCCTCAACGGCTTGCTCAAGGAGCCCGAGTTCTCGATGGCCAGCCAGGTCCGCTGCATCACCGCGCTCTTCGCGATGCACGCCGGGATGTTCGCCGTGCAGAACATCGAAGGCGACCCCGAGGAGAAGCGCGAAGCCATCCTCGAGGTCGCCCTCGATCTCATCGCCCAGGCTCACCAGAACCTGGACTGATCACCACCTGGTCACCGCTGATCATCGCCTGGTCACCGCCTGATGACGGCGTGGGTCACACGTTGACGGCGTGGGTCACACGTTGACGGTGTTGGTCACATGTTGACGCCGTGCTTGTGCAGGAACGCCAGCGGCTCCATGCCCGACCCGTAGACCGGCGTGGTGCGGGCCTCGAAGTGCAGGTGCGGGCCGGTCGAGTTCCCGGTGCTGCCGGACTTGCCGATCTCCTGGCTCGTGCTGACCGTCTGGCCGACCCTGACCTCGATCTTCGACAGGTGGCCGTACTGCGTGTACGTGCCGTTGCCGTGCTTGATCACGATGTTGTTGCCGTAGGCGCCGCCCCAGCCGGCCTCGACGACGGTGCCGCCGTGCACAGCCTTGACCTGCGTACCGGTGGGCACGACGAAGTCCTGGCCGGAGTGCTTGTGCGCCCAGTGCGAGCCGGCCTGCGCGAAGGACGCGCCGATCGTGTAGCTGTCCACGGGCTTCACCCAGGCGTTCAGGCGCGCGCTACGGTCCGCGGCGGACTTCTCGGCCGCCCGCTTCTTGGCGTCGGCCTTCGCGGCCGCGGCCTTCGCCTTCGCCGCGGCAGCCTTCGCGCTCGCCGCGGCGGCCTGCTTCTGACCGTCCGCCTGCGTCTTCATCGCGTCCGCGATGCTGCTCGTCGACGCGGTCCCGAAGAGTCCTGCGTCCTGCGATTCGGCCGCCATGGCCGCCGTAGAGCCCAGCGCGAGTGCCACGCACACGCCGCCCGCCACCACGGCCGCACGACCACGCATGACGGACTTCGGGGCGTGGTTCTTCGTCGAGTTCTTACGCATGCAGGATTACCTCACTGAATGGGGGGTATGAAGTGAGAACGACCGAGGGCCGTTCTCGCCATTCAGTGGTAACGCGCTCTGCTGCGCCGACACAAGGCGCCCTTCTACTAACCGCGGCCGTAGCGAAAGCAAGAATCCAACGCCTCTTGCCAACCCGGCCCCGGCTGCCGAAGACCCCTCTCGCACCCCGCCCCACCAGGCAAATCAAGGACCCGACCGCGCTCCGCCGGCGGTTCTCATGCCCCGGGCGGAACCGCCCCGGGCGCCGTTGAATCATCGACTATTCCGCCTAGTAAGGCCGGAATGGCGCGTGTGCCATGTCACCACGCAATAAGATCCACTCCATTTCACACGGGACCTTCTGCCATTCGCGCGGACCGAAAGTCATGTGACCCCCGCCACTCAATTCCCCAAAAACGGGGGCGGCGCCCGCCCCGGCTGCCCTACCGTTGCCCCATCGACAGGGCGGGGGCGCACACGATGGCGGACGAGTACCTGAACGACATCGAGCTGGCGGATGCGGTCGAGGCCGTCCGCGAGGGCCTGACCACCGCTGCCGCGCGCGGCAGCGGCAAGGCCGTCCGCTTCGAGGTCGGCGACATCCACATGGAGTTCACCGTCGAGATCCGCCGGGACCTGAACGGCAAGGCCGGCGTCAAGGCCTGGGTCGTGGACGCCGGCCTGGAAGGCAGCCGCTCCCGCGGCCGCACCCACACGGTCTCCTTCACCCTCAAGCCCAAGAACGCCACCACCGGCGGCCACCTCGACGTCCATATGAACGACGAGGGCGACAGCAGCCACTTCACCGACGCCGGCAACTGACCACGATGGCCGCCGGGCCCCAACGAGAGCGCATAGCCGCAGTCCGCTCCGGCGGCCGCCAGGGCAGCGGCTACCTGCTGAGCCCGCGGCTGGTGCTGACCGCCGGACACATCATCGGCGATCCGCTGGACATCCGGATCGCCGTGCCCGGCAGCTGGGGTGAAGCCTCCTGCCACCGACTGTGGCCGCCGCTGGACAGCGACCTCGACATCGCACTGCTGGAGACGGCCGCCGACCTGGTCGCGCCCACCGGACCGATCCGGCTGGGCACAGTGGAATCACCCGCCCCGATCCTTGACTGCCAGGCGATCGGGTTCCCGTACGTCCAGCGCGGCGCGGGCGCCGGGAGATCCCCCGAGACCGAGCAGGTCACTGGCACTCTCAAAGCCGGAAGCGGGCTGATCAGCGGGCGCTACCTCCTCGACAGCGACCACGCCCCACACCGGCAGAACGGCGGCTCCGCGTGGGCCGGGATGTCCGGCGCGGCCGTCTTCTCGGGCGACGTGTTGATCGCGGTGATCTGCGGCGATCCCCTGGGCCGGCCGCACAGCCGGCTCACGACCGTGCCCATGAAAGTCCTCCTCCAGCAGCCGGCCTTCCTTGAGACGCTCCGCTCCAAGGGCTGCGCCACCGAAATCGTCACGGTCGGGCGACCCGACGACCCCGATGCCGAGTTCGAGTCCCGCTACGCCTCCTACGTCGCCTCGCGGCACTCCACCCTCACCGTCTTCGGGCTCGACCTCAGCGACCCTTCCCAGGCCGCCTGGCCGCTCGACGCGGCCTACCTCAGCCTGGAGATGACCGAGCCGGACCGCGGTCGGCCTGGGGGTCCGCCGCAGGGCTTCGGGCCCACGCTGCGGGCAGAGCAGGTCTTTGCCGACCGCGAGCGCGTGCTGCTGCGCGGGGTCGCCGCATCCGGCAAGACCACCCTGGTGCAGTGGCTCGCGGTCTCCGCCGCCCGCCAGGAATTCGGCTCCCGGCCGAACCACCTGCGTGGCCGGATCCCGTTCGTCCTGCCACTGCGCACCCTCATGCGCCACGGCGAGCTGCCACGCACCGACGACTTCCTCCGCTCCATGAACGTCCCCATGACCCCGCCGGCCGGCTGGGCCGAGCGAGTGCTCCAGGCAGGTCGCGGACTTCTGCTCGTCGACGGACTGGACGAGATCGGTGAGCGGGAACGCGAGTGCGTTTGCGACTGGCTGCGTGATCTGCTGGACGCATTCCCCGGCAACGTGTGGCTCATCACCTCACGCCCCTCCGCGGTCCCGGACTCGTGGCTCGCGGACGCCGGCTTCTCGGAACTGGTCCTGGCCCCCATGGGCCGCGACGACGTCGGCGCGTTCATCACCCGCTGGCACCAGGCCGCCCGCGCGACGGCCGCCGATGCCGAGGAGAGCGCGAGAATCGACGGCTACGAGCTCTCCCTGCTCGAAGCCGTCCGCACCGAACAGGACCTCGCCCGCCTCGCGACGAACCCCCTCATGTGCGGGCTGATCTGCGCCCTGCACCGCGACCGCCGCGGCTATCTGCCGCACAGTCGCGGCGAGTTGTACCACGCCGCGATGTCCATGCTCCTGGGCCGCCGCGACCTCGAGCGCGAGATCGACGTACAGCTCCCCGAGAAACCCCAGATCCAGCTTCTCCAGAAGCTGGCGTAGGCGCATTGGCGGCCGTCGGGCCGGTGGTCCTGGAACTTCTTCCCGGACCTCAGGGCCTGACGGTTGGCGAGGCCAGGGCCGTCGTGCACGCTGCCGCACTCATCGGGACGGACGCGGCGCTTCCCGTACTCGCCAGATTTCGCGAACACCCCGAATCATCGGTCCGAAATCAGCTCGCTGCGCCGTGGATCCGATTCGATCGTGAGCGATATGTGGCCGAAATCCTTTCGCGCCTCTCCCGGGACGGCGTCTTCTTCCCGGTCCGGTCCTGCGAAGACGTTCGGATGCTCCGCTCGATGGGTGGCTCGTTCCAGATCACCGCGCGGGGACCACAAAATGTGCAGGGCCTGCTGGAGAACCTGGACCCGGAACAACTGGTGGCCCTGGCGCTCATCGACAATCCCGCAATCGAGAATCTCGGGTTTCTCAGCACCTTTCCCCACCTGAAGCACCTGGCTGTTGTCCGATGTCCGGCTCTGAGCGGGCTCGACGGGCTCTCGGAGCTGACTGCGCTGGAGAGGCTCCAACTCGGAGCCGATACCTCCTACGACGGTTTGGCGAGCAAGCCCCTCTGCGCTCCGCTCACGGAACTCTGGCTTCCCCCGGACACCCGCAGCCTCAGCATCATCGGCGCCTGGCCCCATCTGCGATATCTGGAACTCACCGTTTATGAGGGCCCCGATTACTCACAGGACTGGGCCTCACTGGCGGGGCTGCCGGAACTCACCACTCTGGCGGTGAACGATTGGGCCTTGTCCGCCTGGGCGGACCGGGGCCACCGGCTCCCCCGCGTCACCGGCATCCACCTCTCGGTTTTCGAGAACGATCTTCGCCTCGCGGATGTCGCCGTATGTTTCCCCGCGCTGGAATGGCTGTCCGTGTACGCGTACAACGCCGACCTCACACTCGATCTCGCGCCGCTGGCCGCGATACCCAGCCTGCACACCGTGCGAATCCGCCGCTGGGCGACCGTCCTCAACGCGGACGCGATCCCCCACGCGGAGGTAACCATCCACCCCCGCCCCCGTCAGACCTGAAAACGGGGCCGGCCCCGAAACCAGAAGGTTTCGGGGCCGGCCCCATGCAATACCGATCGGCAGGCGTTACGCGTCCTTGGAGAGGTTCGGGGCGCCGCCCGAGCCTGCGGCCTCGATCGGCGGGGCGTCCGCGACCGTGACCTTCTCCTCGCCGCGGAAGGTGAACTTCTTCTCCTCACCCTCGCCCTCGGTGTCGACGACCACGATGTGACCGGGGCGCAGCTCACCGAAGAGGATCTTCTCGGAGAGGATGTCCTCGACCTCCCGCTGGATGGTCCGGCGCAGCGGCCGGGCGCCCAGGACGGGGTCGTAGCCCTTCTTGCCGAGCAGCTTCTTGGCCTCGACGCTGAGCTCCAGGCCCATGTCGCGGTCCTTCAGGCGCTCGTCCACCTTGGCGACCATGAGGTCGACGATCTGCATGATGTCTTCCTCCGTCAGCTGGTGGAAGACGACGACATCGTCGACACGGTTGAGGAACTCGGGACGGAAGTGCTGCTTGAGCTCCTCGCCGACCTTCGCCTTCATCCGCTCGTACCCGGTCTTGGCGTCACCCGTGGCCGCGAAGCCGAGGTTGAAGCCCTTGGAGATGTCCCGGGTGCCGAGGTTGGTCGTCATGATGATGACCGTGTTCTTGAAGTCCACGACCCGGCCCTGGGAGTCGGTCAGCCGACCGTCCTCCAGGATCTGCAACAGGGAGTTGAAGATGTCGGGGTGGGCCTTCTCGACCTCGTCGAAGAGGACGACGGAGAACGGCTTGCGGCGCACCTTCTCGGTGAGCTGGCCGCCCTCTTCGTAGCCGACGTAGCCGGGAGGCGAGCCGAAGAGCCGCGAGACGGTGTGCTTCTCGCTGAACTCCGACATGTCGAGCTGGATGAGCGCGTCCTCGTCGCCGAAGAGGAACTCGGCGAGCGTCTTGGACAGCTCGGTCTTACCGACGCCGGACGGGCCGGCGAAGATGAACGAGCCACCGGGACGCTTCGGGTCCTTGAGGCCGGCGCGGGTGCGTCGGATGGCCTGGGAGAGCGCCTTGATGGCGTCCTTCTGGCCGATGACGCGCTTGTGGAGCTCGTCCTCCATGCGCAGCAGGCGCGAGGACTCCTCCTCGGTGAGCTTGAAGACCGGGATGCCGGTGGCCGTGGCCAGGACCTCCGCGATCAGCTCCTCGTCCACCTCGGCGACGACGTCCATGTCGCCGGCCTTCCACTCCTTCTCGCGCTTGCCCTTGGCGGCGAGGAGCTGCTTCTCCTTGTCGCGGAGCGAGGCGGCCTTCTCGAAGTCCTGCGAATCAATCGCGGACTCCTTCTCGCGGCGCACGTCGGCGATCTTCTCGTCGAACTCGCGGAGGTCCGGCGGTGCGGTCATCCGGCGAATGCGCATCCGGGAGCCGGCCTCGTCGATCAGGTCGATCGCCTTGTCCGGGAGGAAGCGGTCCGAGATGTAGCGGTCGGCCAGGGTGGCGGCGGCGACCAGGGCGGCGTCGGTGATCGACACACGGTGGTGTGCCTCGTACCGGTCGCGCAGACCCTTGAGGATCTCGATGGTGTGGGGCAGCGACGGCTCGGCCACCTGGATGGGCTGGAAGCGGCGCTCAAGGGCCGCGTCCTTCTCCAGGTGCTTGCGGTACTCGTCGAGCGTCGTGGCACCGATGGTCTGCAGCTCGCCTCGCGCCAGCATGGGCTTGAGGATGCTCGCGGCGTCGATCGCGCCCTCGGCGGCGCCCGCACCCACCAGGGTGTGGAGCTCGTCGATGAACAGGATGATGTCGCCGCGGGTGCGGATCTCCTTGAGGACCTTCTTCAGGCGCTCCTCGAAGTCACCGCGGTACCGGGATCCGGCGACGAGGGCGCCGAGGTCCAGGGTGTAGAGCTGCTTGTCCTTGAGCGTCTCGGGAACTTCACCCTTGACGATCGCCTGGGCGAGGCCCTCGACGACGGCGGTCTTGCCGACGCCGGGCTCGCCGATGAGGACGGGGTTGTTCTTGGTGCGGCGGGACAGCACCTGCATGACCCGCTCGATCTCCTTCTCGCGCCCGATGACCGGGTCGAGCTTGGTTTCACGAGCGGCCTGCGTCAGGTTGCGGCCGAACTGGTCCAGGACCAGCGAGGTCGAGGGGGTGCCCTCGGCCGGGCCGCCGGCGCCCGCCGACTCCTTGCCGCCGCCGGAGTAGCCGGACAGCAGCTGGATGACCTGCTGCCGGACCCGGTTCAGGTCGGCGCCGAGCTTCACGAGGACCTGAGCGGCGACGCCCTCGCCCTCGCGGATGAGGCCGAGCAGGATGTGCTCGGTCCCGATGTAGTTGTGTCCGAGCTGAAGGGCCTCGCGGAGCGACAGCTCCAGGACCTTCTTGGCACGGGGGGTGAAGGGGATGTGCCCGGACGGGGCCTGCTGGCCCTGACCGATGATCTCCTCCACCTGCTGGCGGACCGCCTCGAGCGAAATCCCGAGGCTCTCCAGGGCCTTAGCGGCGACACCCTCACCCTCGTGGATCAGGCCCAGGAGGATGTGCTCGGTGCCGATGTAGTTGTGGTTGAGCATCCGGGCTTCTTCCTGAGCCAGGACGACAACCCGCCGCGCGCGGTCGGTGAACCTCTCGAACATCGTTAATCGCTCCTCAGAGCGGTCGGGCAGTTAGGGGGCGGTCCCCTCCCTGTCCTTCCGCATGCTAGTCCCGACAGCGGGGCAGCTCACTTCAACCGTAGACACCCACCTGGGCCCTTTAGTCCCACGCAGCCGACAACAGCTCCAACCTGATGGTGCGAGACGATGTTCCCGCAGGCCAGGTGAATAGACCTTTATCGAGTACGCCCATGGCGAACGCGCGCCCATCCGCCGCGGCCGTCGTCCCGTCCCACTAGGACTTTCTTACCCGCCGGCACTGACATTCCATGCGGCGCACGGCCATCGGGTGCGCTACGGGCGAACAACCTTGCGCCCATCAGCCGCCCACCGCGCCCTCCCGGCGACCACGGAGCGTACTCGACATACCACTACTCGTAACCCTTGTGCTCCGCGGCAGTTGCATACGGCATGGGCTGGTACGAGCACGAGCTGGGTTGGCCGATCGCCGGTACGACGCCTCCGCACCTGGTCACAGGTGTGCGCTTCGACGCGCTCGAGGTTCCCGCCAAGGTGGGCTTCGCCGCACTGACACGCTTCCCGCGCCCGGGTGAACTGGGACCCGTCGCGCTGGACGGGCGGCGGGTCCGCCTGCTGGTGGCGGCGGGTACGGCGGAGGAACTTCCGGGGCTGCTGGAATGGCTGGAATGGAGCGGGATCCCGCTCGATCTGACCGCCCTGGGTGCGGGCGATCTGATGCGGGCGCCGGCTCATCCCGAATGGGGACGCCGGGAGGCCGCCTACGACCGGACAGCTCCGGTCTGGCTGCGGCCCCCCCAACCGGGCTGCGAGGTGGAACCTACGTTGCCCGCGATGTGCTTCACGGGCCGCTCCGGTGCCGATGGTGTGGGGGGACCCATCGGCCTGGTGGCGCTGGTCTCCGCTCTCGCGACGGCCTGCCACCGGGTCCGGCTGCTGGAGAATCAGCCGTGTTCCTTCTCGTACGCCTCGCGAATGGACGCGGGAACGCGGCCGCGGTCATTGACCTCGTAGCCCTTGTCCTTGGCCCACGCGCGAATCTTCGCGGTGTCCTGGCTCGCCGAGCCGCCGCGCACAACCTTGGGACCGCGGCCACGACCGACCCGTCCACCGGTCCTGCGACCGCCGTCCAGGTACGGGGTGAGCAGCCCGCGAAGCTTGTCCGCATTGGCAGTGGTGAGGTCGATCTCGTACGTCACTCCATCGAGTGCGAACGTGACGGTCTCATCCGCCTCGCCGCCGTCGAGGTCGTCAACAAGAAGGACCTGAACCTTCTGTGCCACCGGCTTCCCTTTCATCGAAAACGGATTAACGGTAAAAGCAAAGCGCCTTTTACGGAAAAACACAAACCCCTTGCGCGAAGCGGTACAGGATGCCGGTGCGCGTACCGGACATACCGGGACCCTCAGAGTTGCAGCAGCATGCGGCTGTTGCCCAAGGTGTTCGGTTTCACTCGCTCGAGGTCGAGGAACTCGGCCACTCCCTCGTCATTGGAACGCAGCAGCTCGCCGAAGACATCACCGTCCACCGGTGTCTCGCCGATCTCGACGAAGCCGTGCTTCGCGAAGAAGTCGACTTCGAAGGTGAGACAGAAAATCCTGCGGACTCCGAGCCACCGCGCGGTCTGCAAGAGCTTGGCCAGCACTTGATGCCCGACGCCCTTCCCACGCTGTCCCGGATGAACCGCCAGCGTGCGGACCTCTGCGAGGTCCTCCCACATCACATGGAGTGCTCCGCAGGCGACGACAGCGGCGTCCTCGTCGCGTTCGGCGACCCAGAACTCCTGGATGTCCTCATAAAGAGTCACCGTGGGCTTGTCCAGCAGGATGCGGTCGCGGACATATGAGTCCAGCAGGCCGCGGACAGCCGCCACATCACTGGTCCTGGCCCGGCGGATGGTGACGTCATTTGATACGAAGGGCATGGCCGGACGCTATCGTTCGTCGGGCTCGGGAGGAGCAGAGGGGTCCACGGACTGGACTACGCGCATTGCGTCCCTGAGAGCTTCCCGCTGTTCCGGCGACATCATGCCGAAGAAGTGCACGAGAGCCGCGGCGGGGTTGTCGCTCGCGGCCCATGCTTCGTTCATCAGTGCGGCCGAGTAAGCGGCTCTTGTGGATACCGCCTCATAGCGATAGGCGCGGCCTTCCGCCTCGCGGCGCAGCCAACCCTTCTGGTGCAGGTTGTCCATTACGGTCATGACCGTCGTGTACGCGATGGAACGGTCCTGCTGCAGGTCTTCGAGCACTTCGCGAACGGTGACCGGGCGATTCCACTGCCACACCCTGGTCATCACTGCGTCTTCGAGGTCTCCCAATGGACGGGGCACTCTCGAATACTAGTGACATTTGCCGGAAATGCCGCTTATTTAGCGAACCTCGTCGGTTCCGGCCTGCTGGACCGCCTCGGCCTTGGCGAACGCGGCGTCGACCGCCGCGTCCTCCTTGGCCTTGTTGGCCCCGCCCTGGTTCTTGATGATCGTCACGACGAGGCCGATGAAGAAGACCGCCATCACGAACGGCGGCACGAGCGCGGATACGTAGTCCATGGCGTCCAGCGTAGTCAGGCCGAGCGGGCTTCCTCGTCCGGGGGCGTGGCGCGGTGCCCCGGCGGAAACACCTCGGCCGGTGTGGGCACCCGGCGGCCGGGGTCGGGGGTCGACGGGCCCTTGGGCGGCGCCGGGGCCGGAGCGGGCACCTGGGCGGGGCGGGCGGGCTTGTCGGCGGGCTTGCCCGCCGCGTCCGCCCGGTCGGCGGCGGAGCCGAACCGGACGGCCGGCACGGGCGATTCCGTACGGCCGCCGGGCAGCGAGAGCAGCCGTCCGCGGTCGGCGATCGTGGAGCGTCGGCGCGACATGGGCATATGGGCCTCCAGGCGGGCTCGTAGATCGTTTTCGGCCAGGTCCTCGCAGCGCCGCAGCAGCACGGTGCGGCGGCGGTGCTCGACCGAGCCACAGGGGTGGCCGCGCAGCCGGCGCAGGGCCGCGAGGTCGTCGGGGCCCGGCAGGTAGCCGGTGTCGAGGGCGTCGCGCAGCCGCGCCAGATAGCCGGCGGAGCTGCCCGGGAGGGCCTCCCGGTAGCGGGCCAGCTCGGCGAGGAGGAACGTCCGGAGCCGTCCGCCCTCGCTGACCGCCTCGTCCAGGGCCTCGGCAAGCCGGAGGTACTCCTGGAGGTCGTCAGGGACGGATGTCGTGGTGGCGGGTCGGAGGGCCGCTGCGAGGGCGCGCCGGAACACACGCAGTTCGTCCGCGCTGAACGCCATGCCGCCCCGGGACCCGTGTGGCGTGGGCATGAGATGACTTTAAGTGCTAAACGGACAAAATTCCCGTAACGACATGGCTGGATCCGGGGCACCACCCAGCGTCAGCTGCGGGACTCAGCTCGTCGAGACGTTCCGCTCGTAGACCAGCCGCAGCCCGATCAGCGTCAGCCACGGCTCGTGCACATCGATGATCGACGCCTCGCCGAGGACCAGCGGAGCGAGGCCACCGGTGGCGATCACCGTCACGTCGTCCGGGTCGTCGGCGAGCTCGCGGGCCATCCGCTCCGCGACACCGTCGACCTGGCCGGCGAAGCCGTACAGGATGCCGGACTGCATCGCCTCGATGGTGTTCTTGCCGATGACGCTGCGCGGGCGGGCCAGCTCGATCTTGCGCAGCTGCGCGCCGCGCACCCCGAGGGCGTCCACCGAGATCTCGATACCCGGGGCGATGGCGCCGCCCACGTACTCGCCGCGGACGGAGACCGCGTCGAAGGTCGTCGCCGTACCGAAGTCCACGACGATGCACGGGCCGTTGTACAGGTGCATGGCGGCCAGGGAGTTGACGATCCGGTCGGAGCCGACCTCCTTCGGGTGGTCCACCAGGATCGGCACACCGGTCTTGATGCCCGGCTCGACGAGGACCGACGGGACGTCGCCGTAGTAGCGCCGGGTCACCTCGCGCAGCTCGTGCAGGACCGCCGGCACCGTCGAGCAGATCGCAATGCCGTCGATACCGTCACCCAGCTCCATGCCGAGCAGCGGGTGCATGCCCATCAGGCCCTGGAGCAGGACCGCCCACTCGTCGGCGGTACGCCGCGCGTCGGTGGAGATCCGCCAGTGCTCGACGATCTCCTCCGCGTCGAAGAGGCCCAGGACGGTGTGCGTGTTGCCGACGTCGATGGTGAGGAGCATGCGGGTCTCAGACTCCCGGGCGAAGGTCGAGGCCGATGTCCAGGATCGGCGAGGAGTGCGTGAGCGCGCCCACCGCCAGGTAGTCGACGCCGGTCTCCGCGTAGGCGCGGGCGGTGTCGAGGGAGAGCCGGCCCGAGGACTCCAGGACGGCGCGGCCCGCGACGTACGCGACGGCCTCGGCGGTCTGCTCCGGGGTGAAGTTGTCGAGCAGGATCAGGTCGGCGCCCGCCGCGAGGACCTCGCGCACCTGCTCCATGGTGTCGACCTCGACCTCGATGGCCAGATCGGGGAACTCGTCGCGGACCAGCTTGAACGCCTGCGCGACACCGCCGGCCGCGATCACGTGGTTGTCCTTGACCAGCGCCGCGTCCGACAGCGACATCCGGTGGTTGACGCCGCCGCCGCAGCGCACCGCGTACTTCTCCAGCGCGCGCAGCCCCGGCGTCGTCTTGCGGGTGTCACGGACCTCCGCCTTGGTGCCCTCCAGCACGTCCGACCAGGCGCGGGTCGCGGTCGCGATACCGGACAGCCGGCACAGCAGGTTGAGCGCGCTGCGCTCGCCCGTCAGCAGGTCACGGGTGCGGGTGCGGACCGTCAGCAGCACCTGGCCGGGCTCGACGCGGTCGCCGTCCTCGACGTGCCGCTCGACCTCGAACTCGTCGGTGCACACGACCGACAGGACCGCCTCGGCGATCCGCAGGCCCGCGACGGTGCCGGCCTCGCGGGCGGTGAAGTCACCGGTGGCGAAGGCGTCCTCGGGGACGGTGGCGACGGTGGTGACGTCCACGCCCTGGTCGAGGTCCTCCTCGATCGCGATGTGCGCGATGTCCTCGACCTGGACGGGGTCGAGCCCCGCGTCGACGAGCAGCTGCGCCAGGTCGGCGTCCAGACCGCACTCCAGCGGGTCGTGCTCGTACGTCTCCTCGTCGCTGCCGCAGCCGCACGCGTCGCCGCAGCCGCCCGAGCCCTCGTCGGGCTGACCGACGGGCAGACCGAACTGCGGCAGCGGAAGAAGAACGGGCTGAGGACGGTCCGGGGTACTCACGAGGGCTCCTTGAGGGCTGCGAGGGTCGTCCCCCGCGGGGTTTCTGCGGTCGCCGACGGACTGTCGAGCGGTGCCTTTTGGTTGCGCACCGGCGGGAAGTCCGCCGTGTCGGTGGTGTGGACGGCCAACGTCCCGTTGGCCGTCAGGCGGACGACGAGGTGCCGGCGCCACTGGGCATCGTCCCGGTCCGGCCGGTCCTCGCGCCAGTGGCAGCCACGAGTCTCCTCCCGGCGGCGGGCGGCCGCGACCAGCACCCGGGCCACCAGGCTCAGGTTGGACGCCTCCCACGTCTCGACGCACGGCTCGGCGGTCTTGCCGTCGCGCTCCAGGTCGTCGATCGAGGCGGTGTGGATTTGCTCCAGCGCGGTGGCCGCGCCCGCCAGGCTGGCGGCGCTACGCAGCACGCCCGCGCCGGCCGTCATGATCCGCTGGATCTCGTAACGGGCCTCGGAGGCAAGCAGCGGGGTGCGGGCCGGGGCGGGGACGACGGGGGCGCCCGGCGCGGTCGGGTCGGCGATGATGTCGGCCGCGATGCGCTCGGAGAAGACCAGACCCTCCAGCAGCGAGTTGGAGGCGAGCCGGTTGGCGCCGTGCACGCCCGTGCAGGCGACTTCACCGCACGCGTACAGGCCCGGCACGGTCGTCCGGCCCAGGAGGTCCGTCCGCACGCCGCCGCTCGCGTAGTGGGCCGCCGGGGCGACGGGGATCGGCTCGGTGACCGGGTCGATGCCGTGCGCGCGGCAGGCGGCGAGGATCGTCGGGAAGCGCTCGGCCCACATCTTCGCGCCGAAGTGCCGGGCGTCCAGGAACATGTGCTCGGCGCCGGTCTCCTGCATGCGCCGCGTGATGCCCTTGGCGACGATGTCGCGCGGCGCGAGTTCGGCCAGCTCGTGCTGTCCGGTCATGAACCGGACGCCCTCGGCGTCGACCAGGTACGCGCCCTCGCCGCGGACCGCCTCGGACACCAGCGGCTGCTGGCCCTCGGCGTCCGGGCCCAACCACAGCACGGTCGGGTGGAACTGCACGAACTCCAGGTCGCTGACCTCGGCCCCGGCCCGCAGCGCGAGCGCCACGCCGTCACCGGTCGACACGGCCGGGTTGGTCGTCGCCGAGAACACCTGGCCCATGCCGCCGGTGGCGAGCACCACGGCCTTGGCGTGCACGGCGCCGACGCCGTCACGCTGGCCCTCGCCCATGACGTGCAGCGTGACGCCCGCGGTGCGGCCGGCCTCGTCGGTGAGCAGGTCCAGGACGAGCGCGTTCTCCACGGTCTCGATGCCGGCGTCGCGGACCGCCTCGACCAGCGCGCGGGAGATCTCCGCGCCCGTCGCGTCGCCGCCCGCGTGCGCGATCCGGCGGCGGTGGTGGCCGCCCTCGCGGGTCAGCAGGATCTCGCCGGTCTCGTCCGACGTGTCGAACCGCGCGCCGGTGGAGATGAGCCGGCGTACCGCGTCCGGGCCCTCGGTGACCAGCGCCCGCACGGCCGGCTCGTCGCACAGTCCGGCGCCCGCGACCAGGGTGTCGTCCAGGTGCTGTTCGGGGGTGTCGCCGTCGCCGAGCGCCGCCGCGATCCCGCCCTGGGCCCAGCGCGTGGAGCCGTTGTCCATCTGCGCCTTCGTCACGACGACGACCTTCGCCCCGGCGGCGGCGCAGCGCAGCGCGGTCGTCAGGCCGGCGACGCCGGATCCGACGACGATCACATCGGCGGCGATGGCCCAGCCGGGGGCGGGGGCGTGCAACCGTATGCCGGTTCCGTTCATCGGGCGGCTCCGAATTCCAGGGGGATGTTGTCGATCAGACGGGTCGTGCCGACCTTCGCGGCGACCGCGAGGATCGCCGGTCCGGTGTGGCCGGGCGGCGCCTCGGTGAAGTCCGCGGGGTCCACGAGGGCCAGGTAGTCGACGGCCGGGCCGCCGTCCCCCGTCTGCTCCAGCACGGTGCGCGCCGCCGCTCGTACGGCGTCGGGGCCCGCCTGGACCGCGTCCCGGCCCGCGAACAGCGCGCGGGACAGTGCGAGGGCCGACGCCCGGTCGGCGTCCGAGAGGTACCGGTTGCGGCTGGACAGCGCCAGCCCGTCGCTCTCGCGGACCGTCGGGACGCCGACGATCTCGGCCGGGAAGTTGAGGTCCGTCGCCATCCGGCGGATGAGCGCGAGCTGCTGGGCGTCCTTCTGCCCGAAGAACGCGACGGCCGGGGCGGTGAGGTGGAGCAGCTTCGCGACGACGGTCAGCATGCCGTCGAAGTGGCCGGGGCGGGAGGCGCCCTCGTACCGCTCCCCCATCGGGCCGGCCGTGATCCGTACCTGGGGTTCGCCGCCGGGGTAGACCTCGTCTGCGGACGGTGCGAAGACGATGTCGGCGCCGGCGCCCGCCGCGATCTTCACGTCGGCCTCCAGGGTGCGCGGATAGCGGTCCAGGTCCTCGCCGGGGCCGAACTGCAGCGGATTGACGAAGACGGTGACGACCACCTCGCCGTCCGCCCCCACGTGCTCGCGCGCGGTACGGATCAGCGTCGCGTGCCCCTCGTGCAGGGCGCCCATCGTCATCACCACGGCGCGCGTGCGGCCGTCCAGGGCGGCGGCGCGCAGCTCTTCGGCCTTCTCCAGCAGGTGCGTGGTCATCGGGGTCCCCCGTCCGCGAGGACTTCGAGCAGCGCCTCGGCGAATTCCGGCTTGAGCATTCCGTTGGCGATCGCGCGGTCGGCGGTGGCCCGCGCCATCGCCAGATAGGAGGCGACGGCCTGCGGGGAGTGCTTGCGCAGCTCCGCCAGGTGCGCGGTGACCGTGCCCGCGTCGCCGCGCGCGACCGGGCCGGTGAGGGCGCCGTCGCCGGCGCGCAGGGCGTTGTCGAGCGCGGCGCCGAGCAGCGGGCCGAGCATCCGGCCCGGCTCCTCGACACCCGCCGCGCGCAGCAGCTCCATGGACTGGGCGACCAGGGTGACCAGGTGGTTCGCGCCGATCGCGAGACCCGCGTGGTAGAGCGGGCGGGCCGCCTCGTCGATCCACTCGGGCTCGCCGCCCATTTCGATGACGAGCGCCTCGGCGGCCATCCGCAGTTGCTCGGGGGCCGTGACACCGAACGAGCAGCCGGCCAGCCGCTGCACGTCCACAGCGGTGCCGGTGAAGGTCATCGCGGGGTGCAGGGCGAGCGGCAGGGCGCCGGCCCGCAGCGCCGGTTCGAGCACGCCCGTGCCGTAACGGCCCGAGGTGTGCACGATCAGCTGGCCGGGACGGACGGCGCCGGTCTCGGCGAGGCCGGTGACCAGGCCGGGCAGCGCGTCGTCGGGGACCGTCAGCAGGACGAGGTCCGCGCGCGCGAGCACCTCTTCGGGCTCGACCAGCGGGACGCCGGGCAGCAGGGTCGCCGCGCGGCGCCGCGAGAGGTCGGAGACCCCTGACGCGGCGACCGGCCGGTGGCCCGCGAGTTTGAGGGCGGCGGCGAGCGCCGGTCCGACCCGGCCCGCGCCGACGACGCCGACGGTGAGGCGGGCGGGGCGCGCCTCCGCTTCGGAGGGCATGGGCCCCGGAATGTGCGATGCGTTCACGCTGCGCTGGCCTTCCGTTCCAGTCCTGAGCGGTACCGGACGTTCTCGTCAATGCTACGCGAATGCTTTCCGGCGTCCCCCGGGGTCCGGTGGGTGGACCGCGGACAGCCGGAAAATCCCCCTCGGCAGAAGGGCCCCTCGTGGGGCAGGATCGGTGCCATGGGCAATCCGATCGACGACGAGAAGGCAGCGCGCTGGGCGGCTGTAAGGGCATGTGACCGGGTGCTGTCCAGCGGCAAGCGGCCGCTGATGCGCGAACGGCTGGAGCGCCTGGTGGCCGAGGGCGCGGCCGCGTACGACCTCGACACTTCGCTGGACATGTACGGCGACGGTGTCGTCGCCGTACTGGAGCAGCGGGTGGCGGAGCTGCTGGGCATGGCGGCCGGGGCGTTCTTCCCGACCGGGACGATGGCGCAGCAGGTGGCCCTGCGGTGCTGGGCCGGCCGGACGGGCAACCCGGTGGTCGCGCTGCACCCGCTGGCGCACCCGGAGGTGCACGAGAGGGACGCCCTCTCGGTGGTGAGCGGACTGCGCACCGTCCATCCGACGTCGGCGCCCCGGATGCCGACGGCGGAGGAGATCCGGACCCTCGACGAGCCGTTCGGCACCCTGATGCTGGAACTGCCGCTGCGCGACGCGGGCTTCCAGCTGCCCACCTGGGAGGAGTTGACCGAGACGGTGGCGGCCGCCCGCGACCGGGACGCCGTGGTGCACTTCGACGGGGCCCGGCTGTGGGAGTGCCCGCCGCACTTCGGCCACTCCCTGGCGGAGATCGCGGACCTCGCGGACAGCGTGTACGTGTCGTTCTACAAGTCGCTCGACGGCATCTCGGGCGCGGTGCTGGCCGGCCCGGCCGAGCTGATCGCGGAGGCGAAGGCCTGGCGGCACCGGTACGGCGGCCTGTCGTTCCAGCAGTTCCCGACGGTGCTGGCCGCGCTGGCCGGACTGGACAACGAGCTGCCGCGGCTGCCCTCGTACGTGGCGCACGCGAAGAACGTCGTGGAGGGGCTGCGGGACGGGTTCGAGGGCGCGGTGCCGTTCTTCCGGATCAACCCGCCGGTGCCGTGCACCCACCAGTTCCAGGTGTGGCTGCCGTATCCGGCCTCGGTGCTGGACGAGGCCGGGCTGCGGCAGGCGCTGGAGACGAAGTCCGTGGTGTTCGGCAAGTGGTTCGACACCGAGGTGCCCGGGATGTCGGTGACCGAGGTGACGGTGGCCGCGTCGGCGCTGGAGTGGACGGTGGACGACGTCGCGGCGGCGGTGCGCGCGTTCGTGGAGCGGTTCCCGCAGGACTGAACGGGAGCCGGGCCCGAACGCGTGGCACCTCCCGCGTCACTCCCCGGCGACGCGCAGCAGCAGCTTGCCGGTGGTGGTGCGGGTGTCCATGAGGCGGTGCGCCTCGGCGGCCTCCGCCAGCGGGAATTCGGCGGTGATCGGCAGCTCGACCTTGCCGCCGGCGACGAGCTGGAAGGACTTGTCGGCGATCGCGCGCAGCGTCTCCGGATCGTTCTCGGCGATGGTGAGGATCGAGAAGCCGGCCACCGACAGGCCGCGCGCGTACAGCTCCGGCGGGCCGAGCTGCCAGGGGGCGCCGCCGCCCGCGTTGCCGAAGGAGACGAGCCGCCCGAAGAGCGCGAGCGAGTCCAGGCTGCGGCGGAGCGTGTCGCCGCCGACCGGGTCCAGCGCGAGGTCGACGCCGCGGCCGCCGGTGGCCCGCTGGACCTCGGCGGCGAAGTCGTCGCCGACGAACACCTCGTCGTAGCCGTACTTGAGCGCTTCCGCGACCTTCTCGGGCCGCGACACGACGCCGTAGACGGCGGCCGCCCCGCCGAGCCTGGCGACCTGCCCGGCGACCGTGCCGACCCCGCCGGCCGCGCCCTGCACCAGTACGGTCTCGCCGGCGCGCAGCCGGCCGACCTCGTGCACCAGGCCCTGAACGGTGGGCAGCACGGTCGGCAGGGTGGCGCCGACCCGCAGGGACACGCCCCCGGGGAGCGCGAAGACGGTGACGGCGGGGGCCGTGACGACCTCCGCGTAGCCGCTGTGCGGGGTCAGGGCGGCGACCTGCTGACCGACGGCCAGGCCCTCGACGCCGGCGCCGACGGCGCGGATCCGGCCGGAGACCTCCAGGCCGGGGCGGAAGGGCAGTGCCGGCACCCGGTAGCCGTCGGCGCGGGCCTTGGTGTCGGCGAAGTTCACGCCGACGTACGCCACGTCGATGGTCACCTCTCCGGGTCCTGGCTCCGGTACGGGAGCCTCGGTCACCTGGAGGACCTCGGGTCCGCCGAACTCTCCGAATTCGATCGCGCGCATGGCTGCCACCCCTCGCCAACTGTTCAATGAAAAGCGAACACTCGGAGTGTATGGTTTTCATCGAACACTCTGCAAGGGCAACACGGGCGACAAGGTCAGGCAAGAGGACACGCGATGGGCCACCGGACAGAACCCGAGCACACCCACCCGGACGACGTACCCGTCCTGACGGCCCTCGCCGCCCTCGCCGATCCCGTACGCCTCCAGCTCGTGCGCGAACTCGCCGGCGCGGGCGACTGGGAGCGGACCTGCGGCACCTTCGACGTGCCCGTCGGCAAGGCCGCGCTCAGCCACCACTTCGCGGTGCTGCGCACGGCCGGGCTGATCGAGCAGCGCGACCAGGGGCCCAAGCGCGTCAACCGGCTGCGCCGCGCGGAGTTCGACCAGCGCTTCCCGGGTCTGCTGGCTCTGGTCCTGCGCGACGACCACTGACGACGGCCACTGACGACGGCACTGACTGATCGGCCGCCGGCAGCAGCTGACTAGTGGCCGCCGGTGCCGGCCCGCACCAGACCCGTCTCGTAGGCCAGCACCACCGCCTGCACGCGGTCGCGCAGATCGAGCTTGGTGAGGATGCGGCCGACGTGCGTCTTCACCGTCGCCTCGGACAGCACCAGCTTCCGCGCGATCTCGCCGTTCGACAGGCCCTGGGCGACGAGCAGCAGCACCTCGCGCTCGCGCTCGGTCAGCCGGTTCACCGCGGTGTTGTCCGGCGTGCCGGAGCTGGGCAGCATCGGCGTGAAGCGGTCCAGCAGCCGCCTCGTGGTGCTCGGGGCGACGACCGCGTCCCCGCTGTGCACCGAACGGATGGCGGCCAGCAGCTCGTCCGGCGGGACGTCCTTGAGCATGAAGCCGCTGGCGCCCGCCTTGAGCGCCGAGAAGGCGTACTCGTCCAGGTCGAAGGTGGTGAGGATCAGCACCCGCGGGCCGCCGTCGTCCGGCTTGCGGTCCGGGCCGCCGCAGATCTGGCGGGTCGCCTCGACGCCGTCGAGCCGCGGCATCCGGACGTCCATCAGCACCACGTCCACCTTGGTGGCGCGCAGCACCTCGACCGCCTCCGCGCCGTCGCCCGCCTCCGCGACGACCTCCATGTCGGGCTGGGCCTGCAGCACCATGCGGAAACCGGTGCGCAACAGCACCTGGTCGTCGACGAGCATTACGCGGATCGCCATCGTGTTCTGGTCCTCTTCTGCTGGAAAATCGGCTTCTGGAAGTCGGCGGTGACGAGTCGGGGGCGGGCCGGTCGGGTGCGTCAGCGTCCCGTCTTGAGGGGCAGTACGGCGCTGATCCGGAAGCCGCCGCCGGGCCGCGGCCCGGCCTCCAGCGTGCCGCCGATCATGCCGATGCGCTCGCGCATCCCGATCAGGCCCTGCCCGAGGCCGTCCTGGCCGCCGTCCTCGTACAGCTCGTGCTGGGCGCCCCGCCCGTCGTCCTCGATGAGCAGGTCCAGTTCGGCATCCGCGAAGACGAGCTGGACGGTCGCGGTGGCGTCCGTGCCGCCGTGCTTGCGGGTGTTGGTCAGCGCCTCCTGGACGATGCGGTACGCGGTCAGCTCCACACCGCTGGAGAGCGGACGGGCCTCACCGGTCACCTCGAACCGGACGGGCAGACCGGCGCCGCGCACCTGCTCGACGAGTTCGGCCAACTGGTCCACGCCCGGCTGCGGTACGTACTCCCCGCCGCTGTCGTCGCCCGCCCGCAGCAGGCCGAGCAGCCGGCGCATCTCGGCGAGCGCCTGACGGCCGGTGCTGGAGATGGTCGACAGGGCCTGCTTGGCCTGCTCGGGCGAGGCGTCCAGTACGTAGGCGGCGCCGTCCGCCTGCACCACCATCACCGACACGTTGTGCGCCACCACGTCGTGCAACTCACGGGCGATACGGGCCCGCTCGGCGGCGACCGCGGCCTTGGACTGCGCCTCGCGCTCCCGTTGGAGACGGGCGGCGCGCTCCTCCAGCTGGAGGTAGTAGGCACGGCGGGTGCGGAGGCTGTCGCCGATGACCCAGGCGAGCGCGAAGGGGACGGACACGAAGATCACTTGGGCTATGCCGACCCAGGTGCTGGAGTACGGGTTGTCCTCCGGCCAGCGCAGGGTCGAGATCGGCGAGGCGCTCAGACCGCCGACGAGGGCGAGCCGCGAGGCCCAGCGGGCGCCGTTGGCGGCGGCGGTGTAGACGGCGACCAGCATCGCGAAGTCACCGGGATTGACCCGGACGTCCAGCAGAAGCTGGGCGATGCCGATGGCGATGACCAGCAGCAGCGTCTTCTCCGGCGACCGGCGGCGCAGCGCGACGACGGCGCTCAGCCCAAAGGCGAGCGGGATCGCGGCCAGCCGCGAGACCCGCGACATGCTGCTGTCCTCCATCACCCACAGCGCGCTGATCCCGAGCAGGACGAGAGCCCAGAAGCTGTCGACCCACGTGGGGTGTCTGCGGAGAAAGGAGTAGAGGCGCTGCACATTACCCAGCGTATGCAGGGGAATGGCGGTCCGGGGTCAACCGCCAGATCGATCTCGGGTACTCCGCAAGGTGGAGGGAACCCCCGTGAACCCGGCATTGGTCCCGTTACGCGCCTGCTTTGGTCCCGTTCCGTACCGGTATCGCCCCTCAGCCGACTCAGGGGGTCGCCCCCCGATCACAGGGGCCCGGCGGGCCGCACCCCTGCGGTTCAGCCCGCGCGGCGGTGGTTGCGCGAGCGGGAGCGCTTCTCGATGTACATGCGCTGGTCGGCGGAGTGCAGGATCTCGTCGGCGGTCATGCCGCAGCCGGCCCAGCCGATACCGAAGCTCGCACCGACGCGTACGGCCCGGCCGTCGACCCGGATCGGCGGGATGATCGCGTTGCGCAGCCGGACCGAGAGGTCCTGCGCGTCGGCGGGCCCCAGGCCGTCGGCGAGGACGACGAACTCGTCGCCGCCGAGCCGGGCCACGGTGTCGCCGTCGCGGACCACGCTGGCCAGCCGGCGGGCGACCTCGATCAGGACGGCGTCACCGGTGTGGTGGCCGAACCGGTCGTTGATCGACTTGAAGCCGTCCAGGTCGCAGAAGAGCACGGCCAGGCCCTTGCTGCCCGAGTCCTCGCTCTCGTCCGGCGCGGTCGTGTGGGTGTGCAGGTCGTAGCCACCGATCGCCCCCATGGGGCTGGCCATGTCGTCCGGGCCGAAGCCGTAGCTGAACGCGAACTCGTCGGGGGCGGCGTCGGACACCGCGTCGTCGGGCCGTTGACAGAGCCGGCTGGAGAGCCGGGAGCGCAGCTCCGCGCTGTTCGGCAGCCCGGTCAGGGAGTCGTGGCTGGCGCGGTGGGCGAGCTGCATCTCGCGGCCCTTGCGCTCCTCGATGTCCTCGACGTGCGTCAGCAGGAAGCGCGGGCCGTCCGCCGTGTCGGCGACGACGGAGTTGCGCAGCGAGACCCACACATAGGTGCCGTCGCGGCGGGCCAGGCGCAGCTCGGCCCGGCCGCCCTCGGCGGAGGTCCGCAGCAGCAGTCCGACGTCCTCGGGGTGGACGAGGTCGGAGAAGGAGTAGCGGCGCATCACGGAGGCGGGGCGGCCCAGCAGCCGGCACAGCGCGTCGTTGGCGCGCAGCAGCTTGCCGTGCTGGTCGCCGCCCATCTCGGCGATGGCCATACCGCTGGGCGCGTACTCGAACGCCTGCCGGAAGCTCTCCTCGCTGGCGCGCAGCGCCTGCTGGTCGCGTTCCAGCCGGACCAGCGCCCGCTGCATGTTGGCCCGCAGCCGGGCGTTGCTGATGGCGATGGCGGCCTGGAAGGCGTACATCTGGAGCGCTTCGCACCCCCAGGGGCCGGGGTGCCGGCCGTTGGTGGGCTTGTCGACGGAGATGACGCCGATCAGCTCGCCGCCGATGTTCGCGGAGGCGTACATCGGGGCGTAGAGCCGGTCGTTGGGGTGCCACTCGTCCGGGAAGCGGGGCGGCGGGCCGTCGGTGTGCCACTGCGGGACGTCGTCGTCGACCAGGACCCAGCCCTCGGTGTGCGGTATGAACCGCAACATCCCCCAGCGCTCGCCCATGTTCAGCCGGCGTTCCCACGAGGCGCGCGAGCCGACGCGGCCGGCGAGGAGTGACTCGGCGGCGACACTTCCGGCGAAGGCGGCGACGACCAGGTCGCCGTCCGGGCGCACCAGGTTCACCGCGCAGAGCTCATAGCCCAGCCCGTTGACCACCCCGTCGGCCACGGCCTGCAGAGTGTCGGCGAGACTTCGTGCCGTATTGAGGTCTGCTACGACCTGGTGCAGCTGACGCAGGGTCGCGAGACGGACATACGGCTCCGACTCGGTGTCCATGCCTCTCTCCGAGCCCTCGACAGCAACTCCTGGGATTTCTTGTCGTCCGATTGCCACGGCAACTGAATCACAGGGAGCAGTTCGGCCGGTACACAGGGTCAACAATTCCTGCCCCTTGTGACTCAAGTCACAGGAGTTTGCCCCGGCTTGACCACGGAGCGTATGGCTTTGGGCTTAGGACCCGGCTAGTTCCGGCCTAGGTCGGGTCCGGAACCCGCCTGGTCCCGAAGCCCGATGCGCGGGGCCAGAACGGGGACGTACCGTCCTTCATGTGCTGCAGACATCCGCTGTCCCCCATCCTGGGATCATGGCCCACCCCGACGACTTCCGCGCCGCCATGGCCCGCCTCGCGGCCGGCGTCGTTCTCGTCACCGCTCACGACCCGGAGGACGGGCCCAGGGGCGAGGACGTCGGCATGACGGCCACCGCGTTCCTGTCCGTCTCGCTCGAACCGCCGATGGTACTGGTGAGCGTCCGCGCGGACTCGCGAATGGACGACCTGCTGGAGCGGCAGCCGCTGTGGGCGGCCTCGGTGCTCAGCGAGAGCCAGCGGCACATCGCGGGGCGCTTCGCGATGCGCGGGCGGATCAGCGACCGGCTGCTCTTCGAGGACGTGGCCTACTACCGGGGCGCCCTCTCCGGTGCGCCGATACTCGGCGGGGCGCTCTCGGTGCTGGAGTGCCGGACGGAGCAGCGGGTCACGGCCGGGGACCACACCCTCGTCGTCGGACGCGTGCTCGCCGCGCAGACGCCGAGCGCCGCCGGCTCACCGCTGGTCTACTTCAAGGGCCGCTACCGGCAGCTGGAATAGCCGGGATCAGTCCCAGGACCGCTGATCGCGGCCGCGCTTGGTCTCGCCGCGCTGCTTCTTGTGCCGCAGCCGGCGTTCGTTGATACCGCGCGGGATCTTCGTCGCACGGCGCGGCTTGGGCGGTGGGGCGGTCGCCGTCGCCAGCACCGACGCCATCCGGACCAGCGCCGTCTCACGGTTGCGCCACTGCGAGCGGTGCTCGGACGCCTTCACCGTCAGCACACCCGACACGAGCTTGCCCGCGAGCCGCTCCAGCGCCCGGTCCTTCCAGACCGGCGGCAGGCACTCCGTACCGGCGAGGTCGAAGCGCAGCTCGACCTGGCTGTCGCTGGTGTTCACATGCTGCCCGCCCGGCCCCGACGACCTGGAGAAACGCCACAGGAGCTCGGCCTCCGGGACGGAGACGGAGCCGCGAATGACAAGGGGACCGGACATGCGTCCTATGATCCCGTGTTCCGGCGGCTCCCGTCACAGGGTTTTCCACGGTGGTTTCGGCCGCTGTGGCCAATCGTGAATCCTTCGCAGGGAACCAGACAGTCCTCTGACGGCGTTGTGACGGGTGACGGTAGCTTCGTCGGCAACAACCCATCTCCATGGAGGGGACTCCCAATGGCTGTAAGCCTGTCCAAGGGCGGCAACGTCTCGCTGACCAAAGAGGCGCCTGGCCTGACGGCGGTCACGGTCGGTCTCGGCTGGGACGTCCGTACCACTACCGGTACCGACTTCGACCTCGACGCGAGCGCCATCGCTGTGAACACCACCGGCAAGGTCTACTCCGACGGCCACTTCGTCTTCTTCAACAACAAGGCGACGCCGGACCAGTCCATCGTCCACACCGGCGACAACAAGACCGGTGAGGGCGAGGGCGACGACGAGCAGATCAAGGTCAACCTGGCGGCGCTCCCGGCCGACATCGACAAGATCGTCTTCCCGGTCTCGATCTACGACGCCGAGACCCGCAGCCAGAACTTCGGCCAGGTCCGCAACGCCTACATTCGCATCGTCAACCAGGCCGGCGAGGCGGAGATCGCCCGCTACGACCTGAGCGAGGACTCGGCCACCGAGACCGCGATGGTCTTCGGCGAGCTGTACCGCAACGGCGCGGAGTGGAAGTTCCGCGCGGTGGGCCAGGGCTACGCCTCCGGCCTCGTGGGCATCGCCACGGACTTCGGCGTCAACCTCTGACATCGGGCTCCACCCTCCGACGGCCTCCGGATCTCTCCTGATCCGGAGGCCGTCGGCGTCTGACGGTCACTTCCCGAGCGCCGCCGCACGCCGTCGCGGGCCTCGCCACCGCCGTCTTCCTGCACATGCAGCGGCAGGCCGCCCGCCAGCACGCGCTCATCGACGACTTCGTCCGCACCCAGCGCGAGCTGGCGGCCACCGAGCGCGCGCGGGCGCCCTGGCCGAGCGGCAGCGGCCGGCGATGGAGATCCACGACAGCCTGGCGCAGGGGCTGTCCAGCCAGCAGATGCTGCTGCAGGCCGCCGCCCGCACCTGGGGCAGCGACCCGGCCACCGCCCGCACGCACGTCACCACCGCGACCTCGGGCGGAACACCGGCCGGAACCCCCGGCGGACTGCCGGCCGCCGCGCAGGCCGCCCTGATGCGGATCGCGCAGGGCGCGCTGGCCAACGTGCGCGAGCATGCCGGCGCCTCGGCGGCCGTGATCACCCTGTCGTACCTCGGCGACCAGGCCGTCCTGGATATCGCGGACGACGGCCGCGGCTTCGTCCCGGCCGCGGCGCGCCTCCGCGGAGGCGCGCCGCGGCCTTGAAGACCGCCGATCCCGGGGGCGACGCGGAGCCCGCACGGAGTGATCAAGCACGGTGCGGAAGCACTCGTACAGCCGCGGTCGTACCGCGTGCGACGATCGACAGCGTGATCGACCTCGGCTACGCCCTCTCCCGCCGCTTCCCCGACCCCCCGCAGACGGACTACCGCACCGCGACCGTCCACGCTCTGCGCCACGACCTGTTCTGCGGCGATGTGTACCTCGCGAAGGGCGAGCGCGAACTGTCCACAGCCTGGGGATGGGTCCCGGTGCTCGACTTCGCCTGGGCGATATGCGACATCGTCGAGAAGCTGGACCTGGACCCGCGCGGCAGCCGCGCCTCGCGCACGCAGTACGCCGAGTTCGACTTCACCGAGTCCTCGGACCGGCTCCGCTTCGCGCGGCGCTTCGGTTACGTGGACGTCGTCGCCGACTGGGCCGAGGACGAGCCGCCGCTCTCCCTGCACCACACGACGTTCCGCCGCGAGGCGCGCGACTTCCTGCACGACCTGATCGCGGACCTGACCGACATGCACGACGGTCTCGCCGACAATCCCGTCCTCTGGGATCTGCTGGCTCGCTTCCCGCGCGTCTGACCCGTACGGGCCATCTCCGGATGCGGCGGTTCTGACCAGGGCTTCTCATTGGGTCATGGAAAACTACCCGATGCTCGACCTGTTCTGGACGATGCTCCTGCTGTTCTTCTGGGTGCTCTGGTTCTTCCTGCTGTTCCGGATCATCGGCGACCTGTTCCGCGACCACGACCTCAGCGGATGGGCCAAGGCAGGCTGGATGATCTTCGTCATCGTGCTGCCCTTCCTCGGCGTGCTGGTCTACGTCATCCTGCGCGGCCACGGCATGAGCGAGCGCGACGTCAAGCAGGCGGAGGCCCAGCAGACGGCCTTCAAGCAGTACGTGCGCGACGCGGCGGGCCCCACCTCGGACAACAACGTGGACCAGCTCCACAAGCTGTCGGAGATGAAGAGCCGCGGCGACCTCACCGAGGAGGAGTACAACCAGGCCAAGCAGAAGCTCCTGGCCGGGGCGTGACGCGGATCCGGCACCACGGCACTCCGACCTTGACTTCAACTTAGGTTCAAGTCGAAGGATGGGCGGTGCGGCGCCACCAGGTGCCCGTGACGCCCGAAGATCCGGAGAAACGCCATGCGCGCCGCCCGTCTGCACGCCTTCGGCCCCGCCGAGAACCTGATGTACGAGCAGACCGAGACGCCGGTGCCGGGGCCGGGACAGGTGCGGATCGCCGTCGGCGCGGCGGGGGTCCACGTCATCGACACCGTCTTCCGCCAGGGCGACCCGAACAGCCCGTACCCGCTGCCCGAGCTGCCGACGATCCCCGGCCGTGAGGTCGCCGGCACCGTCGACGCGCTCGGCGAGGGCACCGACGCGCGCTGGCTCGGCCGCCGCGTCGTCGCCCACCTCGGCATGGTGCCCGGCGGCTACGCCGAGGCCGCGGTCACCGACACCGGCAAACTGCACGAGCTGCCGGAGAACCTGGACTTCGCCGAGGCCGTCGCCATGGTCGGCACCGGCCGCACCACGCTCGGCATCCTGCGCTTCGCGGAGCTGACCGACCAGGACGTGGTGATCGTGACCGCCGCGGCCGGCGGTATCGGCAGCCTGCTCGTCCAGCACGCCAGGAACGTCGGCGCCCTCGTCGTCGGCGCCGCGGGCGGCCCGGCCAAGGTCGAGCGGATCCGCGGCCTGGGCGCGGACGTGGCCGTCGACTACACCGCCCCCGACTGGACCGACCAGGTACGCACCGCCCTCGGCGGCCGGTCCGCGACCGTCGTCTTCGACGCCGTCAGCGGCGCACTCGGCCGCGGCGCGGTCGACCTGCTCGGCAAGGGCGGCAGGCACCTCGTGTACGGCTGGTCCGCCGGCGGCCCGCTGGACCTCGACGAGGAGGAGCGGGCCAGGCGCGGCATCACCTCGCAGACCGTGATCGGCCCCGCGATGATGAAGGCGATCGGCGGCCCCGAGGGCCTGCGCGCCCTGGAGGAGGCGGCCCTCGCGGAGGCCGCGGCCGGGCGACTCGTACCGGAGGTGCAGCGGTTCCCGCTGGCGGAGGCCGCCGCGGCGCACGGGGCGCTGGAGACCCGCGCCACGATGGGGAAGGTCGTGCTGATCCCGTAGCCGAGGCGCCCATTCGCGGGCATCGGACCCTCGTCCGGAGAGCCCATCCGGGGAGCCCATCCGGGGAGCCCGGGGGAACTCGATGAGGCCCCCGGGGAGTTCCCTGGGCGAGATCGAAAGCCCAATGCGTCGAGGAGACACCACCATGGCCCTGTGGAACCGCTTCAAGGAGTCCGCGCAGACCATGCAGACCCAGCTCAACGCCAAGAAGAACGACCTCAAGAGCGGGGCGTTCCGCGACGCCAGCATGGCGATGTGCGCGCTCGTCGCCGCCGCCGACGGTCAGATCGACCCGTCCGAGCGCCAGCGCGTGGCCTCGCTGATCGCGGGCAACGACGTACTCCAGAACTTCCCGGCCGAGGACCTGCAGCGCCGGTTCAACGACTACCTGGGCAAGCTGACCGCCGACTTCGACTTCGGCAAGGTCGGGATCCTGCAGGAGATCGGCAAGGTCCAGAAGAAGCCCACCGAGGCCCGCGCCGTCATCCAGATCGGCATCGTCATCGGCGGCGCCGACGGTGACTTCGACAAGACCGAGCAGGGTGTCGTCCGCGAGGCGTGCTTCGCCGTGGGCATCGACCCCAAGGAGTTCGACCTCTAGAACTTCGGGCCTCCAGGACTCCGGTCTCCAGGGCTCCTGGCCTCCTGGCCTCCGGGACTCCGGCCTACAGACGGCCGGCCTCCAGTGCTCGGACCGGTTTCCAGCCGACCACGCGGACCGTCAGGCCGCCGCCGGGATTCGCGTCGGCGGTGGCCTCGGCCCCGTGCGCGCGGGCGATCGAGGCGACGATGGAGAGCCCGAGTCCCGCCCCCTCCCCCGGCGCGTGGCGCCGGGCCTGCATCCGGCGGAAGGGCTCGAAGAGCTCGGGCACGGCCTCGGCCGGCACCTCGGGGCCGGTGTTGCAGACCTCCAGGCCGGCCGCGCCGACCCGGATCCGCACCTGTCCGCCCGGGTGGTTGTAGCGGATCGCGTTGCTCACCAGGTTGTGCACCAGATGACCGAGCAGCACGGCCTCGCCCTCCACTGTCAGCGGCCGCAGTTCGGTCCCGACGGTGACACCGCGCTCGCGTGCCTCGTCCGCGAGCGCCGTCGCGACGCTCGACGCGATCGCGTCGAGCGCGGTCGGCCCGACGCTCTCCAGCCCCTGATCGGTGGCCGAGAGCAGCAGCAGCCCGTCGATCAGCTGCTCGCTGTCGTCGGCGACATCGATGAGCTTGCGGCGGATCCGCGCGAGCCGCTCCGGATCCAGGTCCGGGTCGGCGAGCCCGATCTCGGCCGCGACACGCTGCACGGCCAGCGGCGTCCGTAGCTCGTGGGCGGCGTTGGCGACGAACCGCTGCTGCGCGGAGACCAACTGCTCTATCCGATCCAGCATGTTGTCGAACGTGTCGGCGAGCTGCTTCAGCTCGCCGGGCGGTGCCTTCAGCTCGATGCGTTCATGCAGGTTCTCGCCGGACAACCGGCGGGCGGTGGACGTGATGACGCCCACCGGACGCAGCACCCGTCCCGCCATCCACCAGGCCAGCGCCACCGACAGCACGGCGAAGACGGCGAGCGAGACGAGGGAGACGGTCAGCAGCTTGCTGAGCGCCGCGCTCTCCGCCGCTGTCGTGATCATCTTCGTGGCCGCATGGATGTTGGCCGTGTCGAACGTCCTGCCCTGCATCGGGAGCGCCGGCTGAGCCACGGCGTACTCCCTGCTCGGCAGGAAGTACGGGGAGGGCGAGGGGAGTTCCGTGGCCGGCACGGCGGTGGTGACAGCGAGGCTGATGCTGGAGTAGAGACCGCTGCGGACGAGCGAGTACACCAGGGCGATCAGCACTCCGCCGGCCAGCACCAGCAGCCCGCCGTACAGGGCCGTCAGCCGGGCGCGCTCACTGCTGAGCCGCCACAGTCGCAGCCGCAGCCTCAGGCGCAGCCGGCTCATGACCACTCCCCGGGGGCTGCGGCGGAGTTGCGGTGCGAGTCCTCGCCGTCGGCGATCCGGTAGCCGACGCCCGGCACCGTCTCCACCACCTGCGGCTCGCCGAGCTTGGTGCGCAGCTTGCTGAGCGTCACCCGGACCGCGTTCGTCCGGTAGCTGGTGTCCTCCTCCCACACCTGCTCGATCAGATCCTCGCCGCTGACCACCGCGCCGTCCGCCCGCATCAGCACCTCCAGCACCGCGAACTCCTTGCGGGACAGGGTCAGATACCGGCCGTCGCGGCTGGCCTGGCGGCGCGCGCCGTCCATGACGAGGCCGGCGCGTTCGATCACCGGGGGCAGCGCGGGGTGCGCGCGGCGGCCCAGCGCCAGGACCCGGGCGAGCAGCTCGTCGTAGGCGAACGGCTTGGTGAGGTAGTCGTCCGCGCCCAGGCCCAGCCCGGCCACCCGGTCGCGGACGGTGCCGGAGGCGGTGAGCATCAGGACGCGGGTGAGCAGCCGCTGCTCCACGACCCGGCGGCAGACCTCGTCGCCGTGGATCCCGGGCAGATCGCGGTCCAGGACGAGCACGTCGTAGGCGCCGAACCGGAGTTTCCGCAGTCCTTCGGCGCCGTCCGACGCCACATCCACCGCGATGGCGTCACGGCGCAGCCCGTCGGCCACCATTTCGGCCAGGAATTCCTCGTCCTCCACCAGCAGAACACGCATGTGCCCCTGTTTACCCGATGCGGACCTTTCGCCGTTGTAAAGGACTTCGCTTAGAGAAGCGAGACCTCTTCGGCTGCCAATCTCTTCCCGTCGATATCCGGAGCAGCCGCAAAGTGAGAATCCCATGAGAAACCGTAAGCGCGTTTCCGCCGGCGCCGCTGCGCTGGCCGCCCTCGCCCTCTTCGCCTCCGCCTGTTCGGGTGCCGATTCGGGCTCCGACACGAACGCGTCGGACGGGAAGAAGACCGCGGACACCGCCGCTGACAAGGCGCTCAAGTTCCGCAAGTGCCTGCGGGACAACGGCCTGGACGTGCCGGAACCGAAGCCGGGCGAGGACTCGCGGGGCATGACGATCGGCAACAACGGCAGCGAGGCGTCCCTGAAGAAGGCAATGGACGCCTGCAGGCAGTTCAGTGCGAACCCGTCGGGAGAAATATCCCAGGCGGACAAGGACAAGGCTCTCAAGTTCGCCCAGTGCATGCGTAAGAACGGCGTCAACATGCCCGATCCGAACTTCGGCGACAGCGGCGGGATGCAGAAGGCCATGCCCATGCCGCAGGGCGCGGAGAAGGAGAAGTTCGACAAGGCCAACAAGCTCTGCTCCGTCGACTGACGACCGGCGGAACCGACGGCATGCGCAAGCGCACAAGCAGAACGCAGAGCACGCACAGAACGCAGAGCACGCACGGAACGCACAGCACGCACGGGACGGACGGGAAGACGTCGATGAAGCGCAAGAGAATCGTTCTGGCCGCCGCGGCGGTGGTCGTGGTCGTCGCTGCGGGCGGCGTCGCGGTCACCGCGCCGGCCGCCCGCGACAAGGGGGTGACCCAGCAGAACTCCGGCCTTCCGCCAGCGACCGCCCCGATCGAGCGCGGCGATCTCAGCGACAGCACCCAGAAGCAGGGCACCCTCGGCTACTCCAAGGAGCGCAAGATCAACGCGGGCGCCATGGGCACCATCACCTGGGTCGCCGGCGCCGGCTCCTCCATCGGGCGCGACGGCAAGCTGTACGAGGTCGACGGCAAGCCCGTACGGCTGATGTACGGCACCACGCCCATGTACCGGACGTTGAAGAGCGGCGACAAGGGCGACGACGTCCGGCAGTTGAAGGAGAACCTGCGCGCCCTCGGCTTCGGCTCGGGTCTCGCCGCCGACGACAAGTTCACCGCCGGCACCGCCGATGCCGTCAAGCGCTGGCAGAAGGACCACGACCTGCCGAAGACCGGCACGATCGGCCCCGAGCAGATCGCGTTCTCGGCCGGTCCGGTACGGATCAAGTCGGCGGACTCCACCGTCGGCGACCAGGCCGCCCCCGGCAAGCCGGTACTCACCACGACCAGCTCCGAGCGGATCGTGGAGTTCAAGTTGGAGGTCGCCGACGGACAGCTGGCGCGGACGGGCACCGCGGTCACCGTCGAGCTGCCGGGCGGCGGCACCGCGCGGGGCAAGGTCTCCTCCGTCGGCAAGACCGTCGAGGAGGGCGAGGACCCGCAGGACAAGACGCCCAGGATCACCGTCACGGTCACCTTCGACGACCCGGCCAAGGTCGGCGGCCTCGACAAGTCACCGGTGACGGTGAATCTGACCGGGCAGACCCACAAGGGCGTCCTGTCCGTACCCGTCAACGCCCTGCTGGCGCTGCCCAGCGGCGGCTTCGGCGTCCAGGTCGTGGAGAACGGCAGGGCACGCGACGTCCCCGTCGAGCTCGGCATGTTCGGCCAGGGCCGGGTCGAGATCAGCGGCGGCGGGCTGCGCGAGGGCATGAAGGTCGGGGTGCCGTCGCTGTGAGTTCCACCAGCACCGCGCCGAAGGTCGTCGTGGAACTCGTCGGCGTCGGGAAGGAGTACCCGGGCGGCGTCGCGGCGCTGCGCGGCGTGGATCTGACGATCGACGAGGGCGAGTTGCTCGCCATCGTCGGCCCGTCCGGCTCCGGCAAGTCCACGCTGCTGCACATCGTCGGCACCCTGGACCGGCCGTCCTCCGGCTCGGTCGCCATCGCGGGCCACGACGTCGCCGCGCTCTCCGACCGCAGGCTCTCCGCGCTGCGCGCCCAGCACGTCGGGTTCGTCTTCCAGGCGTTCCACCTCGTGCCCGGCATCAGCGCCCAGGACAACGTGGCCGAAGGGCTCCTCTACTCGGGGCTGCCGCGCGCCGAACGCCGCCGCCGGGCCGCCGCCGCACTGGAGCGCGTCGGCCTCGCGGACCGGATGGACCACAAGCCGCACCAGCTCTCCGGCGGGCAGAAGCAGCGCGTCGCCATCGCGCGTGCCGTCGTCGGCGAACCTGATCTGCTGCTCGCCGACGAACCCACCGGCGCCCTGGACTCCGCCTCGGGCGAGGCGGTCATGGAGCTGCTGCACGACCTCAACAAGGAAGGCGCGACCATCGCCGTGATCACCCACGACAGCGAGATCGCCGACCGGTTGCCCCGCCAGGTAAGGATCCGCGACGGCCGGGTCGTGGCGGACACCAAGCCCGCCCCCACCGGGGCCGACGCCGGAGCTGTCGCCGTATGAGCCGTACGAGCCGTGTGCGGCGCACCGCACTGTCCCCGGCCCGGCTCAGCGCCCGCGACGTGTTCCACGTCGGATCTGCCGGGCTGCGCGGCCGCCCGATGCGCGTCGTCCTGTCCGCCCTCGGTATCGCACTCGGCATCGCGACGATGATCGCGGTGGTCGGCATCTCCTCCTCCAGCAGGGCCCAACTCATGCGGGAACTGGACCAGTTGGGCACCAACATGCTCGTCGTGACCCCGGGCGACGCGCTGTTCACCGGCCAGGACGCCCGGCTGCCGAAGGAGTCCCCCGGCATGATCGGCCGGATCGAGGGCGTCGAGCAGGTGGGCGCCACCGGCGACGTCAAGCAGTCGGTACGCCGCTCCGAGAAGATCCCCGTGGACGACACCGGCGGTATCGCCGTCAAGGCGACCACCGAGGAGCTGCTGAAGACCCTGCGCGGCTCGGTGCGCAGCGGCAGCTGGCTCAACAGGGCCACCGGCAAGTACCCGTCCGTCGTGCTCGGCAGCGTCGCCGCCGATCGCCTCGGCATCACCGCCCCCGGGCAGCAGGTGTTCATCGGCGGCCGGTACTTCACCGTCATCGGCATCCTCGACCCACTGCCGCTCGCACCCGAGATCGAGCGCTCCGCCCTCGTCGGCTGGGACGCCGCCGAACAGCTGCTGGGCTTCGACGGCCATCCCACGTCCGTCTACGAACGCTCCACCGACGCCGCGGTCGCCGCCGTACGCGACCTCGTCCCGCGCACCGCCAACCCGCAGAACCCGCAGGTCGTGAAGGTCACGGACCCCTCGGCCGCGCTGCAGGCGAAGGCCGCCACCGACGGCGCGTTCACCAGTCTGCTGCTCGGCCTCGGCGGGGTGGCCCTACTGGTCGGCGGTGTCGGCGTCGCCAACACCATGATCATCTCGGTGCTTGAACGCCGCTACGAGATCGGCCTGCGCCGCTCCCTGGGCGCGACCAGGGGCCAGATCCGCATCCAGTTCGTCACCGAGTCCCTCATGCTCTCCGGACTCGGCGGCCTCGCGGGCATCGCCCTCGGCTCCCTCACCACCTTCGTCTACGCCACCACCGGCGGGCTCCCGTGGGTGGTGCCGCCGTGGGCGGTCAGTGGGGGCTTCGGTGCCACATTGATCATCGGCACCGTCGCCGGCCTCTATCCGGCGGTCCGCGCGGCCCGCCTGTCGCCGACGCTGGCACTGCACGCCGCGTAGGCCGTACGCCTCCCATAGCACCCCTCCGGAAGGGAAGCCCCCGTGGCCCCAGACAACCCGAGCCCCGCCTTCGCCGTACGGGTGCGCACCCACGGCCGGACCCCGGTCGTCGAACTCCACGGCGAGATCGACCTCATGACCGCGCCGTACGTCGGCCGACGGCTGGACGCCCTCGCCCGCCCGGAGCGCGGGGGCCACCCTCCGGACCTCGTCGTCGATCTCACCGGCGTCACGTTCATGGACTGCCGCGGGCTGTCCGTACTCGTGCACGCCCACAACCTCATCAGCCCGCGGCACGGCCTGCTGCACCTCATCGGCGTCCGGCCGCAAATCCGCAAGCTGCTGCACCTCACCGGCCTCGACACGACCTTCTCCGTCCAGGACGCCCGCGTCCGCACTGGTCCACCTTCGCCACCCGACTGGCCACGGTCCTGTCCCGCTGAGCGCTCCCGGGGCTGTGGGCAGTGCTCCCGGGGGGCCGCCGCGGCGGCCTTCAGGTCCTGACCGCCTGCAGCAGCACCATGCCTGTGTCGCCGTAGGCGGGCAGCGTCGGGTCGGAGTCGATGCGGGTGACGTCGAGGTGGTCGGTGTGCGGCTGGAACGCGCTGCGTACCGTGTCTCCGTCGACGGGGCAGCCGGGCCACTCCGGCCCCGAACCAATCCGGTAGCGCGGCATGTTCTCCATGAACGCGGCGACCAGAAACCCGCCGGGCCGCACGGAGCGGATGAAGGTGTGGCAGAGCGCGGTGAACTCCTCGACGTCCTCGGTGATGCTCTCGGCCACGAAGTTCATGGACGCGAGGTCATAAGCCCCCTCGGGTACCTCCCGGACGTCCCCGTGCACGCTCCGGACCCGCGACAGCGCCTCGTCCAGGGTCGTCGGCAGGGCCGGTTCCAGGTCACGGCAGAATGCGTAGAACGCCTGCCAGCTCTCGTCGGGCCCGTCGGTCAGCTGCCGGACCAGGTACTCGACGCCGGCCGCGCTCGACTCGACGGCGTGGATGCGGCGGCTGGCCGCGGCGGCGAGCATCAGGGGGTAGAGGTTCGGGCCCGCTCCGAACTCCAGCGACAGGGTGATGGAGTCCGGCGGCAACCGCCGGTAGAAGGCGGCATGGTGCCGGATGACCTCGGCATCGCAGGCGTGCAGCTCGCGGTAGTTCTCGGCGAGGTACTCCTGCACCGGCCAGCTGTCCCAGTCCACGCCGTCATTGCGCAGCGGGACGGGCGGACCTTTCGGGGACAGGTTCATGGGGTGCTCCTTGTCACTGTTCTCCGGCGGCGGGTCGCGTTCCACAGCGCGCATGCCCGGCAGGAAGAGGAAGGCCAGGGTGGCCACGGAGCCGAGGACACCGGCGCCGACGAGTGTCCGGCGGGCGCCGATGGCCGCCGCGACAGGTGCGGTGAGGGCGTAGGACAGCGGCACGAGCGAGATCGACACGAACCAGTCGACGCTGGAGACCCGGCCGAGCAGCCTGGCCGGTACGAGTCGCTGCTTGGCGGTGCCCCAGGCGACGATTCCGGCGGTCTCGAAGCCGTTGACGACCGCGCAGGCCAGGGCGAGCTGCCAGGTCCGGGTAGCCAGGCCGTAGCCGGCGACCGCGAGGGTGGCGAGCGTCCAGGTGCCGTACATGAAGGTGATGAAGCGGCGCGGCAGGCCGGTCTGCCCGACGACGAGGGCGGCCAGGACGGCGCTCACCCCTCCACCGGCGAGCACCAGGCCGAGCTCCGCCGCCGAGCCGTGCAGCAGTTGCTTGACCACATAGGGCAGCAGGACCTCGGTGGGTCCGAGGATGAGCAGATACGCGAAGGTCGCGGAGACGAGGGTCCCCCAGAGCCACGTCTGGCCGCGTACGTAGCCGACGCCCGCGCGGAAGTCCGCCCACAACGACTGACTCCGGTCCGCCGGGGCAGGCGGCACCGGCCGGATCCGCAGCAGGCAGCCGACCGACACCACGAAGGTCAGCGCGTCGAACGCGAAGGCCCCGCCCGGACCGACCACGGCGACGAGCAGGCCTCCGACAGCGGCCCCGCCGACCTGCAGAGCCGCGGTGCGGACGAACTGGTCGAGGGCGTTGGCCTCGACCAGTTCGTGAGCGGGTACCAGGCTGGGCACGATCGCTTCGAAGGCCGGGGGGAAGAACCCGGAGGCGCCCCCGTACACCGCGGCCACCACGACAAGGTGCCAGAACCGCAGGTTGCCGGAGAGTGCCAACACCGCCAGCACGGCAAGGCACGAGCCGCGGACCAGGTCGCTGACGATCATGATCCACCGTCGGTCCAGCCGGTCGCTGGCGACTCCGCCCACGAGCACCAGGGCGAGCTGTGGAGCGGCCAGTGCCACCCCGACCACGGACATCCCGCTCGGCGAGCCGGTCAGCGAGTACACCTGCCAGGCAAGCGCGACCAGGAGCACGCCGTCGCCGAGCAACGATGTGCTCATCCCCAGCCACAGGATCCGGAAGTCGCGGTGGGCGAGCGGCGCGAGGAGCTGGACCCGCCGGGTGCGTCCGGTCTCGTCGACGGCGCGCACTAGACCGTCCCTGACGATGTGTCGGACACGGCCTAGACCCGTGGCTGGAGCTCGAACCGCTCGGCCAGCGCCGTCAGCGTCGCGTTCAGGCGGTCGATCTCCTCGTCGGTGTTGGCGGCCGTGATCTGGATACGGAAACCGACCCGGTCGTGCGGAACCAGCGGATAGGCCGCCAGTGTGACGTAGGCCCCCTGGTCCCACAGGAACGAGGCGACCGCTTCGAGGTCGGCGCCGTTGCCCAACGGGATCTCGATGATGGGCAGTCCGCTGGTATTGGGGGTGTAAACGCCGAGTGCGGCCAGGTGTGCCAGGACGCGGGCGGACATGCGCCACAGGTCGGCCCGCAGGACGTCACCACGGCTGGCGTTCACGTCGAAGCCGGCGAGGGTGGTGGCGAGTGACGCCGTGGGCGAGGGTCCGGAGTACAGGTAGGGGGCCGCCGCGACTTTGAGGTGGTCCTTGAGCCAGGTGGGGAGGGCGATGAACGCCAGCAGCGACGAGTACGCCTTGGAGAATCCGCCCACGAGGATGATGTCGTCGTAGCTCTCGTCGAAGTGCCGGACGATGCTGTTGCCCCGGGCACCGTACGGGCACAGCTCGGCCGGGCCGCGCTCGCCGATGACTCCGAAACCGTGCGCGTCGTCGACGTAGAGCAGCGCGTCGTTGGCGCGGCACAGGCGGGCCAACGCGGGCAGGTCGGGGAGGTTGCCGGACATGCTGTTGGCCCCGTCGATGCACACCAGGCGGGTCTCGGTGGCCGCGGCGGAGCGCAGCTGCGTCTCCAGCTCGTCCAGGTCCTCGACATGGCACCGGCGCACGGTCGCGCCCTGGCCCCGGGCGATCATGCATCCGTCGTAGACCGTCCGGTGCGCCGCCGAGTCGACCGAGATGCTCCCCGTGCCGGCGATCGCCGGGATGACGGACGCGTGGATCAGCGTGATGGTCGGCAGCACCAGGGTGTCCGGCGCGCCGAGCAGTTCGGTCAACCGCTCCTCGATCTGCGGGTAGATCCGGGGACTGCCCAACAGCCGCGACCAGCTCGGGTGCGTGCCCCAGCGCCGGACCTGGGGTTCGATCGAGGCCATGATCTCCGGATCCAGGTCGAAGCCGAGGTAGTTGCACGAGGCGAAGTCGGTGAGCCAGTGGTCACCGACTCGGATCTGGCGGCCACGTACCTCGTCGATCACCGCATCGCACATCGGGCTGGACTGGCGGAGATGTTCGAGGTCGCCCCAACGGGCATCGCGGCGCGGTACGCCGACCGTCTTCGACAGATCGGACATCCTGTGCTCCTTCGTCACCTGCGGGAGGCCGGCGGCCGGGACCGGCGGCCCCGATCGGGAGCCACTGGAGTGGGCGCCGACCGGTCCGCGCCCCGCTGTCGTGCCCAGGTGGTGCCTCCGCGCCACGGTGGTCGCCCGGGGGCGGCGGATCTCGCCGTCCTTACGGAGGAGGTTCGCGCTGTCCTGTGCGGACACCGGTGGCGAGAACAGGAATCCCTGCCCGAACTCGCAGCCCATGTCCGCGAGCATCACCTGCTGCCGGGGGTCCTCGATGCCTTCGGCGATCACCTTCATGTCGAAAGTGCCGGCGATCCGGATGATGCCCTCCACCAGCGCCACCTGCTGCTCGTCGGCCGGGATCCCGTCGACGAAGGACTTGTCGACCTTGAGCAGGTCGATGGGATAGTCCCGCAGGTAGCCGAGCGAGGAGAAGCCGGTGCCGAAGTCGTCGATGGCGATGCGCACCCCGAGGTCCTTCAGCGTCCTCATGTCGGTCCGGATCTGGTCGTTCTGGCGCATCAGCACGGTCTCGGTCAGTTCGAGCACCAGCGATTCCGGCGCCAGGCCCGACTCGTCGAGGACGTGACGCACCTCGCCGACGAACCGGGGGTCGTGGAACTGGCGGGCGGAGACGTTCACATTGATGCCCAGCGGCACCCGCCGCGGCATCGACTGCTGCCAGCGCGCGGTGTCGGCGACGGCCCGCTCCAGGATCCACGCGCCGAGCGGCATGATCTGCCCGGTCTCCTCGGCGAGCGCGATGAAGTGCTCGGGCAGCACCAGGCCCAGCCTCGCGTGCGGCCACCTGACCAGCGCTTCGAATCCGCTGATCGCGCCGCTCCCCATTTCCACGATCGGCTGGTAGAGCAGCGTGAACTCCTCCTCGGCGATCGCGTTGTCGAGGCTGGCCCGCAGTTCCTGGCGCTCGACCATCCCGCTGTGCAGGATCGGCTGGTAGCGCCGCCACTGCCGCTTGCCGGCCGCCTTTGCCGCGTACAGGGCCAGGTCGGCGTGGCCCAGCAGTTCCTCCCCGTCGGAGCTGTCCAGAGCGGTGGCGATCCCCACGCTGGCCGACACGCTGATGGTTTCGCTGTGGACCTTGAAGGGCTGGGCGAAGGCCTCCACGATGTGGTCGGCGATCTCCTCCGCCTCCGACGGATCGCGGATCCTCTCGATGAGCACGGCGAACTCGTCGCCGCCCAGCCGTGCCGCCGTGTCGCCGGCCCGCAGTGTCCCCGAGAGCCGTCGCGAGGCGGCGATGAGGAGTTGGTCGCCGACGGTGTGACCCAGGGTGTCGTTGACGACCTTGAAGTCGTCCAGGTCGATGAAGAGCGCGCTGACCAGGGGGTGTTCACGGTCGCGGCGCCCGGGCACGAGCGCGTGCTCGATCCGGTTCAGCAGCAGGACCCGGTTGGGCAGCCCCGTCAGCGAGTCGTGGGAGGCCCGATGCGTCAGTTCGCGTTCCAGCTCGCGCTGATCGGTCACGTCCCGCAGGGTCAGCACCAGCCCGCGCACACTCCGGTCGTGGCGCAGGTTGCTGCATCTGACTTCGACCTCCAGGTGCCGGCCGTCCTGGCGCAGCAACCGCCAGTCCTCGCAGAGGTCCTGTTCGCGGTTGTCCTCCCGCATCTGGGACAGCGCCATGGCCACCCGTGCGGCGTCGTCGGGGTGGACCAGCTCGACGAACCGTCTCAGCCCGCCCGGGGGCCGCGAACCGAACATCGCTTCGACCGACGGGCTGGCGTAGCGCACGGTGTTGTCGTCGTCCAGGATCAGGATCACGTCCGAGGCGTTGTGGACCAGCGTGCGGAAGTAGGCCTCGCTGTTGCGGCGGATGATCTCCCTGGAGAGCCTGATCCGCTCGACCGCCAGGGCGACTTGGGACGCGAGGGTCTCCAGAATGCTGCGGAACTCGTCGAGTTGCCGCTCCGGTCCCGCCACCACCACGGCGCCGAAGAGCGATTCACCCGCGGGACGGTCCTCGAGGATCAACGGGCACACCACGGCGGTCGGCGGGTCGAACGCGGCCGCCGGCTCACCCACCAGCTCGCCGACACTCACCATCTGCGACTTCCCGGAATGCAGCTCCGGCAACCAGCCGCCCTCCAGCGTCTCCGTCCGCGTGATCAGCCAGTCCGCCGGCAGGGGTTGCCTACCGCGTACCGGTTGCAGCCCATCGGTGTCGCCGAGTGCCAGCACGGCCTCGTGCCGTTCACCGGGCCGCAGCAGGGTCGTCGCCGCCCTTCTGACCAGGCCGGCGATCTCCTCCACATTGACCGCCGCCACCAGCGAGGCGGCCGAGACACGAAGCGCCCGTTCCCGCAGCACGGCCCGCCGGTGGGTGGAGACCAGGCCCGCCAGACGGGAGAGCACCAGCAGGAAGAGAAGGGCGGAGAAGACCGCGATGACGCCCGCGTTGCGGACGTTGCCCCCGATGGCCTCGTACAGCAGCATCCCGGGCGCGATGAGCGACGCCAGTGCGAGCAGGCCCAGCCGCCGGCTGGGGATCCCGACCGCCCGGCGCGGCACCGGCGCGGTCAGTCCCACCATGGAGGGATCGAGCGCCGAGAGCCCCCAGGCGGTGTAGAACACCACCCAGCCCAGGTCCATCGGCGTGCCGACCTGCCAGGTGCCGTTGACCTGGTACAGCCCGTACAGAACGTCGGAGAAGAGGATCCCCAGGGTGCCGGCGGTGAGCAGTTGGATGGCGCGGGTGCGCATGCTGCCGGCGACGAGCAACCGGGCGAGCATCGCCAGCATCAGCACGTCACCGAGCGGGTAGGCGATCGAGATCGTCCTGGCCAGCCAGGGCGTGCCCGACGCCTGGGTGTTGGGTTGGATCAGATAGATCCACGAGAGCAGGGCCAGACCCGAGGTCAGGGTCAGGGCGTCCAGCAGGCTTCCCCAGTCCCGCCGGTCGGCCGATCGGTACCGGATGAAGAGAAAGAGCCCGGCGGCGAAGAGCGGATACGTGATCAGATAAAAGATGTCGGCGATCGAGGGGAACGGGTTGGGCACGCCGGTCACGGTCTTGAGGACGTTGTACGTCGTGTCGCCCGCCGTGAAGGCGAAGTTCGCGGCGGCGAGCAGAAACCAGGGCAGCCGGTGCGACGGCCGGTGGATGTGGACCCCCGCCAGGATGGCCGCCACGCTGCCGAACCCGATCGCGGCCCAGGTGACGGTGTGCCAGCCCGGTCGGAGCAGGTAGCCGGCGGTGAGCACGGCGACACAGACCAGATAGCCGACGACCAGGAGCCGAAGTCGTGCCATGCGAACCATCCTCCTTCGCGTCGACGCACGGACAACGGCGTTGGCCCGTACCGCGATCGGCGACCTCGGACCTGGACCCCGGGGGTCTCGCGGCCCGTTGCAGGGGTTGCGCCTCGGCAGGCGGTGGTCGGCCCGGCAGAGTCCTCGTCGGGGATCCCCGACAGTTCTCGGCCCGCCCAGGGCGTCGGGTTCGCGGTTCTTTCAGAGAGGGGACACCACCCGACGTCGCGGGTCTGCTGCCTCGATCAGGCAGGAGAAGTCACCATTTCAGTAGACAACACCCTGCGCGCGACGGCGCGCCAGACCGACCCACAGAGCCTCGAGAACCCGCCCCCCGCGCCACCAAATCAGAGAAACCCCAGGTCAGAGGAGCTCGACCTGGGGTTTACCCACATGGAGCCCCCTGTCGGATTCGAACCGACGACCTTCGCTTTACAAGAGCGGTGCTCTGGCCAGCTGAGCTAAGGGGGCGCGCGGCCGCGCGGATGGTGCGGGTGCGGGGCCAGGAGAAGTGTACTCAAGGTGGGGAGTGCCCGGTGAGGGGAAAGTTGGTGACCTGGGGCTACTGACAAAGGGGCAGGCGGCAGGTAGCGTCACGGACAGTTCGCGTATGGCGGACTAGACCAATCCTTCCTTTACTCGGATCGTCCGGCACGTTCCTGCCGGTGAGGGGCGCATCAGCTATGGCTACTGTCACGTTCGACAAGGCAACTCGCATTTACCCGGGCTCGGAGAAGCCCGCGGTGGACGGCCTGGAGATCGAGGTCGGGGACGGCGAGTTCCTGGTTCTGGTCGGTCCTTCCGGCTGTGGAAAGTCGACCTCCCTGCGCATGCTCGCGGGTCTCGAGGACGTCAACGGCGGTGCGATCCGCATCGGTGAGCGCGACGTCACGCACCTGCCGCCGAAGGACCGGGACATCGCGATGGTGTTCCAGAACTACGCGCTGTACCCGCACATGACCGTCGCGGACAACATGGGCTTCGCGCTCAAGATCGCCGGCGTGAACAAGGCGGAGATCCGCAAGCGCGTCGAGGAAGCGGCGAAGATCCTCGACCTGACCGACTACCTGGCGCGCAAGCCGAAGGCGCTCTCCGGTGGTCAGCGCCAGCGTGTCGCGATGGGCCGCGCGATCGTGCGTGAGCCGCAGGTGTTCCTCATGGACGAGCCGCTGTCGAACCTCGACGCGAAGCTGCGCGTGCAGACCCGTACGCAGATCGCCAGCCTGCAGCGCCGGCTGGGCGTCACCACGGTCTACGTCACCCACGACCAGGTCGAGGCCATGACGATGGGCGACCGCGTGGCGGTCCTCAAGGACGGTCTGCTGCAGCAGGTCGACACCCCCCGCAACATGTACGACCGCCCGGCGAACCTGTTCGTCGCCGGCTTCATCGGCTCGCCGGCCATGAACCTCGTCGAGGTCCCGATCACGGACGGCGGCGTGAAGTTCGGCAACTCGGTCGTCGCCGTCGAGCGTGACGCCATCGCGGCCGCCGCCGACAGGGGCGACCGTACGGTCACCGTCGGTGTCCGCCCCGAGCACTTCGACATCGTGAACGGCGAGGCCAAGTCGCTGTCGAAGGACGAGCCGGCCGGTCTGGCCGTCACGGTCAACGTCGTCGAGGAGTTGGGCGCGGACGGCTTCGTCTACGGCAGCGCCGAGGTCAGCGGCGAGCACAAGGACCTGGTCATCCGGGTCGGCGGCCGCGAGATCCCGGAGAAGGGCTCCGTGCTGCACGTCGTGCCGCGCGGTGGCGAGGCCCACGTGTTCTCGACCTCGACCGGCGAGCGCCTCAGCGACTGACGCAGGCAGTGCAGGCAACGCAAGCAACGCCGGCAACACGGGTAGGCAATACCGATAATACCGGCACATAAGCAGTACGGAACGGCCGTTCGCGCAACCCGCGGGCGGCCGTTCGGCGTTGATCATTCCGGTGCCGACACATCCCGCACACACCGGTCCTTTCGACCCTGTTCGTCAACCGGCCGCACCCGTATCAGCGATTCCCCTCACTCGACGGGGTGACTAAATGTCGCCAAATCATCACCCATCGCTACGATCGCGAGCGTGAACCAGGTAGCTCGCCGCATCGGCAAGACATTCGCGCTCGTACTCCCGGTCGTCCTCGTGCTGTCCGGGACCCTCGCCGTCACCCGCGTCCCGTGGGCGACCTCGGCCTCCGAGGCCCAGGTACTCACGGCCTCGCACGACAAACCGGAGGTCGTGCCGTCCTCCAAGGAGCCGCAGGAAGTGCTGCGCACCCGCCTGCTGGACGAGCTCCAGGACAAGTCCGCGGGGGTGGTCCTCACCGACCTCCAGGCGGAGATGGCCACCCGGCCCTCGCTGGCGAAGTACTGCACCTCGATCGCCCGGTCGCTCGGCCGTGCCGCGGTGGCCAAGTACGGTCCGGTCCGCGCCCAGTCCTTCTCGCGTCCGGTGTGCGACACCTCGTTCGCGACCGGCGTCGCCTCCGTCTACTGATGGCCGGCCGGCGTCCCCCACGGCCCGGGGACGCCGTCACCGCAGGGCCTGTCCGACGTCCCGTAGGGTGCCCAGCATGACGAACGGCGCTCCTTCCGTCACCCAGGCCGTCCTCCTCGCCGGAGGGCAGGGGTCGCGACTGCGGCCCTACACCGACGACCGTCCCAAGCCGATGGTCGAGATCCCGGGCACCGGGACACCGATCATCGGCCACCAGCTCGACTGGCTGGCCGCCGAGGGCGTCACCGACGCCGTCGTCTCGTGCGGCCACCTCGCCGAAGTGCTCCAGGAGTGGCTGGACGCGGCCCAGTTGCCGCTGAACGTCACCACCGTCGTCGAGAAGGAACCGCTGGGCCGCGGCGGCGGGCTCAAGTACGCCGCCGCTTCGCTCCCGCGCCCCGACGAGCCCTGGTACGCCACCAACGGCGACATCTGGACCCGCTTCTCGCTGCGCGAGATGGCCGCGTTCCATCACGAGCGCGCCGCGGTCGCCACGCTGGCGCTGGCCCGCCCCCGGATCCCGTGGGGCGCCGTGGAGACCAACGAGTTCGGGCAGATCCTGGACTTCATCGAGTCGCCGCCCTCCCCGTTCCTGATCAACGCGGGCGTCTACGTCTTCGACCCGGAGTTCACCGGGCTGCTGCCGGACCTCGGCGACCACGAACGCACCACGTTCCCCCGGCTCGCGCGCGAACGCCGCCTGGCCGGCTTCCCGATCCCGCAGGGCGCGTACTGGCGGGCCATCGACACGGCGAAGGACCTCACCGAGGCCGCCAAGGAGCTGGCCGCTCTCAGCCGCTGAGCCGAGCGAGCGTGGCGGAGCGGGCCCTGACGCCCCTCGCGCGCCTCGAACCACCTCCAATGGCCCGACCGCCCTCCACGGCGCCCACAGACCCCGCGACGGGCCCGCGACGAGTCGCCTGGGACTCGGCAGACACGACACATGACGGTGGCCCGCACCCCGAGGAGGGTGCGGGCCACCGCCATGTCGCCCTGCGAGCGGGGCTGTCAGGTAGGGCTTGTCAGTCCGGACTGTCAGGTAGGGCTGTCAGGTCGGGCTGTCAGGTCGGGCTGTCGTCAGGCCGATCCGCCGGCGCCTCCGGCGTCACCGACCGGACCGGACTGGCCGAGCAGCAGACCGGCGGGCGATCCGCTGCCCAGGAGGCCGCCGATCGGGTCGTGCACGGTACCGCTGCTGGTCGTCGGCGAGGTGGTGGGCCGGTGCGTCTGGCGCGGGGAGCTGGACGGCGTCGGCTTCGAGGAGGATCCGCTCGGCTTGGAGCTGCTGCCGGAGCTGCCGCTCCGGTGGGTGCCGCTCGGCGACGCCGAGGGCGACTTGGACGACTTCTTCTTGGAACCGGCGGACTTCGACGGCTTCGGAGTGGGCTTCGGCCTGCCGGGCGTGGCCGTCCCCGACACCTCGGGCAGCGGGGTGCCCGGCAGGTTGTTGACCGGGAGTTCCCGCGGGGTCGGCAGGTCCGTGTGCGTGCTGGCCGACCGCACGGCTGCGCCGAGCACCGATCCGGACAGCAGGGTCAGGCCGACGAAGATCGTGGCCAGCACCACGCCGCGGCGCAGCACCCGCTTGCGCAGCTCCCACAGGGTGGTGCGCGGTCCGAGCCGCCGCCACGCTTCGCCCGCGAGGCGGCCGTCCACGGAGTAGACGGGGGCGCCCGCGATGATCAGCGGGCTCCACGCGGCGAGGTAGATGAAGTCCGGCGCGTCGTAGACCGGCACCGTCCGCCAGGTCACCGTCACCAGCAGCGCCACGGAGAGCGCGGCGGCGAAGGAAGCGGCGACCCGCTGCCACAGCCCGCAGATGGTGAGCACGCCGACGACGACCTGCAGGAAGGCGATGGTCAGCCCGGCGCCCACGGGGTGCGTGAGCGCGAGGTCGCGCAGCGGCGCCGCGGCGGCCCACGGGTGCAGCGACGTGAGCCACTTGACCATCGAGCCGCGCTCGCCGCCGTCGAAGTACACGGGGTCGCAGAGCTTGCTCATGCCGGCGTAGATCGAGATGAGGCCGAGGAAGACGCGCAGCGGGAGCAGGACGACACCGAGGTTCATCCGGCGCCCGGGGTACCAGGCGTGCCGGATCGGATCGCCGTTGCGGCCCCGCTGGATCCCGCTCTTCTCGCCGGGCCCGGTCGCGAGGCCCTTGCCGCGGCCGGCACCGAAGTCGTCGTCGTAACCGTCGTTGGCGTCGTACTCGTCGTCGAAGGCGCCCCGGGCCGGCCGTACGCCGCGCAGCAGCTCGCGTTCCGGCATGCGCGGGCCGACGACGCCGGGCGTCGGGGCCTCGTCGATGTCGATCCGCGGCAGCAACTGCGTCGAGCCGGCGGGCGTGTCGGGGCCGGAGCGTCCGGAGCCGGATTCGGCGCCCGCGTGGCGGACCGCCTGCAGGAGCCGGCCGGCAGCCGGGTCGCCGCCCGGCCCGGTCCGGCCGGACCACACCACCGGTGCGGCCCGTCGCTTGACGGAGCTGGGAATGACGGGGATCCGCGCGGTCTCGTCGAGGCTCAGGGCACGGGCCGAGGTCACGCCGAGCCGGACGCGGAAACTCGCGTGGTTGACGATGACCTGGGCCGGGTCGCTCGGGACCTTGAGCATGCTCAGGGCAGGTTCGTCGAACCCGGGCGTCCCACCCCCCGTAGGAGTGCGGGGTGTTCTGGTGTCCACACTCCACTAACCGAGTGACGGACCTTTAGGACACTGCCGACGACCCGACGGATGTCCGAGACCCGTCAAGATCAAACCGGATCGGGCCCTGGCCGGGAAGGATCCGGGATCGGCCCCGCAAAGATCGGGACCCGGACCGGAAGTGATCCGGTCCGGTCCACGTAAGTCGCACGCCGACGACACCTCAGCGCATCACGCGCGGCGGCGGGCCGCCTCGTACAGGACGATGCCGGCGGCGACACCGGCGTTGAGGGACTCCGCGCCGCCCGGCATCGGGATGCGCACCAGGTAGTCGCAGGTCTCGCCGACGAGGCGGGACAGGCCCTTGCCCTCGGAACCCGCGACGATCACGACGGGACCGGCGAGCGCGTCCAGCTCGTGCAGGTCCACCTCGCCGTCGGCGGCCAGGCCGACCACGATGAGACCGGCCTTCTGGTAGGACTCCAGGGTCCGCGTCAGGTTGGTCGCGCGGGCGACCGGGACACGGGCGGCGGCGCCGGCCGAGGTCTTCCACGCGCCGGCGGTCATGCCCGCCGCGCGGCGCTCCGGGACGACGACGCCGTGGCCCGCGAACGCGGCCATGGAACGGACGACCGCGCCGAGGTTCCGCGAGTCGGTGATCCCGTCGAGGGCCATGATCAGCGGGGCTTCGTGGCTGTCGGCAGCGGCGACCAGCAGGTCGTCCGGGTGCGCGTACTCGTACGGCGGGATCTGCAGGACCAGGCCCTGGTGGTTCAGGCCGTTGGTCATACGGTCCAGCTCGGGGCGCGCGGCCTCCATGAGCGGGACGCCACGGTCGGTCGCGAGCTTGATCGCCTCGCGGACGCGGTCGTCGCTGTCGATGTACTGCTGGACGTAGACCGCGGTCGTCGGGATCTCGGCGCGCAGCGCCTCGACGACCGGGTTGCGGCCCACGACCATCTCGGACGTCGACTTGGCGCCGCGGCCGGAGGGGCGGCGCGACTGCGCCGACACCGTCCGCTTGGCCACGGCCTTCGCGACGCGGTTCTTCTTGTGGCCCTTACGGTCCGCGGCGGGCGGGGTCGGGCCCTTGCCCTCCAGAGCCTTACGCCGGTGACCGCCGGTGCCGACCTTCATGCCCTTCTTGTTGGAGGTACGGCGGTTCCTGCGCTGGCTGTTCCCGGCCATGGGGCACTCTCACTTCTTCGCTGCTGAAAAGGTACTGACGTATATGGGGACTGGGCTGTTCGGGCGGAGCTGGTACGGCGGACACGTCTGGTAAGCCGGCGGACGGCACGGTGACGCGCTCAGCGCGAGCCGAGCGACCACCGGGGTCCGGACGCGGTGTCCTCGATGTCCAACCCCGACTGCTGGAGCTGGTCGCGGATGGCGTCGGCGGTCGCGTAGTCCTTACGCTCCCGGGCCGCCTGCCGCTGCTCCAGCACCAGCCGGACGAGTGAGTCCACGACGCCGTGCAGGTCGTCACCGTGCCCGCCGCCGGCCCACTGCTCGTCGAGCGGGTCCAGTCCCAGTACACCGAGCATCGCACGGACCTCGGCCAGACGCGCGATCGCGGTTTCCTTGTCGTCCGCGGTGAGGGCCGAATTGCCCTGCCGGACGGAGGTGTGGACGATGGCCAGCGCCTGCGGGACGCCCAGGTCGTCGTCCATCGCCTCGGCGAAGGAGATCGGCACCTCGTCGGCCGACGGGACCGGGCCGCACTTCTCGACGACCCGCTGCGCGAAGCCCTCGATGCGCGCGAACGCGGACTCCGCCTCGCGCAGCGCTTCCTCGCTGTACTCGATCATCGAGCGGTAGTGCGGGGTGCCGAGGTAGTAGCGCAGCACGATGGGGCGCCAGCGCTGGACCATCTCGGAGACGAGCACCGAGTTGCCGAGCGACTTGCTCATCTTCTCGCCGCTCATGGTGACCCAGGCGTTGTGCACCCAGTAGCCGGCGAACTCGTCGCCGAAGGCCTTGGCCTGGGCGATCTCGTTCTCGTGGTGCGGGAAGATCAGGTCGACGCCGCCGCCGTGGATGTCGAAGGCGGTGCCCAGGTACTTGTGGGCCATCGCCGAGCACTCCAGGTGCCAGCCGGGCCGGCCGCGGCCCCACGGCGTCTCCCAGGACGGCTCGCCGGGCTTGACCGACTTCCACATGGCGAAGTCGCGCGGGTCGCGCTTGCCGATCTCGACGGCGTCCGGGGGCAGGCGCAGGTTGTCGAGCTCCTGGTTGGACAGCGCCAGGTAGTCGGGGAACGAGCGCACGTCGAAGTAGACGTTGCCCTCGGAGACGTAGGCGTGGCCCCGGTCGATGAGCTCGCGCATCATCTCGATCATCTCGGGGATGTGGCCGGTCGCCCGCGGCTCGTAGGTGGGCGGCAGGCAACCGAGGACGTCGTAGCCGCTGTTGAAGGCCCGCTCGTTCGCGTAGCCGATCGCCCACCACGGGCGGCCCTGCTCGGCCGACTTCGCGATGATCTTGTCGTCGATGTCGGTGACGTTCCGGATGAAGGTGACGTCATAGCCGCGGTAGGCGAACCACCGCTGCATGATGTCGAAGTTCAGGCCCGACCGGATGTGCCCGATGTGCGGGGCCGCCTGCACGGTGGCACCGCAGAGGTAGATCGAGACACAGCCCGGCGTGAGCGGGGTGAAATCACGGATCTGCCGAGCGCTGGTGTCGTACAGGCGAATAGTCACGCCAATAAGGGTAGTGGGCGAAACGCCGTGCAAAGTGCGCTCCGCGCGGGTTGCAGGGGGGAGCGGGCCGGACGATCTTCCGGGCGTGGCCCCTGCCTGCGGGGGTAACCCCCTCAAGCCCTGGTCGGACTCCGAATCCGGTTCGGAATCGGGCCCGGACCGGCACCGCATCCGCACCGGAATCCGGCCCGCAGCGGGCGCGGAGCAGGCACGCGAAGGCCGCTTCAGGCAGCCGGGGCCTGGTCCGCCGGGAACACCAGCGCGGTGGCGATGGCCGCCAGGCCCTCGGCGCGGCCGGTGAGGCCGAGCCCGTCGGTCGTCGTGCCGGAGACGGAGACGCGGGCGCCGACCGTCTCGGAGAGGACCTTCTGGGCCTCCTCGCGGCGCTTGCCGATCTTCGGGCGGACGCCGATCACCTGGATCGCCACGTTGCCGATCTCGTAGCCGGCCTCGCGGACGATCCGGGCCGCCTCGGCGAGCAGCGTGACGCCGGAGGCTCCGGCCCACTCGGGCCGGCCGGTGCCGAAGTGCGCGCCGAGGTCGCCGACACCGGCCGCGGAGAAGAGCGCATCGCAGGCCGCGTGCGCGGCGACGTCCGCGTCCGAGTCGCCGGCCAGGCCGTCCCCGGCGTCCGGCCAGTACAGGCCCGCACACCACAGCTCGCGGCCGGCCTCGAAGGCGTGCACGTCCGTGCCGATGCCGACGAGCGGCAGGCGCATCGACGAAGACGGAGACGGAGAAGCGTCAGAAGCCATCGGTGGCCCTCCTGCGGGCGAGTACGGCCTCGGCGAGCACCAGGTCCAGCGGCCTGGTCACCTTGAAGGCCTCTTCATGGCCGGGTACGACCACGACCTGGACACCGGTCCGCTCGACCATGCCCGCGTCGTCGGTGGCGCCCTCGCCCTCGCCCGGCACCGTTTCGTGCGCCTTCTGCAGCACGTCCCGCCGGAACCCCTGCGGGGTCTGCACGGCGCGCAGCAGGGCGCGCTCGGGCGTGCCGGTGACGACGTTCGTGCCGGGGTCGATCTGCTTGACGGTGTCGGCGAGCGGCAGTCCGGGGACGACGGCCGGGGCCCCGTCCCGCACTGCGGCGACGACCGCGTCGACGATCTCGACGGGCACCAGCGGGCGCGCGGCGTCATGGACGAGGACGATGTCGACGTCGTCGGGGAGCGCGGCCAGGCCGAGCCGGACCGACTCCTGACGGGTGTCGCCGCCTGCGACGATCCGTATGTCCTTGTCCGTGGGCAGCCCGTGGCTGTCGAGGAGGGCCCTGACCTCGGCCACACCGTCGGACGGCGCAACCACGACGACGAGGGAGACGGCGCGGGAGCGGGTCATGGCTCGCACGGCGTGCACCAGCATCGGGATGCCGCCGAGGGCGCGCAGCGCCTTGGGGGTGCCGGGGCCGAGCCGGACGCCTCGTCCGGCGGCGGGGATGACAGCTGCGGTACTCAGAGGTTTGTGTCCTTGGCCGAGGTGGGTATCGCCTCATACGTGTGCCGCTGCGGGCCCCTTCCGTGAGAAGTCCGCAGGGGCGTACACACGTCGAAACGTCGGAGCAGAACGAGCAGAACGATCTGCGTCAGGACGCAAGCATGCCGCAGCACCCGGCCGGAACCGGGTACCGCGGCAGAACTCGCGTCAGGACGCGAGGACCTCGTCGAGCAGAGCCTCGGCCTTGTCCTCGTTGGTGTTCTCAGCGAGCGCGAGCTCGCTGACCAGAATCTGCCGCGCCTTGGCGAGCATGCGCTTCTCGCCGGCCGACAGGCCGCGCTCACGCTCACGACGCCACAGGTCGCGGACCACCTCTGCGACCTTGATGACATCGCCGGAGGCGAGCTTTTCCAGATTTGCCTTGTAGCGGCGGGACCAGTTGGTCGGCTCTTCGGTGTACGGCGCGCGAAGCACCTCGAAGACCCGGTCCAGACCCTCCTGACCGACCACGTCGCGCACGCCGACGAACTCCGCATTGTCCGCGGGTACGCGTACCGTCAAGTCGCCCTGGGCGACCTTGAGCACCAAGTAGGTCTTGTCCACGCCTTTGATCTGGCGAATTTCGATAGCCTCGATCAGCGCGGCCCCGTGATGGGGATAGACCACGGTGTCGCCAACCTTGAACGTCATGTGACAGGTACCCCTTCCGTGGCTATCCAGGGTAACACGTGAACGGCCTCTTCTGAATGGCGTTTTCGCAGGTCAGGGCATATCTCGGGGCTTGACAACCCCTACCGGAACGTGCTGGAGGGGCCTACCGAGCAGGGGTATTCGCAGGTCGGAGCCGGTATACGACAGGGGTGAAACGCGCCCGTTACACCCAACGGCGCGCCGATGGAAGGGGTGTTACGTCCCTATTTGTCGATCTCCGAAGAGTGGATCTTCGCTACTCCGTTCGGACCTCGTTCACGCGATGATCCAATTTTCCGAAGTCGCGGAAGGGACGCGATCGGTGCACGATAAATGGATCTTGCCCGGTCGGCCGGAATCCCGTGCCGGAATGCCGGAATGCAATCCCGGCCGACCCGGTCGGGTGAGACCGCCCCGCCGAGGGGCGGCCCGGTGCGGCGGCTGGACGAAGGCTGGGTAATGTAAGGCCGCTGGAAGATCTTCCCTACCTGTCTAGGAGATGCCGCCGCCGTGAGCAGCAGCCTTCGACGCGGTGTCCTCGCCGCCGCCCTCGCGCTCTCGATCGCGCCGCTCGCCGCCTGCGGCGCCGGCAACAACGCGCAGACGAACGAGGTCCGCCCCGACAATGCCGCGACCACCGTCGGCGACATCCAGGTGCAGAACGCCGTGATCCTCACGGAGAAGGCCGGCGCCGGCCCCGCGACGGTCTCGGCCCGCATCTACAACAACGGGGGCGGTGACCAGACGCTGCAGTCGCTGAAGATCGGCGAGGCCCTGACGGCGACCCTGTCCGGCGCGGGCGGCAGCAAGACCATCACCGTGCCCGCCCATGGTTCGGTGCTGCTCGGCGGCGCGGGCAACCCCGCCGCGACGGTCCCGCAGAGCAACGAGGCGTTCAAGGACGGCGACGTCCAACAGGTCGTCCTGACGTTCAGCGCCACCGGCGACGTCTCCCTCGGGGCGAACGTGCAGCCCGCCACGGGCTACTACGCGGGGTACGGCCCCACCAGCGCCCCCTCGCCCGCCGGCAAGGCCTCCCCGACGGCCACCGCGACCCCGGAGAACGGCGTGACGGCGACGCCGAACGGAAAGGTCACCGCCACCCCCACCGGGACGGCCATCCCGACCGGCACGGCCACGCCGCCCAAGAAGAGCTGACCGCGCGATCCACGCACGACGACGGGCCCGGCAGCACATGCTGCCGGGCCCGTCGTGATCTGCGAGGAAGCGGGCGGGTCCGCACAGCGGCCCGCCGGCGAGGCTACGGCTCGAACTTGTAGCCCAGGCCACGGACCGTGACCAGGTAGCGCGGCGCGCCCGGGTCCGGCTCGATCTTGGCGCGCAGCCGCTTGACGTGGACGTCCAGCGTCTTGGTGTCGCCCACGTAGTCGGCGCCCCAGACCCGGTCGATGAGCTGCATACGGGTCAGCACGCGGCCCGCGTTGCGCAGCAGCATCTCCAGCAGGTCGAACTCCTTGAGCGGGAGGTCGACCTTCCCGCCGGAGACGGTGACCACGTGGCGGTCGACGTCCATCCGTACCGGGCCGGCCTCCAGGGCGGCCGGGGACAGCTCCTCGGGCTCGCCGCGGCGGCGCAGGACGGCCCGGATGCGGGCCACCAGCTCGCGGGAGGAGAAGGGCTTCGTCACGTAGTCGTCCGCACCTATTTCCAGGCCGACGACCTTGTCGATCTCGCTGTCCTTGGCGGTCACCATGATGACCGGGACATTGGACTTGAGCCTGAGCTGGCGGCAGACCTCGGTGCCGGGCAGACCCGGCAGCATGAGGTCGAGCAGTACCAGGTCGGCGCCGTTGCGTTCGAACTCGTCCAGCGCGTCGGGCCCGGTCGCGGCTATGGCGACCTCGAAGCCCTCCTTGCGGAGCATGTACGACAGCGCGTCGCTGAAGGACTCTTCGTCCTCGACGACGAGTACACGGGTCACGGAAGGACCTCCGGGGCAGGAATGTGATCGGAATAGTTCTCGTAGAACTGCTGGTCTCCGCCGGGGCCGCCGCCGGCGCCGGGGGGCTCGATGCCCTCCGGGTCGCCACCGAGGTCGGCCTGATCGCGTGCCATCCCGGCTTCGGGCAGCCGCAGGGTGAAGGTGGAGCCCTGTCCCTCGGCGCTCCACACGGTGACTTCCCCGCCGTGCGAGGCGGCCACGTGCTTGACGATGGACAGGCCGAGACCCGTGCCGCCGGTGGCGCGCGAGCGCGCCGGGTCGACGCGGTAGAACCGTTCGAAGATCCGGTCCCGGTCCTTCTCCGAGATGCCGATACCGGCGTCGGTCACCGAGATCTCGATGAGGTCGCCGCCCGGGGAGGAGATCCGGCGGCCGGCTATCCCTACGCGGGTGCGGGCCGGGCTGTAGTTGACGGCGTTCTCGACGAGGTTGCCGAGAGCTGCCGCGAGCTGGCCACGGTTGCCCCAGATGTGCAGGTCGGGGGTGGATCCGGTGGCCATGGTGATCTGTTTGGCGTTCGCCTGGTGGCGGCAGCGGTCGATGGCCTCGGCGACGAGATCGTCGACGTCGACCGGTTCCGCGTCGTCCAGCGGGTCGTCGTTCTGCACCCGGGAGAGATCGATGATCTCCTGGACGAGGCTGGTGAGGCGGGTCGCCTCGATCTGCATCCGCCCTGCGAAGCGGATGACGGCCTCGGGGTCGTCGGAAGCGTCCATCACGGCTTCGGAGAGCAGTGACAGCGCGCCGACCGGGGTCTTGAGCTCATGGCTGACGTTCGCGACGAAGTCACGGCGGACAGCTTCGATCTTGCGGGCCTCGGTCAGGTCCTCCACGAGGAGGAGGACCAGCCGGGAGCCGAGCGGTGCGACTCTGGCGGAAACCGCCAGGCCCTCGCCGCGACCGGCCCCTCTTCGTGGCAGATCCAGTTCGACCTGGCGTATCTCGCCGTCCCGCCGGGTCTCACGGGCCATCTGCAGCATCTGGTCGACGGCCAGGCGGCCGCCGCGGACCAGTCCGAGGGCATACGCCGCCGAGCTGGCCTTGACCACCGTGTCGCCCTCGTCGAGGACGACAGCCGAGGAACGCAGTACGGAGAGGACGGTGTCCACTCCGGGCGGCAGTACGCCGGCGCCGTCGGGTCGCAGGGCCGTGCGGGTGGGGCGGGCTTGTTCCCGCTCACTCCAGCGGAACGCGAGCACAGCGATCACACCGGTACACAGACCGGCTATCGCACTGGCTGCGGCAAGAGCCGCGTTCACGTCCATACCCCCAGGTTAGGCGGCCATAAGGGGTGCTCCACAGCCTTGAGAGCTACCTCTCGAACGCCCGTTGCCAAGAGTTCACCTTGACGTAGGCGCTGATTCACTCGGGATGCTCGAGCGGTACGCGTACGCCCATCAGCGTGGGAGCGTGGAGGAGACGCCTCTGTTTGGACGGAAGGACAGCGATGCGGGACGCATATCACGAGGAGCTCGACTCGATCGGTGAAGGGCTGGTCGAGATGGCCCGGCTCGTCGGATCCGCCATCGGCCGGGCCACCACCGCGTTGCTGGACGCGGACCTGAACATCGCCGAGAGCGTGATCGCGGCCGATGAGAAGGTCGACGCCCTGCAGCGCGACCTGGAGGCGCGGGCCATCACCCTGCTGGCCCGGCAGCAGCCGGTCGCCACCGATCTGCGCATCGTCGTCACCAGCCTGCGGATGAGCGCGGACATCGAGCGGTCGGGCGACCTCGCCCGGCACATCGCGAAGGTGGCCCGGCTGCGCTTCCCCGAGTCGGCCGTACCGCGCGACCTGCACAGCACCATCCTGGAGATGGGCCAGCTCGCCCAGCGCCTGATGGCGAAGGCCGCCGAGGTCATCGTCACCAAGGACGTCGACGACGCGCTGGAGCTCGAGGCCGACGACGACCGGATGGACGAGCTGCACCGCACGCTCTTCCAGCACCTGCTGGACGACCGCTGGAAGCACGGCATCGAGACCGCGGTCGACGTGACGCTGTGCGGCCGCTACTACGAGCGGTTCGCCGACCACGCCGTATCGGTCGCCAAACGCGTCGTCTACCTGGTCACGGGCGAGCACGCCGACGAGCTGACGCCGGCCCCGACGCAGGTGGAAGGGCTCTGACGGCGCGGGGGGCCTGAACGGTCCCGGCTCGCGCCGCGCCATGCATCCACGCGCCGTTGATGCGCCCGCACCCGGCGGCGTTCAATGGGTGTCGATGCGCCCGCACCTGGCGGCTTCGACTGCGTGCGGTAGCCCAGCCGAGGAGGGTACTTATGCAGGATTCCCCCACCCCGTCGACCACCCGGGACCAGCCGTCACTCGACCGTTCCCCGCAGCTCGTGCGGGTGCAGCTGCCCGTGCTCGGAGCGTGCGGCTGCGGTGCGAGCTGCGGGTGCGGATGCCAGTCCGGCGGCGCCTGCCAATGCGGCGGCTGCACCTCCTGAATCCCTGACGACCACCCCTTGCGGGACGAAGGGCCCCACCCGGATCCGGGTGGGGCCCTTCGCGTGCCCGCGCCGCGACAGGGTCGCGGAGCGGCGGGCTACTTCTTCTTGCCCTGGTTCTTGACGGCCTCGATGGCGGCCTTCGCAGCGTCCGGGTCGAGGTAGGTGCCGCCCGGGTTCAGGGGCTTGAACTCGGCGTCCAGGTCGTAGACGAGCGGGATGCCGGTCGGGATGTTCAGACCGGAGATGTCGGCGTCGGAGATGCCGTCGAGGTGCTTGACCAGACCGCGCAGGCTGTTGCCGTGCGCGGCGACCAGGACGGTGCGGCCGGCCAGCAGGTCCGGGACGATGCCGTCGTACCAGTACGGCAGCATGCGCTCGACGACGTCCTTGAGGCACTCGGTGCGCGGACGGATCTCGCTCGGGATCGAGGCGTAGCGCGGGTCGTCGCTCTGCGAGAACTCCGTGCCGTCCTCGAGGGGCGGCGGCGGGGTGTCGTAGGACCGGCGCCAGAGCATGAACTGCTCCTCGCCGAACTCCGCGAGGGTCTGCGCCTTGTCCTTGCCCTGGAGCGCACCGTAGTGCCGCTCGTTGAGCCGCCAGGAGCGGTGCACCGGGATCCAGTGGCGGTCCGCGGCTTCGAGGGAGAGCTGCGCGGTGCGGATCGCACGCTTCTGCAGCGAGGTGTGGACGACGTCGGGGAGCAGGCCCGCGTCCTTGAGCAGCTCGCCGCCCCTGACCGCCTCCTTCTCGCCCTTCTCGTTCAGATTGACGTCCACCCAGCCGGTGAACAGGTTCTTCGCGTTCCATTCGCTCTCGCCGTGGCGGAGGAGGATCAGCTTGTACGCAGCAGCCATGGCCCGAGCCTAATGGAAATTCCGTGGCGCCTCCCCACCCGTCCACGGTAAGCTGCGCCGGTCGTTAGTGGCCATTACACAGGGGGGCCTGAGTGCCGGACGTCAGACGGGCTGTGCACGAGACCATGTCCGGGCTTCCGCGCCAGTTCTGGTGGCTGTGGACCAGCACGCTGGTCAACCGCCTCGGCGGATTCGTCGTCACCTTCCTCGCGCTCTACCTGACCGTCGAGCGGGGCTTCTCCGCCTCCTACGCCGGCCTCGTCGCCTCTCTCTACGGGCTCGGCGGATCGGTCGCGTCCGTCGTCGGCGGCGTCCTCGCGGACCGCGTCGGGCGGCGCGCCACCATGCTCGTCGCCCAGCTCGGCACGGCCGCGGTCACCGCCCTGCTCGGCTTCGTCACCCATCCGGTGGCGATCGCCGCGGTCGCCGGGCTCGTGGGCGTCACCAGCAACGCCTCCCGGCCCGCCCTCCAGGCGATGCTGGCCGACCTCGTGCCGTCCAAGGACCGGGTGCGGGCCTTCGCCCTCAACTACTGGGCGATCAACATCGGTTTCGGAGTCTCGGCGGGCGTCGCCGGGCTCATCGCCGCCCAGGGCTACATCTGGCTCTTCCTCGGCGACGCGCTGATGACGCTGCTCTGCGCGGTCGTCGTCTTCGTGAAGGTCAAGGAGACCCTGCCGGCCACCGAGCCTTCGGCGGCCGTGGACGAGGAGCCCGCCGGGCTCGGCCAGGTGCTGCGGGACCGGCGGTTCATGGCTCTCGTCGGGCTGACCTTCCTGCTGGGGACCGTGGGCCAGCAGGGCGCCACCACCCTCTCCGTCGACATGGGCCGTTCCGGGTTCACGGCGAGCCAGTACGGGCTGGTCATCGGCCTCAACGGACTGCTGGTCGTGCTGCTCCAGATCCCCGTCACCCGCATGATGACCGGCCGCAGCCCGGCCGCACTGCTCGCAGCCGGCACCCTGCTGATGGGCTGGGGCTTCGGCCTGACCGCCTTCGCCGGCTCGGTCGGCTTCTACGCCCTGACCGTCACGGTGTGGACGCTCGGCGAGATCATGCACGCCCCCGCCTCGATGGCGGTCGTCGCCGACCTCGCGCCGGCACGGGCCCGCGGCCGCTACCAGGGCATGTACTCGCTCTCCTGGTCCGCCGCCTCCTTCGTGGGCCCGCTGGCCGGCGGCTTCGCCCTCGACCACTGGGGCGGCAGTGCGGCATGGGGAGCGTGCGCGGTGGTCGGGACGGTCGCCGCGGCCGGGTACTGGACGCTGCTGCGGACCCGGGGGCCGGTGAAGACCGCGGAGGCAATGGTGGAAGCGGTGGAGGTGCCGGTGCCGGCTTCCGGGCCGGCACCGGCATCCGCTGCTGCCGTCAGGGGCAGCCGTTGAGGTGGCGCTGGGCCTCGTAGAGGTTGGGCGGGGTGACGGCCGGAGTGCCGTAGGACTCCAGACGGGAGTGGAGCGGGCCGGTGAAGTCCGGGACGTCGATCTGGCCGAACGGGGTGACCTCGGAGATGCCGACCGTGGCGCTGTACGGGGCTATGTCGTCGATCTTGACGCACCCCGCCCGGCCGTTGGTGACGGTGACGTTCCAGTGGGTGAAGCGGGCGCCGTAGAGCGGACCGGCGCTGGCGTCGCCGCCGTGCTGGCCGTCGTTGAAGACGGTGATCTCGGTGCGGAGGTTGGCGAACGGCAGCCCGCGGTGGGTGTCGAAGGTTCCCATGTCCATCCGCCCGCGCGACCAGACGTTGTAGCTGGACAGGCCCTCGACGTTGATGCCGTGCAGCTGGGTCCCCGCCGGGGCGGGGATGACGGTGCGCTGGTCGATGGCGAAGTCCTCGATCAGGTTGTCGTGCGAGCCCTCGCGGCAGCAGTACGGGTGGTGGCTGCCGCGCCCGGAGACGCGGGTGTGCCGGAGGGTGGATCCCTTGGCGGCGACGAGCAGGAAGCCGTTGTCGACGTTGACGGCATGCACGTCGTTCACCCAGCAGTCCCACGCGCACTGCAGGACCAGGCCGTTGTAGCCCGTGTCGAGCAGATGCTGGGCCTGTGGCGTCTCCACCATCTCGATGGTGAGACCCTCGACACCGGAGTTGACCACGGGGTCGATGAGCGTCGTCAGCTTCGGGGCCCAGCCCAGGCGTGTGTCGAGCGGCAACGGCCGGTCGAGGGTGACGCGGTGGCCGCGGATGCCGGTGATGCGGGCCGGCCACTCGTAGGGGACGTACGACAGCACCTTGGTCTTGTCGGACCAGTCGTAGGCGGCCGCGCCGTCCACGTCCCCCGCCATGTGGTCGAGCAGGGTGTGCGCGGTGTCGTCCGCGAGTTGGAGCAGGACGCGGTCGCCGCGGCGGAGGCGGGACGGGTCGTCGACGGTGACGGTGAAGTCGCCCTGCTTCGAGACGGCCGTGATGCCGGCGAGGGTCTGCCATTCGTCGCGCTTATTGCCGGTCCAGCCCTCGAACGGCCAGGCCTTGGCCTTGATCGCGTCGGTGAGGGTGCGGTAGCGCTCGCGCGGGCAGACCCAGACCAGGCCACCGGCCCAGGACCAGGACGACTTGTTGCCGCCGTAGCGGCTGCCGTAGGCGCCGATGATCTCGGTGAGCGAGCGCGTCGCGAAGAGCTTGGTGGTGCCGCTGCCTTCGCCGCGCAGCGTCACGTTGCTGTAGCCGAGCTGGATGACGTCGTCGATCCGGTAGGTGCCGCGCGGCAGCAGAACCGTACCGCCGCCGCGCTTGCCGACGTCGGCGATGGCGCGGTTGATGGCGGGCGCGGCGTCGGCGGAGCCGTCCGGCTCGGCGCCGTACCGCAGGACGTTGGCGCGTACGGGACGGCGGGGGAAGATCCGCTCGCCGCCGTTGTAGCCGGCGCGGGCGACGTTCGGTATCTGCGGGTGGGTGTAGGGCGCGGCCTGGAACTCCGACCAGAGGGGGGACGGCACGCCGGTTGACGGCGGTGCGGCCGCAAAGGCGGTCCGGCCGCCGAGCGCGGTGGCGGCCACCGCCGCCGTGGTGACCTGAACTGCTCCCGTGAGCAGTCTCCTGCGACTGATCGTCATGAACCCCGCCTTTCACGTACCTGAACGCCATTCAGATGTGCGACGGCATGAGGGTGCCATGGCCCTATGGGCGGCGGGAAGGGGTCGGACCGCAGAAGTATGGCGCTGGCTGCTGAATGGGGGCTGGATGGTAGATCTGCAGCCCGCCTGCGGCCGCGTGCGGTCAGTCGTTCGACGCCGCGGGCTTGTCCGCACCGGTCAGATGTGTGAACGCGTCCAGATTGCGCGTCGACTCGCCGCGCGAGATGCGCCAGGCGTACTCCTTGCGGATCGAGGCCGCGAATCCGAGTTCCAGGAGCGTGTTGAACGAGCCGTCCGCGTTCTCCAGGACCGCGCCGAGCAGCCGGTCGACCTCGTCGGCGGTCACCGCGGCCAGCGGGATCCGGCCGGTGAGATAGACGTCGCCGAGCCGGTCGATCGCGTAACTCACCCCGTACAGCCGGAGGTTGCGCTCCAGCAGCCAGCGGTAGACCGCCTCCTCGTTCTCATCGGGGTGGCGGACGACGAAGGCGTTGAGGGAGAGCGTGTGCTTGCCGACGATCAGCGAGCAGGTGGTGGACAGCTTGCGCGTGCCGGGGATCTTGGCGACATACGTGCCGGGCTGCGGGCTCTCCCACTCCAGCCCGGCCTCCTTGAGCGCCTGCTCGACGGTGTCGCGGGCGGCCTGCTCGGCGCCGTGGGCCCGCTCGGCGCCGTGAGCCTGCTCCGCCTGCTCGGCGTCGTGGGTCTGCGGGGCCTGCTCCGCCTGCTCGGCGTCGTGGGTCTGCGGGGCCTGCTCCGCCTGCTCGGCCTGTCCCGCTCGTGCTGTCTGTCCGTGCTCAGCCATGAACCGATCGTAGGTGACGGCGGTGTTCCTGCATCGCGTCCGTGTACACGTCGGCGGTCGAGCCGGCCGCCCTCCCCCAGCCGAACGCCTGCGCGTGCCGGGCCGCGGCCTCCCCCAGCTCCTCGCCCAGGTGCGGCCGGTCGATGAAGCGGCGCAGCGCCCGTGCGTAGTCGGCCGGGTCGTGGCCGGGGACCAGGAAGCCGGTCTCCCCGTCCCTGACCGCCACCGACAGCCCGCCGACGGCCGCCGCGATCACCGGCGTGCCGCAGGCCTGCGCCTCTATCGCGACGAGGCCGAAGGACTCGCTGTACGAGGGCATCACCAGCACGGTCGCGGCCCGGTACCAGTCGGCGAGCCGCTGCTGGTCGACCGGCGGCTGGAACCGTACGACGTCGCTCACGCCGAGCCGCGCGGCCAGCTTGTGCAGGCGCTCCGGCTTGCTGAGGCCGCTGCCACTGGGGCCGCCGACCACCGGGACGACCAGCCGCTCGCGCAGCGACGGATCCTCGTCCAGGAGGACCGCGACGGCGCGGAGCAGCACGTCAGGGGCCTTGAGCGGCTGGATGCGGCCCGCGAACAGCGGGATCACGGCGTCCTGCGGCAGCCCGAGGCGCTGCCGCGCGGCGGCGCGGCCGTCGGCCGGCCGGAACCGGTCCAGGTTCACCCCCGGATGGACGACGGCCACCTTGGCGGGCTGCGCGCCGTAGTGCCGGACCAGCTCGTCCGCCTCTTCGTCGGTGTTCGCGATCAGCCGGTCGGCGGCCTCCACGATCTGGGTCTCGCCGATGACGCGGGCGGCCGGCTCGGGGGTGTCGCCCTCGGCGAGCGCGGCGTTCTTGACCTTCGCCATGGTGTGCATGGCGTGGACGAGGGGGACGCCCCAGCGCTCGGCCGCGAGCCAGCCGACGTGGCCCGAGAGCCAGTAGTGCGAGTGCACGAGGTCGTAGTGGCCGGGGCGGTGGCCGGCCTCGGCCTGCATCACACCGTGCGTGAAGGCGCAGAGCTGGGCGGGCAGCTCTTCCTTGGCCAGCCCCTCGTAGGGGCCGGCGTCGATGTGCCGGACGAGGACGCCGGGGGCGAGCTCGACGGTGGGCGGGAGGGCGCCGGTCGTGGCGCGGGTGAAGATCTCGACCTCGATGTTGATCTCGGCGAGCCGCTTCGCGAGCTCCACGATGTACACGTTCATGCCGCCGGCGTCGCCGGTGCCCGGCTGGTCGAGGGGCGAGGTGTGCACGCTCAGCATGGCCACTCGGCGTGGGGCCGTCCGGGCGTGGGCGAGCCAGCGCGGTCGGCGCGATTGCGCGTTCGACTGACCGCGTGATTGCGCGTAGCCGCGCAGGGCACTGAGCCGTGCCATGTGCTGGGTCACGCCGCTCTCCATTCGGCCGGACGGGTCCGTTCAACGGTGGAACGCCGGAACGGGTGGTTCCCATTTCCGGTTCGCCGAACTATTTGGGGGTGCGGGGGCCGGGGGCTCCGGGGCGGGGCTTCGAAATCGACTATTTACGTGCCTGGCGGCCCACAAATAGCTCGGCAGCATTTCGAAACCCCTCCCCCAACCTTCGGCCGGGGGTGCCCCCAGCGCCCCCGTCCCCCTCCCGTCACAGACAACCTCGTGCGGGTGGGTGGTGGGCCGCACCACTTAAAGTCGAACCATGGCGAGACCCGTCGGGACGATCACCCGTGGAACCACGAATCCGAACCGGCTGCGCCGGATGGACCGGTGGATCGCGGTCGTGCTCGGGGCCGAGTTGCGGCGGGCGGCGGATCCGGTGGCGGTGGATCTGGGGTACGGGGCGGCGCCGTGGACGGCGGTCGAGCTGCTGGGGCGGCTGCGTACCGTGCGGCCCGGCGTCGAAGTCGTCGGGCTGGAGATCGACCCGGCCCGGGTCGCCGCGGCGGAGCCGTACCGGCGGGAGGGGCTGACCTTCGCGCACGGCGGGTTCGAAGTACCGCTGCCCGCGGGCACCACCCGGACGGGGTCCGGGGGCAGCAGGCGGCCGGTGCTGATCCGGGCGGCGAACGTGCTGCGGCAGTACGACGAGGACGAGGTGCCGGCCGTCTGGGACCGGCTGCGGGCCCGGCTGGCGCCCGGCGGGCTGCTCGTCGAGGGGACCTGCGACGAGATCGGCCGCCGGCACGTGTGGGTGGCGATCGGGCCCGAGGGCCCGCGCACGGTGACGTTCGCGACGCGGCTGGGGTCGTTGGACCGGCCGTCCGATCTGGCGGAGCGGCTGCCGAAGGCGCTGATCCACCGGAATGTTCCGGGCGAGCCGGTGCACGCGTTCCTGACGGAGTTCGACCGGGCGTGGGCGACATCGGCGCCGTTCGCGTCCCTGGGGGCGCGACAGCGCTGGATCCGCAGCGTGCGCCTCCTGGCGGAGAGCGGCTGGCCGGTCACGGACCGGGCGGACCGCTGGCGGCAGGGCGAGGTCACGGTGCGCTGGGAGGCGCTGGCGCCGCGCGGGGCGTAGCTCGTTTCGTCAAAGTCCCGCGCGGGGCGTAGGTCGTTTCGCAGAAGGCCCGCAACTCCCCCACGGCCACCTCTGGGACGTGCCACCCCCGCCAATTCCCCTCTGCCCCTGTCGCATTGCGGCACGTCGTGGCACCATCCCCACCCATATGACGATCCGTCAGATGTGAGGTGGTGGCGATGGCGGCGAAACCATCGCGCGGCGCGGCCGTCGTGTGCACGGCCCTGCTCTGCGCGGCAGCGACGCTGGCGGCGCCCGGGGCGGCACATGCCGAGCGGCCGAAGACGCTCGCCCAGGTGCAGGCCGAGGTGACCGCTCTCTACCACCAGGCGGAAGCGGCCACCGAGTCGTTCAACGCCGCCGAGGAGAAGGTGCTGACGCAGCAGAAGAACCTGGTCGCGCTCGCCATCTCGCTGGACGGCGCCCAGACGCGGCTCAGCGCGCTGAAGGACCAGGCGGGGGCGATGGCGCGGGCGCAGTACCGCAGCGGTGGGATGACCGACGAGATGCAGCTCGCGCTCTCCTCCGACCCCGAGACGTTCCTGGACGACGCGAGCCTGGCGGAGCGGGGAGCGCGGGCCGCGAACAACACGATCCTTGATCTGAACTCCACCAAGGCCGCGCTGGACGGCTACGCGCACGCGGCAACCGCCGAGTGGGAGGCCCTGGTCGAGACCCGGAAGAAGTCGGCGGACGCCAAGGCACAGGTGGAGTCGCGGCTTGCCCAGGCGAAGGCGCTGCTGGCCTCGTTGAAGGAGCAGGAGCGGCTCCGGCTGCAGCGGTTGGAGGACGAGGCCGCGTACCAGGCGCAGTTGGCGTGGACGCGGAGCGACGAGGCGAAGAAGCTGGCGCAACTGCCGAAGGCGGCGGGCGACGCGAGCGCGCAGGGCAGGCGGGCGGTGGCGTTCGCCGCGGCGCAGATCGGCAAGCGGTACGAATGGGGCGCCGACGGGCCGGGCTCGTACGACTGCTCCGGGCTGACCCAGCAGGCGTGGGCGGCGGCGGGCCGCACCATTCCGCGGACGTCGCAGGAACAGTGGCGGCTGCTGCCGCACGTGCCGGTCGACCGGATGCGTCCGGGGGACCTGATCATCTACTTCGACGACGCCAGCCATGTGGGGATCTACGTGGGGGACGGCGCGATCGTGCACGCCCCGCGGCCCGGAAGGAACGTCACCATGGCCGGTGCGGGCTCCATGCGGATCCTCGGAGTGGTCCGTCCCGGGTGACCGGGTGCACGTGCTGTGAATGATCTACGGAGGCCGGGTGATGTATGTCATGCCCGGATCGTCGTATCGGAGCTGAAATCCCCTTCTGACCGCTGCATATGACACAGGCGGTTTACCTCGTGGCCTCCCGCCACACCGCGCCCTGCCGCTATGGTCGCCTGTCAATGACCCTCGGGGGGAGGGAAGGAACAGTCCGATGACCGCAACAGGGGTACCGCGCGCCGGTGAGGCGGACGGCTCCGCCGTCCTGCCCGTGCCCCGGCAGCGCCAGGATCCGTCCGCGCCGGCGCTGACACTGCTGGTCATCGGTGACGACCCGGTGGGCGCCTTCACCGCGCCCGAGCTGCTCGACGGCGGCGGGAACCGGGTGCGCATCCGGCGGGCGCGCAATCTCACCGAGGCCGAGCGGCTGCTCACCGACGACGTGCACTGCGTTCTGCTGGTGCTCGACGGCGAGGGGCTGGAGAGCCTGCGTCGGCTGCTGCTCATCGCGCCGACCACGGCCGTCCTCGTGCTGACCGGCGATGATGCGGGTGAGGTCGGCGAGGCCGGTGAGGCCGGCGAGGCGGTACGGATCGGCGCGCAGGACCATCTCTCCCGCGACGAGCTCGACGGCTCCCATCTGACCCGGGCGATCCGCTACGCCGTCGAGCGCAAGCGCGCCGACCTCGCGCAGCGCCAGCTCACCGAGACCCGGCTGCTCGCCCAGGAGAACTCCCGGCTGGAACGCGGCCTGCTCCCCACTCCCCTGCTGGAGGGCGCGGACCTGCGGTTCGCGGCCCGGTACCGGCCGGGGCGCAGCCGCGCGCTGCTCGGCGGCGATTTCTACGACACGGTGCGCACCCCGGACGGCACCGTGCACGCGATGATCGGCGACGTCTGCGGGCACGGCCCCGACGCGGCCGCTCTCGGCGTCGAACTACGCATCGCCTGGCGGGCGTTGACGTTCGCGGGGCTCAGTGGCGACCTGCTGCTGAGCACCTTGCAGAAGGTGTTGGAGAACGAGCGCGCCGACGACGAGATCTTCGCGACGCTCTGCACGGTGGACATCGCGCCGGACGGTCTGAGCGCCGCGCTGTACCTGGCCGGGCACCCGGCCCCGCTGCTGACCGGCCCCGACGGGGTGCCGCGGCTGCTGCCGTACGAGGCGGGCGGCCCGGCGATCGGGCTGCTGCCGCAGGCCGCGTGGAGCCGGATCGACGTCGAACTGGGCGCGTCCTGGAGCCTGATGCTCTACACCGACGGGCTGATCGAGGGCCGCATCGGCCAGGGCACGCAGCGGCTCGGCCAGGACGGGATGGTCGAGATGATCACCCGCCAGGTGGCCGGCGGGCTGTGCGGCGAGGACCTGCTGGACGCGGCCGTCACCGAGGCACGCGAGCTGAACGGCGGGGAGCTGACGGACGACGTGGCCGTCGTCCTGCTCGACCGCGTCGCCCGGGCCCGGGTCCAGGGCCTGCCGGCCCAGGTCCAGCGGTCCATCGGCTGAAACGGCCGTCCATGGGGTGACCGGCCGTCCATCGGCCGACCGGCGGGTCTGGCGCTGACCGACGGGTCTATCGGCTGAACGGTCCGTACGGGCCGTCGCTGCTGCTGCCGCCACCGCGCCGGCCGCCTCGGCCACCGCCGGTGATCTGCTTCAGGGCGGGCCGGACGTCGACCATGTAGACGATCACCGCGACCAGACCGATGACCGGCAGGAACGAGAAGATCGAGAAGAACTTCATCACCAGGGCGGAGAGCCCGAGAACGATCAGCCAGAACGGCTTGGTCTTCTTGTCGGCCGCGCGGTAGGCGTCCTCGCGACGGACCGCGGAGTCGATGAACGCGAAGAGCGCGAAGAGGAACAGACCCCATGACAACAGGGCCAGAACCCCGAAGAACCCCGTGATCAGCACGCCGTCCACCGCCTTGTCCGTATGCCCGAGAAACCGTCGCCGCCACCGTACCGGTACTGCATGGACAACGGGCCGGGCACGCGCTGCGTGCCCGGCCCGTCCTGTTATGTGGCGTCCGCTACTCGGCCGGCTTGGCCGCCGGCTTCTTGGCGGGGGCCTTCTTCGCGACGGGCTTCTTCGCCGGTGCGGGGGCCGGGGCCTGCGCGGAGGCGGCGGAGGTCTCGGCGGCCGGCTTCGGGTCGGGCTCGACCGCTACGGCGATCTCCTCGATCTCGTCGGCCACCTCGCCGCGCCAGGTCGCCACGGCGCCCTTGCCACGCTCGGCCAGCGTGCCGTACGTCTCCTGGACCTTCACGGCGGCCTCGGCGGCCCGGCCGACACCCTGGAGCGCGAAGTCCTGGACGGACTCGCCGATCTTCTTCAGGTCCAGCTCGACGGAACCGAACACCTCGGTCACCTTCGTCTGGGCGCCCTTGGCCTGCGCGGTGACGCGGTCCTGGAGCACCTTCGTGTCGGTGTTGCGGATCTTCTCGAACCGCTCAGGGGCCTCGGCGCGGATCTTCTCGATCAGCGCGGGCACCCGCTGCAGCTTCTCGGCGGCGAGATCGGCGGTGCCGGCCACCGCGTAGAGCGGAGTCGGGTCCTTGAGCGTCTTCACAATGTCATCGGTGATCGCCATGAGGGTCCTCCCGGACGGGGGTTGTCGGCGCGTATTCATGCGTACGGTCTGCTGGGCGCGCTGCCATACGCGCCGGTCATGCGGTCATTCGGTCATGCGGTTTTCGGCTGCACCGGGTCCGTCGGCACGGGGTCCGCCGGCATCGGGTTCGCGGGCACCGGCTCCACCACGGCGTTCTCCTTGCGGAACGACTCGTAGATCTGGATCAGCACCTGCTTCTGCCGCTCGTTGATCGTCGGATCGGCCAGGATCGCCGCGTGGACCTCCAGCTCGTCCCGGTCGCGCTCGTCGAGCATTCCGGCCTGGACGTACAGGGTCTCCGCGGAGATCCGCAGCGCCTTCGCGAGCTGCTGCAGGATCTCGGCACTGGGCTTGCGCAGCCCGCGCTCGATCTGGCTGAGGTAGGGGTTCGAGACCCCCGCGGCGTCCGCGAGCTGCCGCAGTGACAGCTGCGCGTTGCGCCGCTGCTCCCGCAGGTACTCGCCGACGTTGCCGACGTTCAGTGAAGCCATGTCCCGATGCTGCACCATCGGTGCTAACTATTGCAAGCACATCGCTTGCAAAAGGCTCGATTGGCACGTGTGAGAGCCGTCACGGCCCAACGCTTCGGGACGCGGCGGCCAGAGCACTAGCCGACGTCCGCGCCGGGTATCGGCGAGGGTTGGTCCCCGGCCTTGCGGGTGCAGTCGGCCGCCCGCTGTTCCAGCAGGGTGCGCTCGCGGGCGTTGCGGGTGAGGGAGGCGGCGCGGGTGAACTCCTGCCGGGCCTCGTCGAACCGGCCGAGCCGGGCGAGGAGGTCGCCGCGGACGGTCGGCAGCAGGTGGTAACCGGCCAGGGACGGCTCGGAGGTCAGCGTGTCGACGAGCTCCAGTCCGGTGGCGGGTCCGTACGCCATGGCGAGGGCGACCGCGCGGTTCAGCTCCACGACGGGCGACGGAGCCCGCGCGGCGAGCTGCTCGTAGAGCCCGGCGATCGACCGCCAGTCGGTCTCCTCCGGGGTCAGGGCGCGCGCGTGGCTGGCGGCGATGGCGCCCTGCAGTGCGTACGGGCCGGGCGGGCCGCCGAGCACGGCGGCCCGCTCCAGCGCCGCGAATCCGCGGCGGATGAGCAGCAGGTCCCAGCGCGAGCGGTCCTGGTCGAGCAGCAGCACCGGCTCGCCGTCCGGTCCCGTCCTGGCCGCGGAACGTGACGTCTGGATCTCCATGAGCGCGACGAGACCGTGCACCTCCGGCTCCTTCGGCATGAGCCCGGCCAGGACGCGGCCCAGCCGCAGCGCCTCCGCGCAGAGCGCCGGGCGCATCAGGTCGTCGCCGGCGGTCGCCGCGTAACCCTCGTTGAACACCAGGTAGATGACCTCGAGGACGGACGACAGCCGGCCGGCCAGCTCGGGCCCGGCCGGCACCTCGAACGGGACGCGGGCCTCGGCGAGGGTCTTCTTTGCCCGCACGATCCGCTGGGCGACCGTCGCTTCCGGCACGAGGAACGCCCGCGCGATCTCCTCCGTCTTCAGGCCGCCCAGCAGCCGGAGGGTGAGGGCGACGCGCGCCTCGGTGGAGAGCACCGGATGGCAGGCGGTGAAGACCAGCCGCAGCAGATCGTCCTCGATGTCGCCGTCGAGAACGGCCTCGACGTCCGCCGCCTCGCCGTGCCCGGCGCTCTCCATCTCGTGGCCGAGCACGTCGATCTTGCGGGCGAGCCGTTCCCTGCGGCGCAGGAGGTCGATCGCGCGGTGCTTCGCGGTGGCCATGAGCCAGGCGCCCGGGTTCTCCGGGACGCCCGACTCGGGCCACTGCTCCAATGCCGCGACGAGGGCGTCCTGTGCCAGCTCCTCGGCGAGGCCGATGTCGCGCACCAGCCGTACGAGACCGGCGATGAGCCTCGCCGACTCGATCCGCCACACCGCCTCGATCGCGCGATGGGCGTCGGGACGAGCGCTGGGTACCGTCATGGCGAACCATCAGAGCACCCCCGTCCGCGCGACGGCAACCTGCTGCGGGAGGAGCGCTGGGTACCGTCATGGCGAACCATCAGAGCACCCCCGTCCGCGCGACGGCAACCTGCTGCGGGAGGAGTGCGGCGGCCGGCGGAGAAGGTCAGTCGTTCGGCCCCTCGATCTGCCGGATCTCCGACTCGATCTCCCAGCCCTCACCGTGGATCCGCAGGAAGCGCGACGCCCATTCCAGCGCCTCCTCCTTGCTCTTCACCTCGATCATGGCGTAGCCGCCGATGACTTCCTTCGCCTCGGTGAAGGGCCCGTCGATCACGGTCAGCTTGCCGCCGGAGAGCCGGATGCGGGTGCCCTCAGCGGTCGGCCGCAGACCGCCGGTGTCGAGGAGCACGCCGGCCTTCGTCATCTCCTCGATGAGCTTGCCCATGTCCTCCATCAGCTGCTCGCTGGGGACGAGGTCGGTGTTCTCCTGGACCCTCAGCATCATCATGTAGCGCATCGCGATGGCTCCTTCTCGTACGTTTTCGTTCTTCCGAACCCTGCTCCTACTGATGCGTCGAACGGGAGACGTCCGGATCGACACGTCCGCGAAAGTTTTTTCCCGGGTTCTGTGCTGAGGGGTTCGGGGAGGGGTCGGCGTCCGTCGAACGGCCCGTACCTAAACGTTGGTTCATATCGGGCGCTACTGTGGCGGCCATGACCCAACTCCCCTGGAACGCCAAGGAAGCCACCGTCGGCGAGCTGTCCGACCGCAGCGGCGTCCCCCCGTCGGCGCTGCGCTTCTACGAGCGCGAAGGGCTGATCCGCAGCCGGCGCACCTCGGGGAACCAGCGCCGCTACAGCCGCGACACACTGCGCCGGGTCGCCTTCATCCGGGTGTCGCAGCGGGTCGGCATCCCGCTGGCGCGGATCCGCGAGGTTCTCGGGCTGCTGCCGGAGGCGCGTACGCCGAACCGCGCCGACTGGGCGAACGTCTCGGAGTGCTGGCGCGACGACCTGAACGACCGCATCGCCCAGCTGGAGCGGCTGCGGGACCACCTCACCGACTGCATCGGCTGCGGCTGCCTGTCGATCGACAAGTGCCATCTGGCCAATCCGCACGACGCGCTCGGCGAGCAGGGGCCGGGGCCGCGCCGGCTGCTCGGAGCCTGACCCGTTCACACGTCGTGTACGCATGTCGTGTGCGCAGTTCGTGCGCGGATGCGAATGCGGACAGAACCTGACCGCGTGACTCTCTAGGGTCGAGGCATCGAGACCGAACGAGAGGTGGTCGTCATGCCGACACTGGTGAACACGGGGAAGACCGGCGAGCAGGGCGAGCGGGATGCGCTGCTGGCCTTCTTGGAGGCACAGCGCGGCGCCCTGCGCCGGGCCGTCCTCGGCCTGACCGACGAGCAGGCCGCGTCCCGGCCGAGCGCGAGCGAGCTGTCGCTGAGCGGGTTGGTCAAGCATGCGCTGGGCTGCGAGGACAACTGGGTGCAGACCACCCTGATGGGGCGGCCGTCCGCCCGCAAGCGCGACGAGTCGAACTGGCACGAGGACTTCCAGCTGGTCGGGGACGAGACCGTGGCCGGGGTGCTGGAGGAGTACGCGGCCGTGGCACGTCAGACCGAGGAGACGATCCTCGGCCTGCCGGACCTGGAGGGGGAGGTCCCGCTGCCGGAGGCGCCGTGGTTCCCGGCCGGCATGAAGGTCAACGCCCGCTGGGTGCTGCTGCACCTCATCGAGGAGGCCGCACGGCATGCGGGACACGCGGACATCATCCGCGAGACGCTGGACGGGAAGACGTCGTACGTGCTGATCGCCGAGGAGTCCGGCAAGGCGTTCTGACGGCGGTCAGCACGTACGCGTCGACGCGTCCGGCAGGCGACGCGTCGACGCGTCGCGTACGCGGCCGGGGCTCAGCGGCCCTTCCGCGCCCGGGCTCAGCGCGCGGCGGTCAGTTCCGCGGCGACCAGCTCCGCGACCTGGACGGCGTTGAGGGCCGCGCCCTTGCGCAGGTTGTCGCTGGAGCAGAAGAGGGCGAGGCCGTTCTCCACGGTCTCGTCCCGGCGGATCCGGCCGACGAAGGTCGGGTCCTGGCCGGCCGCCTGCAGCGGGGTGGGGATCTCGGAGCGCTCGACGCCGGGGGCGGCGGAGAGCAGCTCGTAGGCGCGCTCGACGCTGATCGGCCGCTCGAAGCGCACGTTGACCTGCAGGGAGTGCCCGGTGAAGACCGGCACGCGCACGCAGGTGCCCGAGACCTTCAGATCCGGGATCTCCAGGATCTTGCGGCTCTCGTTGCGGAGCTTCTGCTCCTCGTCGGTCTCGAAGCTGCCGTCGTCGACGATCGAGCCGGCCAGCGGCAGCACGTTGAACGCGATCGGGCGGGCGTAGACGCCCGGCTCCGGCAGCTCGACGTTCTCGCCGCCGAAGGCGAGTGCGGCGGCCCGGTCGGCGACCTTGCAGATCTGGCCGTCGAGCTCGGCGACGCCGGCCACGCCGGAGCCGGAGACGGCCTGGTAGGTGGTGGCGATCAGCGCGGTCAGGCCGGCCTCGTCGTGCAGCGGGCGCAGGACCGGCATGACGGCCATCGTCGTGCAGTTCGGGTTGGCGATGATGCCCTTGGGGCGGTCCGCGATGGCGTGCGGGTTGACCTCGGACACGACCAGCGGGACCTCGGGGTCGAGCCGCCAGGCGGAGGAGTTGTCGATGACGACCGCACCGGCCGCGGCGACCTTGGGCGCCAGCGCCCTGGACGCGGCGCCGCCGGCCGAGAACAGGACGATGTCCAGCCCGGAGTAGTCGGCCGTGGCGGCGTCCTCGATGACGATCTCGCCGTCCTGCCATGGCAGCGTGCTGCCGGCCGAACGGGCCGAGGCGAACAGCCTCAGCTCCTTCACCGGGAAGGCGCGCTCGGCGAGCACCTTGCGCATGACTCCGCCCACCTGGCCGGTTGCTCCGACGATTCCGATCCTCATGACGCCTCTCCGATCAATGCGTGCGTACGGACCCGAGTATCCCCCGCCGCGTCGAATGCCCGGAGGGCCGTCTCAAGCGATGGGCCGCCGGCCGGCAGCAGCGGCAGCCGTACGTCGGGTCCCGGGATGCGGCCGTGGGCGTGCAGCACGGCCTTGATGACGGTCGGATTCGGCTCGGTGAACACCGCGGCGGCGAGGGCCGCCAGCCGGTGTCCCAGCGTTCGGTCACCGGTCCTCGCCAGCTCCACCCACTGCTCGGTCGCCAGGTGCGCGGAGGCGAGCACGGCGCCGGGCGCGCCGAGGGCGAGCAGCGCGGGGGCGAAGACGTCGTCGCCCGCGAGGACGGCGAAGCCGGGCAGGCCGGCGCCGAGCAGCGCCACCGTGTCCTGGTCGATGCAGCCGACCGCGTGCTTCACCCCGACGACGCAGGGGATGGCGGCCAGCCGCACCAGCGCCTCGAACCCGAGGGTCTGCCCGGTGCGGTACGGAATGTTGTAGATGATGAGCGGCACCGGGCTCTCGGCCGCCAGCGCCTCGAAGTGCGCGACCACCCCGGCCTCGGAGGGCCGGGTGAAGTACGGCACGGGAACGAGCGCGGCCGCCGCCCCGGTGCCGTCGAGCGCCCGCAGCTCCGCCCCCGACCGCCGGGTGTCGTTCGACCCGGCGCCCACCGTCAGCCAGGCCCCGCGCTCCCGGCACACCCTGCCGACGATCCCGGTGACCGTGCCGCGCTCCGCCGCGTCGAGCGTCGCGGCCTCGGCCGTGGTGCCGAGCGCGACGAGCCCGGCCGCGCCCGCGTCGAGGGCGCTGTGCGCGAGGCCTTCCAGCGCGGCGGCGGCCACCGACCCGTCGGCGTCGAAGGGTGTGATCAAGGGCACGTGAATGCCGCCGAGCGGCCGGTCCAGATCCATACCGTCGAGCGTGCCGCACATCAACAGTCAAGGTCCAGTTAATAATTCTCCACCTGATAGGTAAGCAACACTGCAATGATTTGGATAACGGGTCGACGCCGCGCCCCCGCGCCTGGCAGCCTCCCGCCATGGACGACGCTTACGAGATCTCGACGGACCCGGCCCGGCTGGATGCCGCCCGCATCCACCACTGGCTCTCCACGGACGCCTACTGGGCCCTGGGCCGGAGCCGCGAGAAGCAGGACAGCGCCATCGCGAACTCCCTCAACTTCGGCCTGTACGACACCGCCTCGGGTGCCCAGCTCGCCTACGCCCGTGTCGTCACCGACCACACCACCTTCGCGTGGCTCTGCGACGTCTACGTCGACCCCGCCACCCGCGGCAAAGGCCTCGGCGTCGCCCTGGTCACCGCCGTCCGCGACCACCTCGCCCCCTTGGGCCTGCGCCGCATCCTCCTCGCCACCGCCGACGCCCACGGCGTCTACGCCAAGATCGGCTTCGAACCCCTCACCGAACCGGCGAAGTGGATGGCGCTCGGGCTGCAGTGACGGGGGCGGTGCCCGGGCGGTGCCGGCGACGTTCAGCCGGGCTCCTGGCCTCCGTACTGCTTCTGCCAGACGGTGAACGCGTCCTCGACCGCCGCCCGGGTCGGGATCTTCGCCAGGCCGAGTGGCTCCCGCGCGGCTCGCAGTGCGCGCACGACGACCGCCGCCACCCGGCCCAGTTCCGCGTAGTCGCAGGTGGCGCCCAGACCCGTCGCGCCACGGATGACGTCCGTGATGACGGACTGGACGCGCTTGTACGCCAGATAGTGCGGCAGATCCGCCTCGGCTCCCCGCGCGGCCTTCTCCCCCACCGCCCGCCGCCAGCGCGCGATCATCTCGCGCTCCTGCGCTCGCGGATAGCGCATGAGGTGCAGATGCGTGGCCAGGTCGTACAGCGGATCGCCGATCAGGGCCAGCTCCCAGTCGATGGTCCACATCGTGCCGGCGTGGTCCACGATGAAGTTCTCCCGGTGCAGGTCGCCGTGGAGCAGCAGGGACGGGCGCGGGGTCAGTTCCGGAAGGCCGGCCTCGAAAGCGCTCAGCGCGTCCTCGCGGACGTCGAGATCGGCCAGCAGTTCCGCGAACCTCTCCCGGTGCGGCGCGTAGACGTGCTCGCGGGTGAAGTGCACCACCTGGCGCAGGAATCCGGTGGAACTCTCCGCTCCGGGCGTGTCGTCACAGGTGCAGAGATTGAGCCGGTCCTCCGGCAGTCCGGAGGTGTCGCACGCCGCGAGGTGGTGGAAAAGGTCCTCGATCTGGTCGAGAAATCCCGCCCGGACCGTTCTGCTGCCGCCCGCGCCCCGCAGACTGCCCAGCGTCCGGCCCTCGATGAAGGCGATGGCGGACATCTGCTCGTCGATGAACGCGACAGGCGGGATCTGCGGGATGTGGTCCTGGAGCGCGCGGATCAGCTGGTCCTCGGACGGGAACCACCGCAGATCGAACCAGAAGACCCCCGGCCTCGGTTCGCGCAGCTTCAGCCGCCGGAAGCGCAGGCCCAGCCGGGAGACGGCGTCCAACCTGACCGCGTAGGTCACATTGTGGTAGCCCGGAAAGGGGCCCTCCACCGGGTCCGTTCCCGTGCGGGATACGACCTTCGGCACTGTCGTCGTGGTCACCGGATTCCTAGACTGTGTCTGACTGTGTCTACTCGTACGGACTTAACGAGCCACGGTTACGGTTGCCGTCGGTCGTCGAAGAGGTGCACGAGCGCGTCGGTGATGTGCCGGGCTCCGGCGTCCTCCAGCTCCCGCTGCTTCCTGGCATCCTTCGCATAGCCAAGGAACGTGACACCGGCCCCTTGAGCCGCGCTGCAGTCGTCGACCGAGTCACCGAGCATCAGGCAGTCGTCGGCCCGGGCGCCCGTGGTCCGCATCGCCTCTTTAAGGCAGGACGGATCGGGCTTCATCAGGAGGGTGTCTCCGAGCCGCCCGTGCACATGGGCACCGAAGAATTCGGCCAGCCCCTTGCGCCTGAGGTACAGATTAGCGGCGGCGGCCGAGTTGTTGGTCGTTACGGCGAGCTTGGTGCCCCGCTCGGCCAGCCACACGACCAGCTCGTAGGCGTGTTCGGTCGGCACGGCGGAGCCGGCGGCCCGGACCTCCTCCGCGGTGAGGATCTCGTCCAGCTCGGCGACCCGGTGGGCCGCGGAGGTTCCCTCGTATGCCCGCGCCGTGTCCCGCAGCACCTGGAGCGGGTTGTCCGGGTCGTTCAACGGTGGTGTCAGCCCCCAGTTGTCGAGGCTGCGCCGGAGAACGCGGGCCACCTCGTGCGCCTTGTGGTTGCCGAAAAGGCTGGCCAGCGGACCGTCGAAATCGAACAGCACGCATCCCGCTGCGGCTACGAGTTCGCGGATGGTCACTCGAAGAGTCTCAACGGCTGGGCAATGGTTGACCAGATGGAATCGAACCATTCCTGCGACTGCTTCACGTATTCGGTGTTGTACGGATCGGGGCTGTCGCCGCCCGCGGAGTAGTGGAACAGCGTCGCCCCGAGCCCCAGGAAGTCGTAGATGTTCATGTCCTCGCCCCGGTAGGGCACGGTGCGCTCGACGACCTTGTAGAGACCGAACAGCGCTTCCGTCCCATTGAGCAGGTAGAGCTTGTTGACCGGGGTGATCTTCACGGATCTGATCTCGACGGACACCTCCGGCACCAGCCGGAGGTCCGCCAGCCGGTCGACCGAGCTCTGCAGGCTGAGTGCGTGGCCCTGCGCCAGCCGCCGCAGCCGCTCCAGCGGGCGTCCGTCCTCAGGATCACCGACCAGCCGTGGCACCGCCAGAAGTGCTTCGGGGTTCGGCAGGAGCAGCCGTACCGCCACCGACTCCGGGGCGATCTCTCCGGCCTGGACGCGCCGGAGCGGGCCCTGCATCGCCGAGTTCAGCGTCTCGGCGGTGAGCGAGAACGAGTCGAGGGTGATCCGGGACTGCTGGAACGCGGCTTCGACGTGCTCGGCCAGCTCGACCCCCGCCGGGCCGGGGCCCGACTGCGCCCGGACCTCGCGGTCCGGGCGTGCCGCGGTCCCGCGGCCGAGGACGTACGAGCCCCGGCCACGCTGGGAGTCGATGAACTGGTCCTTGCGGAGCTCGTCCAGGGCCCGTTGAACGGTCGCCCGGGACACCTCGAACCGCCTGCTCAGCGCCGCCTGGGTCGGGATCTGATCACCTGCGGCCAGCACACCACTGTCCATCTCGGCACGTAGTACCGCCGCGATGCGCAGGAAGGGCGGCGTCGCGCCATTGGTCCCCGGACTGCTCGGAGTCATACGTTCCAGGCTACAACTCTCCATCAACTTATGGGAGTTGACTGACATGAGTTTGTGGATCTCACTCAACTGGGAAAAATGGAGGACAGTAGCTCAGTCGACTTCGGGGACATGACGAACGAGTTGTCGAAGTTGACGCAACGGGGGTCAGCGTCATCAACCGTCCAACGACGTACGGGACATACCGCCACCACCCGCCTTCTGTCACCACCCAGCGTCATGAAGGAGGGATCTGTCATGCCCGTTCTCGGATTCGTTTTCGAGCAGTTCGTCCAGTGGAGGTACGGCGCGGCGTGGGCCATCGTCTTCGGGCTGATGGCCCTCGACCGGAAGGACCGCGGCACGACCTACACCTGCATCGCGCTCACCGGGATCGCGATCCTGATGGCGCAGTAGACACCCGCGACCCGGTGGTCAGAAGCCGTCCATGCACCACGGGCGGCGGGGGGTGCGGAACAGAAGGTCCGCTCGGGAGGCCGCTCCGGGGTGGTTCTCGGTGATGCGGCCCAGGGCGGCCAGCCGCTGGACGGACTCGTCGCCCAGGTAGAGCGTTCCCAGCTCGGCGATGTCGAGGGAGAGGTCGGCGTCGTCGCTGGTCGGGGTGCAGAGGGCTTTGCCGCTCGCGTCCGTCTCCAGGCGGAAGCGGCCGCCGGCCAGGTCCGCGCTGTCGTGCAGGTCCAGGACGAGGGAATCGGCGCCGGTGTAGGTGCGGGCCTCCAGGGCGCGGGGCGTGTCGAGCACCCGGAGCCACATGAAGTCGGCGTTCGTCTCGACCTTGGCGGCACGCGGGTCGCCGAGCAGCAGGGGCACGATGTCGTCGGGGGCGCGGAAGCCGGTGTTCAGTGCGGTGATCCAGTCGATGGAGAGCAGGTAGCGCCACAGCGCGGACTCCGCGGCCGGGGAGACCGCGATCAGCCGGTCCGTCGCCAGCGTCATCGTCGGGAACTTGTTGGTCCACTCGTGCTCGTTGACCCTGTACGTGGCCAGGCCGTCGACGCGGCCGGAGGCGTCCCGGTACACCGCGTAGAAGGGTTCCTTCCAGGTGATGGACGGGAACGTCAGCTGCCCGGTGTCCAAGTCCCACCACCGGTCGGTGCGGTTGATCGCGCCGGGCGTCAGCCGCCGGACGCGCTCATGGAGTTCGGGGCCGATCTTGCGGATCTCCGCAGGTGTCATGAGGTCGACGCGGCCGTCGGCGGGGCCCGCCCAGCGGCGGTCGAGACCGGCCCGGGGCACGTCGATGTCCCAGGAGGTCGTCCAGACCGCCGGGCCGAAGCCGTAGCGGCCGTAGATCGGGTACTCGGCGGCGATCAGGATCGCCACCGCCTCGCCACGCTCCTTGGCGTCCGTCAGGTCGCGGGACATCATGCGGGTCGCCAGCCCGCGCCTGCGGTGCGTCGCGGTGACGGAGACGTTGGTGATGGCACTGGCGGCGAGCTGCCCGCCGCCCGGCACGGTCAGCTCACGCGGCATGCTGCGGAAGGTGGCCACGCAGCGGCCCTCGTCGAACACACCCTGGGTACGGTCCAGGTCGATCCCCGGCCTGCGAGCCGCGAGCTCCTCCGCGGTGATGGTCGGCGGCCTCAGGAACGCGTTGTTCAGCGCGCGCAGCCATTCCGGCAGCTCGGATTCGACGAGGGTGTGGAGGTCGGGGCTCATCCCCCGAACGTATGTGGAGGCGGGACGGGACGCATCCGGATTTTCGGCGGGCGGGGTGGCGGACGCGTGGGGGGACTCGTCAGGACTTCCGACGGTGGCTCGGGCGGCGCTCGTCCGGACTTCCTACGGGGCCTGGACGCGCCCTCGGCCGGGCGTGCGGCGGCAACCGGCCCTCAGAACACCGCGCGCACCTCACCCACCCGTTCGCCCCCGCCCAGCAGCGGCGAATCGGCGATCCGGGCGAGCACCGGGGAGTCCACTCCCAGCAGCTCCAATGCCCTTGCCAGTACCGGCCCCAGCGCCCGCTTGCCGCCGTCGTCGATCTTGAACGCCAGGGCCCGGCCGTCCTCGAACGCCACCGCCTGGACCGCCTCGGCGCCCACCTTGGAGAGCACACCCGGGACTTCCGCCATCAGCCAGGTGTCCGACCGCCGGGTGCCCGCGACGTACTCGGGGTGGGCGCGCATCGCGTCGGCGACCTTCCGTTCCGGCGTGCCGTGCGGCGCTCCGACGCAGCGGGCGAAGGAGCGCGCCAGCCCCGTGAGGCTCAGCGCCGCGACCGGCGCCCCGCAGCCGTCGATGCCCACCCGCTCGACCGGCTCCCCGCTCAGGTCGCCCAGCACATCCAGCACCAGACGCTGCAACGGGTGGCCGGGGTCCGGATACGTCTCCAGGGGCCAGCCGTTGACCACGCAGGCGGCGAGCATCGCGGCGTGCTTGCCGGAACAGTTCATGAAGATCCGTTCGCGCCCGCCGCCCTCCCGCTGCCACCGTTCCGCCGCCTCGGCGTCCAGCGGCAGATCCGGAGGGTTGCGCAGCGCGGACTCCGTCAGACCCGCGCCCGCCAGGATCTTCCGGACGCCCTCCACGTGGAAGGGCTCCCCCGAGTGGCTGGCCGCGGCGAGCGCCAGCAGCTCGCCGTCGAGCTCCAGCCCGGCCCGCAGCATCGCCGCGGCCTGCATCGGCTTGTTGCACGACCGGGGGAAGATCGGCGACGTCACATCGCCGAGCGTCGGCCCGACGCGGCCGTCCGCGTCCAGCACGACGAGCGAGCCGCGGTGCAGCCCCTCCACGAAGCCCGACCGGACGACCTCCGCCAGCACGGGATGGGGACGCTCCCCCGCGCTCACGCCTGCTCTCCGGCCTGCCGCGGCGGGTGTCCGGTCACGGCGGTCAGCCCTCGGCAAGCAGGTCGTCCACGCTCGCTTCCCCGTCACGGTACCTACGGGTGATCTCCGCGCTGCAGCCGTCGACGGTCCGCTGCAGGGTCTGCCGGCGCCGGGAGACCTGCTGCTCGTGGCGGACGAGGCGCCCCATCCCCTCGTGCAGGTCCTGGTCGGTCCGGGCGTCGAGGTCCGACAGCTCGACCTCGGCGAGCATCTCCTCGGCGAGCCGGCGCACCCGCTCGGTGAGCGGCGTGCCCAACGTCACGTGCCGGGCGGAGGAGCGGTGCAAGGACGGCGCGTCGGTCAGGATCTCCGGCAGCCGGTCCAGCAGCGGCGCGTCCGGCGCCGTGCGGCGCCCCAGCTCCGCCCGCAGGATGTCGATCCGGCCGTGCAGCAGCCGGCGCAGGTACGACAGGTCCGCTTCCTCCTGCTGCGCGTCGCGCCGCAGGGTGCGCAGCGTGCCGAGGCCCAGGGCCCCCATCTCGGGCTCCGGGGTGTCCGCGGCGAGCGGGCTGCGCGGACCCGGGGGCCGCGGCCCCAGTGCGTCGGCCTTCAGCATGTGATGGCCTTTCTCGACGGGCACGGTCGGTGCGATCGGTGCGGTGGTACCGGATGTCTCTCCAGCGCCGGGTGTGGTCATGCCTTGTCGTCCCCTCGTCGCGGCCGGAGCCGCCCAGGTTCCGATGGTCCCACTGCCCACAGACACCCCGCAGCGACTCTGCACCCGAACGGCCCCGACGGCGGGCGTGCTTGGCGTCCAACCGGGCGTACGACCTGCGGTCGCGTGCGCCCCCTCACCCGTGCGAGTGGTGTTGGCACATGCACGGGACAATGGCCCCATGCGAGCGGTTGCCCAACGGGTCAGTGAAGCGAGTGTCGTGGTCGGCGGAGAGACGGTCGGGTCGATCACCGGACCCGGATTGTGCGTTCTGGTGGGGGTGACGCACGAGGACACCCCGGAGAAGGCGGCCCAGCTGGCCCGCAAGTTGTGGAGCCTGCGCATCCTGCCGGACGAGAAGTCCTGCTCGGACATCGGCGGCCCGCTGCTCGTCATCAGCCAGTTCACGCTTTACGGTGACGCCCGTAAGGGGCGCCGCCCCACCTGGAACGCCGCCGCGCCGGGCGAGATCGCCGAGCCGCTCGTCGACGAGGTGGTGGCGCAGCTGCGCGCGCTGGGTGCGGGCGTGGAAACGGGCCGGTTCGGCGCGGACATGAAGGTCTCGCTGACGAACGACGGCCCGTTCACCATCGTGATCGACATCTGATCCCGGTAGCCGCGCCGGCTACGGCGCGACGACGATCTCCTGCGACGCGACCGTCGTGTCGGCCAGCAGCGTCGCGTCGACGGCCGTGTTGCGCTTCACCAGGGCCAGCGCGATCGGACCCAGCTCCCAGTGCCGGGCGGAGGACGTGATGAAGCCGATCTGGCGGCTGTCCTCCCCCTCGGAGGCGATCCGGACCGGGGAGCCGTGCGGCGGGAGCTTCACCTCGCTGCCGTCCAGGTGCAGGAAGACCAGGCGGCGCGGGGGCTTGCCCAGGTTGTGCACGCGGGCGACCGTCTCCTGGCCCCGGTAGCAGCCCTTCTGCAGGTGGACGGCGGTCTCCAGCCAGCCCAGCTCGTGCGGAATGGTGCGGTGGTCGGTCTCCAGGCCCAGCCGCGGCCGGTGCGCCTCGATCCGCAGCGCCTCCAGCGACAGAGACCCGATCGGCCGGCCGGCGCCGGCCGCGAAGGACTCCAGCTGGTCACGCGGGACGAAGACGTCCCGGCCGTGCGGGGTCTCGCGGACGGCCCAGCCCTCCGGGACGGCCGTGATGGCGCCTGCGGGCAGATAGACGATCGCGTACTGCTCCGTAGCGTCGACCGCCTCGACCTTGTAGAAGAACTTCATGCTCTCCAGGTACGCGAGCAGCGCGCCCTGGGTGCCCGGCTCGACGTGGATCCAGGTCGTCGTGCCGTCGTCCACGAGGTAGAGCGCGTGCTCGATGTGGCCGTGCGCCGTCAGGACAAGGGCCTCGGTGGCGTGGTGGGCGGGGAGCTGCTCGACGTGCTGGGTGATGAGCAGATGCAGCCAGGCGAGACGGTCCTCGCCGCTGACGGTCAGGACACCGCGGTGCGAGAGGTCCACGAAGCCCGTCCCGTCGGCGAGCGCCCGCTGTTCACGGAACAGGTCGCCGTAGTGTCCGGCGACACCCTCGTCCGGCCCCTCTGCGGGGACGGCACCGGGAAGCGACAGCAGTGGACTCTTCGGCATGACAGTCATGGCGATAAGCCTACGACTCGGCGGCGGAAGCCTTTGCGGTGCAGGCGGAGCAGCGGCCGAAGATCGCGAAGTGCTTCATGTCCGTCTCGAAGCCGAACGCCTCGCGCAGCCCCTCGGTGAGCGGCGCGGCGAGCGCCACCTCGGCCTCGATGACGGAGCCGCAGTCCCGGCACACCAGGTGCATGTGGTGGTGCCGGTCCGCGAGGTGGTACGTCGGGGCGCCGTGTCCGAGATGGGCGTGGCTGACCAGGCCGAGCTCCTCCAGCAGCTCCAGCGTCCGGTAGACCGTGGAGATGTTGATGCCGGAGGCGGTTCTGCGGACCTCGGTGAGCAGCTCGTCAGGAGTCGCGTGCTCCAGAGCGTCCACGGCCTCCAGGACAAGCTGCCGCTGCGGGGTCAGCCGGTAGCCGCGCTGCCGCAGATCGCTCTTCCAGTCGGTGGTCACCACAGCCCCCAGTGTAGGGCTGCGGACCCCGGCCGCCGCGAGCGTCCGGGCCAGGGTTCCGACGGCCGGTCCTGCTTGTTCCGATGGCAGGCCCGGCTCGTGACGGGCAGGTCCTGCCCGTTCCGGCGGCAGGTCCTACTTGAAGAAGGCGATCCCGTCGTCGGGGAGATCCTTGAGGTCCTTCGCCCACTCACGCGGGTCGACGACCTTCTTCAGGTGCGCGGACATGTACGGGCGCAGCGTCACGGCCGGGGTGGCCTTCTCGCCGACCCACATCAGGTCGCTGTTGACGTAGCCGTAGAGCCGCTTGCCACCGGAGTACTCCGGGGCTTCCGGCAGCCGCGCGACAGCGTCCGTGACGATGTCGATCTGCGGCTTCTGGTCGGCCAGCTCGCCGGTCCAGATCTCGATGACGCCCTCGTCACGGGTGACGGTGACATCGACCTTGCGGTCCTTGTCGATCCGCCAGAAGCCGCTCTCGCTCTCCAGCGGGCGCAGCTTCTTGCCCTCGGCGTCCAGCACCCAGGTGTGCGAGGTGTACTCCAGGAAGGAGCGGCCGTCGTGGCTGAACGTCACCTCCTGCCCGAAGTTGCACTTCTCGGCGCCGGGAAAGTCGTACACGCCCGCGCCCTCCCACCTGCCGAGGAGGAAGACGAGCGGGACGAGGTCCGGGTGAAGGTCGGACGGGATCTCGATCATGGTGTGGTGCCCTGTTCCGTTGTCCGTGCGGCCGAGGTCAGCGCTGGCCCTGGTACAGCTTCAACACCGCGAAGACGGAGAACGCGGCGACGCCGAGGCAGACCAGGACGAGCAAGGCGTCGAAGATGTACTCAATACGCACGAGTGTGCTCCTCGGGCAGGCAAGCGGTAATGGACCGGGGACGAGTCTAGTCGGCGGCCACGGGGACGGCGCTGTGAGGTGCGTCCCCGTGGCCGTGGCGGGTCGGGAGCATCAGCTGTTCAGCCGAGCAGCTGGGCCTGCAGCGTGATCGTCTGCCGGAACGGCACCAGGGGCACCGAGCCCTTGTGGGACAGGACGACGACGCCGAGCGTGTCGCCCGCGGAGATGTACGCGTAACGCACCTGGAGCCCGCTCGACGGCCCCTTCCCCTCGAAGGCGTTCACGACCGATGCGCCCTCGCGTTCCACCAGCGCGGAATCCAGATCGGTCTGCATGGTGGGCGCCAGCGCCAGGCGGCCGCCGTCCGTAGCGAGGTGGTAGCGCGTGGTGTACGCCACGCTGGAGAACTGGAGCAGGTAGATCTCGGCGCGCGTGCCGTCCGGCATGGTCCAGGCGCGGGCCGCGATGTGGCGCAGTCCCTCCTGAGTGAGGAACCTGCCCTGCGGCGCCTTGCCGTCCCGGTCGAACAGCTTCAGATAGCCGTCGGCGGGCAGCCAGCCCTTCGCACCGGGGAAAGCCGGGTCGGGCTTGGCACCCTCGGGCGCGGGCAGCAGGAGCGACCGGACATCCGCGTAGTGGCGGCCACCGGGGTTGAGCGGTTCGTCCAGGGCGGCCGGCTTGCCCGCGGGCAGCTTGGGCAGGGCGAGCGGCTGGTAGATCCAGCGGCCGTCGTCGGGCGTCTCCAGTCCCGGGATCCTGGTGCGCTCGGGCTGCGTGACGCCGTAGGCGACGCCGCCGCCGAGCGCGCCGAAGACCAGCACGGCCGACGTCCAGCGCAGCACCGCACGGAGCGCGCGGCGCGGCTTCTTCGGTTCGACGGGCAGCACGGGGGCGCCCCAGGGGTAGATCTGCGGCGGGGCGGCGGGGAACGGCGGCAGCGGCGGAAGGACCTCGGCAGCCGGTTCGGGCTGGGGGCCGGGAGTGGGCTCGGAGACGGGCTCGGGCGTGGGCTCCAAGTCCTGCGGCTTCTCGTCCTGCGGCTTCTCGTCCTGCGGCACGATCGACTGGTCGGTCATGCCGACACCCCCGGGTCCTGGATGCGGTCGAGCTGCTGCTTGAGCAGTTCCGCCGCTTCGGTCTTGTGCAGCGGCACGGTGCCGGTCACGCTCATCGTCACCAGCAGGTCGCCCTCGGTGGCCTGGCAGGTCATCGCGTCGAGCTTCTCGCCGGGCTCGGTCGGCGGCAGCACGCAGCGCGCCTTGTCGTGACCCGCGATCTTCGGACCGTTGCGGAAGATCCCGAGGGCCTTCGTGAACTCGTCGAAATACTGGGTACGATCGGCCGCGGCCTGCTTGTTCTTCATCTGCACGATCTGGATCTCGATGACGTAGTCACCGTCCCCGGAGCGATACGTCCGCATGCCCGCGCCCTGCAGGTGCAGTTCGTCGATGGCCTTCTCGACCGCTTTGCGGTTCTTCTTCGGCAGCTGGCTGACACTGCTCTTCATCATCGACACCGCCTGCTTGCCATCGAGCTCGACGTCGTTGCCGAACTCACGGACGTCAGGGCCGGGTTCGTAGGCGCCGGGCATCGGGAGCAGCAGCTTGCCGAGGCGGCCGTAGTGGCTGCCGCCGGACTTCGCGCCGAACTCACCGGTCTTGGCCGGGGCGGGGGCCTTCCAGGGCGCGGCGGAGGTCTTCTTGTCCGCCGAGTCGTCATGGTGCAGTACGGCGTAGCCGATACCGCCACCAGCTGCCACGGCGACGAGCGCGGCGGCGATGCCGAGCGCCAGGCCGCGGCGCGCTTTGGGAGCGGGCGCCACTTCGGTCTCCGGCACCGGCACCGCTTCGGGCTCCGCCTCAGGTGCAGCGGGCTCCGGCGCGGGGACCACGGGGTTCTCCTCGTCGCTCACAGTCGCTCCAACTGCCGCTTGGAAACATCCAGGATGGTGGTGGTGCTGATGGGCTTCGACGAGAAGATCCAGACGTCCATGACGATGTCACCGCGTCGGGCGAGGCCGCGTGCCCTGTACATCGGCTCGTAGCCCTCCTTCGTCCAAGGCTTGGAGTACACCCACACATGACCGTCCGAGTCACCGGGAATGGCCGTCCCGCTGTTGCCCGCGTGTTCGTCGTCCGCCATGTACTCCTGTTGGCCCTGCAGCATGTCGACGGCGTACGGCTGCATCCGGTCGCGGAACTGCAGCAACCAGATACTGGAATCGGTGTGGTTGGCACTGCTCCAGGCGGTGACCGCGCCACGCCGGTACTCGTTGGTGCTCATCTCCTTGAACATGTGGTCCGGCTCTTTGAAGGTGTCCGCGTACTCGGCGAGCGACATCCAGCCGTCCTCGCCCTCCCCGGTGTCCGACTCCTTCGCGCCCTTCGGCCGCTCCAGGAGCAGCGTCCGCAGGTCACCGTCCGTCTTCACGAGGTGGTCGTCGGCGGCGGTGAGCGGGGCCGTCGGGGCGGCGGCGCCTGCCGGCTGGACCAACTTGGGCTGGGCGAGCGGCGGGAGCGGGGTTTCCGGGCGGTCCTGCTGGATCTTGTAGCCGGTGCCGGCGCCCGCGAGGACGCCGAGGACGGCCGCGACGGCGATCAGCAGCGTCGTGCGGCCACGGCGGCGCGGCTTGCGCTCCGGCTGCTCCGGCTGCGGCTCGACCGGCAGTTGCGCCTCGGCCGGCAGCTCTACTGGCGGTTCCGCCTCGGCCGGTGTCGGCTCGACCGGCGGTTCCGGTGGTGGCTCGGGAGCGGGCTCAGGCGCAGGGGTGTCCTCGGACATGGTGATCTCCACGTGGGTGGTACGAGAAAAAGGAAGAAAGAAGGGCGGGCTCAGCGGCCGGTCTTGAGGCGCTGGTACTCCGCGTCGAGCAGGTTCTGGAGCAGCTTCGGATCCGGGGTCGTGCCGCCGGTCACGGTGATGGTGATGTTCACATCGCCCTGGTACGAGATGGCCAGCAGGGAGTCCGTGCTCTCCTCGGAGCCGGACTTCAGGTGGTAGGCGCGGGCCGGATAGTCGCCGGTCAGGGTGAGCTTGTCGCCCTCGTAGTAGTGGGCGTCGTAGTACGCGGCGGCCGAACCGGCGTCGGTGAAGTGGCTGAGCTTGACGGTGACCTCCGCCCCTCCGCCCGCGGTGAGATACGTGCGGTAGGCGCCGGACGTGAAGCCGTAGCGGTCCAGCGCGCGTTTCATGGCCGCTTCGTCGTTCGAACCGCTCGCGAGGTCGGCCGCGGAGAGCGGGCTGCCCGCCTCGTCACCGTAGATCTCGGCGCCCGCGGGCGGCGCGAGCAGGAAGAAGCGCAGGTCACCGGTGTGCGTGCCGTGGCTGACCTGGCCCTTGACGGCGGACGTGGCCGCCGCGGACGGATCGGCGCTCGGGGAGCCCGTCGCGGCACCGGTCGGCGAGCCCGTCGCCGAAACGGTCGGCGAGGACGACGGGGCGCCCTCGTCGGCGTGGCCGGACGAGGAGCCGAGCGTCACCACGATCCCGGCGGTCACACCGATCAGCGCGAGCATTCCGATTCCCGCGGAAACCGCCATGACGGCGCCTCGACGGCGTACAGGTTCCACAGGAAGCCCCCCCGGGCACAAACTCATCACTCGCACGCGTGTCGCATCGTGAGTGGAACCGCATTATGTCCAGTCGACACGTCGGGCCCCCAATTCTTTTACCGTGAGATGAGACACAGGCGGGGCCAATGGTGCTGGTGGGAGAGCGCTAGCCTGTGCCCATGGCGAAGAAGCTCGTGATCAAGGTGACAGCGGGCGCGGACGCGCCCGAGCGCTGCTCGCAGGCGTTCACGGTGGCGGCGGTCGCGGTGGCCAGTGGCGTGGAGGTCTCGCTGTGGCTCACCGGTGAGTCCGCGTGGTTCGCGCTGCCCGGCCGTGCCGCGGAGTTCGAACTCCCGCACGCAGCACCGCTGCCGGACCTGATCGACGGAATCCTCGCCGGCGGCGGCATCACCCTGTGCACGCAGTGCGCGGCCCGCCGGGACATCGGGGAGAAGGACGTCATCGAGGGCGTACGGATCGCGGGGGCGCAGGTCTTCGTGCAGGAAGTCATGGCCGACGGCGTCCAGGCGCTCGTCTACTAGGTCAGGTCGTAGCTCCCCGCAGGTCCCCCACGGACCTACACCTTCCCGTCCCCGTCGTCCGGCCGCTTTCCGGCCGCTTTCGCCTTCGCCGCCTCCTCGTCCCGGATCCAGGAGTCGTCGGCCGGCTCGTCCTCCAGCCAGCTGTCGGCCGGGTCGTCCCAGAAGTCGCCGGGCTCGCGCCGGTTTCCCACGATGGCGGCGAACGGCGGGATCACCATCGCGACCACGCACATCCCGACGGCGGCCGGCACCGACCACAGGCGCACCACCGCCCACGCCAGGACGAACAGCAGGATGCAGCTGCCCATCATGGCGAAATACCAGTGGCGACGCCGGCGCGCGTACATAGCTCCACGGTACGTCCGAGCAGCGCAAACAGGCAGCACGAAGGGCCGCAACCCGGGCCCCTCCTCGCCGTAGGGGGCGAGGAGGGAGCGTCCAACCCAGGTGTGCGGCCCTTCGGCCGTTCAGTCAGTCAGGCAGTCGTCGCCGTCGGGGGACGGCTCGACGGCCGTGACTCAGACGGCGATGGCCACGTCGGCCGCCGCGCCCTGCTGGGCCACGACCGTACGGTCCACCGTCGCGCCCGGGACGAGGGCGCGCAGCGTCCAAGTGCCGGGAGCCGCGAAGAAGCGGAACTGTCCGGTCGCCGAGGTCGGGACCTCCGCGGTGAACTCGCCCCCGCCGTCGAGCAGACGGACGTAGCCGCTGATGGGCTCTCCGTCGCGGGTCACAGAACCCTGAATGATCGTCTCGCTCGCCACGTCAACTCCTGCCAAGTCCGGGCCGCCGGCCTTTGCTCCACACATGTCTGATCCTTTGAGGGGTGGTCTGGAACGGGTCTGAAACCGGACTCAGGCGTTGGCGCCGAGCTCGATCGGGACGCCGACGAGGGAGCCGTACTCGGTCCACGAGCCGTCGTAGTTCTTGACGTTGGCCTGGTCGAGCAGCTCGTGCAGCACGAACCAGGTGAGCGCGGAGCGCTCACCGATACGGCAGTACGCGATGGTGTCCTTCGCCAGGTCGACGTTCTCGTCCTGGTAGAGCTTGGTCAGCTCTTCGTCGGACTTGAAGGTGCCGTCGTCGTTGGCGTTCTTCGACCACGGGATGTTGCGGGCGGTCGGGATGTGACCCGGGCGCTGCGACTGCTCCTGCGGGAGGTGGGCCGGGGCGAGCAGCTTGCCCGAGAACTCGTCGGGCGAGCGGACGTCGACCAGGTTCAGGGTGCCGATCGCGGCGACGGCGTCGTCACGGTACGCGCGGATCGAGGTGTCCTGCTCCTTGGCCTTGTACGAGGTCGTGGCCCGGACGGGGACCTCGACGACCAGGTCGCGGGAGTCGAGCTCCCACTTCTTGCGGCCGCCGTCGAGCAGCTTGACGCTGTCGTGGCCGTAGAGCTTGAAGTACCAGTACGCGTAGGAGGCGAACCAGTTGTTGTTGCCGCCGTAGAGGACCACGGTGTCGTCGTTGCCGATGCCCTTGGCCGACAGCAGGGCCTCGAACCCGGCCTGGTCGACGAAGTCACGGCGGACCGGGTCCTGCAGGTCGGACTTCCAGTCGATACGCACGGCGTTACGGATGTGGTTCTTCTCGTAGGCCGAGGTGTCCTCGTCGACCTCGACGATTACCACCTTGGGGTCGTCGATGTGGTCCTGGACCCAATCGGCGTCCACGAGGACGTCACTGCGGCTCATTTTGTTCTCCTCCGGGGCAGTACGGATGCGCCAAGACGGGGCGCGACATTGCGCAGAATGTGAGAGAAACGCCGGGGAGGCAGGCGCACACGGACGGCGGTCGGGCCTGGTCCGGTACGTAGAAGGCTGCCGCCCCTATGGCATGCGACAGAGACTGGCGGCGACGCGGCACAGGTCGACTGCCCGCCGCTTCGTGAGATCCGCCTGTCGCTTCATGACCCCGATCGTAGGGAAACCTCCCCGAAAGTGTCACCAGGGTGTCATATAGCGAGACAAGATTGTCCGAATACTGGGACGTGCAAAGGGTCGGGCCTTACGCGGCACGCCCGGACGGCGTTCGACCGGCGATTTCTGACTGAGGTGCGGACGCCGCCGTCTCAGCCCGCGAGAACGACGTTCGTTCCGGACGCCGCCACCGAGATGCCGCTCGGGGTCGTCACGACCGACTGCACCTTGATGCCGGTGGGCAGCCCCACCAGGCTCCGCGTGAAGTCGATCTTCTCGCGGATCAGCTTGTCGAGGCCGGGGATGGTGTCGGCGCCCGGGATCGCGTCGGCGTGCAGCCGCACCGTGTCGCCGTGCTCGACGCTGATCACACTGGTCACGCTGCGCTTGACCGTCCCGATCAGCGGCATCGTCACACTGCCGGTCACCTTGACCCTGCCCTTGCCGTCCTTGCTCTCGCCCCCGTACGCCACCGTCACGCCCGGAGGCGCGGCGGCCGACAGGTCCGCGTAGGTGATGAACGCCGAGCCGTCCGCCGTGTCGGCGACCGCCCGCTGATAGTTGCCGGAGAGGTTCACCCCGCGCAGGTCGGCGGTGAAACTGTCGATCCGCAGCCGCTCGGCGCCGGTGCCCGCCTGGATGTCGTGCGCGGTGATGCTGACGTCATCGAGCTTGTCCGAGGCGACCTGCGTCAGGAACGGGAAACCCTTTATCGAGATCTCGGGCTTCGAGCTCAGACCCTGGGTCAGCTGCGCGCGCTCGGCCGCCTTGTCCTGGGCCACCGACACCGCGATGCGATCTGCCGCGACGAACAGCCCGCCGAGAACGACGAGGACGATCAGGAGTATTCGTGCGGCTCGCATGGCTCTCCCCCGGTTCCGGCGTGATCGACCGACCCTAACCCGCCCGCCCCCGGCACCCGGGGGGACCGCTGTCGTTTGTCGTGAGGTTGTGACAGCGGCCCGCCCGGGGCCGGGGCCCGGATTCCGCCCCCCACGGCGTTCCGGGCCAACGGCGTTCCGTCGCCGTGGCGTTCAGCTACATGTCAGCCCGTGAGCACCCGGCCCAGTACGTACACGACGGGAGCCGCGGCCGTCAGGGGGAGCGCGACGCCCGCGGTGAAGTGGACGAAGCGCGACGGGAAGTCGTAGCTGGCGACGCGCAGCCCGATGACGGCGCAGGCACCGGCGGCCAGGCCCAGCAGGGCGCCCTGGGTGCCGAGGTCGGTCAGCCGGCCGGTGACGATGCCGCTGCCGGCGGCGGCGAGCACCGCCACCGCGACGGAGGCGGCGCCGGGCAGCGGCAGGGCGCGGGCGAGTGTCGCGACGGCGACGGCGACCGCGCCGACCACCACCGGATCGCTGCCGCCGGGTGTCCAGGCGACCGCGAGGAAGCCGGTGGCCAGGACGGTCATCAGCGTCGACGCGGAGGTGGCCGTCAGCGAGGACAGCCGCTCGTCCGTCGTCCCGCGGTGGCGCATCTGCAGCACGAGGACCAGCAGCAGCCAGGTCCCCAGCGTGCCGACGACCACGGCGGGGACGTTGTCGCCGCCCGTCGCGAGCAGCGCGATGTCCGCCGTGACGCCGGCCAGGAAGGCCAGCATGATGCCCTGCCGGGCCGGCCACATGCCGTTCAGCCGGAACCAACCGGCGGCGGTGACGGCCTGCAGGACGGCGACGACGAGCGCGAGCCCCGGACGGCCGACGACGGCCCCGCCCGCGATCAGCAGGGCGAGAACGGCGGTCAGCGCGGCCGGCTGCATCCCGGGCGCGATGATCGGCGACCCGGTGCGCTGCCCCGCGGCGGCCGGCGCCGCGGCCCGGCCGCGGGCCGCCCGCCTGCCACCGGCGCGCGGCTCGGTGGGAGCGGGCTCCGGGGCGGGCTGCGCGGGCTGGGACGGGACGAAGTCGTCGATGGCCGGCAGCACGGCGGTGTGATCGCCCTCGGCCGCCGGGTCGTACGGCGGGTACTGCCCGTACTGGTCGTACTGGGCCGGTGGGACGCCGTGCTGGTCGCCGTACGGCTGCTGCGCGGGAGCGTCGTAGCCGGGCGCCGCATGGCTGCCGCCGTACTGCCGGCCGTGCTGGGCGCCGGACACCTGGTCCGGCCACACCGGCTCCGCCGGCGGCATCGGCCCGGGGTGCGCCTGCGGCTGCCCGGCCGCGTACGGGTCGTACGGCTCGTACGCGCTCGGGTTCTGGCCCGGGTTCTGGTTCTGATGCGAGTTCTGGTTCGGGTTCTGGTCCCAGTCGGAGGAGGTCATGTCACCCACCCGCGAACGGAGGAAGGACCTCGACGGTGCCGCCGTCGGCCAGGGCCACCATCGCGTGGTCCCGCGTCCCGACGGGGTCGCCGTCGACCAGGAACGAGCACCGCAGCAGCACGCGAGCGAACTCCGGCTGCCGCGCGTGCAGTTCCCGCGCGGCGGCGAGCGCCTCGGCCAGCGTGGCGGCGCGGTACGGCTCCTCGGCCGTGCCGGCCGCTGCCTTGGCCGCGGCCCAGTAGCGGATCGTGCCGGCGCCTAGGGCGGGCGTCACCGGAATGTCGCTTGCCGCCATAGCGGCTCCTTGTCGTTGTCATTGCGGTCCCGCAGGTCCCTGCGGCTCCTGCGAGGTACAGCCGCCGTCCATGATGACACCCGCCCGGGACCCCGGATGTGAGCCCCGGCGCGAGCCGGTCAGACCGTGCCGAGCCAGCCGCCGACCCGGCGCAGCAGAGCGTCGTCGGCCGCGTTCTCCGCGTGGCCAAACCCGGGCTCGATCCACAGCTCAGCCGCTTCGCCGGCCGCGCCCGCCAGCGACCGGGGGTGGTCGAGCGGAAAATACGCGTCCCGGTCGCCGTGCACGATCAGCAGCGGCGTCGGCGCGATCAGAGCCGCGGACTCGATCGGCGAGAGCGGGACGGGGTCCCACTCGTGCGGGTGGATCCTGGTCCCGAGTCCGAGGCGTGAGACAAGCCGCCCGGTGGGCCGGGTGACCACCCAGTGCAGCCGGCGCATCGGCGCCGTCCCCCGGTAGTACCAGCGGGCCGGGGCGCTCACCGAGACGACCGCGTCGGGAACGCCGCCCAGCCGTCCGGCGGACGGTGCCTCCACAGGTCGCGCCGCATGCCGCAGCACGACGGATCCGCCCATCGAGAAGCCGACCGTGACCACCCGCCGGTACCCCAGGCGTCGCGCCCACCCCACCGCCGCATCGAGGTCGAGAACCTCCAGATCACCGACGGTGGACCGGCCGCCGGAGCCGCCGTGGCCCCGGAAGGAGAAGGTGATCACGCCCGCGAACTCGGCGAACACCTCAGCCGCCCGGCGGATCGCGGGGCGCTCCAGAGCCCCGGAGAAACCGTGCGCGACAACGATCGCGCAGCCTTCGTACGCCGGGTTCCCGGCGCCGGAGGTTCCGCCGTCCGACGGCCGGTGTTCGGCCTCGATTCGTACGCCGTCCTCCGTCAACAGAACCGCACGCCGACCACCCGAAGTGATCGATGAAACACACAAAGGCCCGTTCAGGGACTCACCGAGGCTCTCCATGTGGGCTATTCTCCTGGGGAAGAGGATCCGGGCAGCGTCGCCCCCGGGTCCTTTCGTGCTTTCTGAACCAGTTTTTCTGTCCACCTATTGAGATATCGCTTTCTGAGACACCGCTTCACCAGGTACGTCCTCGCAGGGACCGAGGAGGGTTCGCAAATGGGCAAGCAAAGTGTGCAGCAGCAGTACCGGACGACCGATGGGAGCCGACGGTGAGCTCTCTCCTGCTCCTGACGAACGCGCTCCAGCCGTCCACCGAAGTACTTCCCGCGCTCGGGCTGCTGCTCCACAGCGTCCGCGTGGCTCCGGCCGAGGGACCGGCACTGGTGGACACCCCGGGCGCCGACGTCATCCTGATCGACGGCCGCCGCGACCTGCCCCAGGTCCGCTCGCTGTGCCAGCTGCTCCGCTCCACCGGCCCCGGCTGTCCGCTGGTCCTGGTCGTCACCGAGGGCGGCCTCGCCGCCGTCACCGCCGACTGGGGCATCGACGACGTTCTTCTTGACACGGCCGGGCCGGCCGAGGTCGAGGCACGGCTGCGGCTCGCGATGGGCCGCCAGCAGATCGGCGTCGACGACAGCCCGATGGAGATCCGCAACGGCGACCTGTCGGTCGACGAGGCGACGTACAGCGCGAAGCTCAAGGGCCGGGTGCTGGATCTGACCTTCAAGGAATTCGAGCTGATCAAATACCTCGCACAGCACCCGGGCCGGGTCTTCACCCGCGCCCAGCTGCTGCAGGAGGTCTGGGGATACGACTACTTCGGCGGCACCCGGACGGTCGATGTGCACGTCCGGCGACTGCGCGCGAAGCTCGGCCCCGAGCACGAGTCGCTGATCGGCACCGTCCGGAATGTCGGCTACCGCTTCGTCACCCCGGAAAAGGTCGAGCGGGCCGCCGAGGAAGCCGCGAAGGCGCAGGCCCAGGCTCAGGCGCAAGCCCAGGCCCAGGCTCAGGCCCGAGCACGTGCGGGCGCCGACCGATCCGCGTAACGGACGGGGTGGACCCGCGTAGACTGCGGCCCGTGGCAAAGGTGACGCGTGACGATGTGGCCAGGCTGGCGGGTACGTCCACCGCCGTCGTCAGCTATGTCATCAACAACGGACCCCGGCCGGTCGCCCCGGCCACCCGCGAGCGGGTGCAGGCGGCCATCGCGCAGCTCGGTTATCGCCCGGACCGTGTGGCCCAGGCGATGGCCAGCCGCCGCACGGACCTCATAGGCCTGATCGTCCCCGATGCCCGTCAGCCGTTCTTCGGCGAGATGGCGCACGCGGTCGAGCAGGCGGCCTCCGACCGCGGAAAAATGGTCCTCGTCGGGAACTCCGACTATCTGGACGACCGCGAGATCCACTACCTCCGCGCGTTCCTCGGGATGCGGGTCTCCGGGCTGATCCTGATCAGCCAGGGCCCCAGCGCGAACGCCGCCGCTGAGATAGAGGCGTGGGACGCCCGTATCGTCCTGCTGCACGAGCGACCCGAGGCGATCGACGAGTACGCGGTCGTCACGGACGACATCGGCGGAGCACAGCTCGCCACCCGCCACCTGCTGGAACACGGCCACGAATACGTGGCGTGCCTGGGCGGAACCGAGAAGACCCCGGTCCTGGGTGACCCCGTCACCGACCACGTCGAAGGCTGGCGGCGGGCCATGCGGGAATCCGGCCGTTCCATCGAGGGCCGGCTCTTCCAGGCCCCCTACAACCGCTACGACGCCTACCAGGTCGCCCTCGGGCTGCTCGCCGGCCCGGACCGGCCGCCCGCCATCTTCTGCGCCACCGACGACCAGGCGATCGGCGTGCTGCGCGCCGCCCGCGAGCTGCGGATCGACGTCCCCGGCGGGCTGGCCGTCGCCGGCTTCGACGACGTGAAGGAAGCGGCCCTCACCGACCCGCCGCTCACCACGGTCGCCTCGGACCGCGAAGCGATGGCCCGCGCCGCGGTGGACCTCGTCCTGGACGACTCGCTGCGCGTCAACGGCTCGCGCCGCGACCGGCTGCGGCAGTTCCCGTCCCGGCTCGTCGTCCGGGCCTCCTGCGGCTGCCAGTAGGGCCCTGCTAAAGGCCCGCCCCCCTGGGGACCCCTGGCCTTTATATCGGTCATACCTACTTCTGTCGGGCTTCTCAGCGGGCACTCAGGAAGCTCTCATATTCCCGTCGCAGAGTCACTGACATGACCGATCACACGCAGCGCAGCAACAGCGACTACGACCCGAACGCGGCCTATCCGCCCCCGCCGGCGTACGAGCCGGAGCAGCCCGTGACGACCCCGTCCGGGGTCACGGTGTGGCCCAGCGGACCGGCGGCACACCAGGCTCCCCCCGGAGCAGGCAGCGGCTCCGGCGGGATGTACCCGCCACCGCCCCCCGGCGCCCAGCCCTCTCCCGGCCCCTCCCCCGTCCCCACCCCGCGGCGCAAGATCCGCAAGCCGATCGCCCTGTTCGCCGCGGTCGCGATCGCCTCGGGCGTCGTCGGCGGCGGCACGGTGGCGCTGATCGGCAACACGACCTCGCACCCCACCGTCACCGCCGCGGCCAGCGCCGTCAACGCCAGCTCCAGCAAGACCGGCGTGGCCGGCGTCGCCTCCGCCGTCAGCCCGAGCATCGTCGAGATCGGCGCGACGTCCAACGCCGGCCAGTCCACCGGTGCCGGCGTGATCATCACCAGCAACGGCGAGATCATCACCAACAACCACGTCATCGCCGGCGCCAGCAGCATCAAGGTCACCTACAGCGACGGCAAGACCGGCACCGCCAAGGTCGTCGGCACCGACGCCAAGAAGGACCTCGCCCTCATCAAGGTCGACAACGCCGGCGGCCTCACCGCCGCCAAGCTCGGCAACTCCGACTCCATCGCCGTCGGCGACCAGGTCGTCGCCATCGGCTCGCCCGAAGGCCTGACCGGCACCGTCACCAGCGGCATCGTCTCCGCCCTGAACCGCGACGTGACCGTCTCCACCGACGAGAGCCAGGGCCAAGGCGGCAGCGGCGGCTCCGACCAGTGGCCGTTCCGCTTCGGCGGCAACCAGTACAACGGCGACACCGGCAACTCCACCACCACCTACAAGGCCATACAGACCGACGCCTCCCTCAACCCCGGCAACTCCGGCGGCGCGCTGATCAACATGAACGGCGAGATCATCGGCATCAACTCCGCGATGTACTCGGCCGCTTCGTCCGGCTCCTCGGGCAGCAACGCCGGCAGCGTCGGCCTCGGCTTCTCCATCCCGATCAACACCGTGAAGGCCGACCTCGACTCACTGCGCAGCGGCGGCAGCAACTGATCCGCGTTCCGCACCCGAGTTCCGACCCAGGGGAGGCAGTCCCATGAACAGCAACGCCATCACCGTCAACGTCAACCGTGCCCGGCACGCACTCGCCGCCGCCGTCTCCTGGGGAGCGGGCGGCCCCGCACCCGACACCGCCGTCCGCACCGGCCCCGCCGATCTCGACCTGCCGCTCGGGATGCCGATGACGCCGGCCGCGCCGCAGCCGCCCCGCGCCGCCGAAGTCGCCGCCCCTGCACCCGCCCGACGCGGCGCCGCGCGCCACCGCCCCGCCGCCGTGCGAGGCTGATAGCCGTCCCCGCCCCCCTTCACCACAACGAGGTCGCGACCCCCATGAGCCCCGGCGAGAACGGCGAGGCCCCCGCCCGCATCCTGATCGTCGACGACGAGCCCGCCGTACGCGAAGCGCTGCAGCGCAGCCTCGCCTTCGAGGGCTACGACACCGCCATCGCCGCCGACGGCATGGCGGCCCTCGACCAGGTCGACGGCTACCAGCCGGACGCGATCATCCTCGACGTCCTGATGCCCCGCATGGACGGCCTCACCACCGCCCGCCGGCTGCGCGCCACGGGTGTGACCGTACCCATCCTGATGCTCACCGCCCGCGACACCGTCGGCGACCGCGTCACCGGCCTCGACGCGGGCGCCGACGACTACCTCGTCAAGCCGTTCGAACTCGACGAACTCCTCGCCCGGCTGCGCGCCCTGCTGCGCCGCAGCTCCTACGCCGCCGCGGCGGCGGCCGTCGACGAGGACAACGCCCTCACCTTCGCCGACCTCCGCATGGACACCTCCACCCGAGAGGTAACCCGAGCCGGCCGCCCCGTCGAACTCACCCGCACCGAATACACCCTCCTGGAAATGTTCCTCGCCCACCCGCGCCAGGTCCTGACCCGCGAGCAGATCCTCAAGTCCGTCTGGGGCTTCGACTTCGAACCCTCCTCCAACTCCCTCGACGTCTACGTCATGTACCTCCGCCGCAAAACCGAAATCGACGGCCTCCCGCGCCTGGTCCACACCGTCCGAGGCGTCGGCTACGCGCTGCGGGCTCCGGACGGCAAGTCATGAAGCGGTTGCCACTCCGTTCGCGGTTGGCGATTCTCACCGCTGGGGCGGTGGCGGTGGCGGTGGCCGCGGTTGCACTGGCGTGCTGGCTGATTACCCGTCAGCAGCTGACGGAGCAGCTCGACGGCTCGCTCCGAACCTCCGTCCAGGAGCTGAGCGCCAACACGGTCCTTTCGGCAGCCGCCGACTGCGCGCCCAATGTCTCACCCGGAGCAGAACGGTTTCCCGGTGTGGTGAACGTGCAGGTTCTCAAGCCCAACGGGGACCGCTGCGTCAGCCTGCACAACAACACGGCGGTAGTCGTGCAGCAATCGGACATCGCGGTGGCCAACCAGGAAAGGCTCAGCACCACACATGACGGTGTGACGACCACCGGTGCCTCCGTACGCGTCTACACCACCCAGGTCCAGGTCCAGCTCAAGCCCAGAGGCGGCCCTCCTGGGCCGTTCCAGCAGTTCACCGTCTCCGTCTCGCGCCCCCTCAACGAGGTCGAGAAGTCCCTCAGCACCCTCGCGTGGGTGCTGCTCGCAGTCGCCGGCGTCGGCGTAGTCGGCGCGGCCACCGCCGGGCTGCTGATCGCCCGCGCCGGGCTGAAGCCGGTCGACCGCCTCACCGAAACCGTGGAGCACATCGCACGCACGGAAGACCTCAGCGTCCGGATCCCCGTAGAGGGGGAGGACGAGATCGCGCGACTCTCCGAATCGTTCAACGCGATGACGGCCGCGCTGGCGTTGTCCCGTGACCGGCAGCAGCAGTTGATCGCGGATGCGGGCCACGAACTGCGCACCCCACTCACCTCCCTCCGCACCAACATCGAGCTGCTGGAGCGCAGTGAGGCAGCCGGGCGGCCGATCCCTCCGGAGGACCGCAAGGCGCTGTTGGCGAGCGTGAAGGCGCAGATGACGGAACTCGCGGCGCTCATCGGCGACCTTCAGGAGCTCTCCCGCCCTGACGCGGCACCCACACTCCAGGTGGTGGCGCTGCACGAGATCACGGAGGCGGCGCTGGAACGGGCCAGGCTGCGCGGACCGGATCTGACGATCCGGGCCGAGATGGCGCCCTGGTACGTGCGGGCGGAGCCGGTCGCTCTGGAACGCGCGGTGGTGAACCTCCTCGACAACGCGGTGAAGTTCAGCCCGCCGTCAGGCTCGGTCGAAGTACGCCTCGACCACGGCGTACTGACCGTCCGCGACCACGGACCCGGCATCCCCGAGGACGAACTGCCGCACGTCTTCGAGCGCTTCTGGCGCTCACCGTCCGCCCGCAGCCTGCCCGGCAGCGGCCTGGGGCTGTCGATAGTGGCCCGCACCGTCCAGCAGTCCGGCGGCGAGGTGAGCCTGCGCCCGGCCGGCGGCGGCGGCACCGTGGCCACCGTCCGCCTCCCGGGCGCACCCACCACTCCACCAGCAGTAGCGGCGCAGGCAGGAACGTAAGGGGGCCGGGGCCGCAGGGGTGGTTTCGAAATGCTGCCGAGCTATTTGAGGGCCGCCAGGCCCTAAATAGTCGATTTCGAAACCCCACCCCGGAGGACCCGACCCCCGAACCCCCAACCAGCAGCAGCTACTTCACGACAGTGATCCGGTCCGCCGCCGGAGGCACAAGCGGACTGGCAGCCGACGAGTTGGCCGTCAGATAAGCGTTGAGCGCAGCGAGGTCGTCGCCACCGACGACCGGATTGACACCAGAGCCGAGAGCGGCGAACCCGTCCCCGCCACCCGCCAGGAACGAGTTCATCGCGACGCGATACGTCGCGGCCGGGTCGATCGGCACCCCGCCCAGCTTCACCGTGTCCGCGACGACGCGGTCCGCACCCGTCTTCGTCAGGTCGAGCGTGTACGTCAGCCCCGACGAAATCTGCAGGATCTTGGGCGAAGCCTGATTCGCTCCGCTGACCTGCTGCTGCAGAGCGGTGATCACCTGGGCCCCGGTCAGGTCGACGAGGTTCACCGTGTTGCTGAACGGCTGGACCGCGAAGCCCTCCCCGTACGTGACGACGCCCGGCCCCTCACTGCCGGAGGGCGCGTAGACGAGGTCGGTGCGGATGCCGCCCGGGTTCATCAGGGCGATCGACGTCTTGGGGTCGAGTGTCTTGCCGTAGGCGAGCTGCGCGTCGGCGATGACGTCGCCGAGCGGCGACTCGTTGCCGTCGGAGTCATTGGCCTTGATGTCCGCGCCGATGTAGCCGACCGTGCGGTTGGCGACCGGAGCGGCCAGCGTGCGCCAGTGGTCGACGAGCTTGGTGAGGTCCGCCGCCTTGGGCTGGACGCGGTCCACGACGTGGTTGGAGCCCTTGACGGACGTGCGGACGATGTCCTGGGTCCTGCGGTCGTACTTCATGTCCAGCTCGGTGAAGAGCCGGCCGAACGAGGAGGCGCTCGTCACCAGCCGCGGGTTGCCCGCCGGGTCGGGGATGGTGCAGACGTAGGCGGTGTGGGTGTGCCCGGTGATGAGCGCGTCCACGTCGGCCGAGGTCTTCTTGGCGATGTCGACGATGGGCCCGGACAGGCCGGAACCGGCGCCGCCCGCGTCGCAGTTGTAGTTGTACGCGGGCGACGCGGGGAAGCCGCCCTCGTGGATGAGCGCGACGACGGCGTTGATGCCCTTGCGCTTCAGTTCCTTGGTGTACTTGTTGATCGTCTCGGCCTCGTCGAGGAACTTGAGGCCCTTGACGCCCTCGGCGGAGACGATGTTCGGGGTGCCCTTGAGCGTGACCCCGATGAAGCCGACGCGGACGCCGTTCACGTTCTGGATCGAGTAGGGCGCCAGCAGCGGCTTGCCGGTCTTCTCGTTGACGACGTTCGCCGAGAGGATCGGGTAGTCGGCGCCCTTGAACGTGCGGCCCTTCTCGTAACAGCCGTCGGTGGGGTGGCAGCCGCCGTTCTGCAGGCGCAGCAGCTCGGCCTTGCCCTCGTCGAACTCGTGGTTGCCGACGCTGGTGACGTCCAGGCCGAGCTTGTTCATCGCCTCGACGGTCGGCTCGTCGTGGAAGAGCCCCGAGATCAGCGGGCTCGCTCCGACGATGTCGCCGGCGGCGACGGTGATCGAGCGGTCGTGGCCCTGGCGGGCGGTGCGCAGGCTCGACGCCAGGTACTCGACGCCACCGGCGTCGACGGTCTTCGTGGTGCCGTCGGCCTGGAGTTCGGTGACCCGGCCGGACGAACCGGCGGGCGGCTCCAGGTTGCCGTGGAAGTCGTTCAGCGCGAGCAGCTGGAGGTCCACGGTGCGGCTGTCGTGGCCGCCGCCACCGTGGCCGGTTCCGCCGTGGCCGCCACCGTGGCCGCTGTGCGCGGGCGCGGCGGCGGCGAGCGCGCCGATGGCCGCGAGCCCGGCGGCAGCGGCGGTCAATCTACGTGCCAGAGACATGGGTTCCCTCTGAGTCCTCAAGGTAAAGAGCCGTCCAGGTGTGGCCGATTTGGGGGAGCCTAGGGTCAACGCGCGTAGCGCGACAGGCGTTCGAGGGTTAAAAGCTGATTTCGACTCGCGGAACTTCAGCGGCCGGTCGGCTGCCGCTCGGCCCATCGTCCCAGGATGCGAAACAATCTGTCTCACCATCCAGAACGGCGGCATAGTTGTGTCCACCACCGACCGAGGAGGCGCACCCAGCGATGCAGACGCCCAACTCACCCCAGCCACAGGCTCCGACGCCCGAGCGGACGACCGTGCCGGCGAAGCGCTGGCTGATGCTCGCCCTGGGAACCGCCGCGCAGACCTCGGCCTGCGCGTTCGTCTACGCGATCCCGTCCCTCGCCGACGAGTTGCGCACCGCTGAGCACCTCACCCTCACCCAGGTCGGCCTGCTCGCCGCCTGCCCGACGGCGGGGCTGGTGCTGGCCCTGATCGCCTGGGGCGCCGCCGCCGACCGCTGGGGCGAGCGCATCGTCATCTCCTCGGGGCTGGGAGTGGCGGCCGTGCTGCTCGCGGTGGCCACGAGGATCCACTCGATGGCCGCGTTCGGCCTGGTTCTCGCCCTGGCGGGCGCGGCCTCGGCCTCCGTCTACTCGGCGAGCGGCCGGCTGGTGATGGGCTGGTTCTCCGCCGGGGAACGCGGGCTGGCCATGGGCATCCGGCAGACCTCCACCCCGCTCGGGATGGCCGTGGCGGCGCTGACCATGCCGCCGATCGCCGCCGCGTACGGGGTCCGGGGCGCGATAGCCTTCCTCGCCGTGGTCTGCGGGGTGATCGCGGTCCTGATCGCCGCGTTCGCCGCCGACCCCGCCCGCGCCGTCAAGGACCCGGCCGTCCGCACCGCCAATCCGTACCGCGGCTCGAAGGTGCTGTGGCGCATCCACGGCTCCGGCGCGCTGCTCGTCGTCCCGCAGTTCACGGCGGGCGCCTTCGCGCTGGTGCTGCTGGTCGACGTACGCGGCTGGTCGCCGGTCGCGGCCGGGCAGCTGGTGGCGCTGGGCCAAGGGCTGGGCGCGGTCTCCCGGATCGTCGCGGGCCGCTGGTCGGACCGGGTCGGCAGCCGGATGCGGCCGATGCGGCAGCTGGCTCTGATCACCACCGCGGTCATCGGCGCCACCGCGCTGACCGCGGCCTTCCCCTCCCCGCTCACCGACATCGCGCTGGTGGTGGCCATCGGCATCACCGCCAGCACCAACGGCCTGTCCTTCACCGCCACCGCCGAGGGCGCCGGGCCCGCCTGGTCCGGACGCGCGCTGGGCGTCCACAACACCGGCCAGAACCTGACGGCCGCCCTGGTCCCACCCGTCATGGGCGCCCTGATCACCGGCGTCGGCTACTGGCCCGGCTTCGCCGTCGCGGCAGCCGCGGCCTGTGCCGCGGCCGTCCTCGTACCCGCCCGCGATCCGGTGGCCGCCGGAGCGGAGCGGCCGACGGCCACGGGAGTGATCCGGACGGACGACCCCCTTGGCTCCATAGGGGCGAAATCACCGATCGCCGGGTCGTAGGCTCGGGTTCATGACCGACGCCGCGCAGCCCACCCCGACCACCCGCCGGATCGAGAACGTGGACGCGCTCGCGCCCGACACCGCGCGGGACGTCCTGGCGCTCCTCGGCGAGGCGGCGGCGCGCGACGGGCAGTGGGCGGTCTCGGAGCAGGGCCGCCTCAATCTGCGCGGCGGCGCTCGCCCCGGCGTGAAGCATCTGCTGCTGTACGTGGGGGACGAGCTGGCCGGCTACGGGCAGCTCGAGGACACCGACCCGGTCGAGCCGCCCGCCGCCGAGTTCCTGGTCAGCCCCGCCCACCGCGCGCACGGCCACGGCCAGGCGCTCGGCCGGGCGCTGCTCGGCGCCAGCGGCAAGCGGCTGCGGGTGTGGGCGCACGGCGGCCACCCGGCCGCCCGGCACCTGGCCATACAGCTCGGACTGAGCATGTTCCGGGAGCTGCGGCAGCTGCGCCGCCCGCTGGACGGCGGTCCCGCGCTGCCGGAGCCGCCGATCCCGGCGGGCGTCACCGTACGGACCTTCGTACCCGGGCAGGACGACGCCGCCTGGCTGGCGGTGAACGCCGCCGCGTTCGCGCACCACCCCGAGCAGGGCTCCCTCACCCAGCGTGACCTGGACGACCGCAAGGCCGAGCCGTGGTTCGACCCGGCGGGCTTCTTCCTCGCCGTCCGCGGGGAGGAAGTCGTCGGCTTCCACTGGACGAAGGTGCACCGCGAGGACCGGCTCGGCGAGGTGTACGTCGTCGGCGTCCACCCGGACGAGCAGGGCAGCGGCCTGGGCAAGGCGCTCACCGCGATCGGCCTGCGCCACCTCGCCGACCACGAGAAGCTGCCCACCGCGATGCTCTACGTGGACGCGGACAACATCCCGGCCGTCACCGTCTACGAGCGGCTGGGCTTCACGACCCACGAGACGGACCTGATGTACCGCACGGAGAGCTGAGCCCGGCGGACGACGCAGAGATCCGAGCCGGATGTAGCGCACGGCGGGCGGAGCGGTCCGCCCGAAACCGGACCGGAATCGTTCCGAGCCGGTACTGAGACTTTGTGCACCACGGAGTCGCCCCCCGCTGTCCGGCCCGTCATGTTCTCGTTACCGCTGATTCAGAATGCCTTGCGAGCATCACGGAATGCAGCCCGCTGCCCCTCCCCCCAACCAGCAGCACCCCCCGCCGCCCGACCTGCCGCTTTCCCGTTCGGCACGGGACAATGAACGGACGGCCCCTGGGCGGTCCCCGAGGGCTCCCGGTAGGCCGTACGACGTGTTCGACGTGCCGGAACCGGAGGAGGGCTCGTACTCCATGGCCTCGATGAATCAACCCGGTGTCCCCGGTCAGCCCAATGGGGCGGGCACGGTCAGCACCGCTTTCCGCCCCCAGGTCGTCCCCGACGTGGAGGCCCCCATCGGCCCCGCCACCGAGGGTGAGACCGACAGCGATCTTCCCCAGGGCCGCTTCCTGGACCGGGAGCGCAGCTGGCTCGCGTTCAACGAACGCGTGCTGGAGCTCGCCGAGGATCCGAGCACCCCACTCCTCGAACGGGCGAACTTCCTCGCGATCTTCGCCAGCAACCTCGACGAGTTCTTCATGGTCCGGGTGGCCGGTCTCAAGCGCCGCATGGCGACCGGTGTCGCCACCCGCTCCGCGTCCGGCCTGCAGCCCCGCGACGTACTGGACCTGATCCTCACCCGGTCCCGTGAGCTCATGGCCCGGCACGCCGCCTGCTTCCAGAACGACATCGCGCCGCAGCTGGCCGACGAGGGCATACACGTCATCCGCTGGGCTGAGCTGACGGAGAAGGAGCAGGCCCGCCTGTTCACCCTCTTCCGCCAGCAGATCTTCCCCGTGCTGACCCCGCTGGCCGTCGACCCGGCGCACCCCTTCCCGTACATCTCCGGCCTCTCCCTGAACCTGGCCGTCGTCGTACGCAACCCGGTCTCCGGGCACGAGCACTTCGCCCGGGTGAAGGTCCCGCCGATCCTCTCCCGCTTCCTCGAAGCGAGCCCGCAGCGCTACGTCCCGCTGGAGGACGTCATCGCCGCGCACCTGGAGGAGCTCTTCCCCGGCATGGAGGTCCTGGACCACCACATGTTCCGGGTCACCCGCAACGAGGACCTGGAGGTGGAGGAGGACGACACCGAGAACCTGCTCCAGGCGCTGGAGCGGGAACTGATGCGGCGCCGCTTCGGGCCGCCGGTGCGCCTCGAAGTAGAAGAATCGATTGCTCCGAGGGTGCTCGACCTGCTCGTGCACGAGCTGAAGATGAAGCACACCGAGGTCTACCCGCTGCCCGGCCCGCTCGACCTGACCGGACTGTTCGCGATAGCGGGCCTGGACCGGCCGGAGCTGAAGTTCCCCAAGTACATCGCCGGCACCCACCGCGACCTGGCCGAGGTCGAGTCGGCGTCCGCGCCCGACATCTTCGCGGCGCTGCGCGAACGCGATGTGCTGCTGCACCACCCGTACGATTCCTTCTCGACCTCCGTCCAGACCTTCCTGGACCAGGCGGCGGCCGACCCGGACGTACTGGCGATCAAGCAGACGCTCTACCGCACCTCCGGCGACTCCCCGATCGTGGACGCGCTCATCGACGCGGCCGAGGCGGGCAAACAGGTCCTCGTCCTCGTCGAGATCAAGGCCCGCTTCGACGAGCAGGCCAACATCAAGTGGGCCCGCAAGCTGGAAGAGGCCGGCTGCCATGTCGTCTACGGCCTGGTGGGGTTGAAGACGCACTGCAAGCTGTCGCTCGTGGTCCGCCAGGAGGGCGACACGCTGCGCCGCTACAGCCACATCGGCACCGGCAACTACCACCCCAAGACCGCACGGCTCTACGAGGACCTGGGCCTGCTCACCGCCGACCCGCAGGTCGGCGCGGACCTCTCGCACCTGTTCAACCGGCTGTCGGGCTACTCGCGCCGCGAGGTCTACAACCGGCTGCTGGTGGCGCCCCGCAACCTCCGCGACGGTCTGGTCTCCCGGATCATGGAGGAGATCACCCACCACCGGGCCGGACGCCCCGCGTACATCCGGATGAAGCTCAACTCCATCGTCGACGAAGGAATCATCGACGCCCTCTACCGCGCCTCGCAGGCCGGTGTACCCGTCGACATCTGGGTACGCGGCATCTGCGCGGTCCGGCCCGGCGTCGTCGGACTGTCGGAGAACATCCGGGTCCGCAGCACCCTGGGCCGCTTCCTCGAACACTCCAGGGTGTTCATCTTCGGCAACGGCGGCGAACCCGAAGTCTGGTTCGGCAGCGCCGACATGATGCACCGTAACCTCGACCGCCGCATCGAGGCGCTGGTCAGGGTCGCCGACCCGGCCCACCGCGCCACCCTCAACCGCCTGCTGGAGACCGGGATGTCGGACGACACCGCATCCTGGCACCTCGCGGCGGACGGGAACTGGACCCGGCACGGCACCGGCCCCGAGGGCCAACCGCTGGGCAGTGTCCAGGAGATGCTCATCGACGCCCGGAGGCGCCGGCGTGGCCCAGCGACACCGTGACACCGCGTACGCCCAGGCCGGCCAGCCGGCAACCGTCCTCGACGGGAAGCCGGCCCGCCTCGGCGCGCTGAGCGCCGGGGAGGTGGTCTCCGGCTACCTCCATGAGCAGGCGTCCACGTTCCTGCGCGCCCTGAGCCAGAGCTCCCAGGGCGACGACGACGGGGCCGCCGCCGGCCTGCTGCTGCGCCGGTCCGCCCGCCGGATCGGCGCGACCCTGCACACGTACGGCCCGCTCACCGACCCCGGCTGGGCCGACCCGCTGCGCATCGAGCTCAGCTGGCTCGCCACGGCCCTGGCCCACGAGCACCAGTACGCCGCCCGGCTCACCCGGCTGCTCTCGGCCCTGCACCGGCTGGCCTCCGAGCCCGACCGGCCGGCCCCGGAGTCGGACGACCCGGTCCTTGCCGCCGAGCCCGCCACCGCCACTGCCGCGCAGGGGCCGCTGGCGGTCGGGGCGGCCCGCGCGGGAGCGCTGCTGGAACGGCAGTTGACGCTGGCGCGCACCCGGGCGCACTCCGCCGCGCTGCAGGCGCTGGGCTCGTCGCGGTTCCACGCGGTGGCCGACGCCGTCGCCGTACTGGCCTCCGAAGTGCCGCTGACCGCGGCGGCCGACGCACCCGCCGCCGTACGGCTGCCCCCGCTCGCGGGGCTGGCGCACCACCGGATCGCCGAGGCGGCCGCGGCGCTGCCGCTGGCGCGCGCCGGGCACCCGTACAACGCCGACGCCGTGCGCGCCGCGCTCGGCCCCGAGCTGACCAGCGACCTGCAGGACGCCCCGTGGCACCAGGCCCGCACCCTGCTGCGGCTCAGCCGCTACGCCGCCGAGGTCTGGCCGCCCGACGAGCCCGGCTCCGACGGCACCCAGGACCCGGGCAGCCAGGACCCCGGCAGCCTGGACGCCGACGCCGCCGGGGGCCTGCACGAGCGGCTCAAGGACGCGGCACGGCTGCTGGAACGGCACCGGGAGGCCGCCGAGTCCGCCACCGCGGTGGCGACCGCCGCCCGCACCCCGCGGATCGCCCCGGCGACCGCGTACGCGCTGGGCGTGCTCCACGCCGACCAGCGCCAGGAGGTCGAGGCGGCCCGCTTCGCCTTCGCCCGCCTCTGGCAGCGCACCTCCGTACCGCCCGCCACCGTCCCCGCCGTCCCCGGTTCGAGGTGAGCCACGATGCTGCGTTCCCCGGGGGAACAGCCCCCCGTCCTGGCCGCGGGCGCGGTCCTCTGGCGCCGTTCGCCCCATGACGGCGGCGTGGAGATCGCGCTGATCCACCGACCGAAATATGACGACTGGTCGCACCCGAAAGGCAAGCTCAAACGCGGTGAGGACCCGGTGGCGGCCGCGCTGCGGGAGGTCCGCGAGGAGACCGGCATGGAGTGCGTGCTCGGCACGCCGCTGCCGACCGCCCGCTACCTTGCCGACGGGCGCCCCAAGGAGGTCCGCTACTGGGCCGCCGAGGCCGTGAGCGGCACCTTCGCCGTCAACGACGAGGTCGACCGGCTCGTCTGGCTCCCCCCGGCGGCGGCGCGCAACCGTCTCACGCACGAGCGCGACCGCCCGCTCGTCGACGCCCTGCTGCGCGCCGTACGGCCCGGCGCCGCTCGGCAGCGGTAGGCGGAGCCGGTCCCGACCCGCCCCGGACCAGGGTTTTCCCGGGCCGGCACCACCTGCCCCAGGGCACCCTCACGCCTCTCGGAGCGGCGCCGGCGACGACCCGCCCCGCACTGATAGACGAGGTTCACCTTGCGTTCACCCTCTCCCGTTGGTCGATTCACTTCCCCTGCCTAATTTCGGCCTTACCGGTGAGCATCACGCTGTGCCGGGTGGATGCAGACCTCCATACCTCTGCTTCGCCGTCCACCGGCGGGCTCCTGGAAGGAACACAGAAGGTGAAGCTTTCCCGTAACAGCGGACTGCGCGCCCTGACCGTCGGCGCGGTCGCGGTTTCCAGCGCGTTGGTCCTGACCGCCTGTGGTTCCGACAACAACGCTTCGCCCGGCGACACCAAGACCTCGGACGCCGCGAAGAGCTCCATCGCGTGTGCCAAGGGTGGTCAGCTGCTCGCCTCCGGCTCCAGCGCGCAGAAGAACGCGATGGACGTGTGGGTCAAGAACTACATGGCGGCGTGCTCCGGCACGAACATCAACTACAAGAGCTCGTCCTCGGGCGAGGGTGTCACCCAGTTCAACCAGGGCGCCGTCAGCATCGCGGGCTCCGACTCGCCGCTGAAGCCCGAAGAGGTCACCGCCTCGAAGACGATCTGCAAGGGCGGCCAGGGCATCGACCTCCCGATGGTCGGCGGCCCGATCGCGATCGGCTACCACCTGCCGGGCGTCGACAACCTGGTCCTGGACGCGCCGACCCTCGCGAAGATCTTCAACTCGACGATCACCAAGTGGGACGACGAGGCGATCAAGAAGCTCAACCCGACCGCCAAGCTCCCCAGCAGCAACATCCAGGCGTTCCACCGCTCGACGGACTCGGGCACCACGGACAACCTGACCAAGTACTTCAACGCGACGGCGAAGGCCGAGTGGCCCTACGACCACGCGAAGGCGTGGAAGGGCAAGGGCGGCCAGTCCGCTCCCGGCTCCGCCGACATCGCCTCCAACGTGAAGCAGGCCGAGGGCACCATCGGCTACTTCGAGCTGTCGTTCGCCACCGCGAACAACCTGCAGACGGTCAAGCTCGCCACCGGCGCGGCTGCCCCCGTCGCGGCCTCCTCGGAGAACGCCTCCAAGGCCATCGCCGAGGCCAAGGTCACCGGCACCGGCACCGACCTGTCGCTGAAGCTGGCCTACGACACGAAGGCCGAGGGCGCCTACCCGCTGGCCCTCGTCACGTACGAGATCGCCTGCGACAAGGGCAACAAGGCCGACACGCTCGAGCTGGCGAAGTCCTTCCTCACCTACATCGCGAGCGAGGACGGCCAGAAGGGCCTCTCCGCCATCGGCTACGCCCCGCTGCCGACGGAGATCGCCACCAAGGTCCGCGCCCAGATCGCGACCCTCTCCTAGCACGCGCGGCCGGCCCCGTACCTCACGGCACGGGGCCGGCCGCACATTCCGGTGCACCGCCGCCGGGGGAGCCATCCCCCACCCAGACCGGAGAACCTCATGGACATAACACCGACAGACAGCGCTCTGCCTCCCCCCTCCCAGGGTTCCGTCACCCGTATCGGGGACCGCGTGTTCAGCGGCCTCGCCCGCGGGTCCGGCATCTTCCTCCTGGTCGTCATGGCCTCGATCGCGGTCTTCCTCACGATCCGCGCGACGCACGCCATCTCCCAGGACCACGCGAACTTCTTCACCAGCTTCGAATGGGACGCCAACGCGACCCCGCCGGTCTTCGGCATCGGCGTCCTGATCTACGGCACGATCGTCAGCTCCGTGATCGCGATGGCTCTCGCGGTCCCGATCGCGGTCGGCATCGCGCTGTTCATCTCGCACTACGCGCCGCGCCGGCTGGCCACCCCGCTCGCCTACGTCGTCGACCTGCTCGCCGCGATCCCGAGCATCATCTACGGCCTGTGGGGCGCGATCTACCTCGTGCCGCACCTGAAGGGCCTGAACCTCTGGCTCGACGAGTACCTCGGCTGGACCGGAGTCTTCGACAAGACCGACCCCGAGGGCGCGGCCCGTTCGCTCTTCACCGTCGGCATCCTGCTGGCGATCATGATCCTGCCGATCATCACCAACGTCAGCCGTGAAGTCTTCCGGCAGGTGCCGAAGATGCACGAGGAAGCGGCGCTCGCGCTCGGCGCGACCCGCTGGGAAGTCATCCGGATGTCGGTGCTGCCGTTCGCCCGCTCCGGAATCATCAGCGCCTCGATGCTCGGCCTCGGCCGCGCGCTGGGCGAGACGATGGCTGTGGCCACGGTCCTGTCGGCCTCCCCGGTGCTGTCCGCGAAGCTCCTCGACCCGGTCGGCGGGACCTTCGCGCAGAACATCGCCGCCAAGTTCGGCGAGGCGTCACCGTTCGGACGTGACGCGCTGATCGCCTCCGGCCTCGTCCTGTTCGTCATCACGCTGCTGGTGAACGGCGCGGCCCGCCTGATCATCGCCCGCCGCAAGGAGTACTCGGGGGCCAACGCATGAGCCACACCATCGCCGACAAGGCGCCCGCCGCGGTCCCGGCGACCCGGCAGCTGTCGCAGCGCCGGATGCCCCGCTGGGCACCGGCCGCCATCGCCACCGCCGCGATCGTGCTCGGTATCGGCATCGGCCTCGCGGCCGGGCTGGAGAGCCGGATCCAGTGGGGCATGATCGCGCTGCTGCTCTTCGTGGCCGGCACCTACGCGGTGACCACGGCCGTCGAGGGCCGCCGGCAGGCCAAGGACCGGGTCGTCACCAGTGTCGTCTGGGCCTGCTTCATCGTGGCCATCGTCCCGCTGTACTCGCTGATCGAGACAACGATCTCCAAGGGCCTGAAGGTCCTGGACGGCAACTTCCTCAGCCACTCGATGGGCGGGGTCATCACGATCCAGCCCGGCGGCGGCATCTACCACGCGATCATCGGCACCATCGAGCAGGTCGGCATCGCGACGCTGATCGCCACCCCGATCGGTCTGCTGACGGCGGTCTACCTGGTCGAGTACGGCAAGGGCAAGCTCGCCAAGGCCGTCACGTTCTTCGTGGACGTCATGACCGGCATCCCGTCGATCGTCGCCGGTCTGTTCATCCTGACCGTGTGGGTCCTGATGCTCGGCAACGGCCCGTCCGGCTTCGCCGGCTCGATGGCCCTGACGATCCTGATGCTGCCGGTCGTGGTCCGCTCGACCGAGGAGATGCTCAAGCTCGTTCCGAACGAGCTGCGTGAGGCGTCCCTCGCGCTGGGCGTCCCGAAGTGGCGCACCATCCTCAAGGTGGTCCTGCCCACGGCCATCGGCGGCATCACGACCGGCGTCATGCTGGCCGTCGCCCGCATCACCGGCGAGACCGCGCCGATCATGCTGCTGGTCTTCGGCAGCCAGATCATCAACAACAACCCCTTCGAGGGTGGTCAGTCCTCCCTGTCGTACTACGTCTTCGAGCAGTTCCAGAACGGCAACGACGCGTCGTACGACCGAGCCTGGGCCGCGGCCCTGGTACTGATCGCCTTCGTCATGATCCTGAACATGGTGGCTCGCGGCATCGCCCGCTGGAAGGCCCCCAAGACCGGTCGCTGACGCGACCAACCCAGCGACCTCTGATGGAGAGCCCCACCATGGCCAAGCGCATCGACGTAAGCGGTCTCTCCGCTTACTACAGCAACCACAAGGCGATCGACGACATCTCGATGACCGTCGAGCCCCGTTCCGTGACGGCCTTCATCGGCCCGTCCGGCTGCGGCAAGTCCACCTTCCTGCGCACCTTGAACCGGATGCACGAGGTCACCCCCGGCGGCCGCGTCGAGGGCAAGGTCATGCTGGACGACGAGAACCTCTACGCGTCGGGCGTCGACCCGGTAGCGGTCCGCCGCACCGTCGGCATGGTCTTCCAGCGCCCGAACCCGTTCCCCACGATGTCGATCTTCGACAACGTGGCGGCCGGCCTCAAGCTCAACGGCATGCGCCGCAAGAGCGAGCTGGAGAACGTCGTCGAGAAGTCCCTCAAGGGCGCCAACCTCTGGAACGAGGTCAAGGACCGGCTGAACAAGCCCGGCTCGGGCCTGTCCGGCGGCCAGCAGCAGCGGCTCTGCATCGCCCGCGCCATCGCGGTCGAGCCGCAGGTCCTGCTGATGGACGAGCCCTGCTCGGCGCTCGACCCGATCTCCACCCTCGCGATCGAGGACCTGATCGGCGAGTTGAAGTCCCGCTTCACGATCGTGATCGTGACGCACAACATGCAGCAGGCAGCGCGCGTCTCGGACCGCACCGCCTTCTTCAACCTGTCGGCCGTCGGCCAGCCCGGCAAGCTCATCGAGCTGGACGACACCGAGCGGATCTTCTCCAACCCGTCGGTCCAGGCCACGGAGGACTACATCTCCGGCCGCTTCGGCTAGGCCGGCACCTGAACCGTCCTGCGGTGCTGCATGGCGGTGCCACCGCAAGGCGAAGGGCCCGCCCCCGTGAGGGGGGCGGGCCCATTCCTTTTGATCTCAGCTCCTGCGGATCAGAAGATCAGCTCGACGATCCAGTAGGCGACCGCGGCGACGATGGCCGCCGCCGGCATCGTGATGAACCAGCCCGCCACGATGTTCTTGGCGACACCCCAGCGCACGGCCTTGACCCGCTTCGTCGCGCCGACACCCATGATCGCCGAGGTGATCACATGCGTCGTCGAGACGGGCGCCTGGAAGACGTACGAGGTCGTGTAGAGGATCGAGGCGGCGGTCGTCTCGGCCGCGAAGCCCTGCGGCGGGTCCAGCTCGATGATGCGGCGCCCCAGCGTCCGCATGATCCGCCAGCCACCGGCGTAGGTGCCGAGCGACAGCGTCGCCGCGCACGCGAACTTCACCCAGATCGGGATCGAGTCGCCGTTCTGCACATCGGCGATCGTCAGGGCCATCACCACGACGCCCATCGTCTTCTGCGCGTCCTGCAGACCGTGACCCAGCGCCATCGCCGCCGCCGAGACCGTCTGCGCGATCCGGAAACCGCGCTTGGCCTTGTGCGGGTTGGATTTCCGGAACATCCACAGGATGGCGAGCATCACCAGATAACCGACCACCAGGCCGACCACCGGCGACAGGAACATCGGGATGACGACCTTGTCGAGCACACCCGACCAGATGACGGTGATGCCGCCCGCGAGGGCCGCGCCGACCATTCCGCCGAACAGGGCATGGCTGGAACTCGACGGTAGTCCGAAGTACCAGGTGACCAGGTTCCATACGATCGCGCCCACCAGGGCCGCGAACAGGACGGCCATCCCGGAGTTCCCCTGGGGCGTCTCGATGAGCCCCTTGCTGACCGTCTTGGCGACGCCGCTGCCGAGGAAGGCACCGGCCAGGTTCATCACCGCGGCCATGGCGAGCGCGGCCTTGGGCGTCAGCGCGCGCGTCGACACCGACGTGGCGATGGCGTTCGCCGAGTCGTGGAACCCGTTCGTGTAGGTGAATCCGAGCGCGACGCCAATGGTCACGATCAGTGCAAAGGTGTCCACAGAAGGTCAGGACTCCTTGACCGCGATGGTCTCCACGGTGTTCGCGACATGCTCGAACGCGTCCGCGGCCTCTTCCAGTACGTCCACGATCTGCTTGAGCTTCAGCACGTCCATGGCGTCGTACTTGCCGTTGAACAGGTGCGCGAGCAGCTTGCGGTGGACCTGGTCCGCCTGGTTCTCCAGCCGGTTGATCTCGATCCAGTACTCGGTGAGGTTCGACATCGTCCGGAGGTTGGGCATCGCCTCGGCAGTCAGCACCGCGGCCCGCGCCAGCACCTCGATCTGCTGCTCGACACCCTTCGGCAGCTCGTCCACCTGGTAGAGAACGACCAGGTCGACGGCTTCTTCCATGTAATCCATGATGTCGTCGAGACACGACGCGAGGTTGTAGATGTCCTCACGGTCGAACGGCGTGATGAAGGAGGAGTTCAGCTGGTGGAAGATCGCGTGGGTCGCGTCGTCCCCCGCGTGCTCCGCCGCCCGCATCCGTTCGGCGATCTCGATACGCGTGGCCGAATCGGCCCCGAGCAGTTCCATGAGGAGCTTCGAACCTGTGACGATGTTGTCCGCGGATGCGGCGAACATGTCATAGAAGCTCGTCTCCCTGGGGGTCAGACGAAAGCGCACGTGAGGTCCTCGGGGTGCATCGGATTCGGTCTCGTCAGGTCTCGTTGATGCTAGGCGCATCATCCGGCCACGGCTAACGGGCGTCACCCAGTGTCGCCCATCGGACAGACTGCCCCTCACCGGGGCCGGTCGTACAAGGTACCGATTCGGTAAGATATACCCACCAGGGGTATTTTCGGGGCAGGGAGAACGGGATGACGACCACCGAGACCGGCCAGGCCGACGAGGCCGCGGAGGCCGCGCCGAGCGCCGTGGCACCGCACAGCCCGCCGGGCCCGCACGGCTACAGCAGCAACAAGGACGCCCACCTCAAGCGCCTGCGCCGGATCGAGGGCCAGATCCGCGGGCTCCAGCGCATGGTGGAGGAGGACGTCTATTGCATCGATGTCCTCACACAGGTTTCGGCCAGCACCAAGGGCCTGCAGTCCTTCGCGCTGCAGCTGCTGGAGGAGCACCTGCGGCACTGCGTCGCCGCTGCCGCCGCCGAGGGCGGGCCCCAGATCGACGACAAGGTCGCCGAAGCGACCGCGGCCATAGCCCGGCTGCTGCGCACCTGAGCCCCGACCGGCGGCCGGACCCGCGGGCGTTCCCACGGACCCGGCCGGCGACCAGGACGGCTGTTCCTGCGATGGTTCTGCGATGGTTCGGTGCTGCGGTGGTTCCGTGCTGCGGTGATGCGCTGGTTCAGTTCGGGCGCCGGGCCGCCTGCGCGGGAATCCGCACCGGCTGAAGCTCCGTCGTCCGGTCCACTTCGAGCACCTCGTCGATCCGGGCGAAGCTCAACCGCTCCTCACCGGCGGCGGAAGCCGCAATCATCAGCTCGCCGCACAGCTCGATCTCCGCGAGGGCCACGAAGTCCTGACTCGACCCGTTATGCGTAGACATGTGCGATTCGCGAGACAAAGCCACGTGCACCACCTCCTCGTCCTCGAGCAGTGGCCGGTTCTATCGGCCACTGGTCAGAGTAGGCACCCGCACACGGTCCGCGCATGGCACGGACGGACCATTTAGACCACCGTCATTTCGGAGGTGCAGTAACGATCTTCCCGTTGTAAATATCGGCCGACTTCGGCAGAACGACGTTCACCTGCAGACCGAACGCGTCGAACACCGTGGTCGATGTCACCGTCACATCGCTCGGCGCACTGGGCTTGCCGCCCGGGGTCCCGGCACCACTCCGACCGCTCGCAGCGCCGCTCGTTGCGCTGCTCGCGCCGCCGCTCGCGCCACTGCTGAACGTGAAGCGCTGGCTGACCTTGCGCGGCCGCCCCTGCGCGTCGAGGTACACATCGAACGGCACCCGCGTCACGGAGAATCCCTTGGCCGCCGCCGCCAGCGGCTGCCGGGTGGCCGGCGAGGCACCGCGGGCCGCGCGCGCGATGTCCGTCACACCCCGGAAGTGCCGCACCTTCACCCCGCCGAGCGTCTCGTCCCCGACCAGTTCCACCTGCTGCGCCCCGCGCAGGAGTTCCGCCGCGGCCAGCGGATCGGTCGCGCCGCCGGTCACGAGGTTGCCGTCGGAGAGCTGCGTGGTGTCCACCCGCACCCACTTGTCGGCGGGCACCCCCGCGCCGCGGTCCTTCATGTACAGCGACCCCGGCGTCATCAGCTCGGTGACCGGGCGGTGCTCCTGGGCTCCGGCCGCGTCCTCGGGGAGGGTGATCCGCAGCTCGCCGAGGCCCTTGCGGTAGTCGAAGCCGCCGGCCCCGGTGATCATCACCCGCGTCCCGCCGCTCGCCATCTCCATCGACGTGGTGACCTTCGAACTCCCCGCCCGGACCAGGGCGTCGGCGGCCCGGCGCACCGAGTCGCCGGTGTCCGCCCCCAGCCCGTCGGCGGCCGCGCCGTCCCCGGCACACCCCGTCAGCACCGCCACCCCGCACACGAACCCCGCCGCGGCGGCGGCCGTCACCATCCGCCTGCGCTGCATCACCATCGCCCGCTACCCCCTGGGAATCCCGCAACCGGCCTCGTCCGACTAACGACGAGCCGCCCGCCCCCGTAACGGCGCCCGCCCCGAACCACGGGGAGGCGCCGGTCGCGCGGAAGCGCGCGAGGGAGCGGCCGGCGGCCGCACGCGGGTGGAATCAGCCCCTCCACGACCCGCCCGCGCGTCCCGTACCGTGGTTGTGTGCTCATCCAGTCCGATGCCGCCCCGTCCGCAACCCACCACACGACGGTCACCGACAAGGGCTCCTTCGCCTCCGCCCGCTGCTCCTGCGGCTGGAAGGGCCCCGCCCGCCGCGCCCGCGACCGCGCCCGCCGGGACGCCGAGGCCCACACGGGCGGTTGACGCGCCCCTGATCTCCCCCGACCGGCGCCCCTCGCGCCTTTCCCGAACCGGCCGCCTCTTGCGTACGGCCCGCGGCGGGTAGGAGGGTGAGCAGTCGCCCGCCGACGGCGGGCCCCGGGCAGGAGGCTGCGGCCGTGAACCGACGAGATGCGCTCCGCGCCGGATACGGCGTCGCCGCGTCGACGTGGCTGGCCGGCTGCGGCGCGAGCCACGGCGACGACGCGAAGCCGCCGAGCCCCACCCGTACCCCGGCCGCCCCGAGCGGCTCCGGCTCCACCACCGCCACCCCCAGCTCACCGCCGGACTGGCCGGCCCTGGCCAAGGGCCTGACCGGCGCGCTCGTCCGCCCGGACGACAGCGCGTACGACACGTCCCGCCGGCTCTACAACACCCGCTTCGACGGGCTGCGTCCCGCCGCCATCGCCTACGCCTCGGGCCCGGACGACATCCGCGAGTGCCTGGACTTCGCCCGCCGCTCCCGGTCGGTCCGGCTGTCGGTCAGGAGCGGCGGCCACTCGTACGCGGGCTGGTCCAGCGGCGGCCAGGACCACCTCGTCCTGGACGTGTCCCGGCTCAACTCCGTAGCGACCAGCGGCACGGCCGCCACCGTCGGCGCCGGCGCGAAACTCATCGAGGTGTACTCCCGGCTCGGCGAACACGGCCGGACGATCCCCGCCGGCTCCTGCCCCACGGTCGGCGTCTCCGGCCTCACCCTCGGCGGCGGCCATGGCGTGCTCAGCCGCTCGTACGGTCTGACCTGTGACAGCCTCACCGGCGCCACCATCATCACCGCGGACGGCAAACAGCTCGACTGCGACGCGACCGCCAACTCCGACCTCTTCTGGGCGCTGCGCGGCGCCGGCTGCGGCAACTTCGGCGTCGTCACCGAGCTCCGCTTCGCCACCCATCCCGCGCCCTCCGTCGTGGTCGGGTACGCCACCTGGCCATGGAGCCGGGCGGCGGCCGTCGTCCGCGCCTGGCAGGAGTGGGGGCCCGACCAGCCGGACCAGATCTGGTCGGCGCTGCACCTGGAAGGGCCGGCGGGCGGCTCGCCGACGGTCTCCCTCGCCACCCTGTCGACCGGCTCGCGGACCGATCTGGCCAATGCCGTTGACCGGCTCGCCGGGGCCGTCGGGGGCGGTTCGCCCTCGTTCTCGACGCACCCGCACTCGTACATGGAGGCGATGTTCTCGTACGCCGGCTGCTCGGGCCTGTCCACCGCCGAGTGCCATCTGCAGCCCAAGGGCCGGTTGAACCGCGAGACGTACACCGGCCGTTCCGACTTCTACGACCACTCGCTGGCGCCGGCCGGCATCCAGGCCCTGCTCGGACAGGTCGAGCGGCTCGGCTCGCTCTCCGGCGGCGGCACCGGCAGCGTGGCGCTGACCGCCCTGGGCGGCGCGGTGAACCGGGTCGACCCCGGCGCGACGGCGTTCGTCCACCGCCGTTCACGTTTCCTGGCGCAGTACATCGCCTCGGACGCCCTCAGCCGGACGACCTGGCTGGACACCCTCTACGGGGCGATGCGCCGCTACGCCTCGGGCTCCGCCTACCAGAACTACACGGACCCGGCCCTGAAGGACTGGCGGCAGGCCTACTACGGCAGCGCCGCGACCCGTCTGACGGAGCTGAAGAAGAAGTACGACCCGGACCGGCTCTTCGACTTCCCGCAGGCCCTGTAGGCCCTGTAGGTCCTCCGGACCCGTTGCGGGGGCCGGCAGGCCCAGCCGTGCGGCCTCAGGCCGCCAGGTCCTTGTCGTACGCGGTGGGCATCGGGTACGCCCCACCGCGCCGCGCGGGAGACCGGACGAGGCCGCGCAGCCGGGACCGGGCCATCGCCGTCGTGACGGGCGTCAGCAGCGCCATCGCGAGCGGCGCGAGCAGCAGCGCCGTGGCCGTACCGAGGGCAAAGCCGCCGATCACGTCGGTCGGGTAGTGCACGCCCATGAAGACCCGGCAGAAACCCTCGGCGAGCGCGATCAGTATGGCGACGAGGCCCACCTTGCGGCTGACCATGAACAGCCCGACGGCCATGGCCATGGTGAGCGTCGCGTGATCGCTCACGAACGAGAAGTCGCTCTTGCCCCTGATCAGGACATCGAGCCCCTCATGGTCCACGAAGGGCCGGGGGCGCTCCACCAGTCCGCGCACCGGGATGTTGAGCAGCAGCGCGATCCCGGCCGCCAGGCCGGACCACACCACCCCGGCGACCGCGGCGGGCGCCTGCTCGCTGCGCCGCGCGACCCGCCACCAGCACCAGCCGGCCAGCATCAGCATCAGCACGATCAACCCGTACTCGCCGATGAACTCCACGGCGCGGTCTACCCAGTGCGGGGAGTCCTTGGCAAGGCCGTTGATGTCGCGCAGCAGGCCCAGGTCGGGGTTCGAGCCGTCGGTCGCGTGCTCTGCCATGTGGTGGTGCCCCTTACCTGATCCATACTCCGGCCCCGCTGCTGGCCTCCAGGCCATGAACGCCGTTTCTTCTCGCCATTCTCCCTGTGCAACGGCGCACACGGTACGTAGCGTTCCGGTCTCTACCGGATGATCACCAGGAAGTTATCCAAGAGAGATCGGAAAGCGCATCCAAGGGCCAAAGCCTCACGCGGAGCTCGTAGTCGGCAGCGCCTGCGCGCCGTCCTTCGTCACGCGGGTCCCACCGATGAAGTCCGGTGTGTCGATCTTGTCGAAGCGGATGACCGCCCCGGTGTACGGGGCGTTGATCATGTACCCACCCCCGACGTACAGTCCGACGTGGTGGATCGACCGGGGATCGGTCAGGTCGTAGGCGAAGAAGACCAGGTCGCCCGGGAGCAGCTCGTCCCGCTTGGGATGCGGCCCCGCGTTCCACTGGTCGTTGGCCACCCGCGGCAGCTCGATACCGACCGATTCGTAGGCCGCCTTCGTCAGCCCCGAGCAGTCGAACCGCCCGCCCTGGTCGGCCGTCCCGTTGCCGCCCCACAGGTACGGCGTGCCGAGCTTGCTCTGCGCGTAGTAGATCGCCGCCGCGGCCTGCTGGGAGGGCGCCACGCGCCCCACGGGCGCGGCGAAGCTCTTCTCCAACGTCCTGATCGTCTTCACGTAGTTCTGCGTCTCGCGGTACGCCGGGATCCCGCCCGCGTGGATCACCGCGTACGCGCCCGCGTTGTACGCCGCGAGCATGTTGTCGCTGTGGTCCCCGGGCACGTCCTTCACGTACTTGGCCAGCTCGCAGTCGTACGAGGCGGCCGACGGGATCGCGTCCTGCGGGTCCCACACATCCCGCTTCCCGTCCCCGTTCCCGTCCACCCCGTGCGACGCCCAGGTGCCCGGGATGAACTGCGCTATGCCCTGCGCGGCGGCGGCGCTCTGCGCGCGCGGGTCCCAGCCGCTCTCCTGGTACAGCTGTGCGGCCAGCAGCGCCGGATTGATCTCCGGGCAGAGGTTGCCCCACTTCTGCACGATCGACTGGTACATCGCCGGCACCGCCCCCTTGGCGAGCGTGACCGACCCGCCGTTCCCGCCGGCTAACCCCGCCGCGGCCGAGAACGTGCCGATCACCAGCAGCGCCATGAACGAAAGACACAGCCCGAAGCCGAGAGTGACGGTGAGCCAGACCTTCTTCGCCATCAGCCATGCCCTCTCAGGAGTGATGTCCGGGCCGCGGGGCACGGGTGGTGACAGTGCGCCAGACTTTCCGCAGCATTACTCCGCGCCTTCGTTCCAATCGTTGCCCTACGGTGACGCCCGTGATACACAGAGTAGTCGTCTACGTCCCATCGAACACCGGTCCGTGCAACATTCTGGACGCTGCGGTCCGGATCACACGGGGGATCCGTCGAGAAAGTCGCCGAGTCGACAAGAACCGGTTGACACATCGGCCAAGATAGACCCTGGACCCTTGCGCCCCGGCGAGGGCTCCAACTGACCGAGCGGGGTGGTGAGTTCCATATGTTCCTGGCAGCCACAAAGGGCGACATCAACACCATTATCGGTGGCATCGCCCCCAACTGGGGACCCTTCGGGTCCTTGGGGAACGAAGCACGCGTGATGATCGAAGTGGTGATGGCGGTAGCGATCCTGCTCTGCCTCGCCATCGCGATCTGGGGCGCGGCCAAACAGCGGATCGGCGCGACAGCCCTCCGCGACACCTTCAGCGCCGAACAGGGCAAGGGTCTGATCATCGCCGGGCTGACCGGCGTGTTCATCATCGGATCCCTCGGCACGCTGTTCACCATCGTCTACGGCATGGCCGTGTAGTCGTGTAGCCCAGAGCCAGCCTGTCCCATGTCCCCGGGAGCCCGTCCCAGGCCCCCTCCCCCACCCGAGGCTGCGTGCTGATGCCCACTCACCCCAGCAGCGATACCGGCCAGGACGGCCCACCGACGCGCACCCGCATGCCCGAGGGCCACGGCGGGCACGGCGCCGCGACACGCCGCACCAAGCCGAGCCGCGCGCTGGTGACGGTCCTCGGCGTCGTCGTCCTCCTTGTCGCCGTGATCGTCCTCGCCAACCGGGGCGGTGGCAACACCGCCTCCGACGGCGCATCCACCGGCGGCACCAAGGGCACCAACGCGAACCCCACCGCCCCGACGGGCGAAAAACCGGTCACGGGCAACAACGCGGGGATCGCGTCGGGCTTCCCGAAGACGGAGCAGGGGGCGCAGTCCGCGGCGGCGAACTACGCGGTGGCGCTGGGGGGTGACGGGATGTTCAAAACCGACCGACGGCATCAGATCGTGGATGCCGTCTACACCGCCGACGCGGCGGCCAAGCTGAAGAACGCCCAGGACCTGGCCTACTCGAAGGACTTCCTCGGCAAGCTGGGACTGAACAAGAACGGCGACGCGCCGAACGGCATGACGTTCATCTCCCGCACCATCCCGGTGGGCACCAAGACGCTGGAGTTCAACGGCGACAGCGCCAAGATCGCGGTCTGGTACACGGCCCTGATCGGCATGGCCGGGCAGGGCTCCACCGACCCGGTACGCACCAACTGGCAGACCTGGACCTTCAACCTGCGGTGGTCGGGCAACGACTGGAAGGCGGTCTCCGACTCCCAGACGGACGGTCCGGCCCCGGTCCCCGGTGATGTGCCCGCCTCAAGTGCCGACGACATCACCAAGGCGGTCGAGCAGTACGGAGGCTTCACGTATGCCAGGTAGCCCGCGCCGTCGCACCGCCTCACGGATCACCGTAATGGCCGGTGTTCAGGCGGTCATCGTCCTCCTGGCCGCCCGCGCCTACGCCGCCCCGGCGCCCACGCCCACCCCCGCACCCACCACGTCCACCGATCCGTGCTCCATGCTGATCGGCCCCGCCAAGGACTACTGCGAGAAGGGCAAGGGCGGCGGAGGCGGTCCCTCCAACCCCCTCCCCGACACCCTCGACCCCCTCAGCGCGCTCGCGAAGGGCTGTGCCGACGCCGCCTCCTGGGTGATCACCAAGCTCTCCAAGGCGATCACGTCCACCACGCAGGTGGACTTCACCAACACCACCTTCCTGCGCCAGTACGCCGTCGTGTTCGCCGCGTCGACCATCCTCACCCTCGTCCTCTGGCTGCTGGCCGTCGCCAAGCGGGCCGTGCGCGGTGTTCCGCTGACGGAAGCGTTGACGGAGGCCGTGGGGTTCCTGTGGCTGACGGTGCTGGCCTCGGCGTTCACGCCGCTGGTGCTCTACACGGTGGTGTCGGCGACGGACGCGGTGACGGACGTGATCGCGGCAGGTACGTCGTCGAACACCAACACGTTCTTCGGGAACTTCTCCGCGGCCCTCGCCAAGGGCAACGGCATCGGCGGCGGCCCGATCATGCTGATCGTCGTGTCGATGGTGTCGGTGCTGGCCGCCGGCGTGCTGTGGCTGGAGCTGGTGATCAGGGCCGCGCTGCTCTACGTGGGCGCGCTGCTCGGCACCGCGGTCTACTCCGGGCTGGTCGACAAGAACATGTGGGGCCATGTCCGCCGCTGGGCGGGCATCATGATCGCGGTGATCCTCGTCAAACCGGTGATCGTGATCGTGCTGGGCCTGGCGGGAGCGCTGAGCGCGTCCGACGGGCCGAACTCGTTCTCCGCCGTCGTCTCGGGACTGGCGATCATCCTGCTGGCGATCTTCGCGAGCTTCATGATCTACCGCTTCGTGCCGGGTTTCGGCGATGACGTCGTGAGCCTGAAGAACAACCGCAAGGAAGCCGGCGGCGCCCAGGCCGCCGCCGTGATCTCCTCGCCCGCCGCTCTGGTGAAGCAGGGCATCAAGACGCACAGCGCGCGCGGCGGACCACAGGAGCAGGCAACCAGCGGGGGCTCGCAGCCGTCCAACCCCGTGTCCGGCGGCGTGGCCGCGCACGGCAGCCGGAACGGCAACCCCGGCCCGAGCGGCGGCGGAGGCGGCGGGTCGAACGGCGTCCCCGCGGCTCCCGCGCCCCGCACCACGCCGGACCGCGGGAACAACAGCAACGGCAACGGAAACAAGCACGGAGGTGATCGCCGGTGACGTCCCAGCCCTTCACCCAGCCGCGCCGCACGTATCTGATCGGCAAGGCCCGTCCGAACGCGATCGTCGGCAAGAACCGGGAGACCGGGGAGATCGCGCTGATCGTCGTCGGCGCGTTCCTGGGCATGATGTGCGGCCTGCTGGTGCCGATACTTCCGTTGCGCATCCTGACCCTCGTCGGGTGGCCGCTGCTGGCGTTCGCCGCCGTCTACATGCCGTACCGGCGCCGCACGTTCTACCGCTGGTTCGAGATCAACCGCACCTACCGCCGTACGCTGCGCCGCTCCCCGGCGTACCGGTCCGCGGTCACCGAGGCCGGCATCGGGCTCGACGGGCGCGAGGTCGAGGTCGGGCCGCCGCCCGGCATCGGCCGGATCAACTGGCTCTCCGCGCCGTTCGGCCCCGACGAGATCGCGGTGCTGCTGCACGTCGACCGCAGGACCGTGACCGCCGCGATCGAGATCGAGGGCCCCGGCGTCGGGCTGCGCGACAGCGAGGACCAGGAAGCCCTGGTGGAACGGTTCGGCACACTGCTCAAGCACGTGGCGAACGGCGACGGATACGTCACCCGCCTCCAGATGCTGGCCCGCACGCTGCCCGCCGACCCGGACGCACACGCGAAGGACGTCTCGCTGCGCGGCGACCCGCAGGCCGAGACATGGCTCAAGGACTCCTACGAGCAGCTGCAGTCGATGGTGTCGACCTCCTCCGAGCAGCACCGCGCCTATCTCGTCGCCTGCATGCACTTCACCCGCGAGCTGGCCGCCGAGGGCCACGCGCTGGCCCGCGCGACGGTCACCCGCCGCTCCGAGGTCGACAAGGACGCGGGACTGGCCGCCGTCATGGCCCGCGAGCTGACCGACATCTGCGCGCGGCTCGCCGAGGCGGACATCCGGGTACGCCAGCCCCTCGGCCAGGCCCGGCTGTCGTCCCTCGTCCACTCGATGTACGACCCGGACCACCCCATCGACCACATCCAGGCGATGACCCGCCGCAACGCCTGGCCGGCCGAGCTCGATGCGACGGAACCGACGTATCTGCAGGCCAAGACCCGCGAGTCGTCCACCCGCGCGCCCTGGCACCACTCCACCGCCTGGGTGAAGGAGTGGCCGATGACGCCGGTCGGCGTCAACTTCCTCGCCCCGCTGCTCGTCCACACCCCGGACGTGATCCGCACGGTCGCCGTCTGCATGGACCTCGAACCGACCGATGTCGCCATCGAACGGATGCTGACCGAGAAGACCAACGACGACGCGGACGCCAGCCGCGCCGCCAAGATGAACCGGGTGATCGACCCGCGCGATGTCGCCCACCACGGGCGCGTCGACCAGCGCGGCGAGGACCTCGCCAGCGGCGCCGCCGGCGTGAACCTCGTCGGCTACATCACCGTTTCCTCCCGCTCGCCCGAAGCCCTCGCCCGGGACAAGCGCACGATCCGCGCGTCAGCGGGTAAGTCGTACCTGAAACTGGAGTGGTGCGACCGTGAGCACCACCGTGCGTTCGTGAACACGCTGCCGTTCGCGACCGGAATCCGCCGCTAACAGGAGGCCCATCATGCCCATGCTGGACCCCCTCGCCGCGCTCACCGACGCGTTCACCGGCTTCCTCTTCGGGAAGGTGGAGTCGACACGGCTGCCCGTCCGCACCTCCACCGGACAGGCGCAGGCCGTGTACCTGCCCACTGCGGCTCCCGGCCTCGGCGACTCCGGCGTGATCATCGGACGCGAGGTGTACTCCGGCAAGGGCTACATCTACGACCCCTTCCAGCTCTACGGCCAGCAACTGCCCGCCCCGCACTGGCTGGTGCTCGGCGAGTCCGGCAACGGCAAGTCCGCGCTGGAGAAGACGTACGTGCTGCGCCAGCTGCGCTTCCGCGACCGCCAGGTCGTCGTGCTCGACGCCCAGGGCGAGGACGGCGTCGGCGAGTGGAACCTGATCGCGAAGGCGCTCGGAATAACTCCCATCCGGCTGGACCCGATGGCCGCCCTCAACGGCGGCATCAAGCTCAACCCGCTCGACCCGGCGATCGCCGCGACCGGGCAGCTCGCGCTGCTCCGCACGATCATCGAGGTCGCGATGGGGCGCGCCCTGGACGAGCGCTCCGGCTTCGCCCTCAAGGTCGCCCACGCGTACGTCACGGAGACCACCACCGAGCGGCAGCCGATCCTCACCGATATCGTCGAGCGGCTCCGACATCCCATGCCGGACTCCGCCGAAGCGATGAACGTCGATGTCGACGACGTCCGGGCGTGGGGCCTGGACGTGGCCCTCGTGCTGGACCGGCTGGTCGACGGTGACCTGCGCGGCATGTTCGACGGCCCGACGACCAACGGCATCGACCTGGACGCGCCACTGATCGTCTTCGACCTCTCCCACATCGACCGCAACTCGATCGCCATGCCCATCCTGATGGCCATCGTCGGCGTGTGGCTCGAGCACACCTGGATCCGGCCCGACCGGGTCAAGCGCGTCTTCCTCGTCGAAGAGGCGTGGCACATCATCAACAGCCCGTTCGTGGCGCAGCTCTTCCAGCGGCTGCTGAAGTTCGGCCGCCGGCTCGGCCTGTCCTTCGTCGCGGTCGTCCACCACCTGTCGGACGTCGTGGACGGCGCCGCCGCCAAGGAGGCCGCCGCGATCCTGAAGATGGCGTCCACGCGCACGATCTACGCCCAGAAGGCCGACGAGGCGCGGGCGACGGGTCTGGTCCTCGGGCTGCCCCGGTGGGCGGTCGAGATCATCCCGACGCTCACCCCGGGTATCGCGGTCTGGGACGTCAACGGCAACGTCCAGGTCGTCAAACACCTGATCACCGAGTCCGAACGTCCGCTGGTCTTCACCGACAGCGCGATGACCCAGTCGTCCGTCGACCACACGGCCCAGGTCGAGGCGGAGGCGGTGGCCGATGCGGCCGCGGCCGCGGAGGTCTCGCTCGCGAAGCAGTTGGCCGACGACGCGGTGGCCTGACGTGGCGGCGGAGCGGCGCGGGGCCGCCGAGCGGCGGCAGACCGAGGGCGGGGTTCCCGACGGGCTGATCCTCGGGATCCTCGGCTTCCTGCTGGGCATGACCATCATGGTCTGGACGGCCACCGGCATCGCGGGGCTCTTCGCCCACGGCCGGTGGCCCACGGCGGTGCACTTCACCCGCACCCCGCTGGCCATGCGCCACCTCATCGGCGACCCGCACGACGTCGTGGGCGCCTGGCCGGAGTCCCCGCCGCCCGAACTCCCGGGCTCGGGGCTCTTCTGGGGCATCTTCATCGGCCAGTTGATGGTCCTCTTCGTCCTGACCGTCTTCCTCATCGGCGTCCTCACCCGCTACCGCGTCGTCCGCGCCAACCGCCGCGCGGCCCGCGCGGCGACGGCTGCCGCCGCCAACGAAGACGCCCGCGCCTCCGAGCCGGAGCACTCCCAGGACATCGGCGCCGTCCCCCCGCCCCGCCGTCGCGAGCCCGACTTCGAGGCCGAAAGCGATCAGGAACGCCCGTCCGAGCGGCAGCCGGCTCCGGCACCGGCCGTACCCACTGCGTACGAAGCACAACCGGCCGCCGACATTCCCACGGAGCCACACGGCCACGGCACCCCGGTCCACGCGGAGTTCGCCCCCGTACCGGCCGGCCACGGGGTCCCCGTACCGCAGGACGCCGCCGTCGCCACGGGACACGGGATACCGCCGCTCGCCCCGCCCGCGGCCGACCCACTCACCGGCGGTGAACTGACCCGTACGTACGCCCTGTTCGCGTCACCGCGCGGCGACAAGGCCAAGCGGGCCGTGGAGCCCGCGATCCTGAACGCCGCGGGCGCGGTGATCGTCACGACCGCCGACGCGGAGACGTACCGCAGGACCGTCGGCAACCGCAGCAAGCTGGGTCCGATCGCCGTCTACGACCCCGCGCATCTGATCGACCTTCCGGGACGGCTGCGTTGGGCGCCGCACACCGGCTGCGAGGACGCGCCGAAGGCCGCGACCCGCGCCGCGGCGCTGCTCGCGCCGCTGCGGCCGACGAGCAGCCTGGACTCCCTGACGTTCGCGGCGGCGGAGACGCTGCTGCGCTGCTGGCTGCACGCGGCCGCCGTCGACGGTCTGCCGTTCCGTCAGGTGCACCGCTGGGCGGCGGGCGGGGCGGCCGGCGGCGAGGCGGTACGGATCCTGCGTACGGCGCGGACGGCCGCGCCCGGGTGGAGCGGCGAGTTGGAGTCGATACTCCACGCCCACCCGGAGCGCCGGGATGCCGCGCAGGCGCTGATACACCGGGGGCTGGAGTGCCTCAACTCGATCCATATCAGGGACGCCTGCAATCCCGGTCGAGCCGGTGCACCGGATTGGGAGTCGTTCGTCTCCGAGCGGGGAACGCTCTACGTGGTGGGTGAAGCGATCGAGGATCCACGAGCCCGCCCGGGTGCGATGCCACTGCTGACAGCACTCGTATCGAGCGTGGTCGAGCACGGCCGGTCCATGGCTGCGAGGTCATCTGCCGGTCGGCTCGACCCACCAACCACGCTGGTCCTCGACGACATCGCGGCGCTGGCTCCGATCCCGGAGCTGCCCGGGTTGTTGGCCACCGGCCGGGCCGACGGGCTCCCGGTGCTCGCGGTGTTCCGGTCGCCGGAGCAGGCCAGGGACCGCTGGCGGACGGCGCTGTGGCAACAGGCGGATGTGCGGCTCTCGTTGGGCGACACCGGCGGCATGGTCGCCGACGAGATCCCGGACGCGGTCCGGCTCGGCTGAGGCCCCCGGCCCCAGGCGCGAGCATCCGGGCCCGCACCACCACAACAGGACCGCCCGGCAGGGCGATCACCCCCGCGGCGCCCGCCCCACCGAATCGCGCACCACGATGTGCGTGCCGAGCAGATGGCGGCGCTGCGCGGGCCCGGCCGACACGTCCTCGGACAGCGCGATCCTGACCGCCTCGCGGCCCAGCTCGTACGACGGGATGTGCACGGTCGTCAGCGGCGGGTTGAGGTCCTGCGCGAATCGCTCGTTGTTGTAGCCGACGACCGACACGTCCTCTGGGGTCCGCAGCCCCGCGTCCCGCAGCGCGGACATCGCACCGGCCGCGACCAGGTCGTCACCCGCGAAGATCGCCGTGAACTCCGGCCTGCCGCCGGACGCCGCGAGCATCGCCCGCACCGCCGTGTAGGCGTTGTCCCGCCCCAGGCCCGATCCGGAGATCTGCGCCGGCTCCGGTTCCAGACCGTGGTCGGCGAGCGCGCGCCGGTATCCAGCGAGGCGCGGCTCGAACGTGCTGTGGCCGGGGATCCGGCCGAGGAACAGGATCCGCCGATGCCCGGCCGACAGCAGATGGCTGGTGATCGCGTAGGCGCCCGCCTCGTTGTCGTATTCGACGACGAGCACCGGCATGTCGGGCGTGGGCGCCGGACGGCCGCACAGCACCAGCCGGGACCCGGCCGCCGACAGCGCGTGCGCGTACTCGTTCAGCCGGGCGCGGTACGGCTCGTCCTCGACGGCGCCGCCGACCAGCACCACCACCTCGGCGCGCTGCTCGCGCATCATCTGGACGAGCGCCAGCTCCCGCGCGATGTCCCCGCCGTGGCTGCACACCAGGCAGAGCCGGCCGCGGGCCGCCGCCTCCTGCTCGACGCCCTGGGCGACCTCGGCGTAGAACGGGCTGTCGACGGCCTGCACGATGACCGCGACGGTCTTGGGACCGGTCCCCGCCAGCGCCCGCGCCCGCGCGTCGATGACATAGTCCAGGTCCTTGACCGCCCGCAGCACCTTCGCGCGCGCCGCGGCGGACGTCGGGTAGTTCCCCGCCAGAACCCGCGAGACCGTCGCGACCGACACGCCCGCCCGCTCGGCGACGTCCCGGATGGTGACCCGACGCTGACCGCCGGCCCGTGATGCTGCTTCCGTCATGCCCGCATGCCCGCCGTCCGATTCCGTGCGCCCCCGCCCCGCGCTGCCGCCCAGCGTAACCGTGCCACGCCCGGCGGCAGCGCCCTCCACACCCACTGATCCGCACAGCGGATCCACGCGCCCTCAGTTGTTGGCGGCGTAGTCCCTCGCCAACTCGTCGGCCATCTTCGCGCGGCCGTCGTTGCGCATCTTCTTGACCACCGCATCCCATTCGCCGATCGACTTCCGCCCGGCCACGATGCTCATCACGCTGTCCTTCAGATACTGGTCGATATTGGCACCTACCCGGCTCAGCGTCGCCGACTGCAGCCCGAAGCGCGGATTGCGGACCATCAACGGCACGGCCTTGACCTGCCACGCGTGGTTGATCCGCACCGCCTCCGGCTGTCCGGGGATGAAGAGCACCTGCGGCGCGTCGCAGAGGTACTTGAACGGCAGGTTGGTGTTGCCCTCCAGCAGGCCCAGGTCGTTCAGCTTCGGCGACCCGTCGGCGCCGCGGCTGAAGTGGGTGCCCTCGATGCCGAAGTGCAGCAGCTCGTACTCCTTGCTGCCGAACGGCGAAGCGAGGTAGTCCAGCACCCGCAGCATGAGCTTGATCCGGTCGTTCGACGCCTGCTTCAGCACCGTGTAGCCGAAGATGTTGCGCGCCTGCTGGATCGCCGGCTTCGCGCCGCCCGAGCCGCTCGCGCTGTACGGCAGCGCCACGTCCAGGTCGAACTTCCCCTTGATGCCCTGGACGTTGCTGATCAGCGCGCCGAAGCCGTCCGTCATCGAGCCGACGGTGCCGTTGTAGAACTGCGTCTTGAGGTCCACCTGCGAGGTCGCCGAGGCGTTCGGCTCGTACACGCCCGCCGCCCGCAGCTTCGCCATGTACTCGATGGCCGCCCGGAATTCGGGGGTGGCGTACGCGTCGGTGAAGGTGCCGCCCTCCACCTTCCACTCGTACGGCGCCCCGAACGCCATCGTGTGCACGTTGATCCCGAAGACGCTCTGCTGCGAGGCGCCCAGCGCGTACGTCCTGCCTTTGGTCGCGCCCTTCGCCACGGCCAGGAAGTCGTCCGCCGTCCAGCCGTCCTTCATCCCGGCCCCGCCGAACAGGTCCTTGTTGATCCACAGCTGGTTGCCCGGCTTGGAGCGCTCCACCGGCACCCCGAAGATCCGGCCGCCGATGCGGCCCATGTCCTGCCAGGCGTACGTGGGGATGTTCGCCAGGTTCGGGTACTGCTTGACGGCGTCGCCCGACAGGAACTCCGACAGGTCCGCGCACTTGGCCTGCACGAACTCGGCCTCGCGCGGCAGCACGTACCCGCCGCCGATGTTGATGATGTCCGGCAGGTCGTCGCCGGCCATCAGCGTCGCCATCTTGTTGGGGTAGTCCGAGTCCGGGACGACGGTGTACTCGATCTTCACCCCGAGCGCCTCGTTGACCGCCGTCCAGAACTTGTTCTGCGCGGCCGCCTTGGGCGGCGTCCCGTACGTGATGGTCAGCACCTTGATCGTGCTGCCGTCACCCGGCTTGGCGGCGACCGCCTGCACCAGGTTCTTCGGGTAGGAGGTGAATCCGGCCTGCACCCCGTTGGCCGAACCCGGCAAGTCCGGCGCCGGGCCCTGGAAGGGCAGATGCGTCGGCCAGCCGACCAGCTTCTTGCCCGCGTTGGAGACGTCGTGCCCGCTGGAGGACGAGGACGAACAGGCGGTGAGTACGGACGGGAGAGCGAGGGCAGCGCCACCGGCAGCGATCGAGCGCAGCAGGGTACGCCGCGAGTACGACGAGGAACTCAACGGAGGTGTCCTTTCGGAGGGAAGACGAGGAGCTCAGCTCTTGATGGCGCCGGTGAGCACGCCCTTGGTGAAGTACTTCTGCAGGAAGGGGTAGACGATGAGGATCGGCACGGTGGCCACCACCAGCACGGCCATCTGGATCGTCTGCGGCGCGGAGACCATGCCCGCCTCGCTCACCCCGGTGTCGGCGATCTGCGCACCGTTGATCACATAGGTCCGCAGGACCTGCTGCAGCGGCCAGTGGTCGGAGTTGAGATAGATGGACGCGTAGAACCAGGCGTTCCAGTACGAGACCGCGTAGAAGAGCCCCACGACGGCCAGGGCCGCCTTGGAGAGCGGCAGGACGATCTTCCGCAGCACCATCCAGTCGCCCGCGCCGTCGAGCCGGGCCGCCTCGTACAGCTCCTCGGGCACCGACTGGAAGAAGCCGCGCAGCACGATCAGGTTGAAGACGTTGATCAGTACGGGAGCGACGAGCGAGGAGTAGCTGTCGAGCATTCCCAGCCCCTTGACCAGCAGGAAGCCGGGGATCATGCCGGGCGGGAAGAGGAACGTGAAGAGGATCAGCAGCAGCACCGGGCGACCGCCGAAGACACCCGGGCGGCTCAGCGCGTAGGCGAGTCCGATCGTGCACGCCAGGCTCACCGCCGTACCGACGACCGTCACCCCGGCGCTCACCATCAGCGCGTGCCCGACGATCCCGCCGTCGAAGATCTGGTGGTAGGCGCGCAGGGTCGGGTGCTGCGGCCACAGCACCCAGCCGCCGTTGTCCACGACCTCCTGATTGGAGGCCAGGCTGGTCGAGACGATGATCAGGAACGGGACGAGGACCAGCGCCACGACCGCCGTCAGCGCCACGGCCTTCGCCGCCCGCGTGACCGGCCGCGGCCTCTCCATCCAACTGGGGCGGACGGCGCTCATCGGTACACCCCCTGCTCCCCGAGACGATGAGCGATCTTGTTCGCCGTGTAGACCAGCGCGGCGCCGACCAGGCCCTTGAACAGCCCCGCCGCCGCGGCGAACCCGAAGTCGCCGCCGATGATGCCCTTGTAGTAGACGAAGGTGTCGATGATCTCCGCCGCTTCCGGCCCCACCGCCGGGCGCTGCAGCAGCATCTGCTCGAACCCGACGGACAGCACGTCGCCGAGCCGCATGATCAGCAGCAGTACGACGATCGGTCGCACGGCGGGCAGCGTGACGTGCCAGAAGCGCCGCCACGGCCCGGCGCCGTCGATCGCGGCCGCCTCGTACTGCTGCTCGTCGACCTGGGCGAGCGCGGCGAGGAAGATGATCGTCCCCCAGCCGGCGTCCTTCCAGATCACCTGTGCCACCACCAGCGGCTTGAACGCGTCGGGGTTCCCGATGATGTCGACGCTGTGCAGCCCGGCATCGCCGAGCGCGCTGTTCAGCAGGCCGGTGTCGCCCAGCAGTTGCTGGAAGAGCGCGACGACGATGACCCAGGACAGGAAGTGCGGGAGATACGCGACGCTCTGCACGAAGCGCCGGACGCTGTCCCTCGTCAGGCTGTGCAGGAGCATGGCGAGCGCGAGCGGGACGGGGAAGTAGAACGTCAGCTGCAGCAGCGCTATCCACAGGGTGTTGACAACGGACGCCCAGAAGTCGGTGTCCTCGAACATCCGCTGGAAGTTCTCCAGCCCGATCCACTGGCTGGCCCAGAGCCCGTCGAAGGGCACGTAATCCTTGAACGCGATGACGTTGCCGGCCATCGCGCCGTAGTGGAACAGCAGGAAGTACCCCAGCCCCGGCAGCATGAGCAGCAGCAGGACCCGGTCCTTGCGAAACCGCTTCCACCGCGAGTCCTTGCGGGGCGGCCCGCCCGGTTCTCGCACCGGCCCTTCCCGTTCCTGCTGTCCGACGGGCGCTGCGACCGCATGGCTGCGGCCGGTGGCGCCCTGGTTGGCTATCGCCATCGCGTCCTCCCTGACGGTCAAGGTGGGAGGAAACTAAACCGGTTACTACGTGAGGTCAAGACCCTGAGCCTGTGTCCTTCTTGACCTGGAGGGCTGGCAGCCCTAGCCTCCGATCAACATCAAGTAACCGTTTACATCGTGGGGGTTCTCATGGCGGACCGACCGACCGCAGTCCTGGCCATGCGCGCGGACGTGGTCGACGCGGTACTCCCCGCCGATCTGCGGGCCAGGCTCGAGAGCTGCGTACAGCTCCATCCCGACGTCATCACCAGCGGTTTCGACACCCTCGCGGCCCGGTCCGCGCTACGCACCGCGGACCTGCTGATCACCAGCTGGGGCTGCCCGCTCATCGGCCCCGACACCCTGGCCGCCGCACCCCGGCTGAGCGCCGTCGTCCACGCCGCAGGCACCGTGAAACACCATGTGCACCCGGCCGTCTGGGGACGCGGAATCTCCGTCTCCTCCGCGGCCGACGCCAACGCGGGCCCCGTCATCGAGTTCACCCTGGCCACCATCGTGCTGGCCGCCCGCCGCACCCTCAGGACCGCCGCCCAGTACGCCGGCGGCGACCTGCCCGGCTTCGGCGAGCGCCAGGGCGGGGACGGGGCGACCATCGGCGTCATCGGGGCGTCCCGTATCGGCCGCGGGATCATCGACCGTCTCACGACCGCGAGCGCCGACTACCGCATCCTGCTCGCCGATCCCTACGTCTCCGTGGAACGAGCAGCTGAACTGGGAGTCGAGCGGGTGGAGTTGGACGAGCTGTGCCGGTCCTCCGACATCGTCACCGTCCACGCCCCCGACCTGCCCGAGACGCACCATCTGCTGGATGCCCGCCGACTGGCCCTGCTCCGCGACGGTGCCGCGCTCATCAACACTGCCCGCGGCCGGCTCATCGACACGGACGCCCTCGTCCGCGAATGCTCCACCGGCCGTCTCGACGCCTACCTGGACGTCTCAGATCCGGAGCCGCTCCCCCACGGTCATCCGCTGTTCGGCCTCCCCAACGTCCTGGTCACTCCGCACATCGCCGGCTGCCAGGGCAGCGAGGTCCGCCGGCTCGGCGCCTACGCCGTCGACGAGGTACGGCGTTGGACCCGGGGCGAGCGTCTGTTGGGCGAGGTCAGCGCGGCCGACCTGGAGCGCATCGCGTAGACCCGGGGTGCGGGGGGCTCAGGCGGATGCCGATGCTCAGGAGGGGTGTTCAGGAGGTGGTGGGTGTTCAGGAGGTGGTGGGTGTTCAGGAGCTGGTCAGGAGGGACGCGGGAGCTCCATCTCGTACTCGGTCTGCGACTCGTCCAGCGGGAACGCCATCGTCTCGCCAGTCCTGGTGAACCCCAGCCGCGTGTAGAACGCCTGCGCCCGCGCGTTGTCCTCGTGCACCCACAGCCGAACGCGGCCGATCTTCTCGGGCAGCTCCCAGGACCAGTCGATCGCGGCCTGCAGCATCCTCTCGGACAGCCCGTTGCCGCGGCCTTCCGGCGCCATGTAGACGCCGACGATGTGGGTCTGCGGAACGGGGAACGCGGCTCCCACCTCCACCAGCACCGTTGCGGAACCCACCCACTCGCCGGCCTCGTTGACGGCCACGAATCCCGGGGTGGTCCCTCTGCGCTGCCACGTCTCCTCGGGGAAGGCCGCTTCCGTCTCGTAGGTGTTGACGAAGGCCACGCTGCTCGCCGGATCCAGAAGCGCGGCCAGCCTCAGCTGCTTCCGCTGCTGCCACTCGTGCGGCTTGGTGGCACGTATCTCGTATCCCATACGGCGATCGTGTCAGCCGTCCGGGCAGCATCGCAACGCAAAAAAACCTCAGGCCCGAGATCAGAGATCTCGGGCCTGAGGCTAATGATTGTTCGGCGGCGTCCTACTCTCCCACAGGGTCCCCCCTGCAGTACCATCGGCGCTGAAAGGCTTAGCTTCCGGGTTCGGAATGTAACCG